>CAYQDB010000012.1:0-68760 GCA_964416195.1 uncultured Ignavibacteriales bacterium
GGAGTAACTCAGTTGGTAGAGTCACAGCCTTCCAAGCTGTTGGTCGCGAGTTCGAGCCTCGTCTCCCGCTCTTTTTGTCATTATTATAAGGTCGGTGGCTCATTGTCCCGTGCTCAAACCCCCACTTTTTTATTCGGACCTGTAGTTGGTATAACTCTTTGCACCTTAGTCGGTTGCGTTGTGTCGCCGCTCTCCCAGCAAAAAACGACCCGAAAATATGTATAAAAATCGAACAAAATAGCTAAAAGGGCTGCTGATCTTTCCGAAACAGTAGAGAGAAGCCGGTATTGGCCTCGGTAGAGTAGATTCTGTTTTTTTGTGATTTTGCATAGTTTTGGCTTGACAGCTTGTTAATGACAGGTGTATCATTAAGGTTTACTAAGGCCCGGCCAGCCTATTTTTTTTGGCTGAAAAACAGGGTGGAATAGACGGCCCAGATAGCTCAGTTGGTAGAGCACATCCTTGGTAAGGATGAGGTCACCAGTTCAATCCTGGTTCTGGGCTTTTGAAATGGGTATAATAGAGGAGTTCCTCGGTTATGGCGAAGGAGAAGTTTAAGCGGACGAAGCCGCACGTGAATGTGGGCACGATAGGTCACGTTGATCATGGGAAGACGACGTTGACGGCGGCGATGACGATGGTGTTATCCCGTAAGACGGGGACGCAGGTGCGTGATTTTGATTCGATTGACAACGCGCCAGAGGAACGTGAGCGAGGGATCACGATAGCGACGGCGCACGTGGAGTATGAGAGTGAGAAGCGTCATTATGCTCATGTGGACTGTCCGGGTCATGCGGACTATGTGAAGAACATGATCACGGGGGCGGCTCAGATGGACGGAGCGATTTTGGTGGTTTCGGCCGCGGATGGTCCGATGCCGCAGACGCGGGAGCACATTTTGTTGGCGCGTCAGGTTGGTGTGCCTTACATCGTGGTTTATTTGAACAAGGTGGACATGGTGGATGATCCGGAGTTATTGGATTTAGTGGAGTTGGAGGTACGGGATTTACTGAATCAGTATCAATTTCCGGGAGATGAGGTGCCGGTGATACGTGGGAGTGCGTTGGAGGCGATGACGGCTGGGGTTGATGAGTCGAAGGGCTTGGATGATCCGGCGTTTAAGTCGATTCATGAGATATTGGAGGCATTGGACACGTACATACCGGAGCCGAAGCGTGAGACTGACAAGCCGTTTTTGATGCCGGTGGAGGATGTGTTTAGCATCACGGGTCGTGGGACGGTAGGTACGGGTCGTGTGGAGCGTGGAGTAATCAAGCAGGGCGACGAGGTGGAGATCATCGGTTTTGGCGAGACGCGCAAGACGGTGGTGACGGGGGTGGAGATGTTCCGCAAGCTTTTGGATCAGGCTCAGGCGGGTGACAACGTTGGTTTGTTGTTGCGTGGGGTTGACAAGGATGAGTTGGAGCGAGGGATGGTAGTGGCGAAGCCGGGTTCGGTGATGCCGCACCGTAAGTTTAAGGCGGAGGTGTACGTTTTGACGAAGGAGGAGGGAGGTCGTCACACGCCGTTTTTCACAGGTTATCGACCGCAGTTTTATTTTCGGACTACGGACGTGACGGGAGTGGCGCAGTTGCCGGAGGGGATAGAGATGGTGATGCCAGGAGACAATGTAACGATAAACGTAGAGTTGATCACGCCGATAGCGATGGAGAAGGAGTTGCGTTTTGCGATTCGCGAGGGAGGTCGCACGGTCGGTGCCGGCGTCATAGCTGAGATTATGGAGTAGGAAGTAGACTGTAGCAGAGTGGTGAATGGACGATGCCAAGAGATCGGATAGTACTGGCTTGCACCGAATGCAAACGGCGTAATTATGACACCAAAAAAAGCAAGCGCCTGCATCCAGAGCGGATTGAATACCGGAAATACTGTCGCTTCTGCAACAAACATACCCTGCACAGGGAAACCAGATAGAAGTGTTGCTGTGACAGGCCAGTAGCTCCAATTGGTAGAGCGCCGGTCTCCAAAACCGGATGGTGGGGGTTCGAATCCCTCCTGGCCTGCTAGGTGTCTAAAAGGGAACTGTTGTGGAGAAGATAAAAAAGTTTCTCAAGGAAGTGAACGCTGAACTGAGGAAGGTGACGTGGCCGACGAAGGATGAGTTGGTTGGCTCAACTATCGTGACCGTAGTCGTCTCGCTGATACTGGCGATTTTCATCGGCATAGTGGACCGCATTCTCAGCTTTGTGGTCCGTTCTATTTTTGGTGGTGGCGTTGGAGGTTGAGGAGCAGATGGCGCTTTGCTGGTATGTTGTGCATACCTTCTCAGGCCACGAGCAGAAAGCCCGGCGGTACCTGGAGTCAGCGATAACCAATGCCGGGATGGAGGATAAGTTCGGCGAGATTCTTATCCCGACCGAGGAAGTCACGGAAATGAAACAGGGTCGGCGGTCAACCAGCACCAAGAAATTCTTACCGAGTTATCTTCTGGTGCAAATGGAGTTAACCAAGGAGACCCAGGAGCTGGTCATTTCAACTCCCGGGGTCACCAGTTTTGTTGGAGTGGCCGGTAAGCCGAAGGCACTCAAGGAAACAGAGGTGGAGCGTATTGTCGGGCAAATCAACCGCAGTCGTACCGAGGAAGCCACCGATTTTCCTTTTCAGGCCGGTGATGCGGTGAAAGTGAATGACGGACCATTTTCGGATTTCTCGGGTACGGTAAGCGAGGTCAATATGGAGCGGCGTAGGGTGAAGGTGATGGTTTCGATCTTTGGCCGTCCTACACCGGTGGAACTTGACTTCCTACAGGTGGAACTGTTGAAAAAGTAGTGCCAAGCGGTACTCGATTGGAGCATAGGCAAACATGGCGAAGAAAGT
Organism: uncultured Ignavibacteriales bacterium; assembly: GCA_964416195.1. Lineage (GTDB taxonomy): Bacteria > Zixibacteria > MSB-5A5 > GN15 > FEB-12 > CAYQDB01. Next base: position 2,836 of record CAYQDB010000012.1, read on the forward strand.
AGTCGCTGAAATCAAGTTGCAGATTCCCGCCGGACAGGCCAACCCGGCTCCTCCGGTTGGCCCGGCGCTCGGACAGCGCGGGGTGAACATTATGGAGTTCTGCAAGGCTTTTAATGCCCGGACTGAAGGGGGGAATGGCGTCCTGACCCCGGTGATCATCACCGTGTACACCGACAAATCGTTTAGCTTTATTACCAAGACGCCGCCGGCGTCAACGCTTTTGAAGATGGCCGCCAAGGTTGCGAAGGGGTCGGGTGTACCTAACAAGGATAAGGTCGGGCTGGTGTCGAAACAGCAGGTGCGGGAAATCGCCGAGACAAAAATGAAAGATCTAAACGCTGCGTCGGTTGAGGCGGCGATGAAGATAATCGAAGGCACCGCTCGTTCTATGGGGATCGAGGTGCGGTAGACTTGAACCATTCGTTGGCACCTGAGACGGTATGTACCGCTTTCAGGGAGAATGAGGAAATATGAAGCGATCAAAGAAGTACAGAGATTATCGAGAGGGTATTGACCGGACCAAGAAGCGCGCTCTATCCGAAGCAGTGCAACTGCTCAAAGAAAAGCACTACATAAAGTTTGATGAGTCAGTGGAAGTAGCGATCCGTCTGGGTGTCAATCCCAAGCATGCCGACCAAATGGTTCGCGGAACCGTTTCTCTTCCTAACGGCACCGGTAAGCCGATACGGGTGGTGGTCTTTGCTCAGGGGGAGAAGGCAACTGAAGCCCAGGAAGCGGGCGCCGACTTTGTGGGCGCTGAAGAGCTGGCGGAGAAGATCAAGGGGGGGTGGACGGATTTCGATGTTGCGGTTGCTTCTCCCGACATGATGCGTGTTGTCGGTCAGTTAGGCAAGATTCTTGGCCCTCGTGGCCTCATGCCGAATCCGAAAACGGGTACGGTCACAATGGATATAGCCAGAACGGTCAAGGAACTCAAGGCGGGGAGGATAGAGTTTCGGGTTGATAAACAGGCCAATATTGCCGCTGCGGTTGGAAAACTTTCGTTCGACCAGGAGAGGATTGAAGAAAACGTGCTGGCCTTCGTCGACGCCGTCGTACGCGCCAAACCGGCTGCAGCAAAAGGTGCCTACGTTTTGGGTGCCTCAATCTGTTCTTCGATGAGTCCCGGATTGAAGCTGGACCATCAAGAGCTTTTGGCAACCTTGAAGAAGTAGTTGTAGAAGGAGCTTGAAGAAATGCCGAACCCTCAGAAGATCACTGCCGTTGCAGAGATCAAGAAGTTGTTTAACGACGCGGACTCCTTTTTCATTACTGACTATCAAGGTCTGAATGTTACTGATATCACTGGCCTGAGAAAGAGCCTACGCGAGAACAATGTCAGGTACCTTGTCGCCAGGAATACGTTGTTCAAGCTTGCCGCCCATCAGGCTGGCGTGACGGACATCGATGACCACCTGAGCGGCCCGACGGCTGTTGCCTTTACGAGCGACGACGCGGCGGTGGCTGCCAGGATTCTGCACGATTCTTACAAGGATAAAGAACTGCCGCGTATGAAAATGTTTGTCGTCGATGGCCAGGTCTTTGACGGCAAGGAGATTAAGCGGTTGGCGGAGCTGCTGCCGAAAGAGACGTTGCTGGCGCAGGTAGTTGCGGCGGTAGAGGCCCCGTTTACCCAGCTCGTGGGAGTCCTGGATGGATTTGTCCGGGAGCTGGTCAGTACAGTCGAGGCGTTGGCGGAAAAGAAAAAAAACGAAGGATAATTGACTGGTTTATCTCACCCCAAGGGGTGGGGTATCCGTCCTAAAGATAAGGTAAGTAAGAGAATCATAGTAAATCTGTGAGGTGCATAAGGTGGCTAACCCTGCTATTGATGAAATCGTTGACAAGATCTCCGTGCTGAATGCGATGGATCTTGCCGATCTTTCCAAGGCTATTCAAGATAAATTCGGTGTCACGGCGGCCGCTCCGGTGGCAATGATGCCGGGTGGGGCTGCCGGAGGTGTGGCAGCTGCGGCCGAAGTGGAAGAAAAGACCGAGTTTGATGTGGTCCTCACCGCCATTGGGGACAAGAAAATTCAGGTTATCAAAGTCGTGCGCGAACTGACTTCACTGGGCTTGAAAGAGGCTAAAGAGGTTGTGGAAAGCTCTCCTTCCAAGATAAAGGAAGGCTTGCCGAAAGACGAGGCGGAGAAAGCCAAAGCCAAGCTTGAGGAAGTTGGCGCTCAGGTCGAAATTAAGTAACTATCACTCACCCGCTCAGCGGTCGGGAACGTTTGGATGCCGCCGCTGGTTAGGTAGAAAGTAGAATACGGCAACTGAAAATCCCTTGATTCTGTTTTTAAGGTTGGTGGATTAATAGCAATAATGGCTCCCCGTGATGGTTAAGGGGGAGAAGAATGAGACGGATGCCGTGATCAACCAAGCCTTGGAACGATAATAAGTTAGAGCATCCCCCGCGGGAAGTTTCTGCTCGCGGGGGGTTGTATTTGTCATCCATTTTAGAGGAGGGTTTGTTTTGGCCCGGTCAGAAATGGTTGAACGGTTAAACTATGGCAAGTTGTCAGATGCGACAGAAATGCCCAATTTGCTGGATGTCCAGTTGATGTCTTATCACAACTTCCTCCAGCTTAATGTTTCTCCCTCCAAGCGTGAGCTGAAGGGACTTCACCGCATATTCATGGATATTTTCCCTGTAACGGATATTCATGAGAATTATTCTCTCGAATATGTAAGCTATCACCTCGGCCCGCCGCGGTACACTATCGAGGAATGTCGAGCCCGCAATATGTCCTATGCCGCTCCCCTGCGGGTAACCATGCGTTTGGTTAGCCGCCAGGGCGAGGGGGACAAGAAAGAAGTGAAGGATATCATTGAGCAGGACGTGTATATGGGGGAACTGCCACTCATCACGGAGTGGGGTACATTTGTTATTCATGGAGCAGAGCGGGTTATCGTTAGCCAGCTTCATCGGAGCCCAGGAGTGTTCTTTGATGAGACGCTTCACCCCAACGGCAAGAAGCTCTATTCAGCGCGCATCATCCCCTACCGCGGAAGCTGGGTTGAGTTCAGTATGGATATTAATGACATTATGTATGTCTATATTGATTCTCGCCGCAAGATGCCTGTGACCATGCTAGTGAGGGCATTGGGGCATTCTTCGGATGAAGAGATACTGGATTTGTTCTATTCCGTCAGCAAGCTGAACCTGAAGGCGAAGAAGGTGGAAGTGCATGAGGACTCGTTCCTGGCCGAGAGCATCATTGACGCCAAAACTGGTGAGGTTCTTTTCTCTCCAGGGGAGCTAATAACCGAGGATGTGGTGCAGGGGCTTGCTGGGCTTGGCTACAAGTCCGTTAAGGTTGTTGTCAAGAAAGAGAATGAGCGTGAAGTCTGGGTCATTCTCAATACCCTCAGGAAAGACACAACCAAATCTCGGGAAGAAGCGCTTGTAAAGATATATTCCATGTTACGCCCCGGTGAGCCGCCGACGCTTGAGATGGCAGAGGCTCTTCTGAACAGATTCTTTTTCAACAGCAAGCGTTATGATCTTGGTGAGGTGGGACGTTATATGATTAACCAGCGCATTGGGCTGGATATCCCCCTTGAAAAAACGACGCTTGATGTTCAGGATTTCATCACCATTGTAAGATACCTGATAGGGCTGTGTAACGACAGGGGATATACGGATGACATAGACCATCTTGGCAATCGTCGCGCCCGCACGGTAGGGGAGCTTATGGCTAATCTCTTTTCTGTGGGGCTTTCGCGGGTGGCTCGTACCATACGTGAGCGGCTTTCGTTGAAGGATCAGGAGAATGTTACCCCGCAGCTTCTGGTAAACGCCAGGACGGTGTCAACGGTGGTAGAGTCGTTTTTCGGTTCATCACAGCTTTCCCAGTTCATGGATCAAACCAACCCCCTGTCGGAGCTGACACACAAACGCAGGCTGTCCGCACTTGGTCCGGGAGGATTAACCAGGGAGCGGGCGGGATTTGAAGTGCGGGACGTTCACCATACTCACTACGGTCGGATGTGTCCGATTGAGACGCCCGAAGGCCCCAATATCGGATTAATCACTTCTCTTGCGACATTTGCCCGGATAAACAAGTATGGCTTTTTGGAAACCCCTTACTGTAAAGTGGCCAAGGGCAAGGTGACCAATGAAATTGTGTACATCTCGGCCGATGAGGAAGACCGGCATTTCATTGCCCAGTGTGATGAACCGCTTGATAAGAATGGCAGATTTTTAAACGAATATGTTGTGGCCCGTCGCCGCTCTGAGTACCCAAAAATCAAAGGGACCGAGGTCGAGTACATGGATGTTTCGCCACGGCAGATTGTCTCCGTAGCGGCAGCCTTGATTCCGTTTTTGGAGCATGACGACGCCAACCGCGCCTTGATGGGATCGAACATGCAGCGTCAGGCGGTGCCGTTGCTGAAGACCGAGGCACCCCTGATCGGGACCGGTATGGAGGCCAGAGTTGCCAGTGACGCAGGAGCCGTTGTCTGCGCCAAGCGCTCTGGTACGGTATCTTATGTCGATAGCGAAAAGATCGTCATAAAGCCGGATGTCAGGTCCAGAATCGGCAAGCTGAGCTATGTCGAAGATGACGAGTACTGCCTCACAAAGTTCCGGCGTTCTAACCAGGACACCTGCATAAACTTCAGGCCGGTGGTGAATGTCGGAGACGAGGTCAAGCGGAGCGATATTATCGCTGATGGTCCGGCGGTTGACCGTGGCGAGCTCTCTTTAGGCTACAATGCACTGGTAGCCTTTATGCCCTGGCGCGGATACAATTTCGAAGACGCTATTATTCTTTCCGAGCGCCTTGTGTACGACGACATTTTCACTTCTATTCACGTTGAGGAATTTGAACTGCAGGTTCGTGATACGAAGCGTGGGGCCGAGGAAATTACCCGTGAGATTCCCAACGTCTCCGAAGAGGCTTTGCTGAACCTCGATGAAAATGGTATCGTTCGAGCAGGAGCCGAAGTCGAGGCGGGGGATATCTTGGTGGGCAAGATTACCCCCAAAGGGGAGACGGAACTGTCGCCTGAGGAACGGTTGTTACGCGCTATCTTCGGTGAAAAAGCAGGCGATGTCCGCGATGCTAGTTTGAAGGCACCCCCGGGAATGAAAGCGGTTGTGATCAAAACCCAGGTCTTTTCACGCAAGGAACGTACCGAGGATGCGAAAAAGCAGGAGAAAGCGCAGATAGCTGAGATCAAGAAGCTTTACCAGAACAAGCTTAATGGCATTATCGCTCTGCGGAGCCAACGTCTTGGGGAGCTGTTGGATGGTAAGACCTCGCAGACGGTACGTTCCGCTCTTGACAACTCGGTTGTAATTCGTGCCGGTCATAAGTACAATGCTGACTTCTTCGCTGATTTCGATATTGACTCTGTTGTCGCTCCTGAGGGCTTCTGCACTGATGCTACGGTGAGCAAATACGTTGACAATGTTATTGCCGAGGCTGCAGAGTTGATCGCTCTCAAGAAACAAGAAATGGAGATCGAGGTTGACAAGGTTGTCCGTGGTGTTGAGCTTCCTCCCGGCGTCAAGCAACTGGTCAAGGTAACCGTTGCCATTCGCCGGAAGATCTCTGTCGGTGACAAGATGGCCGGTCGGCACGGCAACAAAGGGGTGGTTTCCAAAATCGTGCCGGTAGAGGATATGCCCTATCTGGGTGATGGCACACCGGTGGATATTGTCTTGAATCCGCTCGGGGTGCCTTCGCGGATGAACGTCGGACAGATTCTGGAGACACATCTCGGGTGGGCGGCTAAGAAGCTTGGTGAGAACATGGCAACACCGGTGTTTGAGGGAGCCAAGGTCGATGACATCAAGGCAAAACTCAAAGAGGCCGGGCTGCCTGAGGACGGCAAAACGACGCTCTATGACGGATTCACCGGCGACCCGTTTGACAACCCGGTGACAATCGGCTACATCTATATGCTCAAGCTGTCCCATCTGGTCGATGATAAGATTCATGCCCGCTCTATTGGCCCCTACTCGCTGGTGACGCAGCAGCCGCTGGGTGGAAAGGCCCAGTTTGGCGGTCAGCGTTTTGGGGAAATGGAAGTCTGGGCGCTGGAGGCATACGGCGCCGCCTATACGTTGCAGGAGATGTTAACAGTCAAGTCCGACGACGTGACTGGTCGCAGCCGGGTTTACGAAGCCATAGTCAAGGGTGAAAACCCGCCCGAGCCGGGCTATCCGGAAGCCTTTAACGTCTTGATAAAAGAACTGCAGGCCCTTGGCCTTGATATCAGGCTGTTGGAGAAGTAGCCTTGTTGGGAGAGATAACACAACTGTCGGCGGAATGCCACAGGTGGTTGATATAAAGGAGCAAACCATGGTCGGTGTGACGGGTCAAAGTGTTGGGCGTCAGAAGAACGTTCCAGAATTTGCGGCGATCCAGGTCCAGATCGCCTCGCCGGAGGTGATCCTGTCGTGGTCATACGGCGAGGTGACTAAGCCGGAGACAATTAACTATCGCTCCTTCAAGCCGGAGCGGGACGGTCTGTTTTGCGAGAGAATTTTTGGTCCGGTAAAAGACTGGGAGTGCAACTGTGGTAAGTATAAGCGCATTCGTTTTAGAGGGATTGTTTGTGATCGCTGCGGGGTGGAAGTAACCCAGTCAAAAGTCCGCCGCGAGCGTATGGGGCATATCGAGTTGGCCGTGCCAGTCTCACATATCTGGTATTTCAAGTCCCTGCCGTCTCGTATTGGGCATTTGCTTGATCTCTCTATTCGCCAGCTTGAAAAAATACTTTACTATGAATCGTACTTGGTGATCGACCCCGGTAACTCTTCTTATCAGGTCGGCGATGTTCTGACCGAAGAGGAATTCGTCGAGTTGGAGGAGGCCGGCAAGACGTTTGATGCTCGTATGGGTGCCGAAGCGATCCGCGAGCTGCTCCGACAAATAGATATTGATGAGACGGCTGTGACGCTCCGTGCTCAGGCGAAAGTAGAAACATCAGTCCAGCGCAAAAAGGACGTTCTTAAGCGCCTTCGCATAATTGAATCGTTCCGCCAGTCGCAAAACCGACCGGAATGGATGATCCTGAGCATTATTCCTGTCATTCCCCCTGATCTTCGACCCCTTGTGCCCCTTGAAGGCGGACGTTTTGCAACCTCTGACTTGAATGATCTATACCGTCGTGTGATCAACCGCAACAACCGTCTAAAGAAGTTGATAGATATACAGGCGCCCGACGTCATTCTTCGCAATGAGAAGCGGATGCTTCAGGAAGCTGTTGATGCGCTGCTTGATAATGGCCGTCGGACTCATTCGGTTCGCGGTGACTCCAAACGCCCGCTCAAATCGCTCTCCGATCTCCTCAAGGGGAAGCAGGGACGCTTTCGCCAGAATCTCCTGGGCAAACGCGTTGATTATTCCGGTCGTTCGGTCATCGTCGTTGGGCCGGAGCTGAAACTTCATCAGTGCGGTCTGCCTAAGAATATGGCCCTAGAGTTGTTCAAACCTTTCATCATAATGAAGCTTGAGGAGAAAGGTTATGTCCAGACCGTGAAATCGGCCAAGAAGTTGGTTGAACGAGAGCGGCCTGAAGTATGGGACATTCTGGAGGAAATTATCGAGGACCACCCAGTGATGCTCAATCGTGCGCCAACCCTGCACCGCCTGGGCATACAGGCCTTTTACCCTCTGTTGGTGGAGGGAAAAGCGATCAAGTTGCATCCCTTGGTATGCGCGGCCTTTAATGCCGACTTTGACGGTGACCAGATGGCGGTCCATGTGCCACTCTCGTTTGAGGCTCAGCTCGAAGCTAAGGTGCTGATGTTGTCGACCAACAACATCCTGTTACCCTCATCGGGGCGTCCAGTCGCCGTGCCGTCCCAGGATATCGTCCTGGGTTGTTATTACCTGACCAAGCTGCGTCCCGGGGAGCCCGGAGAAAACATGACCTTCAGCTCGCCTAATGAAGGCCTGTTTGCGTATGATTCCGGCCATGTTGGTCTCCACGCCCCCATCAATGTCAGGATAGGCAACGAGCGGGTTCAAACAAGCGTTGGCAGGTTGATGTTTAACGAAGTCCTGCCCAAGGCTATGGCGTATTTCAATGATCTCGCTACGAAGAGTAAACTGGAAGAGCTGGTTGCCAATACGTTCTGGCACCTGGGTCAGAACGAAACGGTTGAGTTTCTGGACCGGCTGAAGTATTATGGTTTCGAGTACGCGACCAAAGCTGGAATTACAGTTTCTATCGATGATTTAGTTGTCCCTCGAGAAAAGGACAAACTGATTCAGGGTGCCACCGCGGAAGTGGCCAAGATACAGAAGCGCTATGAGCGTGGCGTTATTACCAATGGAGAACGGTATAATCAGGTTATTGATACGTGGACGCGCACAACGAATGAAATATCGAGTGACATGTTTGAGAATCTGGCGACTGAACAAAACGGTTTTAACCCGGTGTTTATGATGGCCGATTCCGGCGCTCGTGGCTCCAAGGAACAAATCCGCCAGTTAGCTGGGATGCGCGGCTTGATGGCGAAGCCCCAGAAGAAAATTACCGGTGGCGTGGGCGAAATTATTGAAAATCCTATTACGGCCAACTTCCGGGAGGGGCTGTCGGTGCAGCAGTACTTCATCTCCACCCACGGTGCCCGCAAAGGCCTGGCTGACACTGCCCTGAAAACCGCCGATGCCGGCTACCTGACCCGTCGTCTGGTTGACGTGGCGCAGGATGTCATCATTCGAGAAGAGGATTGTGGCACTATCCTGGGCTTGGAAGTATCAGCTATCAAGGAAGGTGAAGAGGTAATTGAGTCGTTGCGCGATCGTATTCTCGGGAGAGTGGCTCTGGATGATGTTTACGACCCGATAACTGACGAGTTGGTCGTCTCCAGCGGCGAAGAAATCCGGGAAGAGCATACCGACAAAATCGAAGAGGCTGGGATCGAAACAGTACGGATCCGTTCTGTGCTCACGTGTGAGTCGAAGTATGGTGTTTGTGCCAAGTGCTATGGACGAAACCTTGCCACAATGAAATTGGTGAACATCGGCGAGGCTGTAGGTGTCATTGCTGCTCAGTCAATCGGGGAACCCGGCACCCAGCTTACGTTGCGTACCTTCCACATTGGCGGTGCGGCGGCTCGTATCGCCGAGCAGTCCCAGCTTGAGGCCAAGTATACTGGGAAAATCAAGCTTGAAAACATCAAGTCTGTTGATCGTGAAGACGGTACTGTAATGGTGACCAGCCGAGAGGGCGTTGGTGAAGCGTACATTATTGACGACAAGGGACGCCTACGGACCAGACTAAAAGTGCCCTACGGCGCCCACCTGCTGGTAAAGGATGGGCAAGAGGTGAAGAAGGGGGATGTGATCCTTGAATGGGATCCGTATACCGGGACGATCTTGTGTGAGAAAGATGGGAAGGTAAAATTCAAGGATATTATAAAGGATGTTTCCTTCCGTGAGACCCACGACGAACAGACCGGGCTTATCCAGTCAATTATTATCGAAACTAAAGATAAGACTCTGTTCCCCACGGTGCTGATTGAGAACAATCGAGGCAAGACTGTTGGCAGCTATCGCATCCCGACTGATGCCCAGCTACAGGTAGCCGAGGATCAAGCGGTCAAGGCCGGTGATGTATTGGTGAAAATGCCCCGGGTGATTGCCAAGTCCCGTGACATTACCGGCGGCCTGCCACGCGTAGCGGAACTGTTTGAGGCTCGCCGTCCTCATGATCCGGCTGTTATTTCTGAGATCGACGGCAACGTTGAGTTTGGGAAAATTATCCGTGGCCAGCAGCAGGTCCTTGTCCAGGGTGAACACGATGAAGAAAGGGAGTACCTCGTACCGCATGGCAAGCACCTTATGGTTCACGGCGGTGACCGGGTACTGGCCGGGGATAGGCTGTGTGAAGGAGCGAAAGATCCTCACGACATCCTTGACATTTTGGGTGTGTATGAAGTTCAGGCCTACCTGGTCGGTGAGATCCAGGAAGTATACCGTCTCCAGGGTGTGAAAATAAACGACAAACATATCGAGGTTATCGTCCGACAGATGATGCAGAAGGTGCAGATCGAGCATGTCGGCGAGACGAATTTCCTCGAGGGTGAAAAGATAGACAAGGTTAAGTTCGCCGAGGAGAACGCGCGCGTAGTTGCAGAAGGGGGAGAGCCGGCGACTTCGAGACCGGTCCTGCTGGGAATCACCAGGGCGTCGCTGTCCACCGACAGCTTTATTTCTGCTGCCTCCTTTCAGGAAACGACTAAAGTGCTTACGGAGGCGGCCGTCTCGGGAAAAATCGATTACCTGATGGGTTTGAAAGAGAACGTTATTATTGGTCACCTGATCCCTGCCGGCACCGGTATAAACCGGTACAAGTCTATAATAGTGGAGAGGGAAGAAGAAGCCGAAGCCGCCAAAGAAGCAGGGGAAGAGAAAGAAGCTGTAGTGGCTGACATTTTTGACGAAAAGGCTTGACAGAAGGATGTTTGGCTATAAATTGGTTTTTCTGTGCAAAAACATGAGTTTGGAATACAGGTGAGATTTTGCCGACCATAAGCCAATTGATTCGGAAGGGAAGGAAACGGGTCATTGAAAAGACAAAGACCCCCGCACTGGGTTCCAGCCCACAAAGGCGAGGGGTCTGTACTCGTGTCTATACCTCAACTCCCAAGAAGCCGAACTCGGCCTTGCGGAAGGTAGCGCGAGTGCGCCTGACCAACCAGATTGAGGTAACAGCATATATCCCGGGGGAAGGTCACAACCTTCAGGAGCACTCGATTGTCCTCATCCGCGGCGGCCGTGTCAAGGATCTCCCGGGGGTCCGATACCACGTTATTCGGGGTACTATGGATACCTCAGGTGTCGGTGATCGGAAACGAAGTCGGTCAAAATACGGAACCAAGAAGCCCAAGCAGTAGGTGGAAGTACTGAGTAATGTCCAGACGAACAAGAGCAATTAAACGTTCGGTAAAACCGGACTTTAAGTACGGGGATAAGCTGGTTACACAGTTTGTTTCTTGCATGATGAAAAGCGGAAAGCGCTCTAATGCCGAGGGGTGCTTGTATTCTGCCCTTGACATGTTGGAGAAGAAATCCGGGCAGAGCGGGTTGGATGTGTTCCGCAAGGCGGTCAACAATGTCAAGCCGGTTCTGGAGGTGAAATCGCGTAGAGTAGGCGGTGCAACCTACCAGGTGCCGGTTGAAGTACGACCGGGTCGTCGTACGGCTCTGGCCATCAGATGGATCAGGACCTATGCGGTAGCCCGAAGCGGTAAGTCTATGGCTGAGAAGTTGTCGGCCGAGTTGCTGGCGGCATCAAATAACGAAGGTGCTTCGATTAAGAAGAAGGAGGATACACACAAGATGGCGGAGGCTAATAGAGCCTTCGCGCATTTCAAGTGGTAGCATTGCTCTTCCGATGGGGAAGATTGCTGCCCCCAGTAGCGTTGATCGACAGTGGGTGAAATTTACTCGTAAGGTGTGAGTGGCAAGCGCGGCGTGGCCAAGAGAGTGACCGCGTTGTTTTCTATCCTTCACTGGTGGATATAATTGAGTCGGCCGACGTCGGCATGATGGTTATGCATGGATAAACTTGTGTGGTTCCGTCAGGTAGTTAGTTATGTCAGGGGAATTGGAGTTGCAGAAGGTGCGCAACACTGGTATCATGGCGCATATCGATGCTGGCAAGACGACCACCACCGAACGTATTCTCTTCTACACGGGGAAGACGCACCGGATTGGAGAGGTTGACGATGGCGCAGCGACCATGGACTGGATGGAGCAGGAAAAGGAGCGAGGTATTACTATCACCTCGGCTGCTACTACCTGTTACTGGCGCGATTACACAATCAATATCATTGATACTCCCGGTCACGTAGATTTTACCGTTGAAGTGGAACGTTCGTTGCGCGTCCTTGACGGGGCTATTGCGCTTTTCTGTGCCGTAGGCGGAGTTGAGCCGCAATCGGAAACGGTCTGGCGGCAGGCTGATAAGTATTGTGTGCCCCGAATTGCCTATATCAATAAGATGGACCGCACCGGCGCTAGTTTTGCCAAGACACTCCAAGTGATGAACGAACGCTTCACCTCCGCCTGCGTGCCTATCACGATACCTGCTGGCGAAGGAGGGCTTTTCAGCGGTGTTATTGATCTGTTGACAATGAAATTCCGCGTTTATAACGAGGCTTCACAGGGTACCACCTACGAGGACCTGGATGTCCCCGAAGATATGCTTGCCACCGCCAACGAATACCGCGAAAAGCTACTTGAGGCGGTCGCTGAATATGACGACCGTCTGCTGGAGCAGTTTCTGCACGACGAGCCTCTGGACCCCCGCGGGGTTTTGGAGGCGGTGCGGAAGGCAACGATTGAATCGCATATGGTGCCAGTGTTGTGCGGTTCTTCGTTTAAGAACAAAGGGGTTCAGAAGCTTCTCGATGCGGTAGTAGATTTTCTCCCGTCACCATTTGATAAGCCGCCTGTCAAGGGACATGTCCCTGGCAACCTTGGCAAAGTCATCGCGCGACGACCCAGTGTAGACGAACCAACGGCGGCACTAGCCTTCAAAATTATTACTGACCCTTACGTGGGGCGGTTGACGTATATGCGCATATATTCAGGTTCCGTGGCCGCTGGTTCCTATCTTCTGAACACGAACACCGGCAAGAAAGAACGGATTGGTCGTTTGTTGAGAATGCACTCCAACAAGCGAGAGGATATTAAGGTAGCCAGAGCCGGGGATATTGTAGCTGCCATTGGGCTTCGTGGAACAACCACCGGTGATACCCTATGCGATCTGAAACATCCGATCGTACTGGAACGTATGTCGTTTCCTGAGCCGGTTGTGGCGGTAGCTATCGAGCCCAAGACGAGGGTCGATCAGGACAAGTTAGCCGAGGCTCTTACCAAGCTCTCTGAGGAAGACCCGACATTCCAGGTAAGACACGATGAAGAAACAGCTCAGACTATAATCCGTGGCATGGGGGAGTTGCACCTTGAGATTTTAGTCGAGCGTCTGATGCGGGAGTTTGGCGTTGGGGCCTCTGTTGGGCGTCCCATGGTTGCCTATAAGGAAGCTATTACCCGCGAAGTGGAATGTGAGGGGAAGTTTATCCGGCAGTCGGGTGGCAAGGGACACTATGGCCATGTCAAGTTGCGTCTGCGACCTACCGAAGATGGCGCACCCTTCCGCTTTGAAAACAAGCTTGTTGGCGGAAGTGTTCCCAGGGAATTTGTACCTGCTATCGAGCGCGGGGTCCGGGAGTCACTGGACAACGGCGTTTTAGCTGGTTACCCTATGACCGGAGTTTACTGTGAGTTATACGATGGCAGTTACCACGAGGTGGACTCTAACGAGATGGCGTTCCGGGTGGCGTCCTCGCGGGCTTTCCTGGACGGTGCCAAAAGGGCCGAGCCTATACTTCTGGAACCGATCATGGATGTTGAGGTTGTCGTTCCCGAAGCCTACATGGGAGCTGTAGTTGGGGATTTGAATTCCCGACGCGGTAAGATAAATGGCATGGTGCCCCATGATGATGTCTCTGTTGTTGCCGTTACAGTGCCACTGTCGGAGATGTTTGGGTATGCCAACACGCTGCGAAACATTTCTCAGGGGAGAGCGGTCTTCACGATGCAGTTCGCCAAGTACCAGCCGGTACCAAGTGAAGTGTCAAAGAAGATGTTGGAGAACGTAAAAATATAATAGAGGAGTTCCTCGGTTATGGCGAAGGAGAAGTTTAAGCGGACGAAGCCGCACGTGAATGTGGGCACGATAGGTCACGTTGATCATGGGAAGACGACGTTGACGGCGGCGATGACGATGGTGTTATCCCGTAAGACGGGGACGCAGGTGCGTGATTTTGATTCGATTGACAACGCGCCAGAGGAACGTGAGCGAGGGATCACGATAGCGACGGCGCACGTGGAGTATGAGAGTGAGAAGCGTCATTATGCTCATGTGGACTGTCCGGGTCATGCGGACTATGTGAAGAACATGATCACGGGGGCGGCTCAGATGGACGGAGCGATTTTGGTGGTTTCGGCCGCGGATGGTCCGATGCCGCAGACGCGGGAGCACATTTTGTTGGCGCGTCAGGTTGGTGTGCCTTACATCGTGGTTTATTTGAACAAGGTGGACATGGTGGATGATCCGGAGTTATTGGATTTAGTGGAGTTGGAGGTACGGGATTTACTGAATCAGTATCAATTTCCGGGAGATGAGGTGCCGGTGATACGTGGGAGTGCGTTGGAGGCGATGACGGCTGGGGTTGATGAGTCGAAGGGCTTGGATGATCCGGCGTTTAAGTCGATTCATGAGATATTGGAGGCATTGGACACGTACATACCGGAGCCGAAGCGTGAGACTGACAAGCCGTTTTTGATGCCGGTGGAGGATGTGTTTAGCATCACGGGTCGTGGGACGGTAGGTACGGGTCGTGTGGAGCGTGGAGTAATCAAGCAGGGCGACGAGGTGGAGATCATCGGTTTTGGCGAGACGCGCAAGACGGTGGTGACGGGGGTGGAGATGTTCCGCAAGCTTTTGGATCAGGCTCAGGCGGGTGACAACGTTGGTTTGTTGTTGCGTGGGGTTGACAAGGATGAGTTGGAGCGAGGGATGGTAGTGGCGAAGCCGGGTTCGGTGATGCCGCACCGTAAGTTTAAGGCGGAGGTGTACGTTTTGACGAAGGAGGAGGGAGGTCGTCACACGCCGTTTTTCACAGGTTATCGACCGCAGTTTTATTTTCGGACTACGGACGTGACGGGAGTGGCGCAGTTGCCGGAGGGGATAGAGATGGTGATGCCAGGAGACAATGTAACGATAAACGTAGAGTTGATCACGCCGATAGCGATGGAGAAGGAGTTGCGTTTTGCGATTCGCGAGGGAGGTCGCACGGTCGGTGCCGGCGTCATAGCTGAGATTATGGAGTAGGCGAGGTTCGAGTTTGCCATGAATGTACAGAAGATTCGCATCAGGCTGAAAGCGTACGATCACTTCGCACTGGACAGATCAGCGAAGGAAATCGCACGGACGGTGATTCGTACCGGGGCGCGAATTATAGGGCCGGTTCCTCTTCCAACGAAGCGGACGGTATACACGGTTCTCAGGTCGCCGCATGTTGACAAGAAGTCGCGCGAACAGTTTGAAACGAGGATCCATAAGCGCTTGATGGATATTTATGATTCCACGCCGCAAACCGTTGACGCGCTGATGAAGCTGAATCTGCCGGCGGGTGTGGATGTGGAGATCAAGACCTGATAGGTTGTGTCGGTATGAAAGAAATACTTGGTAAGAAAATTGGCGTGACCCGTATTTTCAACGAGGCCGGGGAAGCTATCCCAGTGACGGTTATTGAAGCCGGCCCCTGTCCGGTAGTGGCCAGAAAGACCAAAGAGAAGCATGGTTATGACGCTTATCAAGTCGGGCTTGGTAAACGCCGCAAAAGCCGTGTGAACAAGCCGTTGGCAGGTCATTTCGTTAAAGCAAAGATTGAACCGACGCGGTATTTGAGGGAGGTTCGCTATGATGGGTCAGACCTTGATATCGGCGCCGTTCTGACAGTTGATGCGTTCAAGGTCGGAGAGCGGGTTGATGTGACCGGTATTTCACGGGGCCTGGGCTTTGCCGGCGGTATGAAGCGACACCATTTCCAGGGAGCGAACAAGACGCACGGCCAATCGGATCGCTGGCGTGCTCCCGGATCAATCGGGCAATCATCTTATCCTTCACGTGTGTTCAAGGGTATGCGCATGGCCGGTCGCATGGGGAAAGACAGAGTCACCGTCCTGAATCTGGAAGTGATGCAGATCATTGAGAAGGAGAACCTGATGCTCGTTAAGGGATCGGTTCCCGGTAACAGAGGCTCGTTGGTTAAGGTGCGGACGACGAATCGTGGCTCGCGATAGGTCTTGGTAATGAACGTTAAAGTTTACAATCAAGAAGGTCAGGAAGTCGGGTCTGTTGCTCTGAAGCCCGAAGTGTTTGAAGTAGAGCCGAACGAGGCGGTTGTGCATCAGTATGTGGTGAATTACCTTGCCCGGCAACGGGGAGGGAATGCCTCGACAAAAACGCGGCGTGAAGTGCGCGGCGGCGGCCGGAAGCCGTGGCGTCAGAAAGGGACGGGGCGCTCACGGGCCGGTACCAATTGTTCTCCGCTGTGGCGCGGGGGAGGAACGATTTTTGGACCAGGGCCGAGAAAGTATGGTTTCAGAATGCCCAAACGGATGAAGCGGCTGGCTCTTGTATCGCTTTTCTCCGATAAGGCACGAGCTGAACGAATCAGGGTGCTCGACCGAGTTGAGTTAGATAAGATCAAGACAAAGGAAGTTATTGGTATTCTCTCCCGGCTGGAACTGCTTGGCGAGAAGTGTTTGCTGCTCGATGAGACCAAGAACGAAAACCTCGTTCTTTCGTGTCGCAACCTTCAGAAAGTGAAATACTCCCGCGCGGCTCTGGCTAACGGCTACGATCTCATCAATGCTGACTGGCTTGTCTTTACGAAAGCCGGTTTGGAAAAAGTGGAGGAGATGTTCGGATGAGTATCGATCCATACCAGATTATAAAGTCTCATATTTCTACCGAGCGCTCCACCAAGTTGCGTGAGCAGAATAACGAGTATGTTTTCAAAGTGGATAAATGGGCAAACAAATTTACTATCAAAACGGCAATTGAGAATGCTTTCAAAGTGAAGGTCGATTCGGTGCGAACGCTGGTTGTCCCTGGTAAAGTCCGCCGTCTCGGGCGCAACGAGGGAAAGACGTCAACCTGGAAGAAGGCTATCGTCAAGCTCAAACAGGGTGAGACTATTTCGATTTTTGATAACGTATAGGTTGGTTAGATTGGTGATTAACAATGGCTGTTAAGAAGTTCCGCCCCATAACTCCGTCGCTGAGGTCTAGAACGGTCCCCGTTTTTGATGAGATCACTTCGACCGTACCGGAAAAGTCTCTTCTGGAGCCGGTTCGCAAGTCTGGGGGGCGTAACAACAAGGGACGCATCACAGCCTTCTGCCGTGGCGGTGGTCATAAGCGCCATTACCGAAGGATAGATTTCACCCGTAACAAGCATAATATCCCGGCACGGGTAGCTTCCATTGAGTACGACCCGAATCGCTCGGCTCGCATTGCTCTGCTGCACTATGTAGATGGAGAAAAGCGGTACATACTTGCTCCAGCTAATCTCAAGGTCAATGACATGTTGATGTCGGGTGAGGAAGTGGACAACCGCATCGGCAATGCCATGCCGCTGGCCAAGATGCTGCTGGGGACGATCTGCCACAATATCGAAATGCGACCGGGACGAGGGGGGCAGATAGCGCGCTCAGCCGGGTCGTTTGCCCAGTTGATGGCGAAGGATGAGAAGAAAGCGATTTTGAAGTTGCCCTCCGGTGAGGTGAGAACTGTGCCGCTTGTATGCTACGCTACAATCGGTCAGCTGTCCAACATCGATCACAAGAATATCATATGGGGTAAGGCCGGCGCTAGCCGCTGGCGGGGTCGTCGTCCCTCCGTACGCGGAGTGGCGATGAATCCGGTCGATCACCCGATGGGTGGTGGTGAAGGAAGAAGTTCCGGCGGACGGCACCCTTGTACGCCCTGGGGGAAGCCGACCAAGGGTTTTAAGACAAGACGTAAACGTAAATCTACCGACCACCTGATTCAGGACCGGAGAACGAAGATTTAACGACGGAGAAGGTTAGATGCCGCGATCGCTAAAAAAAGGCCCATATGTGGACGCAAAGTTGCAGAAAATAATAGAGGCGCTCAATGAGTTCGGAGAGAAGAAGGTTATCAAAACCTGGTCACGCCGTTCGACCATAACTCCCGAGTTTGTCGGCCATACCCTGGCGGTCCACAATGGAAATAAATTCATCCCGATCTATGTGACAGAAAACATGGTCGGTCACAAACTGGGTGAGTTTGCTCCTACCCGCACTTTCCGCGGGCATGGTGGTAGACTGGCTGAGCGGGCCTCTTCGGTGAAAGGTTAAGTGACCCCAATGCTGGTAAAGGCAACAGCTCGACTGAAATACGTTAGCATCCCGCCTCGTAAGATGCGGCTTGTAGCCGGTCTTGTGAAAGGCCTGCCGGTGGAACGGGCTCTCAATATCCTGAATTTCACGCCGAAGATAGCCGCTCATCACATCGCCAAAACGGTCAAATCGGCAGCAGCAAATGCCCTATCATCGGAGGGCACTGACCGTCTGAAGCCCGAAAGCCTTGTTGTCAGCAGGATTGTCGTGGATGCTGCACCGACGGCGAAACGGATTCGCTTTCAGTCTATGGGCAGGGCCTTCCGTTACCGAAAGCGCTACTCTCACCTGACCGTTGTGCTTGAAGGGGAAACTGATGTGGCTCCCAAGAGTAAGAGGCGTGCGGCAAAGCCAAAGAAGAAAGAGGCGGAAGTGTCGGCCAAGGCCGCGGAGATGAAGACGACAACCGAAGAAGTGGCAGCGGACAAGACGACGGATAAAGCTGCGGTTAAAGAAGAAGAGAAGTAGTGAACCATTTGTGTTTTGACGGACTAGGGAGATAAGTTTGGGACAGAAGACACACCCGGTGGGGTTCCGGCTTGGAGTGATCAAAACCTGGAATAGCAGGTGGTATGCTTCGGGCAGGAGCTTCGCTGACTTGCTCTACGAAGATCTGCTGATAAAGCGCTACATTGCCAGGCGCCTTGACAACGCCGGTATTTCCGGTGTGCTTATTTCGCGTGACGCTAAAAAGGTGACGGTTGACATTCATACTTCCCGTCCCGGCATTGTGATCGGTCGCAAGGGAGCTGAGGTTGACAAACTTCGCGAGGAGCTGCAACTTCTGACCAAAAGGGACATCATGCTGAATATAGTTGAAGTCAGGAAGCCGGAATTATCAGCGAAGCTTGTTGCCGACTCAATTGCCCGCCAGTTGGAGGGTCGTGTTTCTTTCCGTCGGGCAATGAAGAAGTCGCTCGCGGCGACTATGAAGATGGGAGCTGTTGGCATTAAAGTACAGTGTGCCGGTCGCCTTGGCGGCGCTGAAATCGCACGCACGGAGAAATATCGCGATGGTCGTGTCCCCCTTCATACCCTGAGGGCGGATATTGATTACGCCACCTCGACGGCCCATACCACGTATGGATGTATTGGTGTTAAGGTGTGGATATGTCGAGGCGAGATTCTCGAAGCGGGGCTGTTCGACCGAGATGAGGAAGGGAAGCATGAGGGTGATGCTGAGGCTCCGGATGTTCGTTCCAGAAAGTCCAAGCGGGCGGGTGAGCAGCCCCATAAACGTCCACGCGGCCGTATCCGCCGCGCGGGCCGCCCCTCCGGTCCTCCGCCTAGGGGCCGTCGCCCTGAATTGCCTAAGAACCGCGAGGGGTCGGCTGGAGTATCTCGGGGTTCAGCCGGAAAGAAACCAGATGCCGGTTTGTCCTCAAAGGAGCCAAAGGATACGCAATAGGAATATGCGGTGAGGACGGAGAAATAACTTATGTTGATGCCTAAAAAGACAAAATTCCGCAAGGCCCATCGAGGACGTATGACTGGCAAGACCAAAGGCGGATCGGCTATCAATTTCGGTGAATTCGGTCTCAAAGCTCTGGAGCCCTGCTGGCTGACGAACAGGCAAATTGAGGCGGCCCGTATTGCTATGACGAGATACATTAAGCGTGGCGGTAAGATTTGGATCAGAATTTTCCCGGACAAACCGGTGACTAAGAAGCCGGCTGAAACGCGCATGGGCAAGGGGAAAGGCGCCCCGGAGTATTGGGTGGCTGTAGTTAAACCCGGTCGCATTCTTTTTGAAATCGAGGGTGTGCCGGAAACACTGGCCCGCGAAGCGTTACGTCTGGCAGCCAACAAGTTGCCGATGAAGGCGAAGTTTGTAGCGCGTACTGACACAGAAGGAGCCTGAGCCGTGCTGAAAGTTCAAGCATTGCGAGAAATGACACGAGAGGAATTAATGCAGAAGCAACACGACCTGCTTGAGGAGCAGTTTAACTTGCGTATGCGCAGGTCTCTCAAGTCATTGGATAATCCTCTACGTCTAAGGCAGATTCGTAGAGAAATCGCTAAGATAATGACTGTCCTTAACGAGGATAGAATTGGACTTCGTAAACTTGCGGACACCAGTATATCTATACTATCTCAATCTGCTCCAAAACAGGAAGATAAGGCCAAATAGGGGAATAACTGATGATGGAGGCAACAGAGCGAAACAAACGAAAGGTGCGCACAGGCACTGTCATATCGAATAAGGCAAGTAAGAGCATTGTTATTCGGGTTAACCGCACCATGAGGCACCCGGTATATATGAAGACCTTTCGCACCTCCTCTAAACTGTACGCACATGACGAGAACAACGAAGCCGGGGTTGGTGATGTCGTGCGTGTGATGGAAACACGACCCCTGTCAGCGAAAAAGCGCTGGCGATTGGTGGAGATCGTAGAGAAAGCAAGGTAACGGGAGAAACGGCAGCCAATCTACTGCAGTGTAAGGGTGATGCGTAAATGATTCAGGAATATACGGTCTTGTCGGTGGCCGATAACTCCGGCGCGAAGAAGGCAATGTGCTTCCGTATCTTAGGTGGGCGTAAGAAGTACGCAAGTATCGGAGACATTATCGTAGTGACCATTAAGGAAGCTATCCCGGGAGGAACTGTCAAGAAATCAGAGATTTGTAAGGCGGTTGTCGTCAGGACTACGTCCCAGCGAAGGCGGCGAGACGGCTCTGCTATTCGTTTCTCCGATAATGCCGCGGTTATCATCAATGATCAGCGGGAACCTCGTGGAACGCGTATTTTTGGTCCGGTGGCTCGCGAGTTGCGCGAGAAGCAGTTTATGAAAATCATATCCCTCGCCCCTGAGGTGTTGTGAGAGGGAGTTGAAAGATATGCATATCAAGAAGGGTGACACAGTTTATATTCGATGCGGCTCTTATCGGGGGAAGACCGGTAAGGTGTTACACGTCAACCCCCACAAGCAGACCGTACTTGTCGAGGGGATCAATATGAAAAAGCGGCACCAACGCCCGACACAGAGGAATCCCAAAGGCGGCATACTTGCAATTGAGGTTCCCATACATATCAGCAACGTGGCGTTGTATTCGTCAACTTTGGGTGGCCCGACAAAGGTTTCAACCCGCTGTATTGACGAAGGAGGTCGAACGAAAAAGGTGCGCATTTGCCGTAAGACGGGAGAACAACTGTAGGACAAACGGCTATGGCTAGACTCAAAGATAAATACGAGAAAGAGATTCGGGCCAAGTTAATGAAAGATGGCGGCTACTCATCCGTCATGGAGGTGCCGCAGCTGACCAAAATCACGGTGAATATCGGTGTCGGCGAGGCTACGCAGAATCCAAAAGCTCTTGAGGCGGCGGTAGATGACTTGACAAAAGTCACAGGCCGCAAGCCATATATAACACGTGCCAGAAAGAGCATATCGAATTTCAAACTCCGACAGGGCACCTCGATTGGGTGCTCCGTTACCCTCCGTCGTGAAGTTATGTATGAGTTCCTGGACCGGCTGGTGAATATTGCCATACCTCGCATTCGAGATTTCAGAGGGATAAACGCTAAATCGTTTGACGGTCGGGGGAACTTCAACATCGGTTTGCGTGAGCAGCTTATTTTTCCAGAAATAGACTATGAAAAAATCGATAAAATACGCGGGATGAATATCTCCATAAACACTACGGCCAGAACCGATGAAGAAGCGCGTCGGCTCCTGACTGAATTGGGGATACCGTTCCGCAAGTAGGAGACCAATGGCAAAGAAGTGTCTCATACTGAAGCAAGGACAGAAACCGAAGTTCAAAGTCCGTAAGTACAGCCGCTGTCGTCGTTGTGGTCGCCCGCGCGCCTACATGCGCCGCTTCGGACTGTGCCGCATATGCTTTAGAGAACTTGCGCTGGCGGGTGAAATTCCCGGCGTTGTCAAGGCCAGTTGGTAGCTGACAGAGTGCAAGGTAAGCGGAGTAAGAGTTTATGACTATGACTGACCCAGTGGCTGATCTGCTGACGAGAATTCGTAATGCCTCGAAAGCCAAGAAGAATGCGGTGGATGTTCCTGCTTCCGGGCTCAAGCGCGAGATCGTCCGTATCCTTAAGGAACAGCGTTTCCTCAATGATGTGGTTGAGCTCCCCGACAACAAACAGGGAATTCTGCGCGTCTATATCCGCTATGATCGGGAGGATATCCCCGTATTGAAGGGGATTCAGAGAGTTTCGCGTCCTGGTCTGCGCAGGTATTATGATGCCAAGCAGGTGCGTCGCTCGACATTCAACAGCCGAGGGATGATAGTGGTCTCCACCTCCAGTGGCGTCATGACGAATTTTGAAGCCGCCCAAAAAGGTGTTGGCGGTGAAGTGTTGCTGCGGTGCTGGTGAAGAAAGGTCCAGACGATGTCTCGAGTGGGAAAGAAACCGATACCGATTCCGAATAAAGTCAAGATTGAAATAGATGGCAACAACTTGACGGTGACCGGACCTAAGGGTTCGCTGACGCGGGAAACTCATCCCGAGATTACAGCGGCGATTCAAGACAACACGGTGATCGTGGAGAGGTCTTCCGATATAAAGAAGCATCGGGCTCTGCATGGTCTGACCAGGGCGCTGATTAATAACATGGTGGTAGGTGTTACTGAAGGTTATACCCGGCAGTTAGAGATCATTGGGGTAGGCTATCGCGCCGAAATGCGGGTGAGAAACCTTGTGCTGTACCTGGGGTACTCGCACTCTATTGTTCTCTCTCCGCCTGATGGAATTACCCTGTCAGTGATGCCTAAGGAAAATAAGATCGAAGTGACGGGAATAGACAAGGAGCTGGTCGGTTTGGTGGCTTCCAAAATCCGCTCTTTCCGCAAACCTGAACCGTACAAGGGCAAAGGGATCCGCTACGTTGGTGAGCTTGTCCGCAGGAAAGCTGGGAAGGCGGCAAGCTCGTCATAAAACGCCGGTGTGAACAATGGCTGACAAAAACATAGAAAAGAACAAGAGAGCCCGACGGCGGAGACGTCGCGTGCGGGGGAGTGTATTTGGCACGGCTGATCGTCCCCGCTTGACGGTGGCCAAGTCTCTGAAAAACGTCTTTGCCCAGATCATTGACGATGAGAAGATGGTTACGCTGGCCGCGGCCGCATCGAATTCGAAGAGTGTGAAATCCGAAACCAAAGAGAAAGTGACCAAGACTGAAGTTGCTCTCAAGGTAGGTGAGATACTGGCGCAGATGGCCAAGGCAAAGGGTATAGGCCGGGTGGTCTTTGATAGGAACAAATACCGGTATCACGGTCGCATCAAAGCCATCGCTGATGGCGCTCGCAAGGGGGGGCTCGAATTTTAGAACGTGACTCTATTCGGCATAGGTGAGGTAGGATTTGGCAAGATTTGACATGGACAACCTTGAGTTTGAAGAGAAGGTAATCAATATCAACAGGGTTGCTAAAGTAGTGAAAGGAGGCCGACGTTTTAGCTTCACTGCTTTAGTAACTGTTGGGGACAAAAACGGACGCGTTGGTATTGGGCACGGCAAAGCCTCCGAAGTATCTGAAGCGATTCGCAAAGGCGCCGAGGCAGCTCGGCGTTCCATGACTGAGATCAGCCTGATCAAGGGAACTATTCCCCACCGGATCGACGGTCAGTTTGCCGCAACTACGGTGGTTATGAGGCCCGCTTCTCCCGGTACGGGCGTTATCGCCGGTGGCGCGGTGCGCTCGATACTCGAGTCGGCTGGTATTCAGGATATCCTGGCCAAGGTGTTGGGTAGCCGAAACCCATATAATGTGGTCAAGGCTACTATGAATGGCTTGCAACATTTGCGTACGCGTCAGCAGGAACTCAAGGCCCGAGAGGAAGAGTGAGTTTTGTCCAGCAAGGAGATACTGATGTGGCCCGGCTAAAGATTACGCAGATAAGAAGCACCATCGATAGACAGAAACCCCAGAAGCGAACAATCCGGGCGCTCGGGCTTGGAAAACTGCACCGAACGGTGATTCATAATGACACACCCCAGATTCGCGGCATGATTCGCGCGGTAAGCCATCTGGTGACCGTGGAAGAGGTGGAGTAAAGCATGGCAGAGGCAGCAATGGAGCTTCATACAATAAGACCTCCAAAGGGGTCGAAGAAGGCCCGCAGGCGAGTTGGCCGCGGAACTGGCAGTGGCTTGGGAAAAACTTGTGGGCGAGGTCACAAAGGGTATGGACAGCGCAGTGGTCGCAAGCGGAAGCCTGGCCGTGAGGGAGGCCAGATGCCATTGCACCGCCGTTTGCCCAAACATGGTTTCACAAACATCTTCAAGAAGGAATGGCAGATTGTGAACGTCTCCGATCTCACCAGATGTGAACCAGGTGAGGTTACGCGGGAAACGCTGAAAGCGGTTGGTCTCATCAAGAACTTGGATGTTCCGATAAAGATTCTGGGAAAAGGAAACCTGGAAACGGCCTACACAGTCAAAGCTGCCGCCTTCTCCAAATCGGCCTTAGCGAAGATTGAAAAAGCCGGCGGAAAAGCTGAGGTGGTTTCGTGCTAGAAACTTTTCGCTCGATTTTCAAGGTTGAAGAGTTAAGAAAACGGATTTTCTATACTTTAGCTATCTTAGTTGTGTACCGTATTGGTGGGCATATTCCCACACCGGGAATTGACGGGTCGGTCTTGGCCTCGGCGCTTTCTACCAACACCCTTTTTGGGATGTTCGACCTCTTCGTTGGGGGAGCTTTCATGAAGGCCACCATCTTTGCACTGGGAATCATGCCGTACATCTCTGCCTCCATTATGTTTCAGCTTTTGGGAGCGGTCGTGCCGTATTTGCAGCGTCTGCAGCGCGAGGGAGAGGAAGGTCGGCGCAAGATTACCCAGTATACCCGTTACCT
The DNA here is from genome assembly GCA_964416195.1 of uncultured Ignavibacteriales bacterium. Classification (GTDB taxonomy): domain Bacteria; phylum Zixibacteria; class MSB-5A5; order GN15; family FEB-12; genus CAYQDB01. The sequence goes on from CAYQDB010000012.1 coordinate 27,629, forward strand.
GACCGTTCTCATCGCGGCCATGCAAGCCTGGGGCACCGCCGGATACCTTACTACCGTGAAGAGCTCCGCCGGTCTGTCGGCCGTACACATGGATACCATCGGGTTCATCCCACTTACCATTCTCACCTTCACCAGCGGCACCATCTTTATCATGTGGCTTGGCGAGCAGATCACAGAGCGCGGAATAGGCAATGGTATTTCGCTTATTATATTTATAGGTATTATTGCCCGGTTCCCGGACGGTGTAATAGAGGAAATGGTATTGCTCTGGCACGGCAGTCGTGGTTTCATCGTGGAAGTCACTATGGTGGCGATGATGATTTTGGTTATAGCTGCTGTGATTCTTGTTACCAGGGCTCAGCGGAAGGTTCCCGTTCAGTATCCGCGTAAGGTGATCGGCAGAAGGGTCTTCGGTGGAGCTACCACCCACTTGCCCTTGTCGGTGAACTCCGCAGGCGTTATTCCCATCATCTTTGCACAGTCGATAATGTTTTTGCCTTCGACTGCGGCGCAATTGTTTCCGAATACTGATTGGGTGCAAAACCTGGTTGCTATATGGCTGAGGCCCGGGGGGCTGTGGTACTCGATTATCTACGGGCTTATGATTATATTCTTTGGCTACTTCTATACCGCCATTGTCTTTAACCCGATGGAAATCGCCGACAACATGCGCAAGAATGGCGGCTATATCCCTGGAATCAGGCCGGGTAAAAACACTTCCCAGTATGTAGAGAATATCCTCACCCGGATAACTTTACCCGGCGCCATATTCTTTGCTCTCATTGCTATCCTGCCATGGGTGCTTATCGGACAGTTCAACGTGAATTTCTTCTTTGGGGGTACCGGGTTGCTGATTGTGGTTGGGGTGGCGCTTGATACTCTGCAACAGATCGAATCACACCTGTTGATGCGGCATTATGATGGTTTTATGAAGAAAGGAAAGATTCGAGGGAGATCGATGTGAAGAAGAATCTTGTTTTCCTTGGTCCTCCCGGTTCCGGGAAGGGTACTCAGGCCGTCAAATTGGCCCAGAAGCTTAATATCGTCCATCTGTCCACCGGTGATATTCTTCGCAACGCTGTGAATGACGGCTCCCAGCTAGGCAAAGAAGCGGAAACCTATATGAAGAATGGGGAGTTGGTACCTGACCATCTACTTGTAGGCCTGATTGAGTCCAGGCTTGCCGCCGGTGAGCTAAAGGATGGATTCATTCTCGATGGTTTTCCCCGAACAGTTCCCCAGGCGAAGAGCCTTAAAGAGATGTTTGTCAAGAACGGCGTTTCACTCGAGGCTGCTGTCCTGTTCCAGGTAGGAGACGATGAAATAGTCAGGCGGCTCTCCGGTCGGTGGTTTTGTCCCAAGTGCCAAGCGACGTACAACTATCCAACAAATGTGCCGAAGCAGGAAGGGGTGTGCGACCACGACGGTGCCCAGTTGCAGCGTCGTCCCGACGATGAGGAGTCAGTGGTGCGAAACCGCCTGGAGGTATACAGACGACAGACGAAACCCATTGAAGACTTCTACCGTAATGAATCTCTTCTCACCGAGATAGAAGCAGAAGGTTCTCCTGAAGAGGTGTTTCAGGCCCTGTTGCAGGAAGTAAGTAAGGTTGCGGTCAAGCGGTGATACCGTTGAAAACAAAAGAGGAGCTTGAGATAATGCGTCGTGCCGCTCGGGTGGTAGCACGAACGCTGGACATGGTTGACGAGAATATAAGGCCGGGAATGACTACTGCCGAGCTTGATAGACTGATCGAGGAGTTCATTCGATCTATGGGAGCTGTTCCTGGGTTCAAGGGCTACCAGGGCTACCCGGCAGCGGCTTGTGTCTCGATTGATGACGAAGTTGTCCACGGCATTCCAGGCAAGCGGGTGATGAAAGAGGGTGAGATTGTCTCTGTCGATGTGGGCTCTATCGTTGATGGTTACTACGGTGATTCAGCCCGCACCTATGCGATTGGAGAAGTCTCACAGGAAAAGGTCCACCTGATGGAGATCACGCAGAAATCCCTTATGGCAGGTATTGACAAGGCGCAAAAAGGTAATAAATTAGGCCAGGTATCGGCGGCAGTGCAGAGAGTAGCCGAGGGTGAGGGCTACGGTGTAGTTCGCGAGTTAGTCGGTCATGGCATTGGGCGGAACTTGCACGAAGAACCGCAGGTGCCCAATTTTGGTTCTGAGGACGATGGCCCTGTGTTGAAAGCCGGCACGGTGCTGGCGATTGAGCCAATGATCAACATGGGCACCCACCGGGTGAAGGCGCTCCCTGATGGTTGGACGGTCGTCACGGCAGACGGTCAGCCGTCGGCACATTTTGAGCATACAGTGGCTATTGGCGATGATGGGACAACCATCTTGACAGTGGCTTAGAAGAGACATATGGCGAAGGAAGAAACAGTTCAGGTTGAAGGCAAGGTTATCGAGCCGCTGCCGAATGCGATGTTCAAAGTGGAACTTGATAACGGGCACGTCGTGTTGGCTCACATCTCCGGTAAGATGAGGATGCACTTTATCAAGATTTTGCCCGGCGACCGGGTGACCCTTGAGCTCTCGCCGTATGATTTAACCCGGGGTCGTATCACGTACCGCTACAAGGGATGATCTTTTAGTGATAGGATGGTGTTGTTGTGAAAGTTAAATCGGCTATAAGAAAGCGTTGTGAGTACTGTAAGATTATCAAGCGCAGAGGTGTTCTGCGCGTTATATGTTCACGGAACCCCAGCCACAAGCAGCGGCAGGGGTAACGAAGGCAGGCTCGTAATCAGGACCTGAGGAGAAAGAATTGGCACGAATAGCTGGAGTTGATCTGCCGAAAGGCAAACGGATTGAAATTGGCTTGCGTTATATTTTTGGGATTGGCCATACTTCCGCTTCGCAGATACTTAAGAAAACCGGCATCAATCCGGATGCGCGGGTGCATGCTCTCTCTGACGAGGATGTGACCAAACTCCGGCATGTGATCGAAAACGATTACAACGTCGAGGGAAGTCTGCGGGGTCAGATTTCGATGAATATCAAGCGCCTGGTGGATATTGGCTCTTATCGAGGGCTGCGCCATAGACGTGGTCTTCCAGTGCACGGCCAGCGGACCAAGACCAATGCGCGGACCCGAAAGGGACCCCGGCGGTCCATCGGCGGTCTGAAGAGAAAGCCTCCAGGCAAGAAATAGAGTGGTTAAAGTCAAATGAGGTAATGCTGTGGCGGATCCGAAGAAGAAAGGGCATGCCAAAAAGAAAACACGCAAAGTTGAAGCGAATGGAATTGCCCACGTCAAAGCGACGTTTAACAATACAATCATTACCATAGCTGATTCAACCGGGAAGACCATCTCTTGGGGTTCTGCCGGTAAAGTCGGGTTCAAAGGTTCAAAGAAGTCGACTCCATTTGCGGCTCAGTTGGCATCCTCTGCTGCGGCCAAAGAGGCTATGGACATGGGACTTCGCAAAATCGAGGTTTGGGTGAAAGGTCCCGGCTCTGGCCGAGAGGCGGCGATCCGTTCGCTCTCTGCTGCTGGCCTGGAAATCACGGTCATAAAAGATGTAACACCGATACCACACAACGGCTGTCGGCCTCCCAAACGCCGTCGTGTCTGAGTTGTTTGTGAGGCGTATGGTATTTTGTTTTCTTAAGGAGAGTTAATGGCTCGATATCGTGACGCTAACTGTAAATTGTGTCGTCGTGAAGGAGAAAAGCTGTTTCTGAAAGGCACACGGTGCATGAGTGACAAATGTGCCCTGGAGAGACGGCAGTACGCTCCGGGCCAGCATGGCCAAAGACTACGCCGAAAAATATCGTCCTACGGTATACAGTTACGCGAAAAGCAGAAAGTGAGACGTACCTACGGAATCCTGGAAAGGCAGTTCCGCAACTACTTCAAAAAGGCTGACAGGAGAATAGGGATTACGGGTGAGATCCTGCTTCAGCTCCTTGAGACGCGCCTTGACAATCTGGTGTACCGGCTCGGGTTTGCTCCCTCACGAAAATCAGCCCGGCAGTTGGTGCGGCATCGCCACATTATGGTAAATGACCGGATCGTGAATATCCCTTCCTTTCAGGTGAAGCCAAACCAGACTATTAAGGTTAAGGAGAAATCCAAGAACCTGGATCTGATACATTCGGCACTGAAGGAAGTGGGCAGAGGGGACGAGTATCCCTGGTTAAGGTTAAACAAGGCGGCTCTGGAAGGTGAGCTGCTGGAGATTCCCGAGCGGGCTGATATCCCATTGCCCGCCAATGAGCAGTTGATAGTGGAGCTATACTCCAAGTAACCATTTATCCTGTTTGGAGGTTTTTCGACGCATGAAATGGAAGTCACTGGCCATGCCTAAGGAAGTCGTCAGCGATCAATCTTCGACGACAGAAAACTACTCGCATTTTGTTGTCGAGCCCCTGGAGAGAGGTTATGGTACGACTCTCGGGAATAGCTTGCGCCGCGTTCTGCTGTCTTCAATTCAGGGTGGCGCAGTTGTGTCAGTGCGTATCAAAGGGTGCCTGCATGAGTTTTCGACAATTTCCGGGGTGTATGAAGACGTTACTGACATCATCCTGAATGTCAAAAATATCCGTGTTCGCATGCACGCCGACGACATGCGTACGCTGATACTTAAAACCAATAGCAAGGGTAAGCTCACAGCCGGGATGTTTGAAGGCGACCCGGATGTGGAAATTCTGAATCCGGATTTGCACATTTGTGAGCTGACGGACGACATTGATTTTGAACTCGAGGTGGATATTGATTCCGGTCGCGGTTACAACGTAGCCGAGCAGAACAAACGGCCTGATGCTCCAGCGGGAACAATATTTGTCGACTCGTTGTTCTCACCTGTCACCAAAGTCTCCTACCGCATGGAAAACACGCGCGTGGGACACAGAACGGATTATGACCGGTTGATTCTTGAGATCATGACCGATGGATCCATCACTCCGGAAGACGCTTTGAGTCATGCCGCCAAGCTGATCAAGGACCATCTTCGCTTGTTCATTCATATGGATGAGGAGGTCCTTGTAGAAGAAGAGCCTGAGGAGGATGAAGAAACCACCCGTATCCGCAATCTGTTGAGAACGCGTGTTGACGAACTTGAACTGTCTGTACGCTCTTCCAACTGCCTGCGAGCCGCCAACATTCAGGCTCTTCAGGACCTTGTAACCAAAACCGAAGCGGAGATGCTCAAGTATCGAAACTTCGGGCGTAAGTCGCTCAACGAAATCAACTCTATCCTGGAGGAGTTGAATCTGTCGCTTGGAATGGATATCTCCAAGTATGTTGAGCCGCAATCAAACTGAGCCACTGTGAGCAAAAGATGGGACATCGTGATAAAGTAAAGAAACTGGGACGCACCAAACCACATCGGGAAGCGATGCTGGCCAATATGGCTATGTCGCTTTTCAATCACCGGCTTATTAAGACTACTGACGCCAGAGCTAAGGCGTTGAAGCCGCTGGTTGATCGTGTTATCTCCACGGCCAAGAAAGACACCTTGGCAGCCAAACGGCAGGTAGCAAGAACAATTCACCAGAAGCCGGTCTTCAAGAAGCTGTTTACGGAGATCGTCCCGCACTTCGCCGATCGCGATTCTGGATTCACGCGGATTGTGAAACTGGGCGTCCGCCGGGGCGATGGAGCTCCAATATCGGTCGTGGAGTTGTTAGTTCCCAAGCCGGTTGAAGAGGGCGACAAGAAGGGTAAGAAAGGCAAGAAGGGGAAGAAGATGGCCAAAAGTGCGTCTATGAAATAATAGGCGCCAAAGGGGCTATCGGACGTTAGCACGCTGTCCATAGATTAGAGTTCTGAACTTTTCACTGTGGCGTTAGGCGATTCGAGGCTGTCTCATAGATCTTATCTGACTGCATTTGAACCTCTGCTTTCATAAGTGCTTTTGTCGTAAGTCCGCGTAGCGGCAGGTTTTTTTCCTGCCGTTGGGATGGTGGGGGGCAAGCTCCAACCCTACGCGAGACAAAACAGTTGCCTTTAGGGACAGCCTCATTCTGCCTGACGCTTTCTTCGTGTAATAGTGTTTTGTGGGCGTGTTGAAAAACATAACAAGAATCATAGCGAGGAGTCCGCCTTTGGCGGACGACGCAGCTATTTCATTGGCATTCAATATCCGAGATTGCCACGTCCGCCTGCAGCGGACTCGCAATGACGAGGAAAATACTTTTTCAACATTCCCTTCGTGTACTTGGTGATAGGCAGAGGCTTTGCGGGGCCCTCCTGACAGCTTGCTTTAACTGCTTGCTATTCGTTTTTGGATTTGGTATATAGCGATACCGAGGGAATATCAAACATAACTGTGATACGATTGTGGAAACTATCGTGAAATCATGGAAACCCGATTAAACACATGAGTGAGGAAAAATGACTGAGGAAATTCAAAAGAAAGGGATGTCAAAAGGCTGTCTGGTGGCCCTTATTGTCGTCGGCGTTCTGGTTCTGTTGGTGATTATTGCCGGTGTCACCTGCTATTTCAAGAAAGACGATCTAGTCAGGTACGGTATGGCGACTATGGTCAATAGCGTCAAGATAAAACTGAGTGAAAGCCCGGCTACAGGTATTGATACCGCTCGTGTGAATGCTATTTCTGATGCCTTCGTTGAGAAGCTGAATGAATCTGAGATTGATTATGACAAGTACGGGCGCTTTGGTCAAACAGTCCAGGGTCTTATGACTGACAAGGAGATAGATTCCGCTGAAGCTGAACTGTTTGTGGGGGCTATGATCGATTACTTCCCCGAACTGGAGCAGCTTGTGCCTGCGGTCGAGATTGAAGATACCACCTCTGTGCAGGATTCGATTTGATCAGAGTAACTGGTGTTTGATCTGGCTCATGAAACACAGTAGGTCGAGGGCCTTACGAAGCCGTGCCAAAAGTACAGCGTCATCGCGAGCGACCGAAGGGAGCGTGGCGATCCCAATTATACAACTGTTTCCGGAGCAAGAGATTACCACGTCGTCCGCCCAAGGCGGACTTCTCGCAATGAAAGAATTGTAGGTCGGGTTACGAACCCATCTTGGGCGGATAAGAAACCCGACAATATCTTTGGAAGCAAGTGTCGGGTTTTTTCGCTCTATCCGCCTCTGGCAGATTCCACTCAGAGGCCGACCTACAAGGCTCAGTTTTGAATGAGGTGATGTGGGTACGATGGTAACTGTGTTGCCAATTCTTATTGCCTATTTGCTTGGAGGGATTCCTTTCGGTCTTATAGTCAGCCGCATCTTCGGAATCAAGGACATCAGGTCTCACGGATCCGGCAATATTGGCGCTACTAACGTTTGGCGTGTGATCGGTCCCAAGGCGGCGGTATGGGTTTACCTTGGTGATATCGGAAAGGGAGTCGCCGCGGTTGCTCTGGCAGGCTGCTTCGCGAGACATTTCGATACAGCGTTTTTGCAGATAGACACATTTCTGGTTATTTGTGCCCTGGCAGCGGTGCTGGGGCATCTATTTCCGGTCTATCTCGGTTTCAAAGGGGGCAAGGGTGTGAACACCGCTCTTGGCGCAATGATTATGCTATTACCACTTGAATCTTTGGCCGGATTTGTTATATTTATTATTGTAGTGGTGGCCAGCCGCTTTATATCGCTGGGTTCTATTGTAGGCGTAGTCGGCTTCTTTGTTATTGTAGCTGCAGAAAAGTACCTGATGGCGCGAGATATGGCGGCTATATATGTTTATCTGGCGGGTGCGTTGGCGGCGCTGATTGTCATAACCCACCGTCAAAACATATGCCGCCTGGTTTCCGGTACGGAAAATCGCTTCTCCTTGTCGACAAAGTCTGGGAAGGCAAGGTCTGATGTATGAGAAGGTAGCTATACTTGGGGCAGGATCGTGGGGGATGGCGATTGCCGGGCTTCTTTACAAAAAGGGGTTGGCAGTTACCCTGTGGGAATTCAATCGTCAAGACTACGAGAAACTGCGGGAGTTCCGTGGGCATCCTGACAAGCTCAAGGGATTTCAGCTTCCCGAGGCTGTGGCGGTTACCAATGACCTTCTGGAAGCCGTCGGTGGCAGCCGGCTCATTGTACTGGCGATTCCTTCGCAGTTCCTCCGCTCTGTGCTGGTGCGGCTGCCGGGGAAGCTTGATCCAGCAGCGGGGTTAGTTAACCTGGCCAAGGGGATAGAGACAAAAACATTGAAGCGGATGTCGGAAGTCATTGCCGAGGAGCTGCCCTCCTTGCAAGAACGAACCGTCACCCTGTCGGGGCCTTCGCACGCCGAGGAAGTAGTCGTTGACATGCCGACCGCAGTTGTAGCCGCTGGCTGTGACGATAGATTTATCACGCAGGTTCAAGAGACATTCAGCAATCGCTTCTTCCGCGTGTACAAAAGCGATGACCTGATCGGCGTCGAGCTGGGCGGATCGCTGAAGAACATTATTGCTATCGCGGCTGGCATTGCCGATGGCCTGGGAATGGGGGACAATACCAGAGGGGCTATTATTACGCGTGGGCTGGCTGAAATAACGCGGCTGGGGGTGGCTCTCGGCGCTCGGGCGGAAACCTTCGCCGGCCTGTCGGGAATAGGTGATCTTGTGACTACCTGCACCTCCCGGCATAGCCGGAACCGTTACGTTGGGGAGAAAATTGGACAGGGGAAAAGTCTTAGTGACATATTGACAGGGATGCACATGGTTGCAGAAGGAGTGGAGACCACTCGGTCCGGCTATGAGTTGGCCAGGACACATAATATTGAAATGCCCATAACAGGGGAAGTGTTTTCGGTTCTCTTTGAAGATAAACCTCCGTCGGCAACGGTTGAGGAGCTGATGGGCAGGGAGTTGAAAGCTGAGATATGGCGGTGAACAAGGATGATAAGAGAGGGGATTGAGTTGAGCAAGAGCAGCAACAACGACAAGCTTTACTATTCGATCAGCGAGGTTTCTCGTATGACAAGCCTGGAGCCGTATGTGCTCAGGTATTGGGAGAAAGAGTTCACAATTCTCAAACCCAAGAAGAACCGGGGTGGCAACCGGACCTACACTGAAAAAGATATAGAGCTGATCAATCGTATCAAGCATCTCAGAAGCAAAGAGAAACTGACGATTGCCGGAGCGCGAACCAAGCTCATGATGAAGCGCCCCGGTGAAGCGAAAACAACCATGATCAACTCTGCGCGAACCAGGACACTTATCGGGCGGATAAGAAAGGAAATCGAGGACTTGCTTCGTTTTTTCCCTTGAGTTTTGGTCGTTCTTACGTAGATTTGAAGAAACTACCGGCTATGAAGAGACCTTGGGTCGGAGCGTGGCGCAGTATGGTTAGCGCACTCGCTTGGGGTGCGAGAGGTCGGCCGTTCAAATCGGCTCGCTCCGACCATTCGTTTCCCCTACCGTCGGAGCCTGTTTTTATACGGCTGGCGGTCCGTTTTGCTTGTCGAGTAATATGTCGGAACTGAATCAGTACACTACTCTCGTGTTGGTGCCTGCTTATAACGCTGCCATATACCTCCCCGAACTCATCGCCAGGATTAAGAAGTTCGTCAGCGACGAACACTTCCTCATAGTTAACGACGGTTCTACGGATGAAACCGCCACGATTCTAAAAGAGTGCGATATAAACTACATATCGTTTAAGCAGAACCGCGGCAAGGGAGCAGCCCTTAAAGCCGGTTTTGAGTACACCATGCGACATGGCTACCGTTCAGTGTTAACTATTGATGCTGATCTTCAGCATCTTCCTGAAGAAATCCCCAGCTTCTTAGCGCTTGACAACGGGGAACGAGTGCTTATCGGCACGCGCGACATCTCGTTGAAACGCATGCCCTTTCTCCGATGGCTGACAAACAACCTGACTTCTCTCATCATATCAGTATTCTCAAGTCAGCGGATCAGGGACAGCCAGTCGGGATACAGATTGATTCCGACAAGTGTCCTGAAGGCGATTTGTCTGAAAAGTGTGAACTACGATTTTGAATCGGAATTGCTTTTCAAGGCCGGGGCGCTCGGTTGCGCTATTATCGAGGTCCCGATTTCGACAGTCTATGAAGGTTCTCATTCCTACATCAACCCTCTGAGTGATACGCTCCGCTTCATCAGGCAGATATTCGGTCGGGTATGCGCCTGAAGGGGTGTTCTATTACGAGAGAAGTACGTCAAAAGCCCCTGCACGATGGCCTTTCCAGTTGAGTTACTTACCGGCTCGAAAAGAAAATCCCCGAAACGGAAGATTTTGCGCTTGACAATCGTGGAGGGTAAGATATGATAAGTTTTGGATTGGTGATAAGAGGCCGCTACTTGCCTAGGTGCCTTATACTGCAGTTTCGCGGCCCAAGGATGTTATGAGGAAACCATACAAAGGTTAGGCATCAGGCGATTAAGGAGGACAACATGACACAGGCAATCCATCAGGACAAATCCACAGTGGATGCGGCCCCTGGTAATGAGCAATTGTCATTCTGTGACGCGGCCGAACGTATCATTAGGCGTGAAGGCAAACCGATGAGCCACCGGGAACTCGCTCAAAAGGCGGTTACCGAGGGACTGATTCAAACTGAATCAGAGACGCCCGAGATTTCCATGCACGTCTCTATACGCAGCGAGATGAAACGTCGAAATCAGCGCGGTGAACCTCAGCGGTTTTCCTTTCTCGGCAACGGAATGTTCACGCTCCTTGACCTGATCAGTGGCCCACCCACCAAGAAGACCAAGACCGCAGTCGAGCAAGTGCGCGAATCTCTGAGAGAAGCTTGTGACGACCTCTACAAGAAGCTAATAACTGGAAACCATGGCAGCGACTTCGAGACAATGATCGCTGACCTCCTTGTCTCGATGGGGTACCAGAGTGTCGAAGTCATCGGTGGAAAGGATGATCAAGGAGTAGACATCCTCTGCGAAAAGCAAGATGGGATAACAAGGATACGTGTGGCCATCCAATGCAAGTGTAGGTCGTTGACCAACAAGATCGGACCGAAGGATATTAGCACCCTCCGCGACAACCTCTCGACCTATCAATGTCAGCAAGGAATCCTAATCACAACCAGTCAGTTGAACGAAATCGCAAAGGCGAAGGGGAAAGAAGCGGGGAAAGAGCCAATACACTACATTGAGCATGATGAGATACTCGACCTACTCGCAGCGCACGGGATTGGTATCCGCAGCGAGGCAATCAAGTATTACCAGATCGATGTTTCGCAATACGACTTCTTGAAACCAGTTACCTCATAGCTTGCTATGGGTAGTCTCGAATAAGGTAGATTGTTCTCGTAATCTTGACGCCATGCACAGCAAGCTGTGCGGCACCGAGAACGGGCAGATGTGGACATCTGCCGATCACAATAATCCGCCGGCCACAGAACATCGGCCCCTACACCGGGGGATTGAGTAGTCATGGTGATGTCAGGGACGAAGATTGAGGTATCAGGTGCATAGGAAGAAGCGTCTACTGCTGACCAATGATGATGGCTATCTCTCTGATGGTATCAATATCCTGTTCAAGGCGCTGCAGAAAACGGCGGATGTGTTCATCGTGGCTCCCGACCGTGAGCAGTCTGCCAGTTCACATTCGCTTACATTGAAACGACCTCTTCGGGTGCATAAGCTGGGCTCGCGTCGATATGCTATTGATGGTACCCCAACTGACTGCGTTATGCTGGCGGTCCATCTCTTTTTCAAGCGCAGGAAACCGGATATGATCATCTCTGGAATCAACCATGGGGCGAACATGGGAGAGGATGTTACCTACTCCGGCACAGTGGCGGCGGCCATTGAAGGGTCGATTCTGGGGATCCCGTCAATATCAGTTTCGATGGCAAACTGGGAGCCGGGAACGCCGATGGTGCGGGCTGCCAGGTTCGTCGTCAAGCTGGTCGAATTCTACCATAAGCTCAATCTCGATCCAAGTACTTTCTTGAACGTCAATCTCCCTCGTGATTATGGCCAGCCCTACCGAAAGTATGAGTTCACCGGATTAGGGGCTCGTTTGTACAAAGATTACGTTATTCATAAAACTGATCCGAGAGGCAAAGCCTACTACTGGATAGGCGGCCACGCCACATGGAAGACGACCAGGGGCTCCGACTTTGAGGCAGTGCAGCGTCGAGCTGTCTCTATTACTCCTTTGAAATTGAAATTCACTGACGGAGACTCCCTTCGGCGGTTGCAAGGTCTCAAGTTGAGGCTGTGAGGTCTGGTGGCACCCCGGTTGAGATTGCGCCATCTCGACAGGGACAGATTGTGAAGATAAAAACATTGACAATGGCTGAATAGGTAGTATCATGGAAATTCATGAAGCCATAAGAGTCGGGGCGTAGCGCAGTATGGTAGCGCACTTGGTTCGGGACTAAGGAGTCGCTGGTTCAAATCCAGTCGCCCCGATTTTTCCTATAGTGGCTGAATACAGTGTCCTATAATAATAGGGGAGACTGAAACTGCATGTGATGTTCTTTCCTGAAGTGGTTTATTGAGAGAGGATGGGTCAATGGCTGACAATAGAAAAGTGATGATCGCTGTTGTCGGGGCCGGTAAGTGTTCAAAGAAGCTGCGCGATATGGCGTTTGAGGTTGGCAAGTATGTGGCGGAGCACAACGGTGTTGTGATCTGTGGCGGCTTAGGGGGAATTATGGAGGGGGCTGCCAAAGGAGCCAAAGAGGCCGGCGGTGTTACAATCGGGATTCTGCCGTCTGAAAACAAAGAAGACGCCAATGAGTATATTGATTATGTTATCCCTACCGGTTTCGGCGAGGCTCGCAACATCATGGTTGTCAGGGCGGCTGATGCGGTTGTTGCTTTTCCGGGGAAATATGGCACATTATCGGAAATGGCTTTTGCTCTCCATTCCAAGAAACCGGTGGTTTCCATCAATGCCTGGAAGCTCGGCGACGAAATTGAGCAGGTCGACAATCCCATTGATGCCGCCAGACGGGCTATGGAGCTGGCCGAGAAAGGGAAGTGAGTTCGGTCGGTGTTCAACTGAGAATCCAGGGTTTAGTCCAGAGGGTGGGGTACCGCTATTACTGCTATCGGGCGGCAAGGAGTCTTGGGCTGAACGGTTGGGTCAAGAATAGTCCTGACGGCTCTGTCTCCGTTGTGGCTGAAGGTGACCGGAGTCTTCTGGAAGAATTCATCAAGGAGTTGAAAGCTGGCCCGTTCAATGCGTCGGTAACCGCCATTGATATTACCTGGACCGACTACACGGGGCATTATACCAAATTCGATATCTCAATGTAAGCTCCTAATACTACAGCTTATGAACAAACTGAAAGAGTACATTCGAACAGTACCAGATTTCCCCAAGCCGGGGGTCAAATTCTATGATATTACCACGCTGATCCAACACCCCGCTGGTTTTCGTATGGCTCTTGAGCAAATGGAGCAGTATGTCCGTTCGAGAAAGCCGCAGAAGATTGTCGGTATTGAGTCACGAGGCTTTGTCTTTGCCGCGGCTCTCGCGGACCGGTTGCATGTTGGCCTGGCGGTGGCTCGCAAGCCGGGTAAGCTGCCTTACAAAACCGTATCCGAGGAGTATGACCTGGAATACGGCACCGACAGGGTGGAGTTGCATGAAGATGCGATCACCCCGGGAGAGCGGACAGTGGTAGTGGACGATCTTATCGCCACCGGCGGCACCCTTCAGGCGACATGTCGTTTGGTTGAGCAGCTCGGGGGTGAGGTCGTGGGAATCTCTTCAGTTATCGATCTTTCCTTTCTGCCCTGGCGCGAGAAACTGAAAAAGTACGACATCAACTACCTCATTTCCTACGATTCCCAATAGACAAGTCGATCCCGTAAGCAGCCTGCCCAACTTCACGGTTGACAGTCTCTGGCCGATTCGCTTCTTTATACTTGATTACTCTGCAAGTGATGCCCCCGTAGCTCAGTCGGATAGAGCAGCGGTTTCCTAAACCGCGGGCCGCAGGTTCGATTCCTGCCGGGGGTACTTTCTTTTTATTTTGACCCCTTCGGCTATCAAATCGAAGGGTTTCTTGTATGTGGGACAAAGAGTTAGACCGCTTAGGGTGCAGTTCGAAAGTACGCTGTTGAGAAGCTTGCGCTTTTCTGAGAGTTCCTGTCCAACGTAAAGTGAATAAGCATGTTGAGCGAGTTCTAAGATTTTTGTGCCTCGGTCAACATAGTTACGATCTGCCTGCTCGAACCTATTTATCTGCGCCCTGACCTCATCCTGTTCCGCCCGCCATTTCGTTGACACCTCAGCCCAATAGCGCTTGTCGATGATCCCATCAAGCCTGTCCTCGTATGATTTATCCAGCCTGACTTGGAGGTCTTCGTAACGGCGCTTTAATCTCCTCACTTCTGATTCGCGGAATTCTCGCTCATCGGTGTAGCTGCTTTTCAACGCTTCGACGATCCAGTCCGCAACCTCACGGTCAATCTGTATTGCATGTAGAATTTCGGCGAGCTTCTCGTCCAACACTTCTTCACGCACATATGGCTGGCCACACTTTCCTTTTCCGCCGGTACAGTGGTAATAGACGTATTTGCCTTTCTTTATCTCTGCCGTGATCTGGCAACCGCAGTATCCACACTTGAGCAGACCAGTGAAGGCGAATTGTCGCTTCCGGGCTTTAGTCTTACCGTCCCTGCGTAGAACCTGTCGAACCTTCTCAAACAGCTCTCGTGAAATCAGCGTCTCATGGTTACCTTGATACTGATTGCCGTTCCAGATGAACTCGCCATAGTAGAAAGGATTCTTTAGGATAGATTCAACCATGCCCTTGGACAGTCTCTTTCCGGTTCGGCTCCTTAAGCCTCTCAAATAGATTTTGTCCCTGAGTTGAGCTAAGGAATAGTCGCCCGTTGCATACATCTCAAACATCTGCCGTATGTACGATGCCTTTTCTAGGTCCAATTCAACTAAGCGTGTCGTCTTGTTGTTCACGTAACCGAGAGGTGCTTGATGCGGCACTAAAGCAGTTGGTGTCGAAATCGGTATCGTCAGACGAGGTGATTGATATATTCAAAGTAGCTGGTCTTAACCGACCTGACATATCAATCTTGTCCGATGAATTCTTGGATGAGATTAGAAACATGCCTCAGAAGAATCTTGAAGCTGAAATGCTACGGTACCTCCTGAATGATGAAATCAAGGCTCTTTCCCGACGGAACCTTATTCAGTCGAAGTCCTTCTCTGAGCGGTTAGAAGAAACAGTGTTGAAATACCAGAACCGCACAATCGAGGCTGCGGAAGTGATCGCAGAACTGGTTCATCTGGCCAAGCAGTTCAGAGAGGCTATGGCTCGTGGAGAAAAGCTGGACCTGATGGACGATGAGATCGCATTCTACGATGCGCTCGGCACTAACGACTCAGCGGTCAGGGAACTGGGTGACGAAACACTTAAAGCGATAGCCCGGGAGCTGGTGGAGAAGGTGAGGAATAGTGTCACAATAGACTGGACACTTCGTGAGAGTGCCAGAGCCAAACTCCGCGTCATGGTTAAGCGGATTCTCCGCAAGTACAATTACCCACCTGATAAACAGGAAAAAGCAACAACGACAGTTCTATCACAGACAGAGGTGTTGTGCAAGGAGTGGGTGGCGTGATCAGTAAGGTGGCTGAAATGAGGGGATTACATGGAATAGTGTCCGACAACATGGACACAAGGTCGGGAAGCAGACAAGCGAACATTTCACACGAGGTGGAAAGGTCAACCCGTGAGTCCCGACTTTCACTACTTTTCTGTCCTCCCGTTACCTGAAGGCATTCGGGTCCGGTGGCCGACTCAAGCTCAGGAGCCGTACAATATTGTGCCGGGAAGCCTAAGGGCTCTGGAAATACATCCGATAAAATAAATGATGAAAAGCCTAGGCCTAAGCTCATCTAACACTGCCCTCGATCTTTTTCTGATCCAGTTGGCGGGCAGGTACTCTATATCCAGGACTTATTCTGCGAGAGAGGTGATCTTTGCAGAGGGCGATCCGGGAAACACCATGCATCTAATTCTCGACGGTTCTATTAGAGTCACAAAAAAGAGCCCTGAGAGTGGCGAACCGGTTGTTATAGCTCATCGCAGCGCCGGCGACTTCCTAGGGGAGATGGCATTAGTGGAGGAATCACCCCGCTTTGCGACGGCATCAGCAGAAACCGACTGTGAGGTTCTGGAGTTCTCAAAAGACAACTTCGAAAAGATAATTCGTGAGCAGCCAGCTCTGGCCACCCGTGTACTAAAAAGCCTGAGTACGAAACTGCGCGAGTCAGATTCGCTAAGAATCGTTGAGCTTGAGGAAAGCAACCGCCAGCTGACCGCCTCAAACCGGGAACTCATCCGGCTGAACTCCTTCCTCGACTGCGTCATCGACCAGTCGCCCAGCGCGGTATTCCTGACGACCCGCGGTGGCAAAGTCTTCCGAATGAACAAAGCGGCATCGAGGATGTTCAGTATCGAGGATCCAGAGGCGTACCTTGATGTTGACAGCCTGTTCAAGGATCTCGATTTCGAAAAACTCCGTCGTAGGA
Organism: uncultured Ignavibacteriales bacterium; assembly: GCA_964416195.1. GTDB lineage: Bacteria > Zixibacteria > MSB-5A5 > GN15 > FEB-12 > CAYQDB01. The sequence goes on from CAYQDB010000012.1 coordinate 44,033, forward strand.
TACGCCACACCTGGACCGGCGAATTGAGAGGCCAGCGCAGTTCCGAGGAGTTTCCAGTTTACCTCTCTGTCACTACCCTTTCAGGGCACAATAACAGCATTCTCTACCTGATGATCTGTCAAGACATATCAGAACTGCATGCGTTCAATGAGATAATCACAGAGTTTGAGAAGTACGCCAGTGCCCAAGAGACAGCTGTAGAGCTGACTCATGATCTGAAGAACTACCTGGGTGTGCTGCTTGGCAATATGGAACTGCTAATATCGCAGCTTACCCCAGATCAGCGGGACGATATGAAGAGGCCCCTTGAGGCAATCGGCAAGACCTCACAAGAAGTTCTCCAATTCATTGAGAACGTAATGGCCTATCGAGAGGACAGACGCGACGTGGTTCCGGTCGATGTCAGGGCACTGGTTCGGGCCATCGTTCGATTCTGCCAGCCACAAGCGCGATTTCAGGATGTCGAGATTGAAGTCGAGATAGAGCCAAAGTTCCCTGACAGAATCTTTATCAAACAGGGACAGTTGCAGAGTGTATTAGTCAACTTGCTTGTTAACGCAGCAGAAGCGATGGATGAAGCTCCTTCTGGGCAGGCTAAGAAGATAGCTGTTACTCTCGCCCGTTCTGCCGACAATGATCGGGTCATAATCAGCATCATCGACAATGGACCGGGTATCGCCGAAGAACACCTTCCAAGGGTCTTCAAGAAGCGTTTTACTACCAAGGCAACTGGGCATGGCATCGGTTTGGTTTCGATCGCCAAGATTGTCGAAGCCCACAGTGGTGAGATTGCGGTTGAATCTGCTCTTGGCGGTGGCGCAAAATTCGAAATCAAGCTTCCGATCAAGGTAGGTTAAGCAGAATGGTTGACACCCTTTTCTATTTGCTGCTGGGTCACTTCTTCGGAGATTTTGCCTTGCAGAGCGATGGGGTCGCCCGTGGGAAACAGACATCCAAGCGGACGCTTACGTTCCATGTTTTTCTCTATACGTTGACCATAGGCTGTGCGCTGGCAATCGGCCTACACCTCCATGACAGCAACGAGTTCTTCTCGACCTTCACAATTGCAGTGCTAGCCTTTCTCTTCATTCAGCACTGGATTCAAGATTTCATCAAGTCCCAGAAATTCAATGGTACTAAACAGGCCTTCTATGTAGACCAGGGCATTCATGTACTCGTCCTGTTTCTTATTAGGTCGTTTTACTCTCAATGATCACCACAGTCACAGACTATAGGACACTAATACCATACGTTCCTAACGTGATCGCCAGGTGGTACACCGATGCACCCACAGGCTCAGTGCATACCGTCACTGATCATCAGGGCACCTTGATATGCATAGACGCCTCAGGTTTTACTGCCTTGACTCGCCATTTTTCCGCGTTGGGCAAGGAAGGACCGGAGATTCTGACATCCGTCCTCAATACTTTCTTTGGTGCCATGACCTACGTGGCGTTCCAGCATGGAGGCGACATTCTCAAATTCGCCGGAGATGCTCTGTGGGTTTTCTTCCCTGATGACTTCCGCCCGTCGAGCTTTCTCGCCGGACTACTTGCTGAACTGGATAAGGTCAATTCTCACCCAGATCTGAGCGAGAACCTTAGGCTGAGCGTTCATATCGGAGCAGAATATGGTACCTTTCATTTAGCGTCGCTTGGTGATCCGAACGTACGTCTGGACGCCGAGCCGTTTGGAGGACTCGTGGAAACGGTTTTCTTGGCGTGTGATGGCGCCGCACACAACGCAATGTTGATTGGGCCGGTACTGGCTCAACGTTGTGTTGACAGCCGTGGTTCAGCGAATAGGAAACAAGGGCTATTCCCTGTCACGCCGCACCTTGACGTTGAAGGTATTCGAACGAAGAGACCTACCACTGAGCCCAGAATCGTTAATCCATCAAGTCTTGTATCTTACGTCCCCGCGGAACTGGTACAGCGCATGACCTCTGCCGTTTCGGCAAGCCCACTGCAAAGTGAGTACCGGGATGTGATCGTGTTGTTTGGTAATTTCGAATACGAGTACAAGGATGAAGGTTATTGGCAGTCCTCAGCATTCGCGTGCCTAAATGAGGTTTTGAAGGAGGCATTTGTCCGCATCCGAAACGTCGGGGGGAGCATTGCTCGAATAGATCCGTATCTGGGCGGGCACAAGTTGCTGGTCCTGTTCGGAGCCCCTGCCAGAGGCGAGGACGACGAACTCGCGGCGCTGGCTTGCGCTCGACATCTATTGGATTTGACTGATCCACATTTTCGTATGCGAATCGGACTGGCCGTTGGTGAGTTGTTCTGTGGGGACGTTGGCTCCTTTCGGCGTCGCGAATACACTGTAATGGGTGACAGTGTGAACAGAGCTGTCCGTTTGATGTCTAAAGCAGGGTGGAACGAAATCCTTCTCGATGGAGAACTGCGCAGGCGCCTCCCTGGTGAAGTTACCACAGAGGAGACAAGCCTTCAGTTGAAAGGTATAGGCAACAGCGTCATCTGCCATCGGTTAACGGGAGTGGTTAATTCGGACCGAGTCTCCGAGTCCGTGGCAGAAGTTATTGGACAGAAGAAAAAGTTGGCGTCGCTACGAGCGTTTTGGCGAGATACTCGCCAGGGTGCAGGGCACGTCATTGTGATTTGTGGCGACGCTGGCACGGGTAAGACCACTTTGACGCGACGATTCCTGGCTGGCCTGGGTACTAGCGAAGGTGTTATCATTACCGGTAGGAGTTCGCTGCTGTTTGGGCGCGGTTGGCTTGCCAGAAAGGCACTCACGGCTCTGTGTGAGATGCAGCAGGATCACCGAGTCAATCTCGCCCAATTTGCTTCCAAGATTGTTGAACCGCACTGGCTGCCACTGTTAAATGAGGTGCTCGATAAAACGACTGAGGACAATGAGTGGACTGTGGGCTTGACGGCAGAGCTACGCACGGCCAAGACACAACGGCTGTTCGCTAGCCTACTGGAAGCCATTCTGACGTCGCCTTGTGCGTTGATCCTGGATGACTTTGACAGGGCTGATGACTACTCCAAGTCCCTGCTACTGTCTCTCGAGCACACAATGCCTTCGTTACCGTTATTGCTGATCCTGGTCACCAGAGAACTGACGACGGCTGTAACATCAAGCTATCCATCCGCCAAGCCCTTAAAGGTTGTTTCTCCTGATGACCGAGAATGGAGGGACTTCTTTGAACAGAAGTTTGAGGACGGGAAACGAGAGAGAGAGCTGTTCGAATGTCTCCTTGAATCCTCAAAATGTAACCCACAACACATACATGGGTTCCTGCAAGGTTTGCTTGAGCGTCAGCTACTCGCTCCCAACAGGGTGTCTGGGAGATGGGAACTGGAAGCAGCAGCCGCGCGCATCCCAGTGCCGAAGGATCTCGCTGACGTACACCTGTCACGATTCGATGAGCTTGAGGAAATACAGCGAGTCATCCTCAAGTCTGGGTCAGTCTTCGGTGACCAGTTTTCTGCTCGGGTGATCGCTGAGACAATACCCGATTTGAAATCAGAAACTATACAAGGTCACCTTGATTCTCTTGAGGAAGCTGGAATACTAGTTCGCAGCTCAGACAGAAGAGATTTTGGGTTCACCCATTCTTCGATGCGAGACGCAATATATGCGTGCCTTCCTGAAGCCCAGCTTCGTGAACTTCATATGCGGTATGCCACGTTACTTGAACCGAGGTATGCAGGACATCGCCCCGACATTCCGGCCTACCACTTTTACAGGGCGAGCTCTTGGAAGCGGGCGTTCACGTATTCAATGGCGGCTGCGCTGGCAGCCATTAAGGTCAACTCCCTGACCGAATCATCTGAGTTTTTCTCGCATGCCAGGGACGCATTAGATGCCCTGGGAACAGACGAAATGCCGCCCGACCAGGTCTTTGAGTTCTATCGGGAGCTTGGACATTTTCTCATACTGGAGGGACGTTATCAGGAAGCCTACCAAGTGTTCCGCGAGTGGCGTCGGTTTGGCAAGAGAAAAGGCAACGGCGATGAGTCTGTTTCGGCTTCAATAGAGACGGCCCACTTGATGTGGATACAGTCAAGATACAGCCGCAGCCGTCAGTTCTTGCAAAAGATTCTGGGTTCAGAGGCAATACGGGGCAACAGGGCAAAGACGGCCAAGGCGTATTCGGTGCTTGCCGAGCTTGAACGCCGTTCAGGTCAGTTCAAGAAAGCTCAGGACTGTTGCCAAGCGGCCATTCAACTTGCAGAGGGAATCAATGATCTCCAGTCTCTGTCCGATGCACATAACAAGCTAGGACTGGCATTGTGGGGTGAAGGCAGACTGGCTGAGGCTGCCCGAAACTTCGAGATCAGTCTCCAACTGGCCGAAGATCGTAGCAGCATCTATTCTCAGGCGCAGACACTTAACAACCTGGGCATCGTGAGCTACACGTTGGGGAAGTTTCTGGACGCCGATCGCACAATGATCAAAGCACTCGACATCTTTCGCAACATCGGAGATCGCCGCCATCAAGCATATGCCTCTGGCAACCTGGCCAATATCAGCCGCATTCTTGGCAAGCTCGCAAGAGCAGAAGAGCTGTTGCTGCAGGCTGACGCAATCTTTGAAAAGCTTGGAGACGAACATGCTCATCAATACACGGTAGGAAACTTGGGTGATCTTGATCTTGTGCGCGGGCGGTTGGATGTTGCGGAACGCCGATTCACCGACGTGGCTGCATTTGCGCAGTCTGTTGGAGACAGAGAGCTTGCCGCTGAATGCGAAGTACGATTTGGAGACCTCGCGTTCTTCCGCGCCGATCTGCAGGATGCAGAGAGCAGATATAATCGGGCCGTGAACATGGCCAAAACAATCGGGTCGACTGAGTATTACCTGAGGGGATGCATCGGTCTCGCCCGCGTGCATATCGCCAGGAGGAACGGGACTAAGGCTCGAGACCTCATAGACGTAATCAAAGAAGCTGCTGCTCCCGAAAACGCTATTCTGGTGAAGAATGAAGCGACCTTCCTGGAAGGTGAGCTGGGTCGAATTGGCGGAGACCCGAACCGCGCTGCCACATGCTTTCACCAGGTCTTGAAATACGCCGACGACCAGCAGATATTTGAATTGGCGTTGAAATCAGCGGTCCGACTGTACGAAGTCGATGAGTCATCTAAAGACAGCACCAGCCGATTTCTACACAAGCTAATCAAAATGTTCACAGAATCGAACGGCCCCATCGTATGGCAGGAACTGCTGGACTCAAGCTACTTCGTCCATTTTTCCGGTCCCTTGCGGCAGGTTGTCAACACCAAGCAATAGACTCTGTCCAATAGAGTGTGGGATTGTCCCCTCTTTTTTTCAAGAATTTTGACCGCTGTTTAATAGGGTTCCAGCCAGATCAGATTTTCAACACCTCTGTAATCCCAGCCCCTACAATGTGTTAACGCGGAGAGCGGGTCGGTGTGTGCGATTTTGGGCTGCCGGGTTTGAACATTGCTTCATTCCGAAACGCCACCACCAGATAAGATGAGAGAAGAGGTGGCAAGTGCACAGTATGAAACGAGATAGCAAATAATACCGTAGGAGGTTACGATGAAAGCTAACTCAAGAGCTCGACCAGTCGCAAGATGGACTATAGCAGCGTTCGCCTTGGCCGTCCTGGCAACGCTGTCGTTCCAGGCATTTCTGGGTTGCGGCAACAACCCGCTGGATTCGACGGTGGTGCCTGCTGGCCCGACCTCCTATGACATTGAGGGCGGATTGGCGGCGGTTCAATTCGCCGACTCTCTGCGAACCCGGTCTGCCGGCGGCGCTGCACTGTCTTCACCTTCACCGAGCAGCGATCTCTATTTGGTCGACAGTGCGTACAGTGAGGCTGTGTTCAACCGCAACGGAGGTACGCTGACGCTTCAGCTCGATAACGAGAAGATTCCTTTTGTTATTCCTGGGAACGCGCTTAGTGCTGAGGTCCAAATCAAGATCTGCGGTTGGAAGTACAGCGTCCCGGACGGCTATGTATACCTGTATCAGTGCGCCCCCCCCGGACTTGTATTTGCAGAGCCGATAAAGGTTACCCACCCGGTTTTAAACCTGTCCAACGGCGAGTATTCGGGCCTGTTCCACAGCGACGATAGCAGCCATACATGGTCGTTTGAGCTGGCTTCGCCTGCTGTCGATGGATGGGCTATATTTGACATCCACCACTTCTCGATGTACGGAGTTTCGGACCTGCGAGCAGGGCCGTAAGGCCAATCTACTACAGGGGCCCAACATTTATCCTCATCGAGCCCCGGTCAGTGTTGCTGGCCGGGGCCTCGTTCGGTGCTGGAAGACCGACAAGAGTAGCCCGGTAGAGGATCTTCCCGACACCTCTGACGACCCACATTTCACTATATGGCAGGCAACGGATTCTACGGTTCATCATGTGTTTCCTCTTCACACGCTCCCAACGCTTTTCTGGAGCCAGTCCTGCTGTGGCCATTTTGTGTCCACCACCAGCCAAACCAGAAGGGAAGAAGCGAAGCCCCAAGAGCGGGCAGAAGGGGCTAATCTGTTGACTCTGTTTATATTAGCAAGTCCTTTGCTGAGAGTTATTCTCCTCAGAAATGCCCCATAGAGAACTATGAATTCGACGCTCCTAAACTAGGTATTCAGCCCCCCCATTGTCACAATTCTCTCGATGTACGTGAAACGCCCCCCTGTGTGTATCAGCCTGGAATGGCAGAAGGCATAGACTGAATATCTTCGGCTCCAAGCGAGTAATATAACTGAGTGTTTGGCAAAACCTGAAACAAAACCGCAACTTATCCGGTAATGACTGATTAGAATCATCTCAAATGTGTAGAGAGAGACAATATGGCCAAGAAAATGTACAGATCGGTTGGGGATCGAATGATTGCAGGCGTTTGCGGCGGCATAGGTGAATATTTTGACATTGATCCAACGTTGGTGCGCTTGCTCGCTGTGGCATTAATCCTTGCAGGGGGTTCTGGGGTATTGGGGTATATCTTGGCATGGATCATTATTCCGGAAGCTCCGTCAACGGCGTAGGTTATTGACTGCCACCACTGTATTCGTTCCGGTGCATGCGAATATACCCATGACTGCAGCCCATTTCTTTCGGCGCACTACCTGAAACGAAATGTACCCTGTATATGTCAGGCGGGTCTCAGTAGGGTTTCAAACAGGCCACCGTTCAGACACAATATGCGGAATACCGGCTGCCTCAGGTCGTATCGCCGTTAGCGCAGTCATACAGCCGTTTTCAGATAGTCCACTACCGGCTGAAAGGTTCTATAATCGCCCTGCCGGGGGTATTAGGATTGATTGGCTGGGAAAGATGAATGTCGAAACCACATGAAGGCTGTTCCATAAGCCTGTTGTCATCGCAAGCGACCGAAGGGAGCGTGGCGATCTCAATTGTGTAACTGTCTCCTCTCCAAGAGATTGCCATATCGTCCGCCAAGGCGGACTCCTCGCAATGACGGTTTCCGGAGCCTACGTGGTCAAGAATAATTCTTTTGGCACAACCTCGCATTGGTTTCGACCTACCCGACTTGGGTGGCCTAACCCTCTTGAAATTAACAAGATAAAGGCAGAACAATCTGTCGAAACTGTTTGACACGGCAGCCGTGCTGCCATATATTCATTAGTTGTTTTTGGTATGTTCTACGTCTATGTAAGTAGCGAGGAATAAGTCTTTTTGCATAAGGAGTTAAGAGAATGAAGTGGTTACTTGTACGATCAACCGCTTTGTTGCTTCTGCTTGCTGTTACAGCTTTGGCACAGGGTGTCGACAGGCCTTCTGTGGAGGCATACTCATTTGATTTCACTGGTGGGGGCGCTAGGGCCGAGGGGATGGGCAAGGCTTTCATTGGCGTTTCCGATGACATTACCGCCGGAAGCTGGAATCCGGCCGGGTTGTATGTTCAGGAGAAGCCGGCGCTGTCTCTCAGCTACGGTTCTTTAGCGCCGCGTGGCTCGACAAGCGCGGATTTGTTCCAGAGCATCTCAGAATTTGATCATACCGGTTCGTTTGACAATCTTACCTCCGCTAATTTTCTAGCTCCTATCCGCCTCAAGGGGCATCATTTTGTCGGCTCTTTCAACTACACACGGAATTTTGATGAGTTTCAAGGTCTTGGGTTTTCCTTCTTACGTCACGATTTCATGTATACCCATCTTCTTACTGGTGATTCAATATTCTCGTGGTCTGATATAGGTGTGATTTCCGAGCTCCACGGCGGTCTTAATTCCGTAAACATGGGATTCGGTACGCGCATGTATCGCAACCTTTCCTTCGGGGTCAGTCTGAATGTCTATGCTGGCGAAGCAGTGAGGGATCAGCTCTCAACGGTGCTGCGCGACTCAGTTGAGCATTATCTCGATGTCGGTTCCTACTACAAGCAGCTTATCGAGGAGAGTGTAATTGACACAAACAAGTTCTCCGGGTTCAACTTCACTATTGGTTTCAAATTCAACGGAGAGAAGCTCGATGCCGGTCTGATTATTCGAACACCTTTCTCACTAAAGGTCAAGACAGGGAGGTCCATATTTATAATCGTAAAACAGGGAAGCCCCTTACAGGGAGAGCTGTTGAATGTTGTGACCGATACTACCTACTATGATGATCTGCTCGCGGAGTACAAATTGCCACTGATGGTGGGAGGCGGCGTAGCCTATAGAGCCTCCGAAAACTTACTTCTGGCGCTGGATGCGGAATACCGCCACTTCAGCGATTGCAAAGTCGATTTGCGGGATTCCCTGCGGATCGATCCGGGAGGAAACAACGAGGAGTACTTCACCGAGTTTGACCCGGGGTGGAAGAATGTCTTTGCTGTACGTGCGGGAGGTGAATACCTTTATCAGACAAAGATTGGTGTGATACCGATTCGTGCAGGCTTGGGTTATGTTCCAATGCCCAACCAGAGCATCAACATCAGCGGCGACACCTCAGCCGTGGTGATGTACAACATTTCTCTCGGAAGCGGCATTCATTGGAGCCAGATACACCTCGATATGGCGTACACGTATTCCAGATGGGATTTGGAGCTGTCGGATCCGGTAAGCAGTGTGGAGTTCAAGAATCGCGATCACCATCTTAATTTCAGCTTCACCGGATACTTTTAGTTGAAGTTTTTATGTCATCTGGGAGTTGTTGGGTAGGCAATCGCGAGTGCTTCAACTTATGAGTGGCTGTTGCCGATAATGCAAATTGAACGGAGTTGTTTAGTGGGAGCGCTTGATGTACGGTAAGACCAAGCTGACCAAGAGGCAGATCAAAGAAGACAAATTCACTGTCTTCATGCTTAGTGCGAAAGACCAAATCCGGGATTACTGGCAGTACCTGGTCATTGGGCTGGTGGCGGTAATTCTGATTATTGTCGGTATAGTTTATTACTTCAACTCCCAGGGGGTGGAGAGACGGGAGGCTGCGAGTAGATTTGCTCAGGCGCTGTTGGATTACCGCTCTGGTAATAATCAGGTTGCGATTATGGGTTTGAACCAGGTTGTCGAAGAGTACGGCGATGAGGAGGTTGCCGAGCGGTCTCTATTCTTGCTTGGAAACATAAACTATGAAACCCGCAACTACCTCGAAGCGATACGCTTCTATGAGTTGTACTTGTCGAAATATCACCAGAACAAGCTTAACCGGTCCGCTGTGCTGGCTGGGATTGCCTCAAGCTTTGAAAATCAGGGTCAGTTTCGTGAGGCGGCGGAGAAATTTGTGGCCGCCTATGACGAGTACCCCGACGGACCGTTGGTCGGCGATTACCTGGTATCGGCAATGCGCAATTACCTTGAGATAGGGGAAACAGATCTAGCTTGGACTCGTCTGGAAGCCATTAAAGATAAGTTCCCCGGCACCGAACTGACCAATCGGGCGATTCGTTTGTTCAGTGAGAAGAGCCAAACCTGAAAACAGAATTAGGGGACGAGATTTTTGACGGGACACGAGCCCCTAAGAGTTGCCATCCTGTGGCACATGCACCAGCCCAATTACCAGGAACCTGATTCCAGGCGCCTGGTCCTGCCGTGGGTTCGACTCCACGCTATAAAAGACTACCTCGATATGCCGTTAACGGCTTGCGAGTATGACAATATCAGGGTGACATTCAATTTAGTGCCTTCTCTTATCGACCAGTTTCAGCTTTACCTAGATGGGGGGAGCGATCGCCATCTTGAACTGTCTCGTATGCGCGCCCATGACTTGACCCGTGATCAGAAATGCGAGATTCTCGACAGTTTCTTTTCGTCACACCCTCCGTACATGATCGAACCCTATAGTCGCTATAATGAACTCTACCTGAAAATGAAGAAGAATATCGGTGACTCAATCCTGCCGGCTCTTTTCACTTCAGAAGAGATGCGTGATCTACAGGTCTGGTCGAATTTGACCTGGGTGGATCCGGCGTTCCGAAAAGAAGAACCTGTGAAGTTACTTCTTGACAAGGGAAAGCATTTTACGGAAGAGGAGAAGCAGGCACTTCTCGATTGGCAACTGAAGCTTATTGCTAGGATTATTCCGACCTACAAAGAATTGTATGAGCGCGGCCAGATTGATATATCATTTACGCCCTACTACCATCCGATCCTGCCCTTGCTGTGTGATAGCGAGAGCGCTCTTGAAGCAGTTCCCGGGATCACGTTGCCCACCCGAAGATTTCGTCATCCTGAAGACGCTGAGCAGCAGATTGTCATGTCGATGGGAAAGTTTGAGGCTTTGTTCGGACGGAAGATGGCCGGGATATGGCCGTCAGAAGGCTCTGTCTCAGAAGAGGTTGCGACCCTTTTTATCAAGCATGGCATCAAGTGGGCGGCTACCGATGAAGAAATCCTGTACTATTCACTCAAGAAATCAGCCATGGAGCAGGCTGACCATTCGCCTCACTTTGTGTATGAATATGGTCCGGGTCTCAAGCTGTTTTTTCGGGACCATGCGCTCTCGGATCGTATTGGATTTGTGTACTCAGACTGGGAGGCGGACAGAGCGGTTGCTGATTTCATCAGTCACTTGAAGAATATCCGCTCAAAGGTAGCCGATAGGATTGAGGATGCCGTTGTTCCTATTATACTGGATGGTGAAAATGCCTGGGAATTCTTTCCCGATGACGGGCATGAGTTTCTTACGGAACTGTATAAACGATTGAATACCGATCCGGAAATCGAAGCTATTACTATGACAGAGGCGGCTAACCGAAGCGTACCCCAGCAACTTCCAGCGCTGTTTGCCGGTTCCTGGATAAATCATAACTTCCGCATCTGGATAGGCCATGCTGAGGACAATGCGGCTTGGGAGTTGCTGTCCACAGCTCGGGAGACCTTGGTACAATTCGAAAAAGACAATCTGGATTATGACCGTGAAAAGATAACTGCTGCCTGGAGACAGGTATACATTGCAGAAGGTTCTGACTGGTGTTGGTGGTATGGGGACGAGCATCGGGTGGCGAGCAACGAGCAGTTCGACAGGATTTTTCGCCGACATCTGTCGGCTGTCTATGAGTATCTGGGTCTTGACGTTCCATTTGAATTTCTGAATCCCATCTACAGAAGCATGGCGGCTGTTGAAGCTGCGCAGCCCGACGTGCTCCTTACGCCTGTCATTGATGGCTACCGAACGCATTTCTATGAGTGGGCCGGTGCGGGCACATTTGACTGTCTGCCGAGGGGGAATGCGATGCACCGCGTGGACAGATTCATTTCGAAAATCTATTTTGTGTATGATCACGACCGGTTGTATATTCGACTTGATTTTGTCAGCCGAAGCAATCTGGAATCCATTGGGAAGCCGACTTTTCTGCTGACATTCTTCACGCCGAAGTCAAAGCAGGTGTGGTTGCATATTGACAAGGAGACGAAAGCCGGGGAGGAGGCTGGGAAATTCCAGTACTGTCTGGGGGATATCCTGGAGGTAGCTTTGGAGCGTAGCTACCTTTGGCCCGATGGCTACGGACTTTTGGGATTTACAGTAGCTGTCTTGGATGGAGAAGAAAGTCTTGAAACCCAGCCTGAAACCGAACCGCTCAAACTGGAAGTGTACGAGCGAAACAAAGAGTTGTTCTGGCCTTCGTGAACAAATTAAAACGAACGTCCGGGAGGAATAATGGTGGAGTCATTTTTCGAAAACGGAGCAAGCGAAACCCCGTCCGGGAATATCCCTAATCTGGACGATAACGCAGAGGAATCCTCTGTGGGGTCTGAAGGGGCGCAGGAAGGTTTTCGAACCGAAGAGGGGCGGCTGGCGGCGATCATGTCCTATATTCCTTTGTTGTGTTTCATCCCGCTGTTGAATATGAAAGACAACAAGGAGGCTCGTCTTCATGCTCGGCAGGGGGTGCTACTTTTTCTCATTGAACTGGTTGCTGTTCTTTTCTTGGTTGATGGCATTTCGGATTTTGTCTTCAAGGCGATCCTGATAGTTGCCGTGGCCTTATCGGTTGTTGGTATTTACTTCGCCTTGCAGGGAAAAAGCTACAAGCTTCCAGTCATCGGTGACTTGGCGGAAAAGACGAAGTTTTGAGGGTTCCGTCTTCCGTTAATGGAGCGCCCAGCGGGTTTTCATGAGGTTGCGGATGGTGGTTTTCTCCACGTGGTTCTCCTGGGAATGATCAGAAAAACATGTAAATAGGACTCTCTTTTTCATACTGCGCTTTAATGTAAGTTTTTTGCAGCTTTGATCTTTTCATTATTTGGTCTCCATTTGGTATTGAAGTAGTTAAAAAATGGTATAAGAAATATGGTCACAGCCCACCGGGTCTCCGGTGTCCAGCCGTAGACGGGTTGGACCTGGACTGCTTTTTAGGGTTTTGGAAATAGCCCGTTACCTTCTGTCATTGTCGGACGTCCTCGTTTGCCGTGTCTCCAAGAGAGTTGGTGCGAGGCCTCATGCTGGCCGTAGAATAATGGACTGGCAGGGATCCACCCAGCTAACCTGGTAGGTTCCAGCAACCTGGATGTCTGCGTAAAGAGAACGTAGGTCATACTACCTGCTGGTATGATGGCAGAGTGGCAGAATTGGACATCCGCCGACCATGTTCGACAATCAATGCGTTGTATCCGGAGTCCGGTGTGGAACGTTATTTGAGCGGTCCCCAGACAGGGTTAGTACATCCGCCGCATTTGGTCAGGCGGCGCTGATTGCGGCCGGTAATATCCATGGTGTAGATGTCGTGTGATCCCAGGCGCGTTGAGGAAAAAATGATATGTTTTCCATCGGGGGAGAAATGAGGGTTTTCGTTCATGCCCACCTCTGTCAGGATGCGGTAATTGGTCCCAGAGGTGTCTATTGATGCGATGTCAAAGCGGCCCGATTTCGTGCGGCTGACGAACGTGATACGATCACTTCTCACTGACCACACCGGCGAATCGTTGTATGCTCCCTCATAAGTCAAGCGTCTGACATTGAGTCCGTCGGAATCCATGATATAGATCTGAGGACGGCCGGAACGATCTGAAGCGAAGGCAATGAGTCGTCCGTCAGGCGACCAGGTTGGGGATGTATCAATCGACCAGTGATAGGTGAGACGTTTAATGATCTTTCCTTTGAGATTAAGGACATATATCTCGGAGTTCCCATCTTTAGTTAAGACACAGGCGATTTTGTTGCCATCCGGGGAAACTGCCGGAGCCGCGACAATGCCCGGGAAACAGGCTACACGTGAAGCCTCGTTGCTGTATATGTTTACCTTATAAAGATGTGGGTCCCCGTCCAGATAGCTGGTAAAATAGATCTCGTCACCTTGCGGAGAGAAAACAGGGGAGATGTTTATAGAGCCATTGTTCGTCAGTTGTCGTTCGTTGGTGCCGTCGTAATCGGACATGAAGAGCTCCTTGGTTTCACCAGTCCTTTTGGCGTAGACGACTTTCGTTTGGAAAATGCCTCTCTCGCCGGTGAGGGTGTGAACAACCTCGTTGGCGACGTTGTGTCCCAGCTCACGCCAGAGGGATTTGTGTGCCTCGAGTTTCCCTTTGGCAAATTGCTGTTTGCGGGCAGTGTCATATAGCCGCCAGCGCACGCGCAGGTTTGGTCCGGGGAGCTCCGTTTCCAGCCTGACCAGGTATGTCGCACCAAGGCGCTGCCAGCCCAAGAGACCCAGATCGACGATTTCATAGACTTTCAGGTAGAAAGTGTCGAGAGGTACCAGCTCAAAATCAGGGCAGAAGTCAATGTCATTCTGAATGATCCTTGTTGTGTAACCCATTATAGTAGAGTCGTCCGTAGTAATGTACTGGTTACCGATATAGTGCATTTCATCAACGCCGATCAGTGTCGGTTGGATGTTGCCCGTGCGAAGGGTATCGAAGAAGATATTTCGTACACCTTCCTCTTGGGTGGAAGCGCCTGCTGCCATAAACAAACAGAAAAGGATCAACAGGAAAAGAGTTCTCAGCCGCATGTCAGAACCTCGGAGCATATTTGAAGGGTAGCGTTATCCCGATGATCTCGTCCCGGAACTCCCGAGGGAGTGGGGGAAAGGGAGCGGCGCGCTCCACGGCCTGCAGACAAGCTTGGTCAAAGGTCGGGATACCGGATGATGTTTCTACACGCAGCTCAACCAACCTCCCGGACCGAATAACCTGGAAGTATATCGTACATACCAGGGTGGCGTCGGAGACGACAGGGTTTCTCCAGTTACTGGCGATCTTATTAAATGTCTGGGTGAACCAGTAGGGATAATTGAACGAGGTGTTATCAATGGTTGCCCCTTCGAACGGTGAGCCGCCACTGGTGGCTGATGATTCGATTTCTTTCTTATCACCCATCGATGCTGTCCGATTAGTTGTCCTTGATCGGGTTTTATTATCTCCTTTATTATTGGACTTTGGTTTGACAACGGCCTTTTTAGCCGTTGTAGGTGCCTCAATGGGGATATCCGGCAAAACCTCAGACAGCGCCTGTGGAATTGAAACCGGCACCTGTGCTGGCATTCTCGCTGGGAGGGAGGTGAGCGAGACCCGGACTATCTCGTCGTAGAACCGCCCTTTCTTGATTTCGAAAGGGGCTGAGACGACCGTAGCGGTGACAATAGCTACATGCAGCAGCAACGAAAGAAAAATATCCCGCTTCATGGATCACTACCGGGTCTTTCTGGACCTGCTTTCCTCATGCTGTTTGGTGACAAGGCCGATGGATTCAATTCCCATCTCCTTGAATCGCCCGATAACCTCAATGGCGAGTCCGTATACTACCGAGGAATCAGCCCGCAAATAGACAGATGAGGTGTTCTTGGCCCGCATTTCCTTCCTCAAGGCGTCTTCGAACTTGTCCAGCCTGGCCCAGACATCGTTGACGTAAATCCCGCCTTTGGCATCGATTGTTACGACTACTCCTTCGGCTTCTTCCTCAATGGCTGCTGCTTTTGTTTTTGGAAGGTTGACCTCTATTCCAGACTGTAGCAAAGGAGCAGATATCATGAAGATAATCAACATTACCAGAACAACATCCACCAGATTGGTGATATTAATATCAGCCATGGCCCGGTACTGCCGCTTCGGGGGACGACGCATTAAAGGGATTCCTTTTGAGCGTGGGCCAAGAACTCCAGAATGAAGTTATTACAGAAGTCGTTGACGAACTTCAACTTACTGTTGGCCCAGTTGAAGGCAATAACGGCAGGTATGGCGGCTCCCAGGCCGACGATTGTTGCCAGCAAAGCCTCAGCAATTCCTGGCGCTACGACTGCAAGAGAAGCCGAGCCGCGCTCACCTATCGACCAGAACGAATTCATGACGCCGACCACGGTACCCAGCAGTCCCATGAAAGGGGCCGAGTTGGCCGTCGTAGCGAGGAAGATGACTCTCCGCTCCAGTTTGTTCATTTGTTCAGTGAGCTCCTTTTCCATGGTCATCTCGACAATTTCGAAGTCCCTGTCATCCAGAGGCCGCTTGCTTTCTTGCAGGGCTCCTCCTTCGTTCTTCAGCTCTTGCATTTGATTGAGTTCGGTGAAGCCAGCCATATAGATGTTGGCAAGGGGAGAGCTGGCATGTGACTTGGCCTGGCCGACCGATTCTGAGAGCTGTCGGGAGCGCCTGAATGACTGCAGGAAGACGTCGTTGTCTCGATCTACGGACTTGAACTGGCGCCACTTGTGGAAGATAATCACCCAAGAAACAAAGGACATCAGAACCAGAACCGTCAGAATGAGTATGCCAAAGGCCGATGTCTGCCCAATGATTTGCCAGATAGAGCCGGAAAAAATGCTCATTACTACGGAATAATTCATACTTGTTTGTACGCTCCACACCTTTAATAGTTTGCGCTCTACGCCGACCGGCCCAAAGCAGAACGGCCTATTGCGGCACTTATGATAGACAGCATTGAGGTTTTCGTCAACAAAAACAGGCTGAATCGACCTAGCAGCAACGGCTCACTTTATACTTGACTTGATTATTGAAGAACATAACTTTTCGTCCGTTACAAAGCTCATGTTTTTTACAGAGAGGAGAGTCATGAGAAGATTACTAATCGCTTTCTCATCGGTGGCGCTTGTTCTGGCGGTGGGTTACGGTTGCGGAAAGAAAGAAAGTGGTGAGCCGGCCGGCAAGGTTCCCACGGAGGTGAAGAAAGCTGAAACGATGGACAGCACAAGGTTGGATTCGGCTATGATGGACACGACCGCAGCCGAATCGACTGCAGCTGAGGAGTCCCACGACAGCCTGTAGTTGACCTGATGTAAACACAAGTGCCCCCCGTAGCTTGATGGGTGGTTTTCATGCGCCGCCACGAATCCCTCTTCGTGACGGCTCTATTCGTGCGGTCACGAAAGGATTCCTGACCGCGTACAATAATAATTCGTAGGGAAGGTCTGTGACAGACCTTCCCTCTATCTTGCTAGAAAATAGCCTTGCAAACTACACGCTGTGTCACCCTTCAATCATCTCCACGTTGGCGCGGGGGACAACAGCCCGTTCCCCACTGTCTAATTCCACCTCCAGAATGCGAGCTATGGACTCAGAGTTGAGTTTCTGAAGGGGTGACGGTAAGTCAACCACTGTGCCGAGTTGTCCGAAGTAGGGGTGCCGGATGACCCGAACCGGGGAGCCTACGGCCAAACCTGTCATCGTTGCATCTTTCCCATCGAAGGCAGTGAGGCCTTCATCTGCCAGCGGGATGACAACTTCGGGACGAATCACTCCTGCCCTGATCTGGGTGGCGCCATTGATACAGGCCATCTGGCCCTCATGAGCCTTCAGCAAATCGAATGTCTTTTTCGCCATGTTGATCTGTCCGAATCCCTCAGTCACCACCAGCGTGATCCCGATGTCTTCAGAGCCGGTGATGGCCACGCCGATATCATAACCGAGAAATTCGCGCAGGTCTTTGTCGTCAAGGCCGCCAATTACAATCCCCTTGACACCGAGTTGGATTGCCTTCTTGGTGGCAGCGGCGGTCACAAGAGAACCGCCGACTATGATTTTCCCTTTTAGGTCGGGATTGATCAACTTATCGTCGAGTATAGTCGTGTTGTCGTGAGTGACCACCTGCAGGGTTCCAGAAATCTCACCGCCTATTCCGAAGATCCCCTGCACAAAGCTGGCCAGACAAGATACCACGACTCCTTCTCCCGCGAGGACGTCTGTCACTTCGCCCCGAATGTAGGCTTTCACTTCAACCGGAATGGGCAAACCACGAAGGAGGACCTGACCGGTAATGTTGGAAATCGACTCAATGCTTCCCGTAACACTGGCCTTGCAGGTGGTAGACCATCTCTTGATAAGGGGGAATCTCTTGATGGCTATTACTTCACCTTCATCGATGGCGTCACCCTCTTTCTTTACCATGAACTCGTGGATGTCCTCGGGAGGAATACTCAGCTTATTAGCCACATTAATAGGGACAACGTTACCGGGCAGCTCTGTCCGAGCGACCACATCATCCGGGTTGACCTTATCGCCAATATTGACAACCACATCACCTTTCAGAGGCAGAATCCGGCTTTTTTTCACCAGCAGCCGGTCGGTGACTTTCAATCCTGGCGTGTATGCATGGGCCATCTTTGTCCTTCCTATCCAAGAAAGAGATTACTAATGACTATCTCAGGCGCCGGATGACAACTAAAACAATCAAGACCAGCGCCGCTCCAATAATAAGGTATATCTTCTTCGATTGCTGACTTCCTCTCCTGGAATCAAGGTCAGCCACCTTTAGGCTTTCTTTGGGAAGAGCGTCATCAATGTCTTTGGTCGACAGCGAGGCTGCGATTAGCTCAAACAGGGGTTTGCTTGCCTTGAACAAGGAATCCGGTGAATAGAAATAGAATGTTGCAACTCCTCGGTCGTAGAATTTCATCATTAGCAGATTTTTTCTGAAGGTCTGGCTGAGTTCTGCGACATCGTTCAGAATCACGACGGTTTTGGTCAGAGTATCATAACTGGGAACGTTCGGTTCTGGGTTAGTCAGAAAGTCAGCAACTGTATTGTATTTAACCTTCCTGCCGAATGAGCGGACCAACTCGATCAGAACTGAGTCAATCTGCCAATCCTTCAGTTCCCCAACTGTGTCAACAGTTAGAATCAGATACTCGCCGGAGAAGAAGTCGGGGGTGCCTTTTGCTGCGAAAACGGCATCATAGTCGAGTGTAGCCCTGCTGGCCTTGTTACGCAGCAGGTAGGCATCAACCAGTCGGTAATTGACCTGTGCCCAATCATCAGGATACGAAATATAAAAGCCACCCTTGAGGCTGACATAGGTGTTGGCTCCGACCGTCTCTACTGCAACGAGCAGACTCGCCAGCAGCAGCGTGCCTATAATAGTTGTGTATACAATTCGATGCTTCATCTAAAGCTCTTCTGCTGGGTAGACATTAAGCTCCGTCATCCATTCTTTCAGGTGAGCCACTCTGTCAGCTTCGCTGAGTATCGAGAGGTCGAATGGACGCCCGCGGCCGTCAAGAATGATGCCGACTACCCCGCCATACAATTCCGTCTCCAACCGAGAACCCCGGCCAGCGCCCACGTCAAATCCCCGTTCGGGTTCAAAGACAGCTTTGACGGTTTCGGGGAGCCCGTCTTCCTTGATTCCCAGATCAAACCGCTTCATCTCGAGGTAGTTGAGGGTTCCCGATACTGTTCCGGACGGGAGTTCAATTGTATATTTCATTACGGGACCTGATTTTTTCGCCATTCCCGCCGGCGCCACACAGGTGCCGAGGTGGATCAAACAGTCCTTTACAAAGACTTCCGTGGCGGCTCTCTTGTGTACTTCGGTCAGCACCCCGAGCTGGGGCATCATGAAAATGGAATCCACTGCTAGGCGGGTGACTCCTTCGGGCAGGAAGGCGTCGATCAGCATCAGGGCCGCCTGTTGACGCCGAGGTGCGTGTGAAAGCACTCCTCCTGACCCGATCAGCATATTGAGAGACATCATGTTGACGACAGTCGCGCCGGATGTTGACTGCTCGAAAGCGTCGGCGATAGTTCTTTGCTGCTGGATTCCCTTGAGCACGGTGGCGAAACTCTTGTGCTGAATAAAGGCCAGCCGCATTGCTTCTTTGGCAACCGCCTGCTCGAAGATCAACTCTTCCATTGACTGGGGAATGGTGGTAGGGCGGACCATTTTGTTCTTTATTCGGTTTCTCAGGTCGCGCTCATCCATCTTGAAAGGCACCCACCGCATCACCATCGGTAAGGTTGCCTCAGCGAACACGTTTGAGATCGAATACGACATACCCAGATTGGCCGAGACTGTGCGATTGAACACCGGCGTTTTGCCGTCGGGTCGAAAGACCGAAAAGACGTCGGTGGTTGCGCCCCCGATATCGACCCCAACAGCCTCAATGTTGTACTGATCGGCGATAGTCTGGATAATCAGACCGACGGCTCCCGGAGTCGGCATAATGGGGGCGTCTGTCCACGACATCAGTTTCTTGTAGCCAGGGGCCTGAGCCATCACGTGTTCCATGAACAATTCGTGGATTTCTTCGCGAGCCGGCCCGAGGTTTTCACGTTCCAGGACTGGGCGCAGGTTGGCGACTGTTTTCAGGTCAACCTTGTCGGCGAGGGTATTCCCAACACTGTCAGAGGCATCTCTGTTCCCGGCATAGATGACCGGCAATTGGTAACTTGATCCCAGTCGTGGATGAGGATCGGCAGCGGCAATTAGCTCGGCAATCTCAACGACGTGTGAGGTGGTTCCTCCATCGATGCCGCCCGAAAGGAGGATCATATCGGGACGGAGATGGCGGATGCGCTCGATCTGCTGGTGAGGCAGGCGCTTGTCGTTTGAGGCGATGACATCCATGACAATTGCCCCGGCGCCGAGTGCCGCGCGCTCTGCGGACTCTGCTGTCATAGACCGTACCACTCCAGCCACCATCATCTGCAGGCCGCCACCGGCAGATGAAGTCGAGATGTATATGTCACTGCCTACTTTACCATCAGATGGGCTGATAATTTTGCCGTTCTCGTCAAGAAGCTTGTGACCGGACAGTTCTTCAACTTCCGCTACGGCGTTTAACACACCCATCGTTACATCTTCAAACGGCGCCTCCACAGTAGTCGGTGCTTCACCCCGGACCACCAGACGGTATTCACCATTATGATACTCGATCAATATGGCTTTTGTTGTGGTGGAACCACAGTCGGTCGCCAGAATAACCTTGATATCGTCGGGGTTTTCAAACTTAGCCATTACACAAACCCGTCATTGCGGTGTTCTCCTAATCACTTTTTTCCCTGTACGTACAATGTGCTTTAACGCAGTCACGGGTCAACATGCCCTCAATGGGCAAGTCAGCTTCCCGCTAAACCCTCATATATAACATAGAGTATTGCAAATGTAAATAACCTTTTCACGATATTCTGCCTTGTACCTAATGAGCCTTAGCGGTCTGTCTTCTGTCAGGGGATAGAAGCCTGCAACGATCTCTAGACAATGGATTAATTGTTGTTCGTCTACTTGGCAGGCACTCGATTCCACCGTGTGTTAGCGGTAAATGGCCTGCGCAGTGGTGTCTTTTTTAGCTTGACTTACCTGGACACGGCCCATAGATTGGCGTTTGATTTTTTGCAGCAGGCAATGTTTGCCGGATGGGATGCTTGTTTTAGTAAGTAGGTAGTCTTGAGAGTTGGCTTCCAGTGAGTATAGTACTCTTTATGTGGGACGGGCAGGCGCTCAAGGAAGGTCAAGGATAAGACATCTTGAAGTATAACTCTGTCGTGACTGCCCGTTTCGCAGCCGGTTGGGGCTGTCTTCTACTTTTCTTACTTGTATCTCTCTTTTCAATGCCGGTCCTGGCTCAGGAGGAGCCGGTTACTGTTGACACGGAGAGTTTGTTGGTTGTACCGGACAGCCTTCCGCTAGAATACTATCCGCTGCCTCCATCCAATGTAAGGATGAAGGATGTGCCCAACGACGCCGGTGGTTCCCTTCTGATCGAATGGGACTTGTCGCTGGATGATTATGAGGGCGGCAAGGTCAAGGAGTATCGGATTCTGCGTGGCGAAGCAGCTGAGGGACCTTTTGAAGAGCTGGGCAGTACCGCCCGAGGAACGGCAAGTTTCACAGATAATCAGGCCAAACGGGGCATCAAACTCTTTTACAAAATAGCCGCTCTCAACTACGAAAAGACAAACGGTGAGTTTCTCTGGAAGGCATCCAGTGAATCAGATGTAGCCGGACCGGCGGTCTCAACTGCTCAGTGGTTTAATTTGAGTCGTCTAAACATATTTATTGGTATCATAATCCTCTGCGGCGCCATCATATACTTTATCACAGCAGCCAAGAGAGGCAAAAGTTTTTACATCCGAAAAATTGCCGGTATTGAAGAGGTGGAAAACGCTGTCGGGCGCGCCACGGAAATGGGACGTTCGATTTACTATATCCCCGGCATTAGCGATATGGACGACGTCCAGACCCTGGCCAGTCTGACCATCCTGGGGCATGTTTCGGCCATCGCTGCTGAAAACGACACTCGAATCGATGTTCCGGTATCGAAGTCTATGGTCATGGTAACTGCCAGGGAAGTGGTAAAAGAGGCTTACAGCAAAGTGGGGCGGCCCGATTCGTTCCAGGAGGATCAGGTCCGGTACATCACCGATGACCAGTTCGGGTACGCCGCCGCTGTTGACGGTTTGTTCGTTCGCGAAAAGCCGGCTACTATTTTCCTCATAGGGGCTTTCTTCGCGGAGTCGCTGATCGTGGCCGAAACCGGAAACAGTATCGGCGCTATTCAAATCTCCGGAACAGCCATGCCGGCGCAGTTACCATTCTTTATAACGGCTTGCGATTACACTCTTATAGGGGAGGAACTGTTTGCAGCCTCAGCCTACCTGTCGCGTGAACCAAAGTTGCTTGGCTCACTCAAGGGACAAGACCTGGGCAAGGCAGTCTTTTTGCTTGCCATCCTGATTGGCGTAATACTGGAAAGTTTTGGTGTACCGGTACATGAACTTTTTTCCGTACGGTAGAACACAAAGGACTGAAGAATGAGACGGGAACTTCCGCTGGCCATAGCCTTTATCGCTGGAGTCATATTTTTCATCGCCTACTTCATTCCACACCCTCCGTTCAATAGATTTGAAAACTGGTTTTCAGACTGGTTTGCCATTGTCGCGGCTTTTGCCATCTGGTTAGGGGCGCTGAATTTGATGAAGATCTCCTTCATTAAAGTTATACGTAAGAAGTCGGATTGGTTACATGCCCTTCTGATCATCATTTCATTTGTAATCATTGTCGTTATAGGCTTCTATGAGGGGTACCGAGGACTTCATGCCAACCCGCCTTTTTCCTTTCGTGATCCCGGCACCGCATTTGATTGGCTTTATGTGAATGTATACTCGACGCTGTCGGCAACCATGTTCGCTCTTCTCGCCTTTTTTGTCGCTTCCGCATCGTATCGGGCGTTCCGGGCAAGAAATCTGGAGGCAACCCTGCTCCTCTTGGCTGCCTTTTTTGTTATGCTGGGGCGGGTGCCGATCGGAGATGTTATTACTGGATGGCTGCCACGGGCTTACCAGATGTCGCAGTGGGCTTCCTGGATTATGAATGTGCTCAACACCGCCGGGCAGCGAGCCATTATGATCGGCATTGCGCTGGGGTTGGTCTCCACCTCGCTGCGGATAATACTGGGGCTGGAACGATCATACATAGGGGGTGACTGATGAGGGCAAGAGAACTGATTGTTTCAGGTCTTATTATCCTTTTCTTCCTGGCCTGTTATTTCTTTTCTCCGAAGCCGATGGAGTTTTCACGAAGTACGTCAGTTTTGATCATTTTCCTGCTGGCAGCCGCGTTTGTATATGTCTTTATCAGGACTTTCAGGGGTAGGTTTATTGGTCGGCGGGTGGTCTTCATATTTGTTGGGGTTGCGCTGGTTTTACCGTTTTTCATGAAGTTTCCTCTGCCGCTCCAGATTTCTCCCGAGGTACAGTCAGTCTATGATGCGCTGGAAAAACTGCCCCCCCACTCCAAGATTCTGGCCTCATTCGACTATGATCCGCCATCAGCTCCCGAGTTGCAACCGATGGCGGTTGCTTTCATGAAATACGCTTTCGAGCATGATTTGAAAATCATTATTATGGGTCTCTGGCCACAAGGGCCTCAGCAGGCCGACCAGGCGATTCAAGCTGCGTTTATAGAAAATCCTGATCTTAAGCAAAAGACTAAATACGGCGTTGATTATGTGAATCTTGGATTCCAGTCAGGTTATGAATTTGTTATTCTGCAAATGGGTCAGAGCTTCAAGTCAATGTTCCCCGCCGACCTGTACAACACCCCTTACGATTCGATTCCGCTTCTTAAGAACGTCAGCAATTTCTCTAATGTGGATTTCAGCATGAATTTCTCGGCTGGAAAGCCGGGGACCGCGGAGTGGGTGCAAATTGCGGTCGACCGTTTCCAACTCCCCCTGGCCGCCGGTAATACCGCTGTCCAGGCGCCGATGATTTATCCTTATCTGAAGAAGGGAAGCAAAGGAAAGAAGCAATTGATAGGGCTTCTGGGTGGAATGGCCGGCGGCGCTGAATTTGAAAAGCTAACTAAAAAACCAGCTAAGGCGACCACATACCTTTTGTCGCAGTCGTTTGCCCACGTGGCGGTTGTTATCTTCATCATCATCGGAAACGTTGCCTTCTTCCGCGAAAAGAAGGGAAAGAAATAGATGGGATTCTGGGATGTCTTTGGGATTTGGTTGGCTTCGGCGCTGACCATCGGGATTATCTCTTTTTTGTACAGAGACAATATCTTTTACAAGGCGTGTGAAGCAATCTTTATCGGAACCTCGGCGGGTTACTGGTTTATTATTCTCTACTGGGACAATTTGTACAGAAAGTTTTGGACCCAGGCTACCGATCCCACCAATCCGGAATGGTATGTTCCCTGGTTCGGGTTTGTCCTCGGCGTTCTCATACTGACTCGGCTATTCAACAAGATCGGCTGGCTGTCGCGATGGCCGCTGGCATTTATCGTGGGTGCTGTTGCCGGGCTGTACATGATGATCTATTTTGTTTCCAACGCTATGGTACAAGTGTCATCAACTATCATGCCGGTCTTCACCGGCAGTTGGGTCGATATCATCGCCAACACTACTGTCGTGCTCGGAACATTCTGCGGTTTAGTTTATTTCTTCTTCTCTAAGGCACACACGGGTGTTTTTGGCGGCGCCGCCAGGGTAGGTATCTGGTTTCTGATGATCACCTTTGGGGCTTCGTTCGGTTATACGGTTATGAGTCGTATGTCGCTGATGATTGGGCGTATTGACTTTCTCTTCGGGACCTGGTTGGGAATGATCAGGTAGTGCTGTTTCGCTGGCCGACAACGTTGCGCCGTTCCTGCTCTATTTTGTTAA
>CAYQDB010000013.1:0-60256 GCA_964416195.1 uncultured Ignavibacteriales bacterium
GTATTACAGGATCGTTTTTAATTTGTCTTGCGCTTGCTGGTGCCATATCATCGGCTTCAACCGATCGTCCGGTGTCAGCCAATACTGCCGGCACCGGGTCAGAGAGGGGGAAGGTGGGGCGGTTCGAGTTCAGTTAAGTAGGTTACACTGACTTGCGGCATGACATCTAAGGTGTCAAACCCTAGCTAGGCTTGACCTATCGAACTTTCTTTTTAAGTATTACCCTAGCAGCAGCATGGATAAGAAACTTTTGCAGAAGGCAACTCGGCGGGGCATATTACGTATTGAGTTAAAGGAGTAAAAAAATTATATAGTTTGGTTATGGATCGTAAGAAAGTTTATTTTGGTTTGTTCTTAGTAGTAGTCGGCCTCCTTCTTTTGGGGAGATCGTTTAACTTCTTCTATTTCACTTTCGGGGATCTATTCAGGTTCCTGTTACCTCTTGCTTTTATCCTGCTGGGAGCGTGGCTGATTATTCGTAAGAAAAGCCAGGAAGACAGGCTGCAAGCTCACGTGAAGGCTCGGTACTCTTCTACAAGTGTCAGCCCATCAGTTAGCCCAGAACAGCGTGATAGTGGCGCCCAGGCAACCGGCTTCTCCGGCACAGGCTCCCAGGCGCCGCCAACTGGTGCCGAGCCTATCCAACAGCCCGGTACAGGAACCGGGGCGGGAACTGTAAAGTTCAGCAAGTTCCTGGGTGACTTGTTCATAGATTGCGCAAATGTGAATCTTCAGAATGTTGAGATATCGATTGGCGTCGGCGACACCGAAGTGAAATTACACGGCGGGCGGCTTGCCTCCGGTCTCAACCGGATGATCATATCAGGTTTTGTTGGTGATATCCGGGTCTTTATCCCCAACGACATGCCCTACTATATCCACTGCTCGAACTTCGTCGGTGATATTGATGCCGGGGGACAGCACTCAAGCGGATTCAGCAACCGTATCGAAAGCCAGTCGGCCGACTATGATACCGCCGAATCAAAGCTCTACATCGCTGCCAGCAATTTCCTCGGGGACATCAAGCTGTTCGTGGTGTAGGTACCGGGTCTACAAGATATACCGGCTCAAATCCTCATCTTCAACTATCGCCGAAAGTCTCTTGTCGACCGTTTTGGCAGTGATGGTGACTTTCTTTTTCTTGACAGGCGGTTCAAACAGGATGTCTTCAAGTAAAGTAGTCAGTACCGTATGCAACCGCCGTGCGCCGATGTTTTCTGACTCTGTGTTGACCCGCTCGGCGTAACCGGCAATTTTCTTGATGGCTGCTGGGATAAACTCAAGGTCGACCCCTTCCGTTTTCAGCAAAGCTTTGTACTGTTTCACCAGAGCTGCTTTTGGTTCGATGAGGATACGCTCGAAGTCGGCCGCGGTAAGTGAATCCAGTTCAACTCGTATGGGAAAGCGCCCCTGCAGTTCGGGAACTAGGTCGGATGGCTTGGCGGCATGGAAAGCTCCGGCGGCAATAAAGAGAATGTGGTCGGTATGGATCATACCGTACTTGGTCATAACTCCACACCCTTCCACAATCGGCAGGATATCTCGCTGGACTCCCTCGCGACTGACATCGGGTCCCGTTTTGCTGTCGCTTCCGACGATCTTGTCAATTTCGTCGATGAATATGATTCCAGATTCCTGCACCCGCTCCAGCGCCTCGGCGATGACGTCATCCATGTTGACCAGCTTGTTCAGCTCCTCGTTGACGAGGAACTTACGGGCCTCCTTGATAGATATCTTGCGCCGTTTGGTTTTCTTGGGCATAAGTCCGGAAAACATTTCTTGGAAATTCACTCCCAGCTCTTCCATCCCCATCGGCGAGAAGATTTCAACAACCGGAAACTGGCTTTGAGGAGTCTCAAGATCGACCTCTCGATCATCCAGTTGGCCATTAAGTAGTTTTCGTCGAAGTTTCTCACGGGTGTGGGACAAAGTATCCGTTAGGTCTTCTTCAATCATCGGTTGCGCTACTTTCTTGGGCGGAGGCATCAAGAGCAGGTCCAACAGTCGTTCCACCGTGTTATCCTCAGCCTTACTCTGCAAGAGCCGGGATTTTTCCGTCTTTATCATGTTCACAGCAATATCGACAAGATCGCGCGCCATTGACTCGACATCACGACCGACATAGCCTACCTCCGTGAATTTTGAAGCTTCCACCTTGGTGAACGGCGCCTCGGCAAGGTCTGCAAGCCGCCGGGCTATCTCTGTTTTACCCACCCCGGTAGGGCCGATCATGATGATGTTGTTGGGCATGATTTCCTGGCGTAGCTCTTCGGGTACCTGTTGGCGGCGCCAGCGATTGCGAAGAGCGATGGCAACGGATTTTTTGGCGTTGTCTTGGCCTATGATATATTTGTCCAGGTGGGCTACAATCTCTCCAGGTGTCGGATAGTCATTGTTCATTTCAGAGTTTCCACGGTGATATGTTTGTTGGTATAGACGCAAATGTCGGCCGCGATTTCCAGAGCCGTACGCGCAACCTTCTCGGCGGACAGTCTGGGGTTGGCAAAGATCAGGCCGCGCGCGGCAGCAAGGGCATAGGAGCCGCCGGAGCCTATGCCGAGGATTCCGTCGTCCGGCTCTACGACGTCGCCGGTCCCGCTGATCAAAAAAAGGTGCTCTTTGTCGGTGACGGCCATTACGGCTTCGAGTTTCTGCAGAGTCTTATCCGTTCGCCACTCTTTTGCCAACTCGACCGCTGCTCTCGGGAGGTTACCGGCATGCTCTTCGATCTTCTTGTCCAGCAGTTCATATAGGGCGAGCGCGTCGGCGGCAGTCCCGGCAAATCCGGATAGAATCTTGCCGTTGTGCATGGTCCTGATCTTAGAGGATTTGGCTTTCAGGACGGTATCATCGAGCGTAATTTGTCCGTCACCCGCCATCGCTGCCTTTCCCTTGTGGATAAGGCCGAGTATTGTGGTTGCACGTACCTGCATTTTTTCCTCTTTATCTTTACTTCACTGCTTGGCGCCTGACCGAGGGTGCGCCGTTTTGTATGCTTTTTTCATCGCCTCGACAGTCACATGGGTGTACTTCTGAGTCGTGGAAAGCGATGAGTGTCCTAAAATCTCCTTGATCAACTTCAGATCTGCGCCGTTTTCCAGCAGATGCGTCGCGAAGGAATGACGCAGCATGTGCGGCGTCAGGTTGAGACCTTCACCTCGGCCGTATTTCTTTACCAGCCTGTCGATGGATCGCACCGTGAGTGGCCAGGCAAACTTATTCAGAAGCAGCGCCGAGGGCGAAGGGGATGTTTTCCCTTTTACTGCGAGAAATTCATCGCGGAGCATCAAATATTTCCTTAAATCATCGAGTGTCCGCTCGCCAATCGGTACCAGCCGTACCTTGTTGCCTTTGCCGGTGACTGTAATCAATCCCGCCTTGAGATCGAGATCGCCAAGCTTGATATTGGCCAGTTCCTCACGCCGAATTCCAGTGGCGTAAAGCAGGGCAATCATTATGAAATCACGCCAGTAGAAATAGTTTGCCTTATCGGACCGGGCATTGGCATGACTGAAAAGATGAGCCGCCTCGCTCTGGGGAACAAATGTTGCGATCCCGGCGCTGAACTTCATGTGGGGAAGTTTGAAGATATACGGTTTGAGCTGAGACTTCCGGCTCAGGTACCGCTGGAATCCTGAAAGCGACGACAAAAACCGGGCGAGTGAGCGGTTGGATATGCCGTTTTCCGAACGCTGCCGTAGATACAAGCGCAGCAGTAAAGGGTCGTTAGGGGTGGTAGATGGCAGTTCCGTATATCTCTCCTTTAGAAAAACAACCCATGGAGACAGATCGCGATGGTAGCTCTCGATTGTTTTCGCAGAGTGCCTTCCCCCGACTGCCAGAGCTTTCAAGTAGTCTGCCAACGCCTTTTGCAACATGATTGCATTATACGAAAAAGCCGAAAGAGGTCAAACATTTTGAATGGAGGCAAGAAGTCGGTCAACGGGGAGATAGTTTTTGGTTATCCATCCTCAAAGGTGTGGGATAGCTGCAATCTGCTAAGTGATGAAATACCCGATGGTCGCTATGCCGTGGTTTTCGACTCGGCGGTCTCCGGGGCCATTCGGTGGTTGCACTGGGGGCACTTCAGGTACTCGCCTTTGGCCTTGGACGTTTTCAGAACCATGAAAGTGTGCCTGCAAACGGGGCAGGGCGTTTTGACTGGCTGATCCCATGAGGCAAAATCGCACTTCGGGTAGTTGGAACAGCCGTAGAAAACCCTCCGCCCTTTGGTTTGTTTCTCGATTATCTCACCGCCGCAGCCTTTCTTGGGACACTTGATGCCAAGCGTGATCGGTTTAGTGTTCTTGCAGCGTGGATAGCCAGAACAGGCCAGAAAGCGACCGAACCGCCCCGTTTTTATGACCATGGGCGAGCCGCACTTATCACACTTCTGATCGGTTTGGTTGCGGGCTTCTTCCTCAGGCAGCGGCTTGGCCGTTTTACACTGAGGGTATGCTGAACAGGCAAGAAACCGGCCGTTGCGCCCCCACTTTATGACCATGGGCGAGCCGCACTTGGGACACTTGATATCGGTGGCCTCAGTCAGCGAAGCCTTTATCTCTTTCTCTTTGCCTTTGAGCTCGGTTATGGTCTGGATGAAGGGCTGGTAAAAGTCGTCAATGACCTTTACCCAGTCGTCGGTTCCTTCCTCCACAAGGTCAAGCTGCTTTTCCATATTGGCGGTGAATTTAACATTAAATACCTTGGGCAAATGTTGAATCAAAATACCATTAACCGCTGTGCCTAGTTCGGTGGGAAGAAGCTTGCGTTCCTTCAGATCAACGTACTTCCGCTCCTTGAGGGTGGATATAATCGTGGCATACGTTGATGGCCGGCCGATACCATCGGCCTCCAGTCGCTTGACCAGCATAGCTTCGGAATAACGTACGGGAGGTTTGGTAAACGATTGAGTCGGTTTCAATTCGATTAGGTGGAGTGCTTCCTCTTTCTGTAACTGGGGCAAAGTCTCGACACCGTTCTCGCCGTTGCCGTTTTCGTCCGGTTCTTTTTCTTCGTGGTAGAGTTTTAAGAAGCCGTCGAATCCCATTCTCTGCGCGGTAGCTCTGAAAAGGAACCTGTCGGCGGTAATATCTACCGTCTCCACATCGAATCGCGCCGGATTCATTTGAGAGGCCACGAAACGATTCCATATCAGTGAATACAGCTTCAATTGCCGTGGTGATAGGTACTTCTTTACCTTGTCTGGAGGAAGATCCATGAACGTCGGGCGAATCGCTTCGTGAGCATCCTGGGCGCCTTTTCTCTTACCGTAGGTCACCGGCTTAGCCGGCAGGTAGGCGTTGCCATAGTGATCCTTGATAAAGCTGCGTACAGCGCTAAGGGCCTGACTGGAGACGCGCGTTGAATCGGTACGCATATACGTGATAAGGCCGATCAGACCTCTCTTACCGATTTCCGTTCCCTCGTACAGCTGCTGGGCGATGGTCATCGTTTGTTTGGGGCTGAAGCGGTGGACCTTGGCTGCTTCTTGCTGCAACGTAGACGTGATAAACGGCGCCGCCGGCTTTCGTACTTTTTCGGATTTTTTTATTTCTGAGACAACCCAGGTAGCTTTCTCCAGTTCTGCCAGGTAGCCATCGGCTTCCGATTTGGAGGTTATAGCGACCTTTTTGCTGTTCACTTCGGTCGGCTTGACAACGCTGCTGCCGTCGATTTTGACCAGGCGCGCCGAGAACTGCTCCTCTTTTGCAGTTTTGAGAAGCGCCGCGATCTGCCAGTATTCCTGAGAAACAAAGGCCTTAATCTCCGCTTCACGTTCACAGACAAGACGGAGCGCTACCGACTGCACCCTTCCCGCCGACAGATTGCGGGCCACTGTCTTCCACAGGAACGGGGAAACAGTATACCCCACGATACGGTCTAGAACACGTCGGGCTTGTTGGGCGTTCACCAGATTCATATTGATTTCACGGGGGTGCTTGATAGCCTCCAGTACAGCCGGCTTTGTGATCTCATTGAAGGTCACTCGCAGGAAGTCAGCTTTGGTGCCCTCTTTCAAGCTGGCGGCAACATGCCAGGCAATGGCTTCACCCTCCCGGTCCGGGTCCGGGGCAAGATAGATAGTTTTGGCTTTTTTAGCTGCTTTCCTGAGCTGGGAGATGACCTTTTCCTTCCCTTCCAACAGCTTGTATTCTGGCTGGAAGTCGTTGTCGGTATCGATTCCCAGGCGGGATTTGGGCAAGTCACGAATATGCCCAATGGTGGCCATGAGATCGTACTTTTTGCCCAGGTAACGTGTGAGCGTTTTGCACTTCGTCGGTGATTCAACGATAACTAGGTTGTCAGCCATGCTCAACCCTTTGCCTGCCTTAACCAAACAGTATTTATGTAATTACATCGAATCTGAGCGAGTAAACTTAACCTTGCCCCCCAAAAGATCTTTGAGGGCGACCATGGTAATCTTGCGGGAATCGATATCAACCTCGGGGTTTTCTTCCATTTGCTCGAGCTTTCGAAGCCGCTGCTCATTGAGATGACGAGCATGCTGTGCAGCTACAATAACCGCCTCATAGCGGTTCAAATGCAACTTCTCGAGCTCTTCTATCGGCAGTTTTTTCATCTGGCTCTCCTCATATATGCCAATAAGTTAACCCGTTATTTTCACTATTTGTTCCATATCCAGGTTTTTTGTTCGACAACGATGGCTGTCGATGATACTCAATACTTGCCGGACAGCAGTATTGAGGTCGTCATTAATAACAACGTATTCGAATCTGCGAAAGAGCTTCATTTCACGCCGGGCGTTTTGAAAGCGGACTTTGAGTTGCTCTTTCGACTCGGTTCCTCTTCTTTTCAGGCGTTTGCGCAACGCGGCCACAGAGGGAGGCAGGACAAAAACCGTTATCGCCCGAGGATAGACCTTCCTGAGCTTGAAAGCCCCCTTCACGTCCACGTCGAGCACCATCACGCTCCCCTGTCTGATGACCTCTTCAAGCGGAAGGCGCGGCGTTCCATAGCGGTACTGATGAACACAGCAGTGCTCGGCAAAAAAGCCACTTTTGGCCAATCGATTGAATTCTTCGTTGTTGATGAAATGATACTCACGGCCGTTTCTCTCGCCACGTCTCTTTTCGCGCGTGGTGTAGGAAATCGAGAATTGCCAGCCCTTTTTCTTTCGAGCAGGACTGAGTAACCGTTGGCAAATTGAGGTTTTACCCCCTCCCGATGGAGAGGATATGATCACGATTCTCCCAGGTTGGTTGACCTTCTTTTTTCCCCCGGATGACAACCGCCTACTCGACATTCTGCACCAATTCACGCAGTTTTTCTATTTCTTCTTTAAGGGCAATTACGGCGGCGGTGACTTCTGGTTCCGGGCTTTTGGAGGCGATGGTGTTGGTTTCCCTGTTCATCTCCTGAAGAATGAAGTTAAGCTTTTTGCCGACCGGCTGTTTCGACTTGAGGCTGTGTTGATACTGGTCCAGGTGGCTTGAAAGACGTGTGCACTCTTCGGAGATGTCGCTTTTCTCTGCGAAAACAGCAATTTCTTGCTCCAACCGACCAGGGTCGTACTCACCCGGGCTCACGAGTTCGCTTATGCGCGAGGTAAGCCTCTGACGATACTTCTCCACAACGAGCGAAGAACCACGGGCAATTCCTTTGATCAACCCGGCTATCACCTTCAGGCGTTGTTTCATATCCCGAGCCATTGCCGCTCCCTCTCTTTGTCGCATCGTGTCCAAATCGGCCAGGGCCTTGTCGGTCGCCTTTTTGATACCTGACCAGACGCGATCGTCATCGGTGATGTTAGGCTCCGATTGCACGATATCGGGAAGCGCCAGCAGGTCGCTCAGACGAATTTCGCCACTCAAATTCAAGGCTTTCTTGACAGCCAGCAACTGCCTGTGGTAACTCCTTACTGCGTTCTGGCTCAAGCGAAACCTACCAGGGGCATCTTCAGATTCCTCAAAGCCGACGAAAAGAGTGATTTTCCCTCTGTTGATTCTGACATTGACCATGTCCCGCAATCTGTGTTCCAGCAGAGAAAGCGTCCGGGGCAGCCGGGCCGAGACTTCCAGAAACCGGCTGTTGACACTCGATACCTCGACGGTGAAGCGGCCTGTCTTTGTAGTAACCTCAGCTTTGCCAAATCCGGTCATTGAATTCATGAGATTGCGCCTAAATCAACAAAGGCTCAAAAATAGAGGCTGATTGGCGCTTGTCAACCGTTATTCAGTAGAAAAAGCGCCTTGAGCTGCGGACCTTGCCATAACTCTGGATTTTCTCGGATCAATCATTTGTCCGGAAGGGGTTTTTTTGATGGCTGGCCGGGAAATCGTTGACATCCGGGTTAGAGTAGATTGAATCCTTTGCGCGGATCTTCGGATAATTCTGAGTTTTTTGGCTACTTCCCGATCACATTCGTAGCCATTGTCCAGAATTAGCTCGGCCATCCCAAGAATCGTCATCAAAGGGTTGTTAATCTCGTGGTACAGGGTACCAGCGGTAATCCGGATGAGGTCAGCCTGCTGTTTTTCCTGTAGTTTTTCGGCAGAGTCGAGTTTTTTTGTTTCGACAGGGAGCTGGGAGCACAGCTTGTCTATGACATCAGGAAAGGTCGAATAAAGGGAGCCATCGCGGATAAGATATACGTCGGCTTGGGCTTTGGCGGCTTCGGCAACCGCTATCTCCGATTCACTGCCTCCGATGGCAATAATGGGCATGGTGTGGTTCTCCCTGCGGATGAGTTCCACAAATCCCAAGCCGTCAACGTCTGGAAGATCAAGTCCGAGGATGGCAATATCAAATGTACTGCGACGTAGTTCGTTTAGAGCGGTCTGTCCGCAACTGAACACGCCAATGGAACTGGAAGGGAACTTCTCTGACAACTCTCCTGATATCAGGCGCGCCTGATACCGGTTCTGTTCCACGAGCAGTATTCTCAAGTCTTGTTTCATCGGTACCTATTGACTCTGCTCAGCCTGACCGGGGCAGCCCGTCTTGTTATGGGAATGGGAACGCCAGGAGCGCAGGGACAGATCGCCGTGCGCATTCAATTCGTTCTCAGCACCTTTAACATTGTGGCACACCGATCCGTCTTCACATACACCAAGTATACCCCAGCAGCCACAACCCTCCCCTCTTGGTTGCGGCCATTCCAGGTATATATTATATCGGCAGGGGGGACATAACTGTTGACTTTCTCCCACACCTTTTCTCCGGCGATGTTAAAGATCGAAATGGAGCTCAGCCTTCCAACGCTCGATCTTACAAAAATCCTGATGATATCGGTAAATGGATTGGGAGCTGCAGTGATCTGCAACTCCGAGGCAGCGTGCGTTTCCAGGAAAGCGTATGCTGTGTCAGCAAAATAGCCGACATCGGCCACCAGACCGATGCGTACCAAAGGTGCATTTTCTACCAAGCCGAAGATTTCCAGGTAGCCGGTCCCGTCACCGTGATCGGCAAACGTCGCGGAAGGTGGGAGATCAAAGGCTTTCAATACAGGAATCGAATCCGATCGTCCGGAAGTTGTGATAGGGACGGAAATGAGCCGGCTGATAGTCACTTGAATCGTGTCTATGGAATCAATCCTGATGATGTAGGCTGAGCGGGCAGCATCAAAAAGCCCGTATCCGTAGTCGTTGTCGGGGTGTGCGCTTCTGTCGCCATTCTGACGAATCAGATCGCGCAGCTCGGCAGCGGTCAGGCTGTTGTCATGTTCCAGCGCCAGGGTTGCGCCTCCGGTAGTGAGTGGCGTGGAAAATGAGGTGCCGGAGACGGCGGCATACTCGCCGCTATTTGTAGCCGCTACGACATCTACGCCGAGTGTCACAATGTCAGGCTTGGTGCGCCCGTCGGCAGTAGGGCCGGGCGATGAGAACGTGGCCACAACTGAATCCGCTCCTACTGCACCGACCGCGAGCACAGAATCGCCATCAGCCGGTGCTACAATATGCTTCCAGGGCATACGCCGGTGATTGCCAGCGGCGTTGAGAACGAGAATGTTTTTGGAGGCGGCAATATCGGCAGCGATCGTAATCAGGGCAGTATTGCCGTCAAGGTCCTCAAAGGAATAGCTGCCCGAGTCGGTGAATTCGGTATAGCCCACCGAGGAGCTGATAATATCGACGCCTATGGAGTCGGCCCATTCCGCGGCTCTTATCCAGTTGTCTTCCTCAAGCTTTATTTCAGTGTCGTGACAGGTTATTTCGGTCTTGGCCAGGAGGAAGTCGGCTCCGGCGGCAATACCTATTAATGTATCCGGGACATTGCCTCCGATCACGCTGAATACCATCGTGCCGTGACTATTCTGGTGGTTGCTGGGATTAGTATCTTCCGGGCACTCAGGCCCATCAACAGCTGTATCATTGTTAATGAAATCGTAGGTGGTTGCTATGTGCGTCGAATCAAAAACACGGAGATTGATCTCAAAACCGGTGTCAAAAAGGGCAATCATCACCCCTTTGCCGGTCAATCCCGCCTGATGCAGTTTCACGGCATTGATGAACCGGTTCTGGAAGAGTGTAGGTCCATAGGCCAGGGCGGTTGCTTTTGTTGGAAAATCTTTCGTTCGCAGCAACCGAATCTCCGGGGGGAATGCGGTACTGAGAGTTCGCACGAGATCGATCCGTTTTATAAATGAAAGAGACTTCAGCTTCTTGAGCTGATCGGAGTCAGCTTCGACCGAGACCGCCCGCAACCACTTCGACACGCCTCTGATGTGGGCGCCAGTGCTTTTTATCTGCGCCAGGGCATCTTGAGAGATCGCGTAGTCGTGCCCATCGACAAGCAATGTGACCGGATCAACCTTTGCCCGACGGGTGCGGGCTTTATCGGTGAGTGGAGCGGGAAGAGAATCAACGGCACTATCATTTAGAAATAGCCACAATTTATGGTAAATATCGGGAGGGGAGTTCTGAACTGCACATCGTGCCTGCTCGGTGACTACATTACCCTGCTGAGCCAAAAGAGAGGATGACCAGAACACGGCCAGTAGAGCTATTCTCGAGCAGAGTCTAATATTTAATTGCAACATTGTCGCTCACCGTAAATCGTCAAATGGGGGAAACAAAGCCTCGGAGAGATGGTATCTGAAACGCACCGGCAGCACCAAAAACACGCCATCGCATGGCTATAGTACCTTGGCAAGGAACTCGCGCGTGCGGTGGTTTTGTGGATTGACGAGGATTTGTTCGGGGGGGCCTATTTCGAGTATTTTCCCTTTGTCGAGAAACATCACCCGGTCGGCCATCTCGCGGGCGAAGCCCATTTCGTGTGTAACTACGAGCATTGTCATTCCCTCGTGCGCCAGTTGCTTCATCACATCCAGCACTTCGCCGATCATCTCCGGGTCCAGCGCGGAAGTGACCTCGTCGAACAGCATAACCTTGGGATTCATGGCCAGCGCCCGCGCAATCGCCACCCGTTGTTTCTGGCCACCTGACAACTGTGCCGGGTATGCGTCTATCTTGTCCTCAAGGCCGACCTTGCACAGTAGCTCTTTTGATATTCGGGTGGCTTCGGCGCGAGACCGTTTCCGTACGACTCGCTGGGCCAGGTTGATATTATTCAGCACCGACAGATGTGGAAAGAGATTGAACTGCTGAAAGACCATACCGACCTCGAGACGGACCCGGTGAATATCACGTTGCTTTCTGTCAATCTTGATGTCGTCGATGTTCATTTCTCCCTCATGTATCTCTTCGAGGGCGTTCAAACACCGCAGGAGGGTGGATTTGCCGGAACCGGAGGGACCAATAATAACAACCACCTCTCCTTTCTCGACAGCCAGAGTTACCCCGTTGAGCGCCTCTACTGACCCGAAGCGACAAGCTACCTCTTTGAGTTCAACGAACATCGTGGCTTGCTCCATATCCGTGGACGGCAGCCCGCTTTTCAAGATAGTGCACCAGCCGTGTCAACGATAGCGTCATAACAAGGTAGATAGCGCCCACGACCACCCAGGTGTGGAAATCAAGAAAAGTCTCACTGGCATGCTCCCGTCCTGCGCGAGTCAGTTCACGCAAACCGATGATCGAAACAAGCGAGGAGTCCTTCAGACAGGCAATAAACTCATTTGCGCACGGCGGCACGACAATGCGGAATGATTGTGGGAGGATGATGTGCCGCAGGGTTTGCCATCGGGTCATTCCCAGCGACATGGCGGCTTCATGTTGTCCGTAATCGATGGCCTCGATACCGGAGCGAAAAATCTCTGCCATATAGGCACCGTAACAGACTCCTACTGCTAATACGCCGGCGACAAAGCGATCCAGATTGATAAACTTCCCGAGGCCGAAATAGAAGAAAAAGATCAGCACCAATAGTGGTATCCCCCGCAGCACATTGATATAAGCCCCGGCGATCCACTGGATTGCCCGGTTGCTGCAAATACGCGCTACGCCAAAAACAAGCCCCAGAAACAGGGCAATTAGATAGGCTAAGACGCTGATAGCTATCGTCCAGTGAACAGCCTGGATGAGGTAGAAGAATATAGTAGAGAGAATCTTAAGTTGTTCGCAAAGCCACGGCATAGACGTCCCTATCTTATGATATATAATAACCAACACAACCTGCGACGTCAAGATTGAGAGATTGAGGGTAATGCCCCACTCAGTCATCAGCTATGTATCAGAAGATTCTGCTGTGTAGCTGCTACTTTGCCTGACGGTTCCTCTTTGCATGTGTGTTTCAGGCAATGGCTTGGAGCTGTCGGGCCGAGTGAGGTTGTCTCAAAAGTTGGTTCCAGTTGAATTAGATCTACACCAAATGAGGCCGCCATTCTCTAACTCCGCGTAGCGGCAGGCTTTATGTCCACAGGTGGCGTTGTCACGTTTAGGCGGGAGACAAGCCCCCATTCTACGCAAGACAGGACAGTTACCTTTTGAGACAGCCCCGATTCACTTGACAACATCTCACGGTGAATACCAGATTTTAGAACAGCCTCCCCAAGTCTGCCGCCATTGATATTGATTATGAAACAGATTTCTCGTTTATTCGTTGAGACCTTTTAGAGATTATCACAACGACAAAGGGAAGGAAAAGATGAAACCAAGTACCATTACAGGATTCCTGGGAGTCATTCTGGTTGGGCTGGGTGTTTTCATGCTGGTAAAGCCCGTCGGTCATGGAGGGATTATACCCCTTCTCATCGGTGGCGCGCTGATATTCCAGGCCTTAAGGGGAGGGCGGGTGGCCACCCTTGTTTTTGGCCATACCTGCATTGTTGTCGGGGCATACCTGATTACCTGGGGAATTCTGTTGTTGCCGTATTCCGAACCAAGGATGGCCCATATTTTCGGACGTCCCCTCTTCTGGGGAATTTTCTCACTGATGGGCGGCATCTGCGCAATTTTTCACGGTTTCTGCCGTTGTATAACAAAACAAGTGGACCAATTCGAAGGGAATCAAAAGGCAAAGACAGTTACGAAGACAACCTGAGACAGTTTTTTTAAGTTTAC
Organism: uncultured Ignavibacteriales bacterium; assembly: GCA_964416195.1. GTDB lineage: Bacteria > Zixibacteria > MSB-5A5 > GN15 > FEB-12 > CAYQDB01. The sequence continues at coordinate 13,428 of CAYQDB010000013.1, forward strand.
TGCACGACTAATAGGCCAATGGCAGGTTGGGCTCCGAATGGAGTGGAGCGAAAGGAGAAACCCAACATGCTATTTTTTATCTTTCTTTTTGAAAAGGTCCTTTAGGAAGTTACCGGCTTCCTTGGAGAGGTTGTCCTTAGCGTTTTTTCCCAGCGAGGAATAGTCAAAGTTGACTTTGGGTTTATCAATGGTACCACCGATGGCGAGAGGAAGCTTGATGCGGTCAACGCTCTGATCGCCGAGCAAACTGGCCAATCCGCCCAGTAGGCCGCCCTGCGATATCAAGTGTGCTGTCCAATCTCGGGACAACAGAAGCGAGCCCCTGTAGTCGATTTCCCCATCGAAGGAGTAAAACCCGTCAAGCTCCAGATTGCCGGCGTTGCCAACCTCTGTTTTAAGCTTGTCAACGCGGACCTTCCCGTCCTTAACCGCTATGTTTGTGCTAAGCTCCTTGAGCGGCTGTTCGCGTTCAAATGACTGACCTGCTTGTTTTGCCAGCCCTGCAATAGCGGAGTAAAGCAGCCCGGAGGTGACGATTTTGCCGTCGTGTATGTCGGCCTTGCCGTTCATGGTCAACGAATTGAGAAACTCATCCGGTTCCCAACCACTGGCTTGGTAAGTTCCGTCAACATTGGTCTTCCCAAACAGGTGACCACCGAATTTCGAAAAGCGACTTACAAAATCGTCAGCCTCGATCTGTGTCGCTTTGAAGTCGCCTGTGTAACGAGGGTTATCAAAATCGCTTAAATCAATAGTGGTGCTGCCGGCGACATCGCCCGAGTAAACTTTACCGGTTGTACTATAGCACTTGATCCTGCGGTTTTGAATCTTGAGCTTCCCCGTCAGGTGGGTGAACTCCACTTGGCTGTACACGAGGGTGTCGATTTTGAAGTTGCCCTGTCCATCTATGTCGGGCAAAATAAGCGGGGGGACGGAATCAGCCGGCAGTGCAGCCCGGTTGGTGCCGGAACCGGGAACCGCTTCAGGGAAAAGTCTATCCGTGTCAAAGCGATGTGAAGTGAGCATAAAGACGAACTGGGGTTTTTTCAGTTTGCTGCGATCGACCGATTCTATCGGCAGCAAATAGGGCAGGGGATCGATCAGTTTGCCTGAAAATGTAACATCGCTGGACTCAAACTTGACCACCATATCGTTTACCGCTATTGTGTCCGGCCCCATGCGCATATTCGCCTCGAAGTATTGAATTGGTTCCGGTAGCAGACTGTCGGTAAAAGAAGCGTTGGTAATTGATAATTCCCCTCGCGGCTTGAGGGTGGCTATGTCGGTGGCGTCGCCGGTTACGTCCAGATTGATGTTGATTGTTCCCTTCAACTCCGGATTGCCCACAGGCGGCATAAAGGGACTAAACATGGCCAGATCAAGTTGGCCGCCCACGTGGGCATCCAACGAGACAGGGATTTGCTTTGCCTGTTGTGTTTCCGTCATCATAAACGGTACCAGGTTGACGATACGCCCGGAGAGGTCTACGCGGCCGGACGATATCCTGGCCGACAATTTCTTGATGCGAGTGATCGTATTGTCGAAGTAGACGTCAAGGGAAAAGGATTCGATCGGCTCAGGCAACAGCTTTGAATTGTAACTTCCTTCCGGAATCAATAGCGATCCTGAAAAATCCAGGTTCTTGGCATCCTTTGCGCGCCCCGACACTTTGATGTCGAAATCCGTTTTCCCGGAAAGCTCATGGTTGTCCTTTGCGGGTAGGAAGGGTTTAAGATAGGCTAAGTCGAACCTGCCAGTTAGTGCCCCATTGACGATGGGGTCATCGAAATTGTCGACAACAAGGTGACCCTTCAGAGGTTGACCGTCAAAGGTGCCCTCTTCGATATTCATGCGCACATTATCGGGCTTGAAATCAACCAACGCCTCTCGTAACTGAAGCTGCCCGGCCAGGTCCTTTTTGGACATGGTCATATCGCTGATGACAGCAGTCCCGGCATACGAAATCGGCTCTTTCCTGCTATTGTCATACTCAAGGTTGACATCGAGGGAGAAGTCGCCCCCTATAGAGAAATCTCCCAGTTCGGCAAGCTGATCCTTGGGTAGTAACGAGAAAAGGTCTTTGACCGAGATTGTCCCGGATTTGATGCCAGCACGAGCCTTGAAAGAGCTGTCGGTATACGTCAGGTCTCCCGTTAAGGTCAAAGCCAGTTTGTTGACAGCTAATTGCGCTTCCTTCACTGAGAGATACCCCTGTGCCACCTCGTATGCTGCTCTGTAATGAAGCTCACACGAAAGGGATGGAAGCGGTTTCTCAGTTGCGATCAGGACGCTGTCGACAGTAACTCTGCCGGATGATTCGTAGAAATCCCGACGCGGGTTCTTTAGAGCTGTGGACAGGTCTAGCCCTTTCAGATGAATCTGTATATGAGAGCTGTCATCGAGGTAGTCAAGACTGCCGCCGTTGATCTCAAGGCGTTCAAAACTCACGGCAGCGGCAGCGGCTTTGGTCTCGGGAGCCAGTTTCTCTGTCGGTGCCTGTGGCGCTGCCTTTTCAGGGAAAGTGAAGGTGTAATTATTGGTGCCATCGATCCTTTTGATCATCACGATGTGAGGATTGTCAATGACCAGCTTATCAACACGGTACTTGCTGGAAAGCAGCGGCAATATCTGAAGTTTTAGGTCCACCACATCGGCAGCCAGAAGGTTGCCCGCTTTCATACTGGGTGGGCTGCCGACGGTGACGGTTTTCAACTCGATGCCCAGCCCACCCCACAACGATACAGACACATCCTCGACGCCGATAGGCCGCCCCAGCATCTTGCTGCCCCGCTCGATGGCAAGCGCTTTGGCCTTTTCCACCGGGAAGAACAGCTTGAGACCAACAGCGAGCATAATCAGCAGGACGATCAGAACGGCCACAGTCCAACCGAGTATTTTTAGCAGCTTTTTCATCAATATTTCTCTGTTTACGGTTTCTTACACGATTTAAACAGGATAGTTCGGTTACGCCTGACAATCAATTAAAAAACCAGTAGGTCAAAAGCCCTGTGAGGTTGTGACATAAGAGAGTAGGTCGGGTTCCGAATCCGCCTCTGGCGGATGAGAAACCCGACAATATCTTTTCCGGAACAATACAAACGGGGCGGTTGTTATAGAAAATAACTTATGGGTTTACTTGATAAGCTGTTCAATCGACCTCCGAAGTCGGCTATGAATCTTGGACGAAATGCTCCTTGCTGGTGCGGCAGCGGCAAGAAGTATAAGAAGTGTCACTATGAATCGGATCAGAAGTACTTCAATAGCAAAATTATGGACGCTGCCTGCAAAACCTCCGGCTGAAGGAGGTAAACGAGGTGAGTTTCACCTCTTTTAATTCAGCCGTTTCCCGGCCTTTATCAACATCCTGTTAGAGATCGAGTGTTTCTCCCGGCTTCATAATAATAACCTCGGCACCGGAGACCTTGGAGGCGAAATCTTCCGGTTTTACCTCAATAAGCGGCCAGGTGCCGTAGTGGATAGGAACCACTTTTTTCGGTTGCAAGAACTCAACGGCTTTCACGGCATCGTCTATCCCCATAGTAAAGTTATCCCCTATGGGAATAAAAGCCAGGTCTATCTTGTTCATTTCACCGATCAGCTTCATGTCGTAAAATAGGCCGGTGTCGCCGGGGTGGTAGACTGTTTTGCCGCCGATTCTCACCAGGAATCCAACCGGCGGGCCGGTGTAGCGCGAGGCATCGTCGCCGAAGCCGCCGCCGTGGTGGGCGATAGTCAATTTTACTCGCCCGAAGTCAAAGTCATGGGCGCCGCCAATGTGCATCGGGTGAATGTTTGCTCCCGCAACACCGCACAGGTTGGCCAGTTCGTAACTGGCAATGACCATGGCGCCTGTTCGCTTGGCAATCGAGACAGCGTCGCCGAGGTGGTCGCCGTGGCCATGGGTGACCAGAACGTAGTTGACGTCGATCTCGTCTGCCTTGACTACAGCCTGCGGGTTGCCGGTTATAAAGGGGTCGATAATGAGCTTGTGTTTACCTTCAGTAATGGTCACGCAGGAATGGCCTAAGAATCGTATCCGGGGCATAGCTTCCTCCTTGGTCTGTGCTTTCTTGCGAATCCTTTGTCCGAAAGAAACAAGTCTCCACGATACTTGTCAAGGCAGATAGAGCTATTCCAGTTGAGCGGGATCGGCCAATGCCTGTCTTCAGCCATTAACAGGAGAGCCATTCCTCTGCGCTTCCTCTTGAGTTGAGGAAGTTCTATTTGACTTCGCTTGTTTTATCTGCTAATTCAAGAATTGGAAAAACAGGCACAATAATAACAACCCCCAACAACAAAGGAGAGAACATTTGAATCCTTAACTGATAGGATATCCACATACACCAGGTAGCGATTGCCTGAGAGAGGAGAGATGATGCGCGATTCGAAGAGAATTTGGAGTATGGTTCTATTGCTGGCGTTACTTGTATCAGGAGCTGCGGTTCAAGCAGAAGATAAGACGGTGAGTGGCTGGCAATCATCACTTATTACAGACCTGACAGCAACCCAGACTGCCTATTCAGATTCCTGGCAGGGTGGAGAAGCGGGGTCGATCAACTGGGTGGGTAACCTCAATGGCTTAGCGGAGAAACAGGCATCGGCCTGGTTCAACTTCAAGTCGGCCCTGAAGATGTCATACGGTCAGACGATGACTCAGGACGCCGAGACGAAGGACTGGAGCAAACCCACGAAATCCACAGATCTGATTGACTGGGAAAACGTGGGACGTTTTACCTTCGGCATGTATGTTGATCCTTATGCCGCCTTCAGATTGGAAACACAGTTTATGGATGCCTCGGTGGAAGACAAAAAGCGTTATTTCACGCCCATGAAACTCACAGAATCAGCCGGTATAGCTCGGATGTTCTACCACAAGGACAAAGATCAGATAGTCAGTCGTCTGGGCTTGGCCCTCCGCCAGATAGTTACCGAAGCAATAGTCGATGAATATCTCAGCACTGAACGCGCAACTGCCACTGATGGCGGCATAGAATCAGTGACAGACGCTAATCTTTCTCTCAGCGACCGCTTGAAGTACACCGGCAAGCTGACACTGTACAAGGCTCTCTTTTTCTCCGACAAAGACGATTTCGCAGGAACGGAGTTTGAGGACGATTGGCAGGCAATTGACGTCAACTGGGAGAACATCGTTAACGTCCGCATTACCAAGGTGATTACGGTGAACTTCTATACCCAATTCCTCTATGACAAGCAGGTGAGTCGCAAAGGAAGATTCAAACAGACGCTCGGCGTTGGCCTTGTCTTTCAACTGATATGGTGATGGTACGGTTCCGTTGTCTTTGCTTTCGAGACTGGGTGGCCCACCTACCTTTGGCGGACTGTGGGTAATAAAATAGGTACAACGAACTGCCGAGAGTGTTGAAGCTCTCCAGGCCGGATGTGATTAGAACTTTTCAACCAGTTTTCGAGTACCTGAAAATAGCCATTAAAGAGGTGTTCAGACATCAGTTCAACTCAAGGTCCAAGTATTCCGCATATTACTGTTGAAAAATGTGGCCTTTGAAACACTAATCAAAGCTTCCTGACACTCACAGTTTTTTTTATTTTCAGGTAGCACACACAGTGTGGATATTCGCGTACGCTACAGAGCGTAAGGTTACAGTCAAAAACCTACGTGCTTGTTGAAGAATATAACAAGCGTAATAGCTGATCCAACGGCTAACGGATGATATAGCAATCTCTTCGGCATTCAATATTCAAGATTGCCACGTCCGCCGCCGGCGGACTCGCAATGACAACATGGGTACTTTTTCAACACTCCCCAAGCTGTGGGGCACCCGGCGCAAGCACTACAACACGAAGAGACCACACAGCTCGCCGAGCTATCGCCCACCGGCTCCAGAGGTCATTCAACCAGTAACCAGCTTTACAGGAATTATGACACGACTAACTTAGGAAGTGGTGCAATAACCGGAGGCATGTCAGGCCAGGTCGGCGATCAATTGAAGACGCAAAAAAAGTGACTTGGATATCGTAAGACGATTTGTTATACTGGAACTCGTGGACAGACTGAATATAAACATGTTAAGGCTTAAGTTGTTGGAGTGTTCCCCTCAGCAAGCCAAAAGACCTGAGGTCAGCCGCTTGAGGACAGCAAATTCAATAGAACCGCACGCACGACGGGGGTAAACCAAGAAGATATTGTGTCTTTTGGCTACTTCAGTCTGAGATTACGGAAACTGCCCGACCAGTTTGGCCGCTGTCCGAGTCACGGACAGGAAGGTTCTTGATGTCGGTGGCCGGCTGCTCAACTAAGTGCAACTGAAGAATTGATTGCCATAGTAAGGTGTATTTGAGTCTAACTAAGCGACACAAGAAGGGCGTTGAACTTATCGAGATCAATGGGAATCTCTGTAAGGGATGCGACATATGCATTGAATTCTGCCCCACGGATGTTTTCCGGAAGTCCGACAGGCTCAACAGGAAAGGGTACTATCTCCCGGTGGTTGCAAAGGTGGAGGAATGCACAGGTTGTCGCCTTTGTGAGCTGTTGTGCCCTGAGTTAGCGATTGTCATTACAGATGAGCGAAAGCCCGGTAACGTAAAAGTAAATACAACTCATGGTGATTAACGAAAGCAGGAGACAATACCTCGACCGTCTTGGGGGCAAGACATACTTCATACTTGGAGATGAGGCGTGCGCATACGGGGCAATCTATGCCGGCTGCGGTTTCTTTGCCGGCTACCCGATAACGCCAACCAGCGAAGTGGCCGAGTTGATGGCTATGGAACTCCCCAAGGCGGGCGGCGTATGCATCCAGATGGAGGATGAGCTGGCCAGCATGGCCGCCATCATCGGCGCTTCCTGGACCGGTGCCCGCACCATGACGGCAACCAGCGGCCCCGGTTTCTCGCTTATACAGGAGAACATCGGATACGCAGTGATGACCGAGACGCCCTGCGTAATAGTCAATGTCCAGCGCTCAGGGCCCTCGACCGGTCAGGCCACCAAACCAGCCCAGGGGGATGTCATGCAGGCACGTTGGGGTACTCATGGAGACCATGACATAATTGCGCTTTCCCCCAATTCTGCCCAGGAGTGCTTTGACCTCATGCTGGATTGCTTCGACCTTGCAGACGTGTACCGAACCCCAGTGATCATGCTGATGGATGGCGAGGTTGGCCATCTAAGAGAAAGTATCACAATGCCGGAGGCATCGTCGATCAAGCATACGTCGAGGAAGAAAGCCAGACCCGGTGAGGATGTATTCGGTGGACAGGAGCTAGTACCGGGTATGATCCACTACGGTGAGGGGTGGAATGTCCATGTAACGGGCTCTACCCATTTGCCCAACGGCATGAGGGATGTATCAACACCCCGGGTGCACGATGATCTCATAAGACGGATTTACAGAAAGATCGACGAGAATCGGGAGAAAATCGTCCGTATCGAAACGGATATAGACGACAATGGAAGGGCCCGTGTTGGCGTCATCTCGTATGGAGCCACCGCGAGACCTGCTTATGGTGCCGTCAGGTTGGCGCGGGCACAAAGCAAGAACGTGGATTTCCTGAGACTAATAACGATATGGCCGTTTGCCCGAAAGCAGGTGGCCCAGTTCGCCGAAGATCTGGACATCATTCTGGTGCCGGAGATGAACCTTGGCCAGATGTCGAGAGAAATCGAGAGATTTGTCGATTGTGAAGTCGTCTCGGTGTCGAAGATCGGCGGTGTTTCCCACTCGGTAGACGAGATACACAAGGCTATTATGGAGGCGATCTAATGCCTGAACCCCGACACAGACTGATGGACTACGTCCGGGAAGAGATCATGCCTCACCGCTTCTGTGCCGGTTGCGGATGCGGAACGATACTGAATGTATTCACCAATGCGGTTGCGAACATCGGCTTGGAACCTACCCGGATGGTCTGCGTCTCTGGTATCGGTTGTTCCTCGTGGATACCAAGCCCCTATTTCAAAGCCGACACTCTCCACACGACCCATGGCCGTCCGATAGCGTTCGCCACCGGCGTAAAGATCATGCGTCCTGACCTGACGGTAGTGGTGATAGCGGGCGACGGAGACGTGGCTGGCATTGGCGGTAACCATCTCATCCATGCCGCCCGGCGCAATATCGACCTCTCAGTGTTCATGGTAAACAATATGATCTACGGTATGACCGGCGGCCAGGTGGCCCCCACGACACCTGAGGGTGTGAAGACCGCCACCACTCCGCATAGAAACGTTGAGCCGCCCTTCCGAGTGGCCGACCTGGTAGTCGCAGCCGGGGCCAGTTATGTTGCTCGATGGACGACCTACCATGTGTTTCAGCTTATGAAATCTATGCAGCACGCCATGACAAAGAAGGGATTCAGCTTCATTGAGATCGTCTCGCAATGCCCGGAATACTACGGCCGCAGGATCGGGCTGAGAACAGGGGTTGACCTCCTCAAGAGATTCAAGCAACAATCGGTCCGCGTTGTGAAAGCTCAGGGGATGACTGAACAGGAGCTTCAGGACAAGATCATAGTCGGCAAGCTGTGCGACCTGGATCGCCCCGAGTTCGTGACGCAACTGCACGAACTGACCAACGAACAAGTCGAGCTTCTGAGAAAGGAGACGACCAATTGATTATAAGGTTTGTAGGTTTCGGCGGTCAGGGGATAATTTTGTCAAGCTACATTATGGGCCAGTCCGCCGTCTTTGACGGTAAGAAGGCAATTCAGAACCAATCCTACGGTAGTGAATCCCGTGGTGGGGAATGCCGGGGTGACGTAATCATCTCTGAGGATGAAATCTACGAGTTGGAGCCCACCAGACATGATGTGTTAGTTGCGATGACTCAACCCGGCTATGAGAAATTTGTTCCCCTTTTGCGGCCTGGAGGCACTCTGATTCTGGACAAGGACCTGGTGGTCACCGACAGCAAACTTGAGCCCCGGGGCATAAAAAAACATGTGATAGCTGCCACCGACATAGCGTTCAAGAAATTTGGTCGGAAGATCGTTGCGAACATGGTAATTCTTGGCTACATGAATACCCTACTATGCCCGGTGTCGGAAAGAGCGCTGGAGAAGGCCATTTCCAGAAGTGTTCCCGAGGATACCGAAGAATTGAATCTGAAGGCCATGCGCGAGGGAATCGAACTGGCCAGGCAGGAGAGCGAAGCCAAGTAGCGAATCTGTTGCCTGCATGGTTGAGGTGTCGGCACCGGGCACCTGCGCGCACGGCTCATAGTATGAGGTTCTGGAAAAGGACGAGTGAGGCTGGTCGAAGATCTCCTGGAAAGCGTTGCCGATCTGGATTGCCCCGTCAATCGGGTATGCGTGGGTCTCCACTGGACTGTGGTGGAAAGCAGGAACACCGGCATGGCTCACACCTATAAGACAGGCAACAAGGTGGAGCTTGAGTCCTCAGGTAACCTTGTAGGCAAGAGCGCGCTTGAACTCGCCAAACGCCTCAGGAGCTGGGAGCCCCTGGAGGCGAGCCTGGGTGTCGCAGCTCTGAACTCCCTTATTGAGCCTGCCGGTGAGCGGGGTAACGTGTTCGCTAACATCCTTGGAATGGCCGAGGGAAAGACCGTCACGGTTATCGGAAGATTTCCGTCCAACGACCAAATTGCGCAGGTCGCAGGGCACGCACACTTTCTTGAAATGGAGCCGCAAAAGGGGGAGCTTCCCCCAAGTGCCTGTGAGGAAGTGATACCCGCATCCGACATAGTGGTGATTACAGCCACCGCTCTGATAAATAAGACCCTACCGCGCCTTCTTGAACTCAGCACGAACGCGAAAGCCATTGTTCTCGGCCCGAGTACACCGATGAATGATGTCCTGTTCAGTCACGGAGCTGATATTCTTGCCGGGGTTCGAGTCACCGACGCGGATGCACTTGTGGACAGCATTATGCAGGGAGTCAAAAAGTTCAACAAGCTCGCCGGCATCGAAGCAATCATAAGACCATAGAGAAAACGTAGGTCACGCCGACTCGCGGCGTGACAAAATGAATGTCAAGCTCCAAGTGGGCTTGACTTACCGTACTATCTCAATAAAGCCCGTTCAAAATCTTCATTACCTAGAGCACTGCCCCGTTCGATGCAAAGCATGAGTATTGATGATAGAATATCGAAGGAATCATCTAATGCACGGTGCAACTTCTCATCGGAGATTCTTCCCCCGTGCACAGCTTTTGATCTTACATCATACAGCTTCTTCGTTTTCTTGTAGAAATCTATCCTTTCATCTCCTCGAGGCTTCAATAAGGAGGCTGTGATTGTGGATAGCCTGTAGACTGTTTCTGATTTCAATTCAAGAATCGATTCAATTCCTGCCCAAATGCGTGAAATTGCAGTCCTTAGATCTTCGGAAAATCTCCAGTCAACTGCTGCTTTCAAAGAGAAATAGAAACGCTCTGATTCTGCGCACAACCTATTGAATTTATCATAGTTGGCGTAGACCCAATCTATGTCATCATCGGAGATTTCGGAGTCTTTACAATTCTCATTCAGGACTAGCTTTCTGTGAAAATCGAGTATCTGGTAATGAGGTCTTCGCTTTTCTGGTGAGTTTTCGTGATTTTCCTTGATGCCAGTATCTGCCAATAGTCCGTCTGAGACAGCTTGTCTTATTCTCTTAGCTGTCTCCCATGATTGGCTGCAACCAGCCAGAGGAAGATGCTTTGTATAACCTCTCAATGTTAGAAGGACCAAAGCCAACCATGCTCGATTTAAGGTATCAAATCCCGGTGTGACGTCAGAGTCCCTGGCGGAGACAATCTCCGTCGTTGCCAAAGGCAGAAATGGTTCAAGCATGGCCCATTCTCTGAATCCGACTGCCCCCAAACCAGCTAAATCAAAGACGCTGAGCGGCTCGTGGAGTCTCCTCAGGATGAGGCCCGGGGCAAGGACGACACTATCCTTCGTAATGTGTAAGTTCCAACACAAGATGTACCAATTGCCCTCGTGCATTTCAATTCTCTTGCCGCTAACTAACAATTAGATTGATCCGCATAAGATGCGGAACTTCGGTTTCCTGCCCGTATAAGACGCCGTCGCTTCGTCTGAAAAACACGCGATAATCCTTTCAGCTTCAGTCACTTGCATTCCATGCAAAAACTTATCTTGGCGTTTTGTATGGGTCGGCATAAAAACCCTTTCGATTCAAGCCTCACGAGTGTAGAATAACGCGAACCACGGAAAAATGTCAATCGCGAATTCTCTCGTTTCAGCAGAGCCTTTGTTATGAACGTTTGCCCCGATTTGCCTGCATCGTCGCAATCAACCGTTCTGGGGTTACCGGAAGTTCGTCGATACGAATACCCGTAGCATCGTAAAGGGCGTTGAGAATCGCCGGGATAACCGGCATGATCGCTCCTTCGCCGACCTCTTTTGCCCCGTAAGGCCCATGGGGTTCATTTGATTCCACGATAATCGCATCCAGATGGGGCATGTCAAGCGCAGTGGGGATCTTGTATTCAGCGAGATTGGCGTTTACGATGCGTCCCTTATTGTCGTATATGATTTGCTCCATCAACGCCTCCCCCATGCCCATCATCATTGAACCCTGCATTTGACCTTCAACCTGCGTACGGTTGATGGCAAATCCACAGTCATGGGCGCCGGTAATATTTTCAACTGTAATCTCGCCTGTTTCAAGGTCAACCGAAACCTCTGCTATCTGCGCCGAACAACCGAAAGCCGGAGAGGTACCAACCGTGGCTCCCTTGAAGGAACCGCCCAACGGCGGCGGGCGGTACTTGCCCGTTCCAACGATACTACCGCGTTCGAGAAAGGCAATACGACTGGCCTCGCCAAATGTCAGATGGGGTCCCTCGGGCAGGTCCGTGAAGCCTTTGTGTTCCTGTAAGTATTCCTTTCGTAGTTCTGAGAAATCGATCTCACCGGCCGAGCTCACAAGTTGACCATCTCTGAGATCAAGCGTTTCAGGAGGTCTTTCCAATCTGCCGGCTACAGCCTCCAAAATCTGGCGCTTTACGTCTCGAGCCGCTTCGCGGCAGGCATGACCGGTCATAAGTGTTGTGCGGCTGGAATAGGCACCTAGATCGACGCTGAGACTGGAGTCACCCGAAACCACTCTCACGTCGTCCAGGGATAGGCCCAATTCCTCGGCGGTGATCATGGCCAGCACTGTATCCGAGCCCTGACCGATGTCGGCCGCTCCCGAGGAAACAGTGACCCCGCCGCCAACCTCATCAACTTTAGTTATGACAGTGCAGTGGTAAGTCCGGGAACGGTAAATCGGATAGCCTGCGCCGGAAACGAAAAAGCCACAGGCAGCGCCAATTCCCTTGCCGTCACGACGGGTCTTGCCGCCGGAAGAGCGTTTCCTTTTCCAAGCCGCCGAGTCTCTGACCGCTTCCAGAGCCTCGCGCATGCCAAAGCTACTGACAAACAGCTCATTGCAGGTCGTCTCGCCTGCCTCCATCACGTTTTTCAAACGCAGTTCGATAGGATCCATACCCAGCTCTTCAGCGATGCGATCAAGCTGCACCTCGAACAGGGCGCGGGCGATAACGGCGCCATGCCCCCGTTGGGCTCCGCAGGCCGGTTTGTTGGTGACAACGCGGTAGCCGTCGTATTTCATGTTCTTGAGCCGGTAGGGTCCCCCCAGAAGGGAGCCGGAGTAGTAAATCGTAGCGATGCCAAAACTGGCGTAAGCCCCACCGTCCAAAATGCATCGATGTTCAAGGAACGTCAGACGGCCGTCCTTTTTGACACCGGTAGTCATGGTATGGAAGAACTGGTGCCGCGCCCGCGAGTGTAGGAAGACCTGCTCCCGATCGAATGTGAGCTTGACCGGTTGGCCGGTTTTCAACGCCAACAGGCACGTTGCCAGTTCGGCGGTAGAGCAGGAGGCTTTAGGGCCGAAACCGCCCCCAACCGCGGGCTTTATCACTCGAACTTTATGCAAGGGAAGGCCGAGGGCCATTGCCAGAGTACGCTGGACATAATGAGGAGCCTGAGTGGAACTCCACATAGTCAGGTTGCCGTGAGAATCCATCTCGGCCAGTACGCTCTGCGGCTCCATGAAAGCGGCATCCTGCATCTTGCTCGTAAGGTGGTCAGTGCGCATAAGATAAGAATCTTTGCGCCCATCCTCAATGTCGCCGAAGTGCCAGTGGACCTCTGCACAGACATTATTCTTGTATGTCTCGTGAAGTTGCGGTTGGCCATCATCCATGGCGGCGCGGCCATCCAGGATCGTGGGAAGCTCCTCAAAATCGACCTTTATGAGGCTTACTGCCTCGAGGGCCGTATCTAAATCGACGGCGGCCACAGCCACAATCTCATCCCCCACATAGCGCACCTTATCGTGGCAGAATATGGTCTCATCATAACGGGCCGGGCTGACCCCGTACGGCGTCGTACCGGCCTCACGGTGAGTCACCACCGCCTTTACACCGGGCAGACGCTCAGCGCGTGACGTATCTATGTTCAGTATGCGGGCGTGAGCCACTGGGCTGTGTAAGATGGCGCCGGTCAGCATCGTAGGCCGCTTGAGATCGTCCGTATAGAGTGCTTTACCTGTTACCTTGTCGACAGCGTCCACCCGAGGGGCGCGCGTGTTGAGAATGCGGTATTTGCTCATGGCGTTTCCTCAGAAGCTGCTTGGATGGCTTCAACTATTTTCTGGTAGCCGGTGCAGCGGCATAGGTTGCCGGAGATGGCTCTGCGAATATCCTGTTCGCTGGGATGGGGATTACTTCGCAGAAGCTCGGTTGCCGTCATCAACATACCCGGTGTACAGAAACCGCATTGAATAGCGCCCTGGTCTACAAATGCCTGTTGAAGGTGGTTCAGTTTGCCGTCTTTTGCCAATCCTTCAACCGTTTCAACCGAACAGCCATCGGCCTGGATGGCCAGTGTAAGACAGCTAAATGTGGCCACACCATTCAAAAGCACTGTACAAGAGCCGCAATCACCGATACCGCACCCTTTTTTTGTTCCGGTTAAACCCAAATCTTCACGTAACAACTCAAGTAGCGTGCGGCGGGGTTCCACAGCGAGTTCAGAAGTAACGCCATTAACGGTCAATGAGATTATCTTCTTCATCGATTTCCCCTAGCCCGCATGAGAACGGTTTTCAACAGACGTAAGGTTAGCAACTCTACCATCTGAACGCGATACCAGGCCGAGCCTCGATGGTCATCGATAGGGCGTGCATCTCCAGCGGCTGCCCGAGCAGCCTTCTGAAGGATCTGCTCGTCTGGAACATTTCCGACTAAGGTTTCTTTTACCGATTCCGCCAAGATTGGCGTCGGCCCTACGGCACCAAGGGTAACCTGTACGTCCTTAACGGGGCCATCCGGTTCTTCAAGTGCAAGCCAGACAGCCACACCGACAGTAGAGATTTCGAGCGCCTTTCGGTTTGCCAGCTTGTAGTAGGCGCTGCCGGAATGAGGCAATCGAGGCGGGTAGTAAACATCAGTCAGTATCTCGTCCGGTTCGATGGCTGAGATGCCCGGCCCGCGAGGGAAATCCTTTGCCGAGATAGTGCGCGCGCCGGACGGTCCGTGCAGGGTTAGCCTGCCATTCAGGGCTATAGTCGAAACAGCCATATCTGCAGCAGGGCGAGCATTGGCAATATTCCCACCCAACGTACCGCGATTGCGAACCAGCGGGCTGCCCAGATTGTCGGCGCCTTCGGCAAGAGCAGTCCAGCCGTCGCGAACCTCCCTCGAACGCTCAATTTCGCTGATGGTTGTCAGAGCGCCAATCCTTAAGCCGCCATCCTGGAGCCGCTCAATACCCTTTAGCTGATCCAGCTTGTGCAAAGATACAAGATATGCGGGAGAGGCATACCGGGGATCCTCCAGGGCGGCTCGCAAGGACCCTTCGGAGGCCATTAACGGATCTGAATCGGAGGGTGTGTACTCGATCGTAGAACGAACGTTACCCTCTGAGCGAGAAGAGCAGCCATCACATCGGGGGACGTGCTGGGGAATGATGGGGCGTCGCAAATCCACAAGAAGATCGGTGCCGCCGGCGAGAAGACGTACACCTTCGGCGGCATGATTGGCCAACATCGTGCAGGCTTCATCCACCGTATCAGGCACTAACACATCAAAACGGGGTAGAATCATACACCCTGCCCAATCCTGCCGAAACCGATTTCTTCGATTATCCTATTCAGAAACACTCCTGATATATCTGTTTATCATTTGCTCTCGCAACCGGACATGAAGAATATAGAAGCCTCT
The DNA here is from genome assembly GCA_964416195.1 of uncultured Ignavibacteriales bacterium. GTDB lineage: Bacteria > Zixibacteria > MSB-5A5 > GN15 > FEB-12 > CAYQDB01. The sequence goes on from CAYQDB010000013.1 coordinate 28,606, forward strand.
GGTTTACTTGGCAATGAGAATCTAATGACCAGCTCAAAGACCTTCACTACCCTAAACAAATATCCATTTTTCTCTTGACAGACCGAGAGATTTGCCTTATTATTTGAACGAACGTTCGATTTATATTATGCTGCGAGCAAATTCGAGTGTGCCAGCGAAAAAGGCCAAACCTGCCGTTACCAGACGTAACTCTCAGTACGAGAGACGGCTAACGTCTATACTCAGAGCCGCCTCGAAAGTGATCGCCAGAGACGGCTTTGAGGGGGCTTCGGTTCGCGATGTAGCCGCCAAAGCAAGAATCGGTCTGTCCGGGATCTACTACTACTTTGAAAGCAAAGATGAACTGCTGTTTGCATTGCAGCACCATACTTTTTCCACGCTCGTCAGTTCGCTCAAGGAGCGTCTGAAAGCGGCGACCACGCCCGAGGAAAAGCTGCAGGCGGTGATCGACAACCATTTTGAGTTTTTCGTGAACAACATGGACGATCTTAAGGTGTGTGTCCACGAGATAGAATCGTTATCAGGGAAATACTATAAGAGTATCCTCAAACTAAGGCGGGAGTATTACCGCCTTGTCAGAGGGGTGGTGGCGGAGGCCGTCGGCAGGTCGAATTACGAGACCAACCTGGCCACCCTTTTCTTGTTCGGGTCTTTGAATTGGGTATATATGTGGTATGATCCTGAGAAGAACTCTGTTATTGACAAAGTATCCTCTCAGTTTCTGAGAGTGTTTCTAAATGGAATAGACGCATCCTAAGCGCTACAGGAGGATTATGTTTGCCAAGTTTTTTGATTGGTATGAAAACCGTCATGATTACGCTCGAAAATGGCTTGAGAAAAACGGTGGAGAAGTTGTCGGCTGCTTTTGCAGCTATGCTCCGGAGGAATTGACCTACGCTGCCGGGCTTTTGCCGGTAAGAGTGCTCGGTTCCCATGAACCGCAAGACGTCACCGAACCGCACATCTTCGGAATGTTCTGCCCTTTTTGCCGAGATGTCCTGGCTCAAGGATTGAAGGGTCGCTATGATTACATGAAAGGCATTATGCTGGCCCAGTCTTGCCTCCACTTAAGACAGACATTTACCTCCTGGAAGAATCATGTCCCGGCCGATTATGCGTTCTATCTATACGTGCCAAACAAGCTTCAGACCGATCATGCCCGACCGTACTTCAAGGGGGAGCTGGAAAAGTTCAAACAGTCGCTTCAAGAATGGACCGGACGTACCATAACTGATGAAGCGCTCAAAGAGACGGCCGAGCTTTATAACGAGAACCGTCGCCTGATGCACGAGGTTTACCACCTCCGGAAACTTCCAAATCCGCCTGTGACCGGCTTAGAAGCGATGGTCATGGTCGCTTCGTCATTTTTCGTTGACAAGGAGGAGCATAATGCGGAACTGGAGCGCATCCTGCCGGAATTGAAATCACGGAGGCTCGATCGCGAGACGGGGGGACGACTAATGATTGTCGGGTCGGAAAACGACGACACGGAGTTCGTCAAAATGGTCGAATCGGTCGGGAGCACGGTGGTCGTGGACGACCATTGCACCGGTTCCCGCTATTTTTGGAATCTTACACAGTTTACCGGCGATATCATGCAGGATATTGCCAATAGATACATAGATCGGCCGCCATGCCCCACAAAGGACTGGGAGGAACGGCGCAGATTCCCCCATATTCTAAATCTTGCCAAAGAATTCAGTGTGGACGGCGTTATTCTTATTCAACAGAAGTTCTGTGATCCCCATGAATGCGATATGGTTCCCTTGAAGGAGTTTCTGAATAGTAACGGCTATCCGACCCTGTTTCTTGAATTCGATGTAACCGTGCCTGTGGGCCAAATGAAAGTTAGAGTAGAAGCGTTCCTTGAAATGCTGGGTGTCGAGGAACTATTTTAAGCCAATTGGCAAAGAGGAGTTTAGATGGCTGAGTATAAAACCGAACCTTTAAAATGCTGGCAAAAGGCCAAAGAGCTTCGGCTCAAGTATTATAAAGATTACCAGGAGGCGCGTAACAAGGGCGGTATCCGTTGGGCAGGGGGCGCCTGGTCGTTTGATGCCATACCGGCGGGGCTGGGTCGCGACGTTTATAACATCACCGGTGAACCATATGCGGCTTCCCTTGCCTTTGACAAGAAATTGTCTATGGAATGTTTGGAGGCGGCGGAAGCCAAAGGGTGGGCTCGTGATCTCTGCAGCTACATGCGCAACTACTGGGGCTCGATGTATCTCGGTAAATACGCTTTCGGCGGCGAATATCCCGAACCTGATTTCTGCTTCCAGGACCACATATGCTGCAGTCACGGCAAGTGGTATCAGCATGTGGCCGAATACGAGAAAATCCCTTATTTCTGTATTGATGTCTCGGTCGGTCCTTACAAGGACCTGGACGAGAACAGGTTGATGTTCGTAGTCAACCAGATGCATGAATCGATTGAGTGGCTGGAGAAAGTTACCGGGCGCAAGTATCAGGACGAGCTGCTAATCGAGGCGGTGGAAAACGAGACGCGGTCTACATCTACCTGGGCTGAAATCTGCTGCCTAAATATGGCCAAACCGGCGCCATTGGATGAGAAAACAATGTACTCTCTCTATGTCCATGGTACTTTGGCCAAGCACTCAAGGGAGGTAGCGGATTTCTACGAAGAGCTATGCGATGAAGTTAAGTATCGCGTCGATAATCGTATTGCTGCCGTGCCTGATGAGAAATGCCGGCTTATGTCCGACACGCAACCGCCGTGGGGATTCTTGAAGGTCTTCCGCTATCTTGAGAAATTCGGCGCCATCTCCATCGGGTCATTGTATACTTTTGGATTGATAGGTATCTGGGAAACCAAACCTGACGGCAGTTGGGGACCGAGGACGACGCCTATGCAAAAGGGAGAGACCATTTCCAGCCGTGATCATGCCCTGAGGATTCTGGCTGATTGGAATCTCTCTAAACCCGAATGGCAACACTTCTACGACCCAAATCTCAAAACCGAGATGATGCTTCAAATAGTAAAACAATGGCAGCTGGATGGTGTCATGCTTCATCTCAACCGTGGATGCGAAGGACTTTCCTGTGGGATCATGGAGAATCGATTAGGAATCGCAAAAGCCGGGGTCCCGATAATGACTTTTGAGGGCAACATGGGAGACGAGCGGGAGTTCGACGAAAAGCGAGTGATGGCAAGGATTGACTCGTTCATGGAAACCCTGGGCATGGAAATGTTAGAACCATCGGCCAAGACAGCATCACCCTGATAAATGGTTGTCTTGTAGATTCAGGTAGAATATATGTTGGGCGTGTTGAGAAACATAACAAACGTCATAGCAAGGAGCGAAGCGACGTGGCTATCTCGCTAGCACTCAATAACCGAGATTGCCACGCTGTCGCTCGCAATGACGAGAACGGGACTTTTTCAGCGGTCCCATGTTGCATCTAAAGGAGGAATAATGACTACCGCCGGAATAGACATGGGCTCCAAGTTCATAAAGGTACTCATTCTGAAAGATGGGGCGGTCCAGGGCAAGGCTATCGAGACTACCGGCTTTGAACCTGCCGTCTCAGCGTTAAAATGCCTTGAGCAGGCCGCTAAAGAGTCCGGCATCGACATATCGTTTATTGATCATATTACTTCGACTGGCGCCGGAAGGAAAGCAGCCCCCAATATTAACTCCGATATTACTGATGTGGGCGCCGCTGCAAAAGGGGTCGCTCATCTGATACCGGACGCGCGCACGGTGATTGATGTCGGCGCTGAAGAAGGTAGAGGTATCAAGATGGAAGCCGGCGGCAAAGTGATTGATATTGCCGTCAACGAAAAGTGTGCTGCCGGAGCAGGTGCTTTCGCTGAGGCGATGTCGCGCGCTCTGGAGGTTTCTCTTGACGAATTCGGCCAATTGTCATTGAAGTCGGATAAGACAATCCCGATGAATGCTCAGTGCGCAGTGTTTGCCGAAAGCGAAGTGGTTTCGCTGGTACACGCCAAAACTCCCAAGCAGGACATTGCCCGAGCGGTTCACGATGCGATTGCCAGCCGAATTGTCTCGATGGTCCGACGGGTGGGAATCAACAAAGAGGTTGCTCTCGTCGGCGGGCTCTCCCATAACCCCGGCTTTGTGGATGCCTTGAACCGTGGACTCGAAACACAGGTAGTTATCCCGGAAAACCCGGATTATATCGGAGCCCTGGGAGCTGCAATTGCTGCCGGTGAAAGGAGCCAATGATGTCTGAAAACACAAAAGAATTCTGGCGCTGGAAAGAATACAACTGGCATGATGAAAGGGTGGATCCGAAGGACGCTGAAACCATTTCTGCCGGAGTGGACGTCGGATCCGTCAGTTCTCAAGCAGTAGTCATGATAGATGGCAAGCTTTACGCCTATTCAAATATGCGCACCGGCTCTGACAGCCCGGATAGTGCGCGAAAGGCCATGAGCTGGGCTCTGGAAAATACCGGTTTGGCATTGGATGATATCCATTACACGGTGGGGACCGGATATGGCCGCGTCAACGTCCCATTTGCCAACCGCGCCATTACCGAGATCGCCTGCCATGCTCGGGGAGGCAACCTCATGTATGGCTCAACCGTGCGGACAATTCTGGACATGGGGGGACAAGACTGCAAGGCAATCCACTGCGACGAGAAAGGCAAAGTCACCAATTTCTTGATGAACGACAAGTGCGCGGCCGGTACCGGTAGAGGGATGGAAGTCTTTGCCGATTTGCTGGCTGTTTCTATTGAGGAGGTGGGGGAATTATCGCTGGACGTCGATGAGGAACCTCCTCCCGTCTCTTCTACGTGCGTGGTCTTCGCCAAATCCGAGGCATCATCACTACTGCGGGAGGGTTGGTCGAAAAAGCGGGTGCTGGCCGCGTATTGTTCCGCGATGGCCCACCGTGTCGTTTCCCTTTTGGAGCGCATTGGCGTGGAGAAAGACTTTGCGATCACCGGCGGGATTGCCAAAAACAGCGGCGTCGTTACCCGATTGGAGAGGGAATTAAATCTCATATCACTGAAATCCAAGTACGACACCCAAGTCGCCGGAGCACTTGGCGCTGCACTTTTTGCCAAAACGTTAGTGGAAAAACAACGAAAGAAAGTTGCGCAGTGAAGGCCAATTACGGATACATGGACGGCAGCGGGGAGTTTTTTATCACTATTGACACCGACCTGTGCCTCGAGTGCACTGATCACAGTTGTGTCGATGCCTGTCCAGTGAGCATGTTTGAGATTATTGTTGATGACTATGACGATGAGGTGGCGGCGATCAAAGAGGAACATCGCAAAAAACTCAAATACGATTGTGCCCCATGTAAACCGGTCTCCGATCGGCCGCCTTTGCCGTGCGTTGTTGCCTGTACTCCTGGTGCGGTTGCCCATTCCTGGTAGCCGGTCATCCAATTCACGTGTCAACAATGTGGCAAGAAAAATAGAAGAGAACGACTGCACCCCATTCCGTAAACGCTATGACCACGTTAACATTGACAATTGACGGACAATCTGTCGAGTGTCCAGCAGGAAGCACTATCCTCGCTGCTGCCGATACGGCTGGTATTTACATCCCACGAATGTGCTATCACCCTGACCTGCCCCCGGTTAGTGAGGTGATCTGGGCGGATGCTGTTTATCAAGGAATAACCAAAATTGCTGGGGAAAGATCGGGTGAAAAAGCTGGAGAAGAGGCCCATTGTAATCTATGTTTGGTCGAGGTGGAGGGACAGTCCGAACCGGTTAATTCCTGTATTACCCCGGTGGAAAACGGATTGGTTGTTCACACAGATACCAAAGAAGTGATTCAACGACGCAAGCAAGCATTGGCTAAACTGCTTGCCGATCATCCCCATGCCTGCCTGACCTGTGCTCAAAAAGAGGGATGCAGCCGGACCGATTGCTCAATGAATGTTCCTGTGGAGGAACGGTGCTGCGTCCTCCTGGGCCGTTGCGAATTGGAAAAGGTTAGCGTGTATGTTGGCATTTCCGGCGATATCCCCAGGTACATTCCCCAGCAGCGCGCGCCTTTCAGGGATGATCCCCTCTTCGATCGGGATTATAATCTCTGCATCGGTTGTCTGCGCTGCGTTCGGATTTGCCAGAAAGTTCATGGCATCGACGTGCTGGGCGCGGTTTGGAAAAATGACCGGGTCTGGGTAGGAACACTTACCGGCGCCGGACTGAAGGAAACGCAATGCCAGTTTTGCGGCGCGTGCGTGGAGGTTTGCCCCACCGGGGCTCTACTCGATAAGGAAGGTATCCCAGCTGTCCGTCGCGACTCGCCGCTTCCCTGCGTGGAATATTGTCCGGCGGGCATCGATATCCCACGCTATGTGCGTTCTATTGCCGCTGGACGCTATCGCGAGGCGCTGGATATTATTCGATCTCGTGTACCCTTCCCCGGCATCCTGGGGTATATCTGTTTCCATCCCTGCGAGGATGTCTGTCGCCGGGGAGAGATTGATCAGGCTGTCGCCATTTGTGATTTGAAGCGTTATGTGGCAGAGACCGTTCTCAACGCAGATTCTCCTCCGATTCAAAAGCGCCCGGACACCGGAAAAAAGGTAGCCATTATCGGTTCCGGTCCGGCAGGGGCCACGGCAGCATATTATCTTGGCATTCTGGGTCACCACGTCAGCCTGTTTGATCAGGAAAGCAAACCGGGCGGTATGCTGCGCTATGGCATTCCTGACTATCGGCTTCCCCCGGAGGTCTTGGAACGGGAGATAAAAGCTCTGGAAACTCTGGGCGTCAGCTTTCACATGGATCACCGGTTCGATAGCGAACACAGAGTAGATGAGCTCAAATCCCAGGGTTTCGATGCTGTCCTCGTCGCAATAGGGGCTTCAGTAAGCAAGACCTTGCCAATTGAGAATTCGGACTTGGAGGGGATATATCCGGGACTCGATTTCTTGAGGTCAGCCAAACTGTCTCAGAAGCCTCGCCTGGACGGCCAGGTGGTGGTTATTGGCGGTGGGAATGTAGCTATCGATGCCGCAATGACTGTAATACGTCTGGGCGCCCGCTCCGTTCACCTTGTCTGCCTGGAATCACGGGATGATATGCCGGCCCATGATTGGGAAATCACTCAGGCGGAAGAAGAGGGTGTGGAGATTCATCCTTCCTGGGGTCCGAAGCGATTTACGTCAACCCAGGGTCGGGTATCGGGCATCGAATTCAAAAGATGTACCGAAGTGTTCGATGAACAGGGCCGATTTGCCCCACAGTATGACGAAAATGAAATCAAACATATCCCGACAGATGCTGTCATCGTTACCATTGGGCAGCAGGTCGATCCAGAACTCTTGGCCCATGTTGAAGGTCTGTCGAGAGGTCCTGGGAACACTTTGAAAGTGGATGAGAATTTTGCCTTCGGCTTTGAGGGCGTTTTCGCCGCCGGCGATGTGATTCGAGGGTCTTCCTCCGTTGTGGACGCCGTAGCCGATGGAAGGCGTGCGGCCGACGTAATTGACGGATATCTCGGAGGGAATGGGCTTGCTGAAGTCGATCAAGCTCTAGCCGGGCTTGATATCCCGGAGTTAGATATTCCAAACGATCTGTTTCAGCAGCGCAGGCATAAAGCTGGGATTGTGGATCCAGAAGAACGGAAATCAGGATTCGGCCTTATTGAGCAGACCCTCTTGGAACAATCGGCGAGATCGGAAGCCCAACGCTGCCTGCAATGTTATCTTAGACAGAGGATTACCCCGGTTGTCTTGCCGCCGGTACTATGGCAGCCATTGAATAAAGAGGCTGTGGATTCTGTCCCGGACGTAGAGGGCGTTTTTCAACTACTCAATACCGAGAAAAAAGTCATCCGCATCATGGGAACCCAGAATATGAGGCAGAGCTTAAGTGAGTGCCTGGAAAATCCCGGAAACGCCGGATGGTTTATCTGGGAAGAGGATCCCATGTATACGAAACGCGAAAGTGAATTAATCCAGCAATATCTTCAGGAATATGGGGAGCTGCCGGGCGGGGGAGGTGGTGATGATGATCTGGACGAGTTATTCTAACCAGGATTATTTGCAGATCTCGTCCAAGTGAGTCATTGCGAGGAACGAAGCGACGTGGCAATCTCATGTGAAAAAGCCGCTTACAGAAAGAGATCGCCACACCCGCCTCCGGCGGGCTCGCGATGACTTGTTCACAGGCTGTAGCAAAGTTACTATAGTTTGTGAATAATGCGGGCCAAATATCTTGTCTATATCAAATAAGCATGCTAAATTCCCTGCCGGATACCGTGAAGGACAGGTTTTTCCGATGGCAGCCGACTCTGTCGACAAATTGAAATCCGAAGGGTGGGTTCAGCAATTCACAGCCTCAGGTCCCCGTCTGGAGGAAGCGATTGAGAACTACCGGATGCTGGGATATGAGGTCAAGGCAATTCCGATTAAGGAGTTCGGTGGGAATGGCTGCACCGTTTGTTTTGAAGACAAAAATGATAATACGGTAATGATTTTCACTAGGAAAAAGTCACGCCATAAGTGGATGACTTGACCAATAATTGTGACGGATAATTTGCCACCGTTTTGTCAGCAAGCATGGCTTCTCGAAATACTACAAGGAATAGAACGGAGGAGATCTGAGATCGTCAGGCAGACCCTTTTCGATACATCGGGGTTTTTTGATTAATGCAAGCAAAACAATCAAAAGAATACCGATTTAACGCAGCGGTTTTAATTGCCAGTGACCGGTCTTACAAAAGGGCGCGCCCCGACAAGACCGGACCGGGGTTGAGAAAGTATCTTGAGAATTTGGGGTATGATGTGGTCTTCTTGGATATTGTTCCAGACGACAGCCAATCTATTATATCAGTTCTTCAGAAATGGGTCGGGGAGGATAGAGTCAACTTGATACTGGTTTCAGGAGGAACCGGCCTCGCTCCCACAGATGTTACGCCAGAAGCAACCTTGGAAATTATTGAGCGGCGTATTCCGGGGATGGAGGAGGCAATGCGACGGGCCTCTTTCGAAAAAACCCCTCATGCTATTTTATCAAGAGCTGTGGTCGGTTGTGTCAGCAACAGTCTTATTGTCAATCTTCCCGGAAGCCCGAAAGGTGCGTTGGAAAACTTAGAAGTTATCGAACCGGCTCTGGAGCATGCATTGGAATTAATAAATGGGGGAACGCCGGACCCATGATACCTGCCGGAGAGAGCCCATCAAAGAGATTAATTGATCTTATGGGCCGCCCCATAACTTACCTTCGAGTCTCTCTGACCCAGCGATGCAATCTCAGATGCGGCTATTGCTACGGATCCGACAAGACACTCCCGGGCAGTGATCGCCAGCTACCCTTCTCTGGAATACTTCGTCTGATACAAGCCTTTGCATCATTGGGAGTTACCAAGGTCCGTTTCACCGGTGGCGAGCCGCTTCTTCGACCGGGCATTGTTGATCTGGTCAGGCAAACATCAGCTCTGGAAGGCATATCCTTAGTCGGCTTGACCACCAATGGCCTGATATTGGAGCCTATTCTCTCATCGCTGATTAAGGCCGGGTTGAATTGCCTAAATATAAGTCTTGACACCTTAAGCAGGGAGACCTTTCAAAAAATCACCGGCGTTGATGGCTTTGATCGGGTCTATTCAGCGATTATTAGCGCCGAGAAGAGCAGAGCCTTTGATAGAGTGAAGGTCAATACCGTAGTTATGCGTGAAGTCAACGATGATGAAATTCGCCGTTTTGCGCTTTGGGCTTTAAAGCGCCGGATCGATCTGCGATTCATTGAATTCATGCCCACCCATGAGTCGGGATGGGCCAAGGCGTTATTTGTCGGCGAGGACAAGATTAAAAGCCGAATAGGTTTGAACCTTACGGAGGTGCTTATTGAAGGTAATAACCTTGGTCCGGCGACAAGCTATAGCCTACCAGGCGCTCTGGGGCGTATCAGTTTTATCTCAGCAGTAAGCCGAAGCTTCTGCGGCAGGTGTAACCGGCTGCGCCTGACCTCAAAAGGATATCTACTTGGCTGTCTGTTCATGAATAACGGTGCTGACTTGAAGCAACTGCTCGCCGATGGCGCAAACATTGATGAGATTGCCAGACACATTTGCGACGTTGTTGCGACGCCTGGATTCAGGCGGTCGCCGCGAGAGCCATCTATTATTGGATTCAATCCGTTCATGCGGAAAGTCGGCGGATGAGAAAAAAGAAACTCACCCATATCGGCGAAAAGGGAGAAGTTCGCATGGTGGATATCAGTGGCAAGCCGGATTCTGAGAGGTATGCCGTTGCCATGGCAAAAGTATGTATCTCAAAGGAACTTCTTCTACATCTGCAAGAGAATACACTCGGTAAAGGTGATGCCTTGTCGGCAGCCCGTATAGCAGGCGTTCAGGCTGCCAAGAGGACGTCGGATATTATTCCGCTATGTCATACACTGCCTCTGACATTCGTTACGGTCGATTTGAAGCTCACAGAAAATCCGCCAACTGTGGAAATCACAGCGGAAGCTCGTACCCATTATAAAACTGGCGTAGAAATGGAGGCCCTCGTGGCAGTATCAACTGCCGCGCTCACAATCTATGATATGGGAAAGGCTGTCGATAGAAGCATGACCATTGAATCGATCCAACTGGTGGAAAAAAGCGGCGGACAAAGCGGCAACTGGAGCAGAAAGGATGTCGATTGAATGATTTGCGGTAGCATAAGTAAAGGACTTGGACGGATGTATAACTTTAGTAAATATAAGATTCCGTCTGTTTATCGCCTGTCCGTTTCTGCCGCTAAAGGAATGAAGAAGCAAAATGTAAAAAGAGTCACCGTCACCTTAAAGGGCATTGAAGGCGATGGCCACGCCGGCACAATCAGAGCGATCAGCCTGCTGCCGTATGAGAGCTTTGGAAAACTGGCACATCATAGATTGAATTTCAGCCCGGGAGATTTCGGTGAAAACATCACAACGCTTAGCATGGATTTCAAAGAATTATGTGTCGGCATCAAGATGGCATTAGGGGACACAGTGATTATTGAAGTGGTCCAGATCGGTAAGGATTGTCATAACGACTGTATGATAAAGCAAACTGTGGGAGATTGTATTATGCCGCGTGAAGGTTTGTTTGCCAGGGTGATCGCAGGAGGCGAACTGAATGAAGGTGATTCTATCAGAATCATTGAATAATATGATTACTTTGCGGGAAGCCAGGAGAAGAATTAATGAGGCCGTGAAAAGATCACAGCCGGGTTTAGTCTCATTGACTTCGGCTGTCGGCTGCGTTGTAGCCGAAGATATCACCGCGCCGATTAATGTCCCGGAATTCCCAAGCTCTGCGATGGATGGCATTGCGTTAAGGATTGCCGACTTAGGCAGAGATGGTCCCTGGCGTCTGCCGATCCAGTCTGTCATTGCCGCTGGAGATTCAACACAAGTAACGCTTAAAGATGGGTATGCTGTCAAAGTTATGACTGGCGCTCCGCTTGCGAAGGGCACCGATGCAGTCATACCGATTGAGGATGTCACCATTGAGTCCAATCAGGTCATTATCGGAGAGCGACCTCCTTTGGGTAAGTTTGTTCGGCCGCTGGGCAATGATGTTACTTCCGGCCAAATACTTTTTCGTGAGGGAGAGGTCCTCAAACCGGCCGATATCGGAGTATTGGCATCAGCAGGGTTGACAAACGTAATGGTCATTCCCCGACCTCGGATTGCACTGATCTCCACGGGTTCTGAAATTGTTGAGCCCGGAGAAAAGCTAAAATACGGACAGATATATGATTCAAATAGTCCTACGCTTTACTCCCTGCTGACCTATGATAGATTTCCGGTCACGACACGAACGCGGGTCTCCACCAATGACCTTGAACCCCTCCTCGAGACACTCCAGGAGTGCCTTGAAAATCACGATCTGGTTATTACAACTGGCGGAGTATCCATGGGGGATTATGATTTCATTCCAAAGATTACAAATACGCTCGGCGGCGAAATTCTTTTTCACAAAGTAGATATGAAGCCAGGCAAACCAGTTCTTATGGCCTTTTTCAGAGGTCGCTGGCTGATAAGCCTGCCGGGCAATCCGGTAAGTGCTGTGGTAGGCTACTTCTTATATGTAAGATGGGTTGTTGCACGACTATCCGGTGTTCATTATGAACCGCAAAGCTCCTGGGCAACGCTGGCAAGCGACATGACCATAACTGGAAACCGCTATAATGTCATTGGAGCGAGGTTAGAGAACACGGGCGACAGCCTGTTTGCCTATCCATCATCACGTCAAGGGTCCGGGAGATTGTCGTCTATTCGCGGAATCAGTGGTTTGATAATGGTTGAGGCGGGTGCCAGGACAATCAAAAAGGGCAGCAGGGTCCTCGTGGAATTGACTGATCAATAAAGGCCTTCCCGATTTTACGCCTTAAGCGGGCAAGTCGCTCGGCTGGAATCCGATGCAAGCGACATGGGCTTAGTCGGGCAATTCAGAACTACTTGCAATTGTGATTGATTTTGATTAATCTCCTAGTTCGAGGTAAATCGGAAATAATCAGAAGATGCCCGACTCAAGTAATGGATCCGGCAGATTCAGGAAGACCTTGCAAGGAAATGAAAGGTAAAATAGCTTTTGGTCATCAGGCTTTCCGGCATTCGTTGTGCAAGCGCTTAGAATCATAAAAAAAGTGCCTGCCGATGCACGGAAGGATGCCGTGATGACCACAATAGATTTAAAAATTCAGTAATAATATACATAAAGCTCTGAGGGAGCAGTAATGGAAAAAACAACTCCAATGTTTGCCAGCGCCAGGATTCCATACGGCACCTGGGGTAGTAGTTTTTTTCCGGCCTGGCAAATGTCCGCTCTGGCGGAAGTGAATATTGGTCAATTTGCCGGTGAGGCAATGAATAGAATTATGGGGATAAGAAAAGTCCCAATCAGTGTGCTGGAGTACCTAATTATTGGATCGACCGTTCCATGGCACTGGAAATTCTGGACGGCTCAGTTAGTTTCAAGCTGCATGGATCATAGAATTCCCGGCTACCACATGGAGCAAGCATGCGCCACCGGCCTGCAGGCTGTCATTCTGGCGGCCGCTGAAGTGCAGAGCGGTTCCAACGATGTTGTTGGCGTACTGACATTTGACCGGACGAGTGACTCACCTGTTGGTGTTTTTCCTGAGCGGCGGGCCTATGAAAGAACAATGGCCCTCAGTGACGTCTGGGATAACTTCGGATTTGATCCGGCCACCGGCAATGCCATGATCACATGTGCCGGCATTGCTGCCCGAAAGCATAAGACTGACCGCAAAGAAGTGGACGAAGTAGCTTTCTATCGCTATGAGCAATATTTCAAAGCAAAGGCCTCCGGGTTTCTTGATCGTGTCCTTGTTCCGTTTGATGTATTAAATATTCAAGGTCGTTTTTTGGGGCGCATTGACTCTGATGCGGGCGTCCGTCAATTGACGCTGGATGGATTGAGGGCGATGCATGAACTCGACACCTGCGTTACAGCCGGGACTCAAACTCATGCCTCCGATGGTATGGCTACTTTGCTGGTGACCAATAAAGAAAGAGCGCGTGAAATCAGTCCCCGGCCGGAGATTGATATACAAATCGTGGCTAAAACCGAAGTAAGAACCCTCCCCAGTCTTATGCCTGAAGCTCCGGCTCTTGCCGTGAAGAAGCTATTGGACAGGACCGGCCTGGCAATGGCGGATATGGCTGTGGTCAAAAACCATAACCCGTTTGCAGTCAATGACGTCATTTTCGCCAAGCTACTGGAATATGACTGGCGAAAGATGAATACAACTGGCTGCCCGCTGGTCTGGGGACATCCTCAGGGGCCGACCCTGGCCAGAGTCTTAATTGAAGCTTTGGAAGAGGCAGTTTCTTTGGGCGGTGGCTACGTACTAATCTTCGGCTGTGCCGCTGGTGACGTTGGCATTGCAGCCATCTTCAAAGTTGCGGACGGAGGTAACTGAAGATGAAATCATTAAGGCAACCAACTCTTAAAACGCTGGGGCTGGGCACGGTCCTCGGGATATTTCAACGCGGACAATTGCCGACCACTGCCGGAAATCTCATCAATCAGATTTTCGGAGAACCCGGCAATCGCGGGGCAGCGGTTATCTCAGGGGCTAATGGGATAGTCGGCGCGGGTAAAACAATGCAACTCGGTTCCAGACTGCTGCCCTTTGATGTCCCCTTGATCAGCCTGGACTTTCCCGGAGCTCCCGATGGTATTGGCGGTCAATACCAGGGATTAAGAGATTCCTTTGGGCAAAAGCGCGCTGATGAGATTATGGCGAATATCGTCAGGTTAAGCTATGATGGTCGACATCTCCCCTCCGAATTGAAAGGGCTTCGACCCCGTTTTCTTCTGGAAGCAATACCGGAAATTCTTGATATCAAGAAAGCTCACTATGAGATTTTCCGCGAAGCTTTTCCAACGATAGAAATTCGCTCGGTTACCTCAGGATTCCCGAGTTCTGAACTGGGTGTTGGCATTGCCCACCCTGCCTTTCCTCACCAAATCAATAGAATCTGGGAAATTGTGGAAACAGATGTTTCCCCAATCACTCAACTCTTTTGGGCTTTGGGGCTGATTCCAGTTCCCGTCAGCGATCACTGGTCTTTTGTTCTGGACGTGCTCTTTTGTGGTTTGACTCTGGCCGGTTTAAGATATCATCGAGCCTCCAACATGCCCTTCTGGAAGATAGACAAGTTCGTCCGAAAATTAATGGGGCCAAACCCATTCCGGGCGCATGATGCAATCGGCGCCAAAGGGGCCAATTTTCTGACCTGGTCATGCCTGCATCACTTGAGCAAAAAGTATGGAGCATTGTTCACCCCGACTCCTGAGCTGGAAGAGCGCAAAGAGAGCGGGCAAAACTGGTATCCTATGAATCATTTCAGGCCGTTGGTTGACTGGGCTATGGAAGACAGTGATGAGGATGATTTCCAAAGCTGGATCTTGGGTCCGATGATTCAGATGACCAGCCTGATGCTCCACGAGAAAAGATCGCACCTTTCCCATATCAACACAATTGGCGAATTATGTGCCCAGTTCCGCCGGGGGATTCTGGCTTTCATCCGCAATCTTGGACCGGACTCCGCGGTCAGAAGAGTTGAATCTTATCACAGATTGCATCCCAAAGCAGCTGGATGTTGCTGGTATCCTGACGTATTTGACGGGATTGACCAGCCGGAATGGCAACAGCTTTATGTCAACGCCGAACACGATGGAAATGTGGGGATCGTTGCCATTGGCCGGGAAAGCTACAACAGTGACGTGGACATCGAATTGAACCGAGCCATTGATTGGCTTAAGACCGAACGAATAGACCATGTGATTGTCACCGGCGACTTTCATCTTTCCACACAGATGGTCGGCGCTGACACAAGCGAGTTCTTCCCTGCCCTGAACGAAGTGGAGAAGGGTCTGGAGATTTCAAGCTCCTGGTCACAAACGGCCAGACGACTCAGCAGCGAGTTTAAAGTCTCCGTTGGCTTTATAAATGGTAAGCGCTGCCTGGGAGGATTTCTGGAACTGCTTATGCATTGCCACTATCTTATCGCCACGGAAGACGCAACACTGGGCATGCCGGAAGTAACGCTGCCCGTTGTCCCCGGTATGGAAGGATGTCATTGGCCATTCAGGAAGGCTCGTTCTGAGGACTGGTCGAAACTTCTTGATTTATTGCTGAGCGGAAGACCGGTTAATGCCAAGAAGGCAGTCGGCTGGCTGATCGATTATGCCGGATCAATAGAAGAGTCATTGCAGATAGCCTGGAAAGTTGCGGTGGAGGGTGAACAGGGTCCCATTCCAAGGAGAAAAGTGATAGAGGAGGCGCTGAAGGGGATACCGACCGAAATCAGCCTACCGGATGCCGGCAACCCGGCGGTCGAGGCAGCCCGAAAAGCAATAATTGATTGCATCCTCCAATCATGCGGTTCTTCCCTGCCGGAAGCCCTCGCTGTGCAGGCGAAGCATTCGGCTGGTTTCATGAATTCCCACTTCTGTCGGGAAGGGATAATTGGGGCGGAATGCGCAAAGATTATGAACGTTTAGGGAAACCACATAGGAGGCTGTTGAGAAACGGTTCAAGCGTCATTGCGAGTCCGGCTAAGCCGGACGTGGCAATCTCCAGGTGGTTGCCCTGTAATGACCAGAGATTGCTACGCTTCGCACGCAATGACGGAAACATTACTTTTTCAACAACCCAGGTCATATTATAAGATACTTTTTGTGGAGAGACATAATGAGTGAAGAGAAAAAGGCCACTATTAAGAAAATTCGGGCCACTGGCCATATGAGAAAAATAATGGCTGATTACTTCTATGAATTAGATCGTGCTTCTCGCCAAGGGCCACAGAAAATTGCCTGGTGCACAAGTGTTGGCCCCGCTGAGCTTTTGCTGAGCTTAGGATTTCTTGTCCACTACCCGGAGAATCATGGCGCCATGCTGGGAGCTACCCGAACGGCCAACGATTACATACCCGTCGCCAATGCCATTGGCTATTCTCCGGATATCTGTTCTTACCTGACAAGTGATATTGGAGCCTTCATCAAAAAGGAAACCCCACTCTCTCGGGCTTATGAGGGAATCGAAGGAGTTCCCAAGCCCGATGTGCTAGTCTTTAACACTAACCAATGCCGCGAAGTCCAGGATTGGCTGTCCTGGTATTCCAGGGAGTTACAGGTTCCTATAATGGGAATCTCCACTTACTGCAATATCGGTAAAATTACGGACAACGCCTTAGAGAGCATTGTTCAACAGATCAAAGATCTAATCCCGCCTCTGGAGAAGATCTCCGGCAACAAGTTTGATATTGACAAATTCCGCCATGTTATGGCCTTGTCCAAGAAGTGCACTGAATTATGGAAGAAAGTCTTGGAGACAAATATGACCGCCCCAGCCCCCATGAGTTTCTTTGACGCCACCATTCATATGGGTCCTGCTGTCGTTCTGAGGGGTTCTGAGACGGCCGTCGAATACTACGAATTACTTCTGCAGGAGTTAGAAGAAAGAATCGCGAACGGTGTGGGGGCTGTTGACGGGGAGAAGTTCCGCCTCTATTGGGAAGGTATGCCCATTTGGGGTAAACTGAGAGATTTATCCGAATTCTTTATCGGGTTTAACACAGCGGTTATTGCCTCGACATACTGCAACAGTTGGATTTTCAAGGCCTTCGATCCGGCCGATCCCTTTATGAGTATGGCTCGGGCTTATACCGAGATATTCATCGTGAGAGATGAAGACTTCAAGGAAAAATATATCGAGGAAATCGTCCATAAGTTCAAACTGGATGGGATCCTGTTCCATGATTCCAAAACCTGCCCGGCCAACTCCAATAACCGCTATGGCATGCCGGAAAGGCTTGAAAAACGACTGGGTATTCCCACCCTCACCATAAATGGAGATTTGAATGACCTGCGCTGTTATTCGGAAGAGCAGGCCAAGACGAACATTGAAGCTTTTATTGAGCAATTAGAGGCAAAATAGACGATTCCTCTGCCAAAGATGGGTGGAATAATATCTGATGAACTGTTTTGTGGGAATTGACATTGGCGCTTCCACCACCAAGGCGATCATTATCAATGAAGAAAAGGAGGTTCTCGGCCATTCAGTAAATAATTCCGGAGCTGATTTCGAAGTTGCGGCTGACCAGGCTTTTGGAAAAGCTCGTGAAAATGCCGGGCGTGAAGGTTCAGATAAGTGCATTATTGTGACGACCGGATACGGGAGGCGTAACGTTCCATATGCGGATGCAACAAAAACTGAAATCAGCTGTCATGCCGGGGGCAGTTTTCACTATTTCCCTCATGCCCACACTTTGATTGACATCGGCGGGCAGGACAGCAAAATTATAAGGATTGATGGCACGGGAAAGAGAACCAGCTTCAAGATGAATCGGAAGTGTGCTGCCGGCACCGGGGCCTTTCTGGAAGAGATAGCAAACCGCCTAAAAATTAAACTGGGAAAGCTTAACGAGCTTGCGGAAAAGGCGGAAAGCAGTATTCAGATAGGCAGTTACTGCACAGTGTTTACCGCCACGGAAATCCTGGCCAGAATAAGAGAAGGTATCGATGTGACGGATATCGTCAAAGGCGTTTTCAATTCGGTAATAAAGAGAGTTTTTGAGATGGACTCCATGGAAGGGAATGTTGTGATGAGCGGAGGAGTGGTGGCATATAATCCTTTTCTGGTCACGATGTTTGAAGAAAGAATAGAAAAAAAGATATTCGTACCGCCTCTTCCCCAGTTGACGGGCGCCTTCGGTGCGGCTCTATATGCTTTAGAAAGTAAAGGTAAAGGAGGTCTAAATGCTTGACGGTTTGTTCAAACCCAGATCGGTGGCAGTTATTGGTGCCTCAAATAATCCTTTGAGCATCGGCCATATTGTTATTCAAAACCTTGTTGATCATAATTACAAAGGTCCCATCTACCCCATCAATCCAAAGTCAAAAGTTATTAAGAGTTTCAAAGCTTACCCCTCAATTGGCGATGTCCCGGATGAAATAGACCTGGTGAACATATCCATTAAGAACACCCTGGTTCCTACTATTCTTGAAGATTGCGGCAAAAAGGGCGTGAAGTTTGCCATTGTTCATACGGCCGGCTTTAAGGAGGTAGGCGAAGAGGGGCTTCAACTCGAAAAGCAGATTGTTGAAATTGCCCACAAGCATGGAATGCGCATTTACGGGCCCAACTCCCAGGGCATTCAAAACTCCGATCCTTCGGTATCCGTCTATGCCAATTTTACCTTTGTGCCCATGAAGCCCGGAAACATCTCCATAGTGGCCCAGAGTGGAGGGGTGGGCGAGACATTAAAATTGCACCTTCATCGTATCGGCAAGGGGATAAGGATGTATTCCAGTTTTGGGAATGAGGCCGACGTGAGCATGAATGAAATCATCGATTACTTTGGCCAGGATGAAGAGACAAGAGTCATCATGGTTCATATCGAAACCCTCAAGGATCCTGCCGGCTTTCTCGAGGTCGCTAGCCGTGTAATCCGAAAGAAACCTGTTCTGGCATTGAAGACGGGGAGGACATCTGAAGGTGTTGCTGCTGTTGCTTCTCATACCGGCTCTCTGATGGAGCAGGACACCTTGGCGGATGTAATCTTTAAAAAGAGCGGCGTTCTTCGCTTCCATTCCCAGCAGGAGATGATTGAGGCCGCCATTGCTCTTTCGACGCAGCCGATTCCGAAGTCCGAGAAGGTTGTTATTGTTACCAACACGGGAGGGCCGGCAATCATTGCCGTGGACGAATGCATCTCGGCTGGCATAAAACTGGCAGAATTAAGTCCCCAAACCGGCAAGGCCTTGGGGGAACTTCTCTTTTCAGAGGCAATTGTCTCAAATCCGGTTGATGTGATTGCCACCGCCGGCGCCAAGGAGTATGGCGGCACCGTGGAGATTCTTTTGAAGGATCCCAACATCGATTCCCTTATTCTCAATTTCGTAACACCTCCATTTGTCGACTGCGAAGAGGTTGCCCGTAAACTTGCTGAGATTGGAACGACTGCCCAAAAGCCCATCATTTGTATCGTGCTGACTATAGAGGAGAGATGGGGTGAAGTAATTCGCCTGATTAGAGAAAGCGGCATTCCGGTATATGATTTTGCTGAATCAGCATCCAAAGCTCTGGCAGCGATGATAAAATACGGTCAAATTCTTCAGCAAGAAACGCCTGAGTATCGAGAATACGAAAGTGACAAGAAGAAGGCGGAAGAAATCATAAGCCGTCACCGGGGGCAGGACAAGTTTCTGCCACAAACCGACGTTTTCGAACTTCTCAAATGCTACGGAATTCCCACCGTAAGAACCATACGGATAGAGACCAAAGAGGAACTCAAAAAGGAAGCTCAGAAGCTCAACTATCCGCTGGTCTTAAAGGTTGATGCTGAAGAGGTTGTCCACAAAACGGATGCCGGAGGTGTTTCCCTTGATCTTCAGAACGAAACTTCACTTCTGGATGCCTTTGATAAAATGGCCGGGAAGTTCAAAAAATATAAGCCCGGCTTTATCCTCCAGGAACATCTGACAGAGGGCAAAGAAGTTATTATGGGAGCCAAAGCGAATGAAGGTCTCGGGCCAACGCTTATGTTTGGTTTAGGCGGCGTCTTTGTTGAAACTCTGAAAGACGTTCAATTCAGGCTGGCACCGCTTTCACGGCAAGAAGCTTTGGAGATGATTCGATCCATTAAAGGATATCCTATTCTGGAAGGTGCAAGAGGAGCGAAACCGGTAGATATTAATAAACTGGCCGAAATACTGGTCCGACTCTCTCAGTTCACCTCTGATTTCCCGGAAATAGATGAGATGGATTTAAATCCTATCTTTGCTTTTGAGAAAGGAAAAGGCGCTGAGGTTGTCGATGCCCGCCTGAAGATAAAAAATGTCGAGTAGGTAAGAGAGAGACTGTCTCATAAGTCACCCGTTCTGTCAGTTCTTGCGTTTGGCTTGCCAAACGTGTGAACTGACAGTTTTCGGAATGTGTTGAGCACTACTCACTTCTAGGACGACTCGTCAGGTCACACCGCTAACTTCGTCGGCGCCAAGACCTGACGAAACGTAGTTTTGGGACAACCTCGAGACGTGTATGACCAGCAATATAGGTTACACGGCACCCCGCCGCTTGCGGTGGGATCACAATTAGTATGATGTTATCATGAATTGGATTCCTCTGAGTATTGTCTGTTCTTATGTAATCCTCCTTTATGTGATTACTTGGCTAACGCGCCGCCTTAGTCGGGGAGGAATGATAGCCTACCTTTTGGCGGGACGAAACCTCCCTTTCTGGATAATTGCTCCACTTCTGACAGGTCTGGCCATCGGCGGTGCATCCACCATTGGCGTAGCTGAACGTGCCTACAACGCTGGAATATCTGCCGGGTGGTATAATGCCGCCTGGGCTGCCGGAGCGCTTTTAGTCGGTTTAATCGCAGCCCACCGCTACCGTCAATTGGAGATCAGCACTCTTCCGGAACTTTTTGAAAGACATTACAGCGTATCCGGCCGGGTTATCGGGGCGACTGGACAGCTTGTCTTGCAACTTGTCATTACTTCCCTTCAGTATGTAGCCGGCGGCGCTATCCTGTCATCCTTACTTCCCGACGTGTTTAGCTTTCAGACGGGGATGCTGGTTACGGCAGTGGTTTTCGTAGGCATCGCCTTGATCGGGGGGTTCTGGGCGGCCGGCTTAACAAACATCATCAATGTGGTTTTTATTTACGCAGGAGTCATCCTGGGAGCTGTCATGGCCGTGGGAAAAGTCGGAGGATTCGGTGAGATTGTGGCTAAACTTCCCTCTCAGCATCCGGGTTTCGATCTCGGTGCAATCGGCTGGGGACTTGTTATCGCATGGTTTGTGGTCATGTGCACAACGGTCTTTTCAGTACAATCGATAGTGCAGATAAGTTTTGCCGCCAAGGATTCCCGCTCTGCTAGGAGAGGTTTTATACTAGGAGGACTCATAATATTGCCTGTCGGTTTCATTAGTGCTATTATTGGCGTTGCCGCGGCCATTTTGCATCCAGGAATTATCCCCACCGAAGCTCTTCCCCGCACGGTCTTGAGTTTAAGTCCTTTTGTAGCGGGTATTATTCTTGCGGGACTTTGGGCAGCCGATGTATCCACCGCTTCCGCCCTTTTGATTGGAAGCGCCACATTGGTTGTGGGAGATTTGATCAAGAGATTTGTGGCTCCGGACCTTACAGAGAAGGGCGAAAGAGTAGTTTCTCGAGTTTCGGTTTTGGCGCTGAGTGTTTTCACCTATGTTTTGGCCGTCTCGGTTTCCGGTATTCTCAAAACATTGCTTATCGGCCTGACATTGACCACTGCCTATACTTTGGTGACCTTAATGACCATTTTCTGGCCCAGATTATGCAGACGCTCACATGCAACATGGACTTTGCTCATGGCGATGGTTGCCCTGGTTGTTTGGCTTATTTTCCCTCAACTTCAGTTCTCTTTTCAAAAGATAGGGCTTCCTCATCCAATCTATTTCTGTTGGATCGTGAGTCTGGTTACGTTTTTCATTGTGTTTATGTTAGACAAAAGAAGAATACAAGCGCCCAATTGATGGCGGGATCTTTATTTTCATGAACTCATAGCCTGTGAGACAATCATGGCAAAAAGTACTAATAAAGCTCAGCTTCGCGTCGGTGTCATTGGTATGGGCCCCATAGGATCTACGTTGGCAGCCCGTCTCATCGATGCCGGAGCATTCGTAGTCCCGTGTGACGTTGATCGCGAGAAAATTGATATGATTAAAAAAGCCGGGATTCGCTTGGAGCACAAGATCGACAGAGAAGTCAGTATAACTGAGGCATGTTACTCCGCACAGGAGTTGCAGAGATATGACCTTGATCTTGTCGCTATCGCAGTGAAAACTCCGAGCCTTGAGAAGGTAGTCTCCGCACTCAAAAAGGCAACCCCGGAAAGAGCATTTGTGATGTGCGCTCAGAATGGTTTGGATAACGAACTGGAGATTGCCAGGGCTTTTGGTAAGGATAGAACGCTGCGAATGGTGGTCAATTATGCCGGGAGCATGAGTGCTCCAAACACCGTGCACGTCACGTTCTTCAATCCACCCAACTATATCGCTGCCTTGACGCCGATGGGCAAAGCCGTGGCAAGCACAACAGCCCAGTTACTTAGCTCTGTCAGTTTGAAGACGGAAGTTCCCGGCAACATTCAGAGTTATGTCTGGGAAAAGGTGATCCTAAATGCCGCTCTTGCCCCGGTCTGTGCCATCACGCGGTTGACAATGAAGGATGTTATGGATTCCCCCCAGGGTCTGGAAATCGTGAAGGCGATTATTGATGAATCTGTTCGTGTTGCTGAAGCAGAGGGGATTAAGTTTGGAAAGGATTTCCGGCAGTTTTGTATCAAATACTTGAAAGGCGGTGGTTACCACCGTCCCTCAATGCTGGTGGATCTGGAGAACGGCCTCCGGACAGAGATTGACCGTTTGAATGGAAGAATCGTGGAGTACGGACGTAAGCACGACCTGCCCACGCCTTTTAACCAGACCATAACAGCCTTAGTTCATATGCTGGAGAGTTCATCAAAATGAACACAATAGCTGAGAAGAAATGGGATTGACAACTAAGGAAAATATTTGGATACTTGCTTCCAGGAGGAAACCATGAGAGAAATACGTGCGTATCAAATGACCGCCAAGGACATGCCCTTTGAACAGGTCTCTTTCCCATTACCGGAAATGGGCGAGGGCGATGCCTTGGTGGAGATTGCGGGATGTGGCGTTTGCCACACCGACCTAAGTTTCTGGCATTACGGCGTTCCCACACGCCACGATTTACCCCTTGTTTTGGGGCATGAAATCAGCGGTACGGTTCTTGAGGGACCTTCTCAACTGAAAGGCAAGCCAGTTATCATTCCGGCGGTATTGCCCTGCGGCGAATGTGAATTATGCAAAACGGGGCGAGGCAATATCTGCCAGAATCAGAAGATGCCCGGCAACGATTTTAATGGCGGGTTTTCCAGCCACATCGTTGTACCTGCCCGATATCTGGCCTTAGTATCTGATGCAGCTCTGGTATCTCACACCCTGGCAGAGCTTTCAGTAATTGCTGATGCCGTATCGACACCATATCAGGTTATTGTCAAAAGCGACTTGAAGGAGGGTGACTTTGCCGTTATCATCGGTGTGGGAGGTATTGGGATCTACGCCGCTCAACTGGCAAAGATATTTGGGGCAAAGGTCTTGGCGATTGATATTGCGCAGGAGAAACTGGATCAGCTCTCAGAAGTTGGCGTCTCAACCACACTAAACTCCACTGGACTCGATATTAAAGAGATAAAGAAAAGGGTTAAGGGTGCCTGCAAGGAGCTGGGGGCGCAGCCGTTCGGCTGGAAAATCTATGAAGTGTCCGGCACCAAAGCCGGCCAGGAATTGGCTTTTGCTCTCTTAGGTATTGCCGGGACACTTTCTATTGTGGGATTCACTCTGGATAAATTGGAGATACGCCTTAGTAATCTCATGGCATTTGACGCGCAACTCATCGGAACCTGGGGCTGCAAGCCTGAGCTCTATGCCGACGTATTAAATCTCACTGCTGAAGGCAAATTAAGGCTTAGACCGTTTACTGAGACATTTGCATTGTCACAAATAAATGACATATTTCAACGTACGTTGGAACATAAACTGTTAAAACGATCCGTTCTAATTCCGGATTTTGAAAGTGGTTAATTGTTGAGACCAAGTTGCAACCGTAAGCATAATCTACGCTCGTGGTCGGCGCATGTCCTCGTGCGCCAACTCCTCTTGGGAAACGGCGGATGGAGGGAGGCTGCCCCAAAAGGTAACCATCTGTTCTCGCGTAGGGTGAGGGCTTGCCCCTCACCAGTTCAACGGCAGGGACAAGCCCTGCCGCTACGCGCATTTACAGCAGGAGAACTCCAAGGTACAGAAACTGAGGTGAGGACCCATAGCACTTATGAGACAGCCTCGGGACGTCCGCAGGGCACAGTTATCAAGAATCTTGACATGATAGAATTTGTCACAATAGGAGAGTAGAAAATGGATAAGAATATTGTCAATCACGATCTTGTCGAGGTGGAATTTAAAGAGATAATATACGAGTTGCGACCATGTCTGGACGCCGGTGGTAATCTGGTGGAAGAGTTACACAACGCCTGGATTTTTCTGAATAATCCCAAACAGTACAATTCGTATACTACAAATGCCGTCAAAGAGGTTATCTTAGCTTTTAGACAAGCCTCCAACGACCGTTCAGTCGTGGCTGTGGTGTTTACCGCGGTAGGGGACAAGGCATTCTGCACAGGTGGCAACACTAAGGAGTACGCTGAGTATTATGCCGGACGACCGCTGGAATACAAGCAGTATATGCGGTTGTTTAACGACATGGTCACATCCATTCTCATGTGCGATAAGCCGGTTATCTGTCGGGTGAACGGCATGCGAATCGCCGGCGGTCAGGAAATCGGGATGGCATGCGATTTTGCTATTGCCAGTGACTTGGCCGTTTTTGGCCAGGCGGGGCCAAGGCACGGGAGCGCCCCGGACGGCGGCAGTACTGATTTCCTCCACCTGTTTGTCGGAATTGAACGTGCCATGCAGAGCTGCACTCTATGCGACATGTGGAGCGCCTATGAAGCAAAAAGCTATGGTCTTATTACGGAAGCCGTGCCGGTCTTAAAAGTGGCTGATAAGTTTGTCCGTAATCCGCTGGTTATTACCGATCGCTGGCTCGATAATTCCGGTGCGATGGTCTATGGCAAAAGCAAATCAGGCGATGAACGGAAAGCGGGCAAAGAAACTCTTGCAGGCGGCACCATCGATTTGACGCCTCTGGATGACGTTGTGAACTCACTCTGTACGAAACTGCTGTACCTGATGCCGGACTGTGTCAGCAAGACGCTTAATAGCGTGAGAAAAAAGAAACTGGAACACTGGGACAGGAATCAGCAGAGTAACCGCGACTGGCTGGCACTAAATATGATGACCGAAGCGAAGGCAGGCTTCAGAGCATATAATGAAGGTCCTAAGGGGAAACGGGAAGTGGATTTTATAAAGCTTCGCAAAATGCTGTCCGAGGGACATCCGTGGGATGACGAACTTGTTGAGGCAATACTGCCGAGGTAGATGGTATGGATGATAAGATTCTAACTGAATCTCTCCATGGCAATCAGGTCATTAGACTGACGTTGAATGCACCCAGGGCGAATATTCTGGATATCGAGATGATAACCGATTTACAGAAGGCGCTGGACGATTTACGTCGGCAACCTGATGTAAAGTTGCTGCAATTCACCGGCGCCGGCGATCATTTCTGCTTTGGCGCCAGCGTTGCCGAGCATGTTCGTGACAAAGCTCCTCAGATGCTGAAACTGTTTCACGGATTGTTTTATACTCTGGCCGACCTAGCTGTTCCGACAGCGGCATTAATCTCCGGCCAATGTTTGGGCGGCGGAATGGAATTGGCGATAATGTGCAATTTCCTATTTGCCGACAAATCAGCAAAACTGGGGCAACCGGAGATCAACCTCGGCGTTTTTGCACCACCCGCTTCCGTGATACTGCCGATGAAAGTGGGGCAGTCAGTAGCAGATGAACTTCTGCTGTCCGGCAAAACCATATCGGCGGAGGAAGCAGTGAAGATGGGACTAGTTGCGGACGTGTTTGACGATCACGAATCAATGCTGGCCGGGGTTGATGCCTGGCTTGAAAAACATATCCTCACCAAAAGTGCTTCTTCATTAAAACATGCTGTGAGAGCCGCGCGGATGGAGTTTAATAGTGTAATAAAGACTGAACTCCAAAAGCAGGAGCAGCTCTACCTTAATGAACTGATGGCCACGCACGACGCCAATGAAGGGATTCAATCATTCCTGGAGCGACGTAAACCGCAGTGGCAAAATCGGTAGTGAAACAGATTACGGGGTGGGAAACATCAAAACAGAATAATAGAAATCCCGGCGCCGGCATTGCCGGGATTATCGTTTAACCTCTATCAACAAGATGTGTCCGGTTCAGGTGGCGGATTCAGATGTCGACCACGTTGTGCCTGGTTTTTCCAGGGAGTAATAAACCTTGATTTCCGGCAGTTCCTCGAAGATACGGGGGACAACCTGGAGTTCCATGCCTATCATTATCTCATCGTCAGATATTGTATCGCCGAACCAGGCTAACAGCCGACCGGTTTCTTTCAGGTCGACCACTCCGACCGTGTAAGGCGCCACATCTTCAAATCCTGTGGGGGCGGCGTGGATCTTGGTGTACGTAACAAGTGTCGCCAGCCCACTAAATTCCTTGTATTCGAAATCTCCCGATAGACAGCGATCACAATCAGCCCGCGGAGGGAACGACTCATACCCGCACTTTTTGCATTTGGACCCCATGAGGTGTCCATCCTTCAGGTGATTGGCGAATTCCGAGACTTTGGTATACGGACAAAAATTGACCTTTCCAAACCATTTAAACATAAGCCTAGTCCCTCCTGAGAACTTGGACGAAACAGTATTGCCCGATGCCGCCCACATTGTGCGTGAGACCTATGTCGGCATTTGGCACCTGACGTTCTCCCGCCTCTTCCCTAAGTTGTTTTACGATTTCAACGGTCATAGAAACACCAGTGGCACCAATCGGGTGCCCTTTTGCCTTTAAACCGCCATCAACATTCACCGGTGTCTGACCGCCTATATATGACTGTTTGTCTTCTATAAAACGACCTCCTGCGCCCTTGTCGCAGAATCCAAGGTCTTCATAGGCCATAATCTCAGCTATGGTGAAACAATCATGAACCTCAGCAACCTTGATATCTTTTGGTCCAACGCCTGCCATCTCATACGCAACGCGTGAGGCTTCTTCTGCACTGGGGAGCCCGGTCAGTTTCGGTCTTCTCAGTATAGACATGCTGGCCGTCGCGCATCCGATGCCGTCAAGCCAGGCCACAGGTTTTGCGGATTCTTTGGCGATTTCTTCCGAAGCGAGGATCACACATGCTGCCCCGTCGGCGTTGGCACAACAATCGTATACCTGGAAAGGGTCAGATACCGGATCGGACTCCAGTGCCTTTTCAATCGTGATCTCTTTCCTGAATAGGGCATTGGGATTCTTGGCGCCGTAAAAGTGGTTTTTTATAGCTACCTGGAGAAGCTGTTCACGTGTGGTTCCGTATTCATGCATGTGACTCTTAGCAAACATGGCGTAGTATGCGGGGAAAGTGGTCCCAAATACAGATTCCCATTGCACCTCGCCCACTCGTCCCATGAGGGCCAGGATTTCAGGAGTGGAAAGTTCCGTCATCTTTTGGCAGCCGATGACCGCCATAAGTCGGTGAACTCCGGATTGTATGCCCATCCACGCCGTGCGAATAGCCGCGCTGCCGGAAGCGCAGGCCACTTCTGTAAGCCATGTTGGTATTGGGTTGAGCCCCAGGTATTCTTGTACCACTCCGGGAAGTGAACGCTGCTTGTGATATTCCGGGACAGAACCGATGACTGAGCCGTCGATATCTTTGGGATCTATCTGCGCGTCTTCAATTGCCTCGCGATAAGCCTCAAAAGCCAGCTCCTGAACGGTGGCATCGCTTCTACGACCGAATTGTCCATGTCCTATTCCTATTATTCCCACGCGGGTCATATCGATTCCTCCTAAATGTATTGACCGCCGTCTATCTTGAAGACCTCTCCGGTTATATGGCGTGCTCTGTCCGAACAGAGAAAAGTCACAAGGTGCGCAACATCATCGGCGCTGGCGATACGTCCCAAAACAGTTTCGTCAATGGCCTGATTAAGAAACTCGGCAGGTATATTTCTGGCCATCTCAGTCATAACCATGCCCGGCGCCACTACATTTACGTTGACGTTAAACTTGCCGAGTTCCTTCGCCAAAGCTTTGCTCATGGCGATCTCCCCGCCCTTGGAGGCAGAGTAGTTGGTCTGGGCGAACTTGCCCCTGAGACCGTTGATCGACGATATATTGACGATTTTTCCACTCTTCTGATCTTTGAATATTAGGGCGGCCGCCTTGTTGTAGTTAAAATAACCCTTGAGGTTTACGTTTATGACCTGGTCCCATTGCTCCTCGGACATCTTCCATATTACACCATCCCAGTTGATACCGGCGTTGCATACAAGAATATCAAGTTTTCCAAACTCCTTGAAGACGGTTTCCACCATGTCTTGGGCGTCGGTATAACTTGATACGTCCGCCTTTATGGCAAGGCCTTTTCTTCCCATGGCAGTAATTTCTTCAACGACTTTCCTTGCCTCTGTGTCGTGGCGTCGGTAGTTTATGGCCACGTCGCAGCCCTCCTGGGCCAGATTCAGAGCTATGGCAGTTCCGATTCCCAGGCTACCGCCGGTCACAATAGCACTTTTACCTTTAAGACCAAGATCCATCCTATCGTCCTCCTTTGAAAGCAGGAACAACTGTTTTGTGTTCAAGCATATGACTTCCTTTGGATAAAGGAACTCACTAGAACAACTTTGCAGGGAATATGTTATACATGTTCCAAAAATCAACGGTTTTTTGCAGAATGTAGGTCGCCCCCCGCAGTTTCGATACTCCTCTGTGTGGCGGACGTACGGCCTCGTTCGACCACTTTACGCGGTAGACGAGGACATCCACCGCGCACAATCTCTGTTTTTAACCGGACAGTAGTGAGTGCAGATATGTGTGTATAGCAAGATCAGATGTCCACCGGCTTGACATTGATCGCCTGCTCGCTATATTCTTGAGCGCGATAGATACAATGCAGACTGAACAAACCATGGCCAGCAGGAATGCGCTGCTGGCAGAGTCAGGGCGAGCTGCTCTGATGCTCCGACCGGGCCGGGAATGAAAATTACGGGTGTAATACTTGCTGCCGGGACTTCCTCGCGGATGGGCTCAGCCAACAAGCTACTATTGAAATACAATAACCACACTGTTATTGAAGAGGTCTTGGAGCAATTGTCGAACTCAGAGGTTGATGATATACTAATTGTTACCGGCTTTGAGAATGTTCGTATCGAAGGACTGCTGGCCGGTTGCCTGACGGATAGAATGAAGTTTATCTATAATAGCAATTATCGTCTCGGCCGGGCAGAGTCTATTAAATGCGCCGTCAGGCAGATTAGTGGTAAAGCCGATGCAGTGCTGTTTGCGGTGGCAGACAAACCCGGAATTAGGAGTACACTGATAAACAAAGCGCTTGACCGGTACAGGAAAGATCGTCCGGCCATCCTTTATATCGAAACTCCGTCCGGCCGCGGCCACCCGATTATATACTCGAAAGCGTTATTTAATGATTTGCTGTTGTTGGAGGGTGACTGCGTCGGTAATGAGCTGGTCGCAAAATACAAAAACGACCTCATCAAGTTAAAAGACGAAACGCCACAGATAGATGTCGATAATGAAGCCGATTACCGTATACTATTGAAAAGCACAGCCGGTAAAAAGATGCAATGAGTATGATTATTCCAATTCGTCTGTGCTGCCGGAATTTCATGCAAATATGAATGGCAACAACGTATGAACATTTTTGAAGAAATATGTACCCTACAAAAAGCTGGGCAGTCATTTGCACTGGCTACTATTATCAGAACAACCGGGGCGTCGCCGCGTGTAGCGGGAACAAAGATGCTGGTGCACCCTGACGGGCGAATTTCAGGGACGATAGGCGGCGGAAATTTTGAGAAGCTGGTTATTGATGATTGCCTTCGCCTATTGAAATCCGATTCGAACCATCTACTCAAGAAATACAGCTTCTCGGAGACCGGCAAGGGTGCAACAGGGATGTCCTGCGGTGGTGAAGCCGAGGTTTTTATGGAAATCAACGCTAAGCCGAAAAGACTGGTCATTTTTGGAGGTGGGCATGTCGGTCGGGAGCTGGCCAGGCTTGCTCTCGGTTCTGATTTTTTGATTACAGTCGTCGATGATCGCCCGGATATTCTAAGTGAATATGATCCACCTGTCACAACTCTCCAGACAGATCCCGACTATCGGGAGCATTTCCCGTCTCTTGACAGTGACTGTTATGTTGTTCTCGTCACCCGTTCCCACAATTGCGACCGATCGGTGCTGGCGCAGGTCATAAAAGAAGATTGCGCCTATATCGGCATGATAGGGTCAAAGACAAAAATCGCCAAGCTGTATTCGTCATTAGAGGAGTTGGGAGTTGATCGCGCCCTGCTGGAGCCAGTACACGCACCGATTGGTTTGGACATCAAAGGAGAAGGCCCCTATGAAATCGCCGTCTCCATTCTGGCCGAATTGATTGCGGTAAAGAACGGAATGGTCCGAAGTACACGATGACCCGGCATTTCGTTCAAAATAGGGTGATCGTTCGGGGTGCCGGAGAGATGGCATCGGGAGTTATACGTCGTCTGGTTATAGCCGGCTTCGAAGTAATTGCTTTAGAGAAACCAGCTCCTACTTGCATAAGACGTTATGTGTGCTATGCCGAAGCGTTTTTCGAAGAAAAAGTAACAGTCGAAGGGGTTACCGCTCTTTTAGTGAACTCAGCGACGGAGGCTATCGCAACCACACGAAACCAATGTGTTCCTCTTTTAGTCGATCCGAAAGCCAAGCAATTGCCTGTTCTGGCGCCGCTGGCTGTTATCGACGGTCGCATGCTCAAGCAAGAAGTCGATACTGATCTCGATATGGCACCGATTGTGATCGGTCTCGGTCCGGGATTTGTTGCAGGAGAGAATTGCCATGCCGCTGTAGAAACGAACAGAGGGAGCGACTTGGGTCGAGTCTTTTACGCCGGTTGTCCCCAGGCTGATACGGGGGTCCCCGCCCCTGTCAATGGCTTCAGCCACCAAAGAGTCCTACGGTCTCCTGCTGACGGAGAGTTCACCTCTTACTGCAAAATCGCCGACATAGTGGAGTCGGGCCAGATTCTCGGTGAGGTGGCAGGGGTCTCAGTCGTTGGCAGGATAAATGGGATCGTGAGGGGAATGATTCGTGATGGCCTGAAGGTATCGATCGGACAGAAAATCGGCGATGTGGACCCTCGATGTATCAAAGAGCGCTGTTATGAAATATCCGACAAAGCCGACGCCATCGGTAGAGGAGTTCTTGAAGCGCTGACGACCCTGAAAAACAGGATTACTGAAAACCATACTGCTCCCCCCAGAACCGACTGACCCATATCGAACAGTCAGTAGGTCACGCCGACTTGCGACGTGACAAAACGAATGTCAAGTTGGAATAAATCGCCGGCTGTGCAGCGGGTAGTTTTTATGGTAGCGCCA
>CAYQDB010000014.1:0-58938 GCA_964416195.1 uncultured Ignavibacteriales bacterium
GCGCCTCTACCTGCTGCTGGGCCTCATCAAGAATCGCTTGTGCCATGGCGAGTTCGTGCATATCAAGAAATATTATAACAATAGTACGATTAGTAGTCAATTCTTTTTTGTCTCCGTGCTTTATACAATGGTTTGGGTAAAACCGCCCACTTAGTTACTTTTGAGCTTTTCCCCATTTAGCAAACCAACTTTTTTTCGTCTTTTTGATACCTATCAGAATTCGATTGTGTATGATATCCATGTGATCGCTTTGTACTAAACAGAGGATTGTCCAAATGGTAAATTACTACAAGCTCACTTGTTTCTGGCTGCTCCTGTTATGTGCTACTGTCAGAGCAGACGCTCAGAACGTGGAGGTTCTCGAAGAGGCACGGGCTATTGGTTTCGTTAAGCTGGTTCAAACCGGGAGTGCCGATTCTCTTCTGGCTTACATGCAAGAGAACTGGATTCCTGAAGAACCGGAACACGATAGAGGCACCCGGTGGCCGCAACTGGTTCAAACATTGATTGAAAGACATTCCGAATTGGAGATCGTTGGTGTAACGGCAGAGCGTCCTCACCATTTGACAATCATGACCGAAGATCCGAGTGGAATATTTCTAAGGTTTGATTTTGAGTTCGAACCGGATCCACCTCACTTAATCCTTAGCATGGAGCTGAAGGCTGATCGAGGTGCTCCTCGGTTTGATCTACCAGAAATAGACCTTTCAGCAGGAACGAGCATTGACCAGATAGCTATATCCTTGGAAGCCTGGTTCAAAGCATTATCTGAGAGCGACAAGTTTTCGGGTACTGCTTTAGTCGCCTGGCATGGGGAGCCAATCTTCAGTACTGCATGTGGCTTGGCCAACATAAGATGGAATGTGCCCAACAATCTTGACACCAGGTTTGACCTTGGTTCAATCAATAAGTCCTTTACTAAGATTGCAATTGGACAGCTTCTTTCTCAAGGGAAACTCACTTTGGATGATGTCATTGCGAAGTATTTACCCGACTACCCTAATGAACAGGTCGGTTGCCAGGTAACTATTCGTCATCTACTCAATCACACGTCTGGACTGGGCGACATTTTTACCGAAGAGTTTTTCAATTCATCCAAGTCTCTCTACCGCAAATCTCAAGATTTCTTTCCGCTCTTCGTTGATCAGCCGCTTCAGTTTGAGCCGGGAGAGGGACAATCCTATTCAAATGCCGGGTTTATGGTTCTGGGCGCTATTATAGAGAAAGTTTCAGGGGAACCGTATGACGAATACGTATTACACCACATCTTTGAACCGTCTGGGATGGCTAGCTCCGGTTTTTTCTCCAGAGATGACCCGGTTGCGAATGTGGCCACGGGATACACATTGACTGGTGAAGGAGAAGATAATATTCAGCGCCGAAGCAACGTATTCATACTTCCGATCAAGGGTAATTCAGCAGGTAGCGCGCAGTCGACGGTCGGAGATCTCCTTAGATTCGATACCGCCTTGCGTGAACACCACCTCCTTGATCCCGAATACACGGCATGGTACTTAGGTGGCAACGAGCCGCTGCCTGACTCTGTACAGGACGTCTCCCATGAGCGAGCAACTGCCGCAGTTGGGATAGCCGGAGGAGCTCCCGGGGTGAATTCGGCACTTGAAAGCGACGGTGATTTGGCTGTGATTGTGCTCTCCAACTACGATCCTCCGATTGCTGAATCAGTAGCAAGTCAGCTATTCCGTACTCTCAAAAAAGTGCTACAAGAAACCAACTGAGGGCGTGGATGGCGCGTCTCCATTGCGGCGGGATGGCCAAGATTGATTGTGCCTAAATCGTACCCCATACGGTATTGAGTTATGCTGATAGGTGTAGGGGAATCGAATCTCCACCCCATAAGTTAACACAAATAATGGATAAATGCAGTCTATTATACCCGGTGAGCATACGCGATTTTCGTCCAGGAGACAGCCCTGACGGAGAATCTTTTTCGCGTAAGTAATTGATTGTAAGGCGGTATATTGCGCCGTTAGAAAATCAATGGCGGAGAGGCAGGGATTCGACGACGATCATTCTGGGTAACTTTAAGTCTTGTTGTAAAATAGCCTTAACTGCTTGACATTACCAGTGTTCCGTTCCGTCCTGTTCCGTACCGTTGCGTGTTGTTCCGTGCATTTCGCTGTTAGAAATTTGTTAGAAAATAGAGCCTCCCAAGACTAAATTTTTGGGGATATGGTTTATAGACTTCGTTGCGGATGATCAGCCCCCGTTTTTAGATTCGAGTAAACAACTCGAGATATGTGAAGAGCCTTCAGTCTGGCTAACCCAATTTAATATCGGCCCGGAAAAACAGGCTGCGTCGGGTCGTGCTGCAAAAGGCGTAGTCAGGGAAGCCAAGATCAGCGCGGCTTGCCCATGGTTTTCGCACTTACGGGCACAAAGCCGGTCCTCGAAGACCTACAGGAAAGCAGGGCAGACCCGCAATGGAGTTGGCGCTATTCGCTGCCGCGGATGTTGTGCTCTACCAACAGCGCTTCATACTGTTCGATCAGGTTCTCGATCGAGGTCTTGA
Organism: uncultured Ignavibacteriales bacterium; assembly: GCA_964416195.1. Taxonomy (GTDB): domain Bacteria; phylum Zixibacteria; class MSB-5A5; order GN15; family FEB-12; genus CAYQDB01. Next base: position 2,534 of record CAYQDB010000014.1, read on the forward strand.
GGTTCTGTATCTCCTCGCTGGTCTCCGGATGTGCCGCCAGGTACGCTCTGATCTGCTTGTCGTGCGTTCTGGCTAATTTGAGGTAATCCTCAAAGGTGGTGTTGTAGGCGCCGTATAGAGAATCCTCGACCACCTGCCGCAGGATCACCTGACGGACACCGATGGTGAACTGTCGTTCGATTAGTCTAAAGCCAGCCAGTTCGAGTCTTGTCCTCCCCTGCTCTACCGGGCGAGTCGGAGGATAACCAAAAAGTACTTTGTTTCATAACGTCAACCCAGCCATTAACTCAACCATTACAGTACAATAAGTTAACAGAGGGGGGTCATCCGCGTTGAGCCAATCCGCTCATGTTGCTCCGGCGCGATAATTCTGACACTGTCACAGATCACCGATTCTCGCGTATGAGAACGTGTGAGTTACTCAGTCCGTCTTCGGCTAAAGACATTCTAATGTTACCTTTACTGTGATGCGTTTGCCAATTGCATTGCCGCCGACGGCACCAATCGTACCACCGATCATACCGCCGAAAAAAGCAACTCCAATTAAGTCGTAATCCCAGGACTTGAAATCAAAAGAACCAGCGCTTTTATCCGCTAGAGCCACTGACGTCACTACTCCTGCAACAGAGCCTACCCCGAATCCTAACAAAGTTATGATCCCCCGGGCACTGCTTGGCTTGCGATAAGTGATTCGGTTAATCTTCTCAAAAGGAATTGTAACACTACTTACGATGCCGGAGTCAGTCAGCCTTCTCATATACAAAATCGAGGAAGTCAAATTGACGATCGGCCTGTTGCCGCCGACAAAGGTGCTGTCATCAGTATACACAGCCACCGAATAGGCAATACGGGCCTCTTGCGCAAGGCGGGTGAAGCAGTCTGGAGTCGCGTGGGCGTGTGTTCCCGCAAAGATACCCGTTGTTTGGCTTATCCAGAACGCTACTATTAGCAATGTACGCATCGGTACCTCTTTCCTTATACGTATTTACAAAAAGCATAACGGACAGACAACCCCAAAAACAGGAATTCTGCTGATTGGCTAATAATCGAATACTCTCATTCATCTACATTCAACTGTCCCTCAACGAATCTCGCCAACTGTGGCATAGTGCAGTTCGACCTTGAGCTCAAACCTCACAAAAGCTTTTTGAGAGTGATGTTGGGGCCGCCATGATAATGTTGCGCCGTGGTTACCTCCGTTGTTTCCTAGCCATTCGAACAGAAACGCGTAGGGGTCCATATTCCGGACCCCTACAGACCTCTGTCTCAGTTCACCTAATGCTCACGATAGCGGCACGTTTAGCGGATTCCTCCGTTTGCATCACATCAGCATCCGCGATGATCCCTTCATCCTCCTTCGGCTCAGGTGTACAACGGACTATTGCCTGGTATCCATCACGTCCGGGAGTATTTACGCGCAGCCGGACAAAGAGCCAACCAGCTCCAGGCGCCTCGGACGGTTTTAGTTTCTGAAACACCATACTTGCTGCCGAGGAGGTCCGATCAGTCATTGTGCTGGCGTGACGTTGCAGTACCCGCGCTGTAAGCGTCTCACCGATTGGCTCTCCGGTTAGGGGATTGACTGGAGTAACTGTTAATTCACCTTGGGCATGGAAGTTCATGGTGAAAACGCCTCTTCTCGTGAGGTGTACCGTTTGACTCAGGTGTACTGGCCCCTGGACATAAACGTAATCATCAGGTCCGGATGAGCAGAATAGCTTGGGAATCACTTGACCATAGTATAATACGAAATCCTTCTGCCTGATGCCAGGTTGACGGTTAACCTTGCTGACCAAGTTTAAGATCATAGCATGTCCATCGGTGTTGATAGGAACATCCTCACCAACATCATCCAGCGGTCCTTCGATGTACTGTCTGATCTCTACCGGCAAGCCATTGTATATCACTGCCGGTATTGTCCGAAAAGGCGATGGATTTATTTGTTCAGTTGGAATCATCGGGACATCCGGATCCAGCAGTCCGCTGCGAATAAAATCCGCTACAACGAACTCTTCGGCCCGCTCCCAACTAAGCACCTGATGATCGGCAGTGCCGGGGATTAATACTTCAAAATGGACGTTGGCAACGGTCCAAGCACCGATTCTAAACAACCTCATGTGAAAGCGGGGTTCTTCGTATTCGCCGCAAGACAGTTGAACACAGCTACCCGTCCAGCCGTCGGGTTCGCCATATCCGGCCTGCACGTCTCCGATGGCATCGCCCCAGGTGGCATTGAAGGGAGCCACTGGAGGGAATCCGAAGGCACTGCGGTCGCCATCAAGCGAAAACAGAGCTGCTCTGATATCTCTTGGATCAACCTTACCGAAGAAAACCAAATTGATCGGGTCCTGTCCTTCTCCTGAAAAGCTGGTTCCGGTGAATGGCCAAAAGGTTAGCGAGTTGTCGCCGCTATTGACTGTGACCAGAGGGGACGGAGCCGGCTGTGAGCAGGCGGGCCAGGCGCACTGTTCCAGCACTTTCAGTTCGTCATTAAACGAGTTGCTGGCGCCTTCCATAGGCTCGATAGCTTTCTCACAGCCTCCACAGAGCAGTATGAAAAAAGCCAACATAAAAACTACAAATCCTGTCTTTCTCATGATAACTCTCTCCTTTTTTGTGGTTTGATTATGCGGTCGTTTAAGAGCACCTACTTTCTCAGCATGGTTGTACCTCCTTTCGCAGGTGAATACTATAATCGACACCGAGACACAACTCGCCGTTGGAATGCATCCCAGCTTCCGTTATCTCTTCGCACAGTGCCGTGACACGCGGTATGCAACCACCATGCCAGACCTGTAATGGAATCAACGTTTGCAGAACTCTGTGACTTACAAAGGGATAGCAGTGCGGACAGATTCTTGCACAGAAAGCACCTGACGGATAGTAACTATCCGGTGACAAACGGAGTGTGTTCTGCCAACCTCCATTTTTCAGCGATAAGTGCTTGTACCATAATCACTACAGGTTAGAGCACCAAGTGGGCAGTTGTGTGTGGAGGCCTTCAGCACTTGACTCCATGAAGAGAGAAGCGTATTTTAAAGTCAGAATCTATGCTCCCCTGTTGGAGTTATGTAGCATGCCGGATAAGCCTGACATAAAGAACCTGGAGGATGCCCTCAACGAGTTGTCCACTATTAATAAGGTAATGGAGCGAGTATGCCAGGCCCGCGAGACCAATCATATCATGTCAATCATTATTGACGAGCTGGTGAACTTCACCGGCGCCAGTCAGGGTGTGGTGAATCTGGTTAGCAGCCGTGGCGAAAGCAGCCTTGAGACGGTTGTTCGTAAGGTGCGGCCTGACTCCGATGACATCCCCTACAAGGTTGATACTCTCTTATCGGGTTGGGTCCTCAAGTATAAACGGACATTGAAAGTTGATGATCTCGACACAGATAATAGATTTCCGGGGCTCCCCTCGGAGGGCGGATGCTTTAAATCTATACTCTGTTGCCCTATGGTAGTTCGCGGGGAAATAATCGGTTTAACAAGTCTTGTACGTGACAAAACGGCCGGGCCATTTGATGAGAGTCAATGTCGCGTTGCGGGGATTGTAGCCTCTCAATCTGCGCAGATCCTCAAGAATGCCCTGCTTCTGAAAGAACTGGCCGGGAAGAATGAGCTTCTGGAGCTTTCGCAAAAGAAGCTGCGTGATGAAAACCTCCGTTTGCAATCGGAACTGGACACCTCGTTCGCCTTCGAGAACGTTGTTGGCAAATCCGTCGCCATGAGACAGGTCTTGACGCTTGCCTCAAAGGTCAGCGGTAACGATTCGCCGGTACTGATTACTGGGCCGACTGGCAGTGGCAAAGAACTGATTGCGCGGGCCGTACACTATCACAGTAACCGCAGGCACAAACCGTTTGTGGTGAAAAACTGTGGGGTAAAAACGGAATCACTTCTCGAATCTGAACTGTTTGGTCATGTGAAGGGAGCCTTTACGGGTGCTGACCGGACAAAATCAGGGTTGTTCAGGGAAGCTGACGGCGGGACCATTTTTCTTGATGAAATCGCTGATGCGCCTCAATCGACTCAGATTGCCATTCTCCGGGTGCTCGAAACTGGAGAGATCAAACCAATCGGTGCGTCAAAAACCGAATTTGTAAACATCCGGATTATCTCAGCCACCAACCGAAATCTTCGTGAGGAAATCAGTAAGGGTTCTTTTAGAGAAGATTTATTCTACCGTCTCAACACCTTTACAATTGAGTTGCCATCATTGAGTGAACGCCGTGATGATATTCCTCTACTGGTCCATCATTTCTTGAAGAAATTAAAGATCAAACTGGGCTGCAATGATTTGTCAATCACCCCAGAAGCCTTAGAAGCGCTTTGTAAGTACTCCTGGCCGGGCAATGTTCGTCAGCTGGAACATGAGCTTGAACGTGCCGCAGTAATCAGTGAAGCCGATGGAGTGATTGGCCTGATCGATCTTTCACCGGATCTGCTGGGGGCTTCCACCAGTGAAGCCGGTGCGAGCCGCTATGGTGGCCAGCTGAAGAATGTCGTTGAGAAAGTTGAGTGTGATCTTATCAAATCCGCTCTCACCGAGAATAACGGCAATATTCAGAGAACAGCCAAAACTCTTGGGCTCACCCGTAAAGGTCTTAAGGACAAAATGGCTCGTTACGGGATCAGCTCTACCTAGTCGTAGTTGATGGCTAAGCCTCACTCTCCAGCAGACGCTTGAAACCAGGGTGATCGTGCAGAGGTAACCAGAGGGGGTCAAGTTTTAGATATGGCACCGACATGAATCCCGGAATCGACAACAGGAACTCAATTTGCTCGACCGCCGCATTGTACTCGCCAAAGATAACGAAAGTCTCAGTCAAATTGGCCACGAGGAAAGGGGCGTCAAAAGCTTCTTTCGAGGTGGGTAGGAGCTCTACGGCTTTACTGCCGTGGGCAATCGCCTTGTCCTTCTTGCGTAATCCGGCGTAGGCGAGACCTAAGTGACTGTGGAAGAGCGCTTCTTCAGGCTGTTGTTGCATTCTACCTTCGAGGATTCTTCGAGCCGAATCTGCATAAGCATATTCGATCTTGTGCTGTTCCATCAGCCGGTGTATCTGGGCGCAGTGTAGATAATAGGCGACGGTATCAGTTCCCATTGTTGTTTCATCCAGTACCTTTTGATAATCTGATTCAAGGACGCGAGCCAGCCACCAGTAATACTGCGACGCTGTCAGGCTGGCTTGGGGTGGTGTTTCCGCCAGGATAGCTTTGGCTTTGGCTATATTACCGTCGCGAAAGATGTGCAACCATGCCCTATAAATGTAAGGCAGGGCCCAATCCGGGGCCAGCTGGATAGCTCGGTTGAGGTATGTCTCTGCCTGAGTGTACTGGTGCATCATACCAAAGGTCAGCCCGACATCAAACGCGCGGCGATGGGAGCGCGGATCGAGCTCCAGAGCCCTAAGGAAGTTCTGCACGGACTGTTTGAGATTACCCTGCCTTCTCTGGACAGCGGCGATGGCATTGTAAAGGTATCTATTGTTAGGTTGACGCTCCTGCACCACTGCGAATTCTGCCAACGCCTGCTCAAAATCCTGCTTACCATAGTAGCAGTATCCCAGCGCCAGATGTCCTTCAGCCAGGTCCGGATCCAGTTGCAACGCTTTGTTGGCCGCACCTTTTGCTGCCTGCCACCGCTCTGGAGATCGATCATGGTTGTCCGAGTACATGCTGCTATGCCCCCGCGAGAGCATAGCATAGGCAGCAGCAAAGTCAGGATCCAACTCGATGGCATGTTCATACATCTGAATTGAGAACTGAATATCTTCTCGGTCCTCGCTTCTATTAAAATACTCGTTACCGCGCAGGTAAAAGTCGTATGCTTCCAGGTTGTCGGTCAGTCCTGTTTGCAATGGCCGCAACTCTGATTCACCGACGGCTACATGTAACGCCCGGGTTACGTTTTGCGCTATCTCGGACTGCAAGAAGAAGATCCGATCCAGGACTCGTTCGTAGCTATTACCCCAGAGGTAAGAATCATCAGCCACTCGAACCAGGCTGGCATCGACGCGTACTCTGTCAACCTCGGCAGACCTGTCCCAATAGATAGTTCCCGTTACCAGATACTCGGCACCGAGCTCAGTACCGATTTCCTGCAAGCTTCTCTCACTGTCTTTGTAGAGCATAGAACTTGTGCGGGAGATAACTCCGAGGTCGCCGAATTTGGCTAGTTGCATCGTGATTGCATCCGTCATACCGTCAGCGAAATACTCGTCTTCACTGCGTCCCAGGTTCTCGAAAGGAAGGACTGCCAGCATTTTCCTATCGGACAGAGAATCACTAGAACGGAACATCTGTAAGCGCCAGCCGACTACGACAACAACAGCTATGAGTATCGGTACGATCACGAATAATGCTCGAAGGGTTTTCTTGACTGATGGGTGCTCGACCTTGGACCGATCTTCCACACCACTGTTCAAAGTAGCCCTCAAAGCTGCTGCGACATCTGTGGCACTCTCAAACCGATTTTTCGGATCCTTCTCAAGAAGTTTTGACAAAATGTGTTCAAATTGTGGTGGCAGTTCAGGTCTAAGAGAGCCAACCGTTGGTGGCGTATCGTTGACTATTGCGTAGAGAACTGAGGCTTCATACTCACCTGTGAAAGGCATAGAACCAGTGAGCATTTGATACAATACCACACCAATGGAAAACAGATCCGAGGCAGGAGTGAGTTCCTCTCCCTTGACCTGCTCCGGTGAAAGATATCTGATCGTACCCATCAAGGAAGGCGTGCGTGTCAGCTCAGGTTCCCCTGCTACTCGAGCCAGGCCAAAGTCAAGAATACGCACTCGTCCCTTTTCGTCGACCAGGATGTTGGATGGTTTGATATCACGGTGTATCAGGCCGGCATTATGCGCCTCAGCCATCCCTTCACATACTTGGACAGCAACATCGACAACTTGAGCAAGAGTCAAACTCTCACTTTGGATCATTTCTTTTAGCGAGTGACCCTTGGCATGTTCCATAGTAAAGAACGGTCGACCCTGGTACTCACCGACCTCATGGACAGTAACAATGCCGGGATGGCTCAATGAAGCCACAGCCCGCGCTTCCCGAGTGAAACGCGCTCGGAACTCTGGATCGCTGGATAACACCTTGGGCAGTAGCTTGATTGCGACTGTTCGGTTCAGTTTGGTGTCTTCGGCAAGATACACTTCCCCCATCCCTCCTGCACCAATCATCTCAATAACTTTGTAGTGTGATATCAATGTACCGGTTGCTATAACCGCCAAGGAGCGTGTATTGTCATCACCCTGCCTGTCTACTGTCATTACTGTGTCTCCTTCGCGACGCTCAGCAAATCACATGCCCCATCTATTATGCGAGATAAACATATGCAATCAATGTCCGTAACGCAACCCTTCTGGATACTTGTGTCCACGGGAGGATACTAAGTATACACACTTAATAACAGCGGCAGACTAATGTCCGTTCTCTCATCTTGCTGCATTCTAACAATTTACAGCGAGCAGGCTGTGTGTGTTCTTATTGGCACAGTGCCTGCTATTCAATATACCGGAACGAAACTAAGAACCCATTGAGGTAGGTTAGGACGATGATACGTACTCTGTTCATAACAGGCGTGACGGGAAATTTAGGAGGAAAACTCGTCCTACGCATTCTTGAAGACGATCCAGACGCGCGACTCATTCTGCTCATCCGTGGAGAATCGATTTCCCATGCGGCGCACCGTCTTGAAAACGCCCTTAAAACACACGACCCGGGTGTGGATCTATTGTCGTACAGCAAGCGAGTGAAGGTGGTGTGCGGAGATATCACATCCAACGGGCTTGGGCTTTCAGAATCGGTACTGAATCGTCTGACCTCAGTGGTGACTCATATCATTCATTCTGCTGCCGCCACCAAGTTTCAACTTCCCATTGAACACTCCCGACGGGTCAATTATGAGGGCACAGCTAATGTGATGGCTCTAGCCCGGAGAGCTCGAGAAAGAGGCAACTTGCAGGGAGTGGCATACGTCAGTACAGCGTACGTTTGCGGCGACCGGAGCGGGGAGATCTATGAAGACGATCTTCCTGAACATGGGGAGTTTTCCAATACCTACGAGCAAAGCAAATGGGAATCGGAGCGGCTGATCCGATCACTCATGTCCGAATTACCGCTATCGGTATTTCGACCCAGTATCGTAGTGGGAGACTCACAGATGGGCCGTACAACAGCATTCAACGTCCTGTACACCCCGCTCAGGCTTATCTGCGAAGGTAAGATTACCGCCCTTCCCGGTTCACCCCAGACGCCTCTGGATGTAGTGCCGGTGGATTTCGTGAGTGATGCTCTCAACCATATTTTCCTGAAGACCACGGATAACATCGGCAAAACCTACCACCTTGTAGCCGGCCACACAAAGTGTATGACAGTTGGTGAGATTGTCAAGCGCACCGTTGACTATTGCAACTGTCGCAAAGCAACAAAGTCCCTGAGGCCGATTAGATTCATTCCGAACATCCTCAGCCATACCCTGTTACCGTTCATATCTCGCAAAGCGCACAGGACAGCCGATTTCATAGCCCCGTACAAACCCTACATTTGCGTGAACAGATCATTTGATGATGCCAACACCAGACATGCCCTTAGAGGTACAGCTATCTCAGCGCCGATGTTCTCCAGCTATTTTGATGCGATCCTGGCCTACTGTTTTGAAACTAATTGGGGCAGGAAGCTGCGGAGGGCAGCATAACACTGAACGCAAGAGTTAGTGATGAAAACGAAGATTATCATGAATTCACGATTATATAGATATCGTGGTAAGCGCCTTACGGCAGTGCTCCGCAGGAAATTCGCAGACACGTCTTTTGATATTGTGCCAACGGCCTACCCCGGCCACGCTACCGACATCTCCCGCCAGGCTGTCAGGCAAGGGGTAGACACTATTGTCGTTGTCGGTGGTGACGGTACCATCAACGAAGTGCTCAATGGCATCATGGCAAGTGATGTAGCGCTTGGTATCATCCCGGCCGGAACTGCGAACGATTTGGCATCATATTACGGTCTCCCTCGCAATATTGATAAAGCGTGTGATATCATCCTCAAACGACACTTGCACCTGGTCGACGTCATTTGCGTTAACGGCTGGTACTATCTCACCGCTGGAGGGATCGGTGCTCCGGTCGATGCTGCTGCAATGGCTGAAGTAATTAAGCGTCAGGTCCCTTTTGGTCGGATGATCTCATACCTTTTGGGTAGTAGAATATACGTGTTCACTCTACTACATACCTTTTTGAACCGCATGAATCGCTTCGGCAAAGTTACGATTCGAATGAACGACAAATCAATCATCAGCGATTCTTTTTCGTTGCTGGTAATGAATCAGCCGACTCTTGGTCAGCGATTTCGTGTATCACCGCAAGCAAATAATAGTGACGGCCTACTTGATATATGTCTCATTGAACAAAGCAGGAGTTGCACCTATCTGTTAAAAACCATAGCCAACACTGTGAGGGGCAGACACATAGGTATGCAGGGGGTCCGGTACCTTCAGTCGAAGAGTCTCTCCATCAGCACAGTCCACCCTGTGGCATTCTTTGGTGACGGAGAAATCCATCAACATGGCACCAGTTTTGATGTCAGGGTAATCCCCTCTGCGCTGAGGGTAATCGTTCCCAACGGAGAGGAAGGGTGCTGACATGTTGGAACGCTTGCTTATGGTAATAGTTGGATTGTTTGTGCTTGGAGCTGTACTCATGGTACTTACGCACTTCATTTACCAACGTGGCAAGGCACAGACGAGGTCCGACTGGGTCAAGTTTGCCGTCTACTTTGTCATTACCATCAGTTTGCTTCTAGCGAGTTATGCAAGTCGTTGGCTGTTAGCGATCTTCTTGGCAGCCATTGCTGTAAGTGGGACTATTGAGTTGCATCATCACCTGAATCCCCGGCGTTTCGGCTCGGCCTGTTTGTCATTAACCGTTTTCTTTGTATTAAGTATCTGCCTGGTACATTTGCTGTTTGGAAAGGCAGAGATGTGGTTCTGCAGTTTTGCTTTTGTCTTTTTGCTGGTGGCAATAAGTGATAGTTTCTCCCAGCTTTTTGGCAGGCTTTTTGGTCGTCACCCGCTGTGTCCACAGTTGAGTCCTTACAAAACGGTGGAAGGGTTTTTCGGTGGTATTGTGGCATGTCTGTGTGGAGCGTTTGTGCTATCATTTCTTCTGTCTAATGTTTCTCGTCCGGCGTTGGCTGGCCTGGCAGTTATCATTGTACTATCGGCTACTGCTGGCGACCTCACATTTTCCTTTGTGAAGCGCCGACTTGGCATCAGGAACTTTTCATCGCTGATACCGGGACACGGCGGGGTACTCGATCGCTTTGACAGCCTTATTGCTGCGGCTCCAGCATTCTATTGGTCACAGAAATTGCTTCTGAATTGAAGGGAAAACAAAATGAAGAAGTATTTATACTACTCCCCACACCTTCTGACTCTGGCTGGTCTCGCCTTCGCCTCTCTGGCGTTGATGGCGCTGTTTGAAGGTCGCCATGATACAACTGTCAGGTACAGCCTGTTGGTGTTGCTGGTCGACCGTCTCGATGGAACACTTGCCCGCAGGTTGGGAGTCCGGGAGAAGTTCCCTGGTACATCAGGCGAGATACTGGATATTATCACCGATCTGGTGGGGCTGACTTTTGTACCGATGATGCTCTTCTGGAGAGTAGGTCTGTTTCTACAAGGGACCGGGGCTGTGCTTGTCGCCGCGGCAGCTATAGTGGCATCCTGGAAATACTCTCGAAAAGAGACGTTTCTGAAGGATGGTTATTCGGTCGGCGCACCTCCCGTTTTCTTCTCTGTTTTTCTATTCTATTTCCTTGCGCTGCGTCCTGTGTTTGCGACTGCTTATACCGCCATCCTCATCTTGCTGGTTGTTTCCCCCATCAAATATCCTATCACCAGTCTGGTGACTACCCACTGGAAGCCTGGATATAAAAGCATCACCAACTACCTCACAGCGATATTTTTCCTGCCGACTTTCATACTTCTTGAATCCGCACCATCGGTGATCTTCTGGATAATGCTGACCGCGATCCTGGTGCAACTTACCGTGTATCCACTGCTCCTATGCTGCCGAGTTATCAAGCCGGTTTTTGACCGAAAGACGTAGGAGAAATGGAGGTTTATCATGCAGAAGATTTACAACAAGACAATAGAGAAGCCGTGTGGCTTCCTCTTTGCCCGCTGGTCGGCCGGAGCGAAAGCGTTTGAGCTTTCGCTGCCGCCGGAGAAAAGAGTAATCACCGATCCGTACGCACCGTACTACGCCGGTGAGATCGGCATGAAACTGGTCGGTGCTATGGGCACTATTAATCAAACGCTTCGTCAAGCCATTGTACTGCGAGCGCGATTCATGGACGACTATTCGTTACAGTGCCTGAGGGATGGCTTTGAACAAGTTGTCCTACTTGGTGCTGGGTATGACAGTCGCTACTTACGCTTGAAGGAATTCCACACGATCCGCGTCTTTGAGCTCGACTTGAATTCTACCCAGGTAATCAAGAAAGCGTTGACCCGAAGGCTCTTGGGCAGATTGCCAACGAATGTTACTTATGTACCCACCGACTTTTCCAGAGATTCAGTGACGCAAAAACTGATCAAAGCTGGCTTCCAACGGTACAAAAGAGCTCTCTTTGTCTGGGAGGGGGTTACCCTGTTTCTCAACGAGGCCATTATTGCAGAAACACTGGGGCGGCTGGCGGAATTGGGACCGAACAATCGCATAACCTTTGATTTTGTTCCACCTGAGTTGATTGATGATGAAACCGGCTGTCAAGGAAACCGCAAACTCATACAACTCTGTGCCTCGATTAATGAACCACTAACCTTTGGTTGCCGTCCTGATAGGATGAGCCGGATACTCCGGAATGTCGGATACACTAATGTTAACATCCTCAGTATGCGAGAGGCAAACCAACAATATCGTGGGGCAGACATGATTGAGGACAGCTACTTCTTTGCTACGGCAGACGTCTGTCCGGCACCTGCAGAAGACTCTCACAAGGCGGAAAAGAGAGAAGACGATGAAAAGCTATGAATTTCCACTTGGTGAATTGACGAGAATCTGTGACGGAGATCTCGTTACTGCATTAAGCAACTTTCTGGTGGTATTTCTAGTCATGTCGCTGGTCGCTTGGCTGGTGATTCTGGGCGTAACCCTGTTCGTGGAACTTTCAATGCGAAGGGACCATGTTCATGAGCCGTCGCTCTAAAGAAGGAGTATATCATGTCACGAAGTGCCGTGGTATTTTTCTGTTTCTGTGTTGTCTGCGCTCAGCCCGTCTTGGCTCAGCAACCGGATGCTGAAAAATCCAAGAAGAAATCTACAGCGCTAACTTACTCAATCGCGTGTACGTTAGCACCCGCTGCCCTTGGGGGAGGTCTTGTGTTGCACGGGGCTGATGTGGGGACGGGCACCAACGAGGGGGAGGTAGCTTTAGGGGTCGCTGTCGGGACTCTGGGGCTCATATTCGGACCGGGCGCGGGCCATGTCTATGCAAAACGGCCAAAGCCGATGAAGGGGGCCATCGTCCGGGTTATCGGCGCCGGCATAGCCGGCCTTGGGGGCATAGGCATCGGAGTCGCCAGCAGCTGGGGAAAGAGCACTCCTTCCAGAAGTATTGTCTTCATAGCAGTTGGCGGTAGCATTTTGCTGGCAAGCGTTATATATGATATCTCAACTGTCAGCAGGTCAGTTGAGCAGTACAATCACCAAAGAGACTTTTCAACAGTTACAGTATGTCCTCACTATTTTGTTCAGGACAAGGCCGTTGGTGTCATTGTGACTGTGCGATTGTAAAGAGCCAAGTGATTACTTGATACAGGTAATGTATCATTGCATAAAGAGGTAGGTATTAAAATGAAAGATAATGAATTGTTTCTAGCAGAGCTCACGAAAAGAATCGACATGCGCTTCTTTACACCATCACTCTATCAGTATTTGGCTGAATTCTTTAAGATCGAGAAGGTGAGAAGGTTCAACGATCAATTTGTCATCAATACGTTTATCCCGCCTTTTCCGAGCCCGGCCTTCGATAGATTTGTCTCGACGTATTTCGAGACAGACCGTAGAACGCCGATCCAATCGGTAGACCTGGCGGTTACCAATGCCTGCATGTATAACTGTTGGCACTGTTACAATGCAGGACGGTCAGTGGACGACCTTCCCACCGGATCGCTACAGAGAATCGTCAGGCAATTACAGGATCTCGGCGCCATTGTTATTAACTTCACCGGTGGTGAACCCTGCCTTCGACATGATTTGGTTGAGATTTGCTCATCCCTTAGAGACGATTCTTGCGGCATACTGGCCACTACGGGGTACGGTTTCACTGACAGATTAGCCAAAAGGCTTCGCGACACCCGCGTCTATTCCATTTCCATCAGCTTGGACAGTGCCAACGAAACTGAGCACGACCGCAAACGCGGTATCAAAGGGGCATTTAAAACCGCGCTCAAAGGAATCGAGACGGCCAAGAAACATGGCTTTTATATCTACACCTGTGCCGTCCCATCAAAGAAGCTTCTTGAGGAAGAGAACTTCAGAGGGTTGATCGAATTGAACAAGGACCTTGGAGTTAACGAGCTTCAAATCATCGAGCCAGCCCCCGCGGGCAAAATAGTCTCGGCGAATCTCGACTTTGGTGAAGAAGAATTCGTCAGGATCTTCCAGTATATGGCTGAATACAATCAGCATGATAACGGGATCGCCATTTCTTCGTTTGCTCACATGGAATCACCGGAATTCTTCGGATGTGGAGCTGGCCGCTCTCACATTTATGTAGATGGCACAGGTGAGGTCTGCCCGTGCAACATGCTGCCAGTCTCTTACGGGAATGTTGCTAATGAGGACTTGAGAGCAATAATTGCTCGAATGCAGTCGGTCTTTAAGCACCCTTACCGAGTGTGCTTGGCCCACTCACTCCAGGATTTCTTTTGTGAGCATTGCAAGGCGGTGAAACCGACCCCCGCAGACAAAATGCCAATAATTCCCTTACCTAATGACAACGAACTTCCCAGATTCTTTGAGATCGTGGAAAGTACGCCTAACGAAACATCAGGTACCGAGGAAATCGTCAAAGGATATGATCAGGCAAGTTTGACATACGATGATTACTGGCTGTCTGTTGCCTCCGGGCCGATTAACGAACTCTTCGATCATTTAAATATCGATCCTAGAGCCAGGGCTCTTGACTGCGGATGTGGAACCGGCTATTCAATGACCATTCTTTCCGAGCGGGTTGGCCCAGACGGTAAGGTGTTGGGAATAGACTTGTCAGCCGGGATGATCCGACAAGCCAAACGAAGGATCCAGGATCTCGGTTATTCCAACATCGAACTCAGAGTGGCCGATGTCTTGGAAGAACTGCAGACACTGCCTGCTGCATCATATGATATTGCAGTATTGACCTGGCTTATCGGTTATGTCGGTTGTGAAGAGATATTTCCACTGCTCAAAAGGGCGTTAAAATCCGATGGACGGATCGGGTTTGTCGCGCACCTTGATCGCTCCCCGCTGGTCCCTTTGCAGATATTTGAAGAGATTGTTCGCGAAGAACCTCAGTCACTAGAGAAAGCAGTCAAATTGAAATTTCCAGCAAATGCTGCAGAAGCTCGCAAACACTTAGAATCTTCGGGTTTTAGAGTTGGCTGGATGCACCAGGGCACTTTTAATTATTGCTGCTACACCGGTCAGCAGGTGTATGACCACGTAATGAAATCAGGCGCCGGAACCACGTTTTACTATGCGTTAAAGCCCTCGGTGCGTGAGTGGTTCACCAAAGAATTTATACGTCGAACAGACAAGATGTATGCGGACGCTCCCCAGATCACGATAGTCCACGAATATGTGGCGGGGATTGGTACTTGCTGAAACAACGGTAATCTTACAGTAGTACGGGTTGGAATCAGTGGCAGATTGGCAAACAACGATGAAGAGGATCATAAATTTCGGTATCACTTTTTCTTCCCTGTTACTTGCTTATCAGCATGGCGTTGCGACGCACGGAGCTGACACTTCTGAACAGCATATGACCGAACGGAAGAGATCCATCAGTATTTTTCCTATTTTCACGTATGACTCAGATATTGGCTTCGGTTTTGGTAGCAAGGGCATGGTTAAGAATCAATTCAAGGGGAATGAATCAATCGGCCTTGTTCTCTTCACAAGCACCAAAGGGGAACAATGGTATGAGCTTGCCATCTCTGTTCCCGATTTTGAGATCCGCCATGGCACTGCTTATCCCTGGGCATTCGACCTTAAACTGGAGTACGACAAGTATCTAAAGAGCAATTTCTTCGGCTTTGGCAACAATTCCAATGATAATGATTGGCACTTTCCCAGGGAGATGTCTAAGCTGGAACTGACTGTAGGACGAGCGATCACGACAAGGATCATTGGTGAGATCGGGTTGCTGTGCAACCATACCAGCGTGTACAACTACGAAAGAATCAACCCCCTACTGACCAGCGATGTACCCGGGATTGGAGAACATCTAACTTGCTACCTCACTACGAAGTTCCGGTACGACACAAGGGACAGCCCCATTCACCCGTGCCGAGGTTGGGAAGTGAGTTTCAATTCCGATGTCACCTGCAGATCGTTTTTCAGCGATTTCAGTTTCCGGCGTTTCAGACTGAAGTTGAGCAAATATCAAAAACTGGTTAGTTCTTCTCACGTTCTGGCTGTGCGTCTCTGGGTTCAAGATGTAGAGGGCATAGCACCATATTACGAGCAGAGCATCATTGGTGGTGGCCGGACCGCCAGAGGCTTCAAGGCTGATCGGTTTATTGACGAGGCAATGACACTCATATCGACGGAGTATCGATTTCTGTTATACAGGAGAATCGGAGGAGTTCTGTTCATCGATGCCGGTCGAGTTTATCGTGGTATCCAAAAGGTAAGTTTCCAGAGCTGGAAGGCGAACTGGGGTTGGGGTTTGAGATACTACCTAGCCGCATTTGTGGTTCGATTTGATACAGGTATCAGCAGTGAAGGCACGAGAATCTTCATCAACTTTGGCCATGCGTTTTAGATCTAACGACATTATGGCCATGGAAATGAAAAGAAACGATACTGTTTATATTAACTGCGTGTCACTTGCACGGATCATAGCTCGGCTCTTGAGACTGGGATGTGCCCTGTCCCTAACAAGAGAGAACGATGATGATCTGGGTTGCGGAAGTATTCCAGCCTGGAAAGGTCCTATGGTGTCCAGTCTGAAGAAGAAATCTTTGAGAGAAGTTCGCTGCATGGGTAAGATGAAAGGAAACACAAGGCCCGAACTTGTGGTGGTGCCGCCGCCGAAGTCCCCTCTCCACAACCGGTCCGACCCCAACTGCTCGATCGTCTGGGGATTCGATCTGGACCAGCGGTATTACGAGACTGAATTCTAAAACGCTCCGTCATGTTCTGCTGGAGGCTGAGATCAACGTCATCCGGAAATCACTGGAGTTAAGCCGGATGTGCTGTCACCTCCTCTATCGCAGCAATGTTCAGAAAGTACGAGTGGTGGTGACTCGGAAGCTGGCTGTTATCATATACACGATGCTCAACTGTAATGAACCGTTTCGAGTAGGGGGTAGCGTAAAGATGCAGGCCAGAAGTCGGAATCGCATGTGAGCAGTCAACCTGGAAATTTGGGGTGGATCAAAAAGAATCGACGCTTTGTGAGTAGACAATTGCTCCTACGGAACAAGATTGTGAGCCTATATAAGTGCAGACCGTAGCACACCAACCTTATAGTTCACAGTCTGAGGCAGCGGCAACCTCTTGTTCTTGTGGTTACCGACTTTTTCGCCGTCAGCAGCTACCTTAAGCTCAATTGACTCAAGCCATTGTTTCTGGTAGGACTCTATGATTTCCGGCTTGACTTGATGCAGGTACTTTAGATTAGGGTGAAACAGCTTGAGAAAGGCAATGAAGGCATTCAAGGCAGCTTTATACCATTTTACTGTATTGGGAGCTGTTCTCAGTTTGACATGGTCGGCATATTCCTGGAGAAAATCGTCAATCCGCTTATGCCGGCCGGTGAGACCCAGTTTTTCCATTCGCTTTGAGTTTTCTAAGGACTCGATTTCTTTCTTGAGTATCTTGGCATCCTTGAGTGTTCTCGCCTTGATCCATTTGTGGCCACCCCGGTGACATATTACCACATAGTAGGTTTTTTTGGCCATATTACCCATTTTAGATTGTATACTTGCCACACCAACCTCTTAGAATTTTGTTAGAAAAGATAGAAAGCGAAGAATGAAATTTTAATAACGTATTGATATAAAAGAGGAGTACTTGTTGAAAAAATATGGCGGAGAGGCAGGGATTCGACGGCAGCGATTCTGGATAACTTCAAGTCTCCCCATGACATAGCTCTAACTACTTGCCACTAACTGTGTTTCGTTCTGTCCCGTTCCGTCCTGTTCCATGCTGTTCCGTACTATTGCGTGCCGTTCCGTGCATTTTGCTGTTAGAAAATCTACTCCGTTGATTCTACCAGTTTCTGCAAAAACTGCCTGAAACCAAATTCGGTTAGCAAGAGAGCGAGTGGGCTCGTGACAGAAATACGAAGCCTCAGTTCGTGAGCCAACTACCAGCCGTGGCCCTACCATTTGAAATGCAAGGCGAAGTCCCTTCGAGTTTACTATCCAGGTTCGAATAGAATCATGTTCTCAGAGAAGGAAGGTCTCGTACCATGAATTCTCCGGGTCCGCTCTGGCGGTCAGAGACACCTACGGTAGGACGTCAGTTAACCCTAATAGTGGCAATAGTTCAAACCGCTAGCTCCAGCGAGTTGGCGATGGTGAAGAGTGGCGAATTCGCAGGTTGATGGCCACACATTGGTCACAGCACATTGTGGATCAGATAAGTCCCAAAAGAAACCCGGCGATGGGAGTGACCGCCGGGCCTCTGCCTAGGAGAAGTTATGGAAAATCATCTCAAGCGACTCTACCATCTGGTCGATGGTTTCAAAGTGGGTTCCAACTGGAAGACAGACGTCGATGCGTTTGTCTTCGGCCGTAAGATCAGGAACCTTGCACCTCGCACTCTCAACGTTTATGCCGAAGGACTCGGCTATCTTGCGCGATGGCTCGAAGAAAAGGGTATCGACATCGAAGACGTAACCAGGCAGGACATACAGGATTACCTGCTTACGCTCATCGGTACGGTTTCTGATGAAACTGTCAACGGTCGTATCCGCGTTTATCGTCGGTTCTTCAATTATCTAGAAGAAGAGGGCTTGTGGGAAAAGCCAAACCCGACGCACAAGCTCAAAATGATTAAGGCCAAGAAGCGAATCAAACCCGTCCTGTCGCCGGAGCAGATTGGATAAGCTCTTCAGACCTTAAACAAGGGCACCTACGAAGGGTATCGTAACCTGACGGTGGTCATGCTCTTCTGGGATGCCACGGTGCGTAAGGAAGAGTTGATAACGCTTAAAGTCGATGATGTAGACCTCCGGGCAGGACTAATCAAGGTTTACGGAAAGGGTCGAGAAGAACGCCATGTCCCCATGGGTGCCAAGACGATCAAAACCCTCCACTTCTACCTTAACCGTTGGCGAAACGGTACAAACGGCAACCTTGTGTTTTGTCAGCGCAACGGTAAGCCAATCACATCACGCCATTGTCACAAGATCATTCAGGAAATCGGTAAGAAGGCTGGGGTGACACTTTACCCCCATCTAATTCGCCACAGTGCCGCGACCTACTTCATCCGGCAAGGCGGTTCTCCTGTAATCTTCCAGAAAATCCTGGATCACACCTCCTTAACAGTTACACAGAATTACCTGCATATGAGTAACCAGGACATGCTGGATACTTATAGCAGCTATAGCCCCAGCAATGCGATACGTGTGTAATGGACCGCCTAAGAATGTTCACACGCAAACCGCTAGCATCATTTCTGCTGATTACTGGATGAGAGTTCAGCCAGTTCACAACCTGTGCGTACAGTGGAGTGCCCCTTTGGGTGTCCTCTAACTTCCGGATGCGTTTTCTTGCAGGCTGGGCTATTTCGCCAACATATTTTCATAAAACGCTAACAACCTGTAGATTACTGCAACGAATAAACAGAGCCCGACCCGCGAGTTTTCCAGAGTTTCAATAACGGACGCGATCCCTATCAAAAGGAAGACCGGGATGTAACGACCCAATGGAGGTTTTGTGATCGAGCCGAAGATCCTGCCCACGAGGTCACCGAAGAGAACTGATCTCCAGGTTGAATCCCAGATGACAGGATCAGCCCACGGCTTGTCGGAGGACCAAGATGCCGCCCAAGAATAGAGACCCGCGACGACTAAAACTGCAATTCCAAACAGAGGTGCATCCATCGCTGCTATATTGAGAGCTTTGAGCACCTTGGAGCGAATTGACTGCCAGTTCATTCTTTCCCTCCTTTCCTACCAACGCCGCACATGAGCAGCCTGGATGGCGCGCCGCACGAAACCCAAGTTGCTCTCCATTCGCTTACTAAGCCAGTTCCTTCTCTGCCATGTCTCCATTTACTCATTCGGTGACTTGGAATGACTCAAATACTGGAGAAAGAATCTGGGAGTTAACATGAGACCAATTAGTAGAATCAGAGGTCGCGCCCATGAAGAATGCTCTGCGGTCCTTTATTATACAGCCGTGCTTCTGCATCAGGACAGTGCCTTGAATTGGAGGCATCATCCATTCAACGACCATGGACCTTACGCCACCGATGGTTTTGAATTGCTCCGAGGTTTTTGTCCAGTTGTCAGGTACAATGCCGATGAACTCAGCATACTGTTCCTCAGTACTCCTTCCGGATCTGTTGGGAGTTTTTTTGCGGTGCTGGGCAGGGCAGGTGAAGCAATGATGAAGAGGTTGCTCCCCGATGGTGCATGTATCGCGAAGCACGGTCTTGCCCCGGCCATTCCGGTCGCGAGAGACTTGATCTCTGTGTCGTTAAGGACACGTCAATTCTCCGGGTGTTTCAAACTGAACTTGTTCGCCTCGTCACGATAAGTGGTGAACGAAATCGGGGTGCTCAGAATCTTAGCGATTTCTGGATGTCCCTGCTGTTTCGCAAAGTACCCCGGCGTTATTCCGTCCTTGTTTTTCGCCTGAGAACTTGCACCTTTGGATAGAAGAAGCTCAACGATTTCTTTATTGCCGTACGCGGCTGCGACATGCAAGAGGGTGTCGCTGTCTTTGTTCCCGGCATTTGCATCCGTACCCATGAACAGGAGCAGCGATGCCACTTCAGATAGGTTCCTGCCAGCAGCGCGGTAGAGTGGAGTCTCACCGTCCTTGTTCTTCGCATCTATTTGGGCTCCTGCCGCAATTAGCACTTCCGCTATCCCTTTTCATTTCGATCCACAGCAATAAACAGCGGCGTTGTCCCTTCTCTCCATCGTTCATCTACACTAGTACCTTTGGAAAGCAGCAACTCTACTATATCCTTATGCCGAAACGCCACGGCGAGATACATTGGGGTATCACCATAGCGATTTCTCAGGCCCAGCTTTGCGCCCTTGGCAAGGAGCATTTCGGCGATTTCCTTCTGTCCCTTTACAGCCGCCCAATGCAATGCTGTCGCACCATGTTCGTCGAGGTCTTTGTTGATGTCTATTTCTGTGGAAAGTAGCTCCCGAACCTTCTGGATATCGCCGCGCTTGGTGGCGTCATGTATTGACCCAGCCACTGCGCTTGGCTTGAGAGCGACAAGCAGCAAGAGGATAGCAAACGCAGTTCCACCGAGCTTCGTAACGTTCATACCGATACTATTTCTCTTTTGGCCTAACCGTCAGGGTGAGGCATGCGGCTAGCCCGCGCCGCCTCGACCCTTTTGTTCGGCAATTCTATTGTGACTCGGACATGTAATAACGGTGGATCTCCTCGGGGCGAGTGATGACAGCTACCTCTTTGCCGTCTATGACTTCAAAACTGATCGAGGTTCCACCTTTCCACTCAAATAGTCCTCTTACTTCGCTCCTTAGTTTCACCTCACCTATTTTCACCACGAGATTGTTACCATCTCTGGTGATTTCTACTTTTGGTTTGCCAGTGATTGCTGGAGCTGGAATGAATGCACCTTTGGCTATAACCACCTCGCTCATGAAAGAAAACGTCTTCCGGTCCTCTGAAATCGTCAGCCTTGCCGCTGAGATTGTCTGCGTAGATGAGTCTGGGGCCGTCTAATCAATGGCCCGGTCTTTCACATCCATCCTGGCAGATTGCTTACCTTCATCACCATCACTAAGTACCGCGTCTTGCTCTCAGTGTGGATGAGGCACTTGGAAAGATAGTATGTGTCAATGTGGCCCAGCTCACCAGCCTTTGTCTTGATGATCTGTCGCTTATTCTCTTTCATCACAGGGCTTAACCGGTTGACACTATGCCGCTTAATAATATTATACACCCCCGACGGCGACGGCGTATACGCTTTTAGTTGCGGCTTTAACATATGCACGACCTCATAGCGATTCAACCCCTTTTGGCGAAAGGAAAGAACCTTATGCTCGATAAAGGGAATCGGCCGCCGACTCTTCCACTTCGGACTCCGTTTATCGTGTCGTCATGACTGTTTAGTCGCATGGAACAAAACTACCTCCTGTTTCTTCCCATGATAAGATAATTCTGTCCACGAAATATCTAACACTTACAGCAATGACTTTTTCAACAAACCCCAACAAGTGGTACAACAACTTAGAGGCGAGTTAAAATAGTTAAAAGAATAGTGAAAAGAACAAGAGAAAGTGTTAATATATAAGCAAAGGAATAGTCGAGACGTTAATGAAAAATATATGAAAAGGCAAAGAAGGAAGCCCTCATAGAAGAGGGATTAGAAGAGCACTTAAAGGAATCGACCAGGAGAGAAGGACTGCGTACAGAAAAAGGATACAAGCAAGAGGATTCAAAACATGAAAATCTCATTGAGAACGAAATTAGCCATAAGTTTCTTAATAGTCGTGGTCATCACTGGTCTTGTGATCACACTGGCAGGGATGCATCTAATCAGCGACAGAATAATAAAACAGGCTCAGGATAAGGTACGAATTGACCTGAATTCGGCCCGGCATATCTATCAAGGCGAAATTGACGATGTTGAAACAGTGATACGTCTCACGGCTGTAAGATTTTTCCTCAAAGATAGTTTCTTAAAAGGTGATCTCGACAAGTTAAAACTCGAGCTGGGAAAGGTAAAAGAAAGAGACTCTTTAGATATACTGATCCTGACTGATAAAGAAGGATGTGTGATTATCAGGCCGCATAATCCAAAAATCTCAGGTGATAGTCAGGTAGAAAATGAGATAGTAAGGAGGGTATTGTTTGAAAGGAAGCCATACGCCTCGACTGAAATAGTCTCAAAAGAGGAATTGAGCAAGGAAGGTGAAGATTTAGTTGAACGAGCTTATATGAAGTTTATTCCTACCCCCAAGGCTAAGGCTACATCTGAGACGGAAAACACCTCCGGGATGATGCTCTTGGCCGCTGCCCCTGTCCTAGATTATGAGGGCAACCTAATGGGTGTATTATATGGCGGGAGACTGATTAACCGTAATTATAAGATTGTTGATGAGGTAAAAGAAACTGTCTATCAAGATATGACCTATAAAGGGAAGGATATTGGAACTACTACTATATTTCAAAGAGATTTACGCATTTCAACCAATGTCGAAGCTCCTGATGGAAATAGAGCAATTGGTACTCGTGTTTCTGAAGAGGTATATGACCAGGTACTGGCGAGAGGCAAACCCTGGATTGCACGGGCCTTTGTAGTCAACGATTGGTATATCACAGCTTATGAACCAATTAGAAATATTAGCGGAAAGATTATCGGCATCCTGTATGTCGGGATTCTCGAAAAGGAATTTGTCGACCTGAAAAAGAGAACCGTATGGATATTCCTAAGTATCACCTTGGTTGGAGTGATTATCGCCATGGTAGTTTCGTACATTTTAGCCAGTAGTGTGACTAAACCTGTCCGACTACTGGCTGCAGCAGTGCAGCAACTAGCTGAGGGCGACTTTGCACAAAAGGTTGATGTTAAATCACGAGATGAAATTGGAGAATTAGGAAAAACATTCAATTTTATGGCTTTTTCTATAAAAGAAAGGGACGAACAGTTAAAACAGCACACCCAGCATATAGTGATGAAATCCGAAAGATTAGCAATGATTGGACAGTTGGCGGCTGGGGTTGCACATGAAATAAATAATCCCCTTGGAGGCATACTTGTTTATAGTCATCTTGTATTAGAAGATCCATCAATACAAGGTCTTGCAAAAGAGAACGTAGAAAAAATAGTGAATGAATCAACACGCTGTAAAAAAATTGTGAAGGGCCTTCTAGATTTTGCTCGTCAGACAAAACCTGAAAAGAAACTTACCAATGTAAATGAAGTCTTAAGATCCACTTTATCTCTTGTTGAAAAGCAGGCATTATTTCAAAATATTGAACTATCCTATGCTTTCGAATCTAATCTGCCAATGATAGAAATCGATACACCCCAAATCCAACAGGTTTTCATGAATATGATTATCAATGCGGCTGAAGCCATGGATGGAAAGGGCAAATTGATTACGCGGACTAAATTCTCTAAGGATAATCGGTATGTTGATATTGAGTTTGCAGATACCGGTTGTGGTATAAGTCAAGAGAATATGAAGAAATTGTTTGAACCATTCTTTACGACCAAGGAGGTGGGTTACGGAACTGGACTTGGTCTAGCTATTAGTTATGGAATTATCGGTCGACATGATGGAAACATAGATGTTCAAAGTGAAGAGGGGAAGGGGACGACATTTGTCATTAGGTTACCAATAGAATTGAATAAGCAAGCTTCGATATAATCAGAATTAGATAGAGGAGAATATATGTCTGCTTCTGCCAACGTCCTAGTTATCGATGATGAAGCAGTTATGCGCGATTCTTGCCGCCAGATACTTTCTCCATATGACTGTAATGTGAAGACTGCAGAAAATGGTATTTCCGGACTCAAGGCGATACAAGAAGAACCTTTTGATATCGTTATTCTGGATCTGAAAATGCCTGGAATGGACGGTATGAAAGTACTCAAAAAAATAAAGGAGGATAATCCTCAGGCTATTGTAATCGTTATTACTGGACACGCAACCGTTGAGTCAGCAGTTGAAGCTATGAAATTAGGTGCTTACGATTTTATACCCAAACCATTTACACCAGATGAATTTCGGGCAATCGTTAAGCGATCCTTAGAAAAAAAGGAATCAATGACCGAAATTGAATGTCTGCGTGAGGAACTTGAAGCCAGAATTGGAATGGAACTTATTATTGGACAGAGTAAGGCAATGCGGAAAGTGTACAATCTGATAACTAAAGTCGGACCAACCGATAGCACGGTTTTAATCACTGGTGAAAGTGGTACAGGGAAAGAACTTGTCGCACGGGCTATTCACAAGCACAGTTTAAGGGAGCACAAGCCATTTGTTGTAGCGGATTGTGGTGCCTTGGTTGAGAATCTCTTTGAAAGTGAATTATTTGGACATGTTAAAGGTGCCTTCACTGGCGCGACTGTTACCAAACATGGTAGATTTGAATTAGCCAATGGCGGGACAATATTTTTTGATGAAATCGGTAATATCAGTCTTAATGTCCAAAGTAGACTTTTACGGGCAATTCAAGAACGCGAGGTCACTAAAGTTGGGGGTACACAAGCTACGAAGATTGACGTGCGAATTATAGCAGCCACTAATAAAGACCTACAAAAACTGGTGCAAGAAGAAATATTTCGTGATGACCTATTCTACCGATTGAGTGTAGTTCCCATTAATTTACCCCCACTTCGGGAAAGAAAGGAAGATATTCCTCTATTAGCGAATCATTTCCTGAGGGAATATAATAAAAAGCGAAAGAAAAATATTAGTGCTATTTCACAACGAGCCGTGGAAATATTGGTCAATTATGACTGGCCGGGTAATGTGAGGGAGATGGAAAACACGATTGAAAGAGCAGTGGTCTTAACCGAGAATGACATTATCGAATCTAATAACCTATTATACCAGGGCTTGACAGCGAAAGCAGTGACAAAACCGGATTCCAAGAAATATGGAGATCTTGCTAAGGTCGAGAAGGAACATATCATAAAGGCACTTGAAAAGTTTAACGGTAATAGGACCAAGGCATCTCAGTACTTAGGGATAGATCGGAAAACCCTCCTTAGAAAGATGAAGGGATACGGTATAGTCGAAAATAGATAGCCCAGTATGGAAACTGGGACAAAATACCTCACCTTGAGGCAAATCGCCTCGCTTACCACAGTACATATCTTCTAAAATGCCAACCCAAAGAGATTTTTTCCTAATATAACCCCTTAAGCATTAACCGGTTAGAAATAATTCTTAATATCTTCTTAATTGGCCGTGAGATGGCATAAGAATTGGTAGAGATGTGGTGTGGTTGAGGAAATTTATAGATGGAGGTGAGATATGAGTAAGAAGAAGATATTGATTATTGATGACAATCTGGATTTTGCGGAGGCAATTAAAACGATATTAGAAAATGGTCCTTATATAGCAGAAGTGGCTACGAGCACAAAGGAAGCCGTAGGGAAATTAGAAAAGGAAATCCCTGATTTAATAATCCTTGACATAATTATGCAAAAAGGCGCTGAAGGGATTATCCTGTCCAAAAAATTTAAAAAAGATCCAAGACTAAGTAAAGTGCCCATCATAATGCTCACCTCGGTTACCAAGCAAACTGGTTTCAGATTTATCAAAGATGATCCCAGACATCCTCAATTTCTGCCCGTAGAAGAGTTCATCGAAAAGCCTGTTCCTCCTAATGAGCTACTGACCAAGGTTGAGAAACTGCTATCAGAGAAGGAAACCTCTTAACCAGAGATAATGATTCAAATGCGAACCCAAACTAAGCGAATTTTAATTATTGATCCTGATACAGAGGTAGCCGAAGAGTTATTTTCTCTGTTCTCCATAAAAGATTATGACGTCGAGAGGTGCCAAGGTATTACCGAGGCCACTCAAAGAATTAAGAATGTAAAATTCGATTGCATTATTATGGATGTTCGACTACCGGAGATTAAGGGATACGAAGCAGTACCTATTCTAAAGACTATTGATCCGACATTAGAAATAATCATAACCACAGCTGAAAATAACAAAGAGTTGGAAAGCAGGGTCCGTGAGCAAGACATCTTCTATTATTACATTAAGTCATTTGATCGGAAAGAGTTAGAGTTGGCCGTTCATAACGTCTTTCAAAAAGCAAGTAAGACCAGAAAGGTAAAAAATGAAAAATCTGGCGAAGATTTTAGTAATTGATGATGACCCTGATTTCTTAGACGCTATAAAAGTTATTTTGAAATCTTATGAGCTAGTCACGGTTGCTAATCCCAAGGAGGGGATAGATATGATTGTATCCGAGAGGCCAGACCTTATTCTTCTTGACATTATGATGGACAACATGTTTGACGGATTTTCAATATGTCACACCCTTAAGACTTCGAAGGAATACCAGAAGCTTCGGGATATCCCTATTATCTTTGTATCTTCTATGAAAGATGAGTTAGGTTCGCGCTTTACCTTCAAAGGAAATAAGCAGGATATAGCTGGACCAGACGATTACATCGATAAGCCAGTACAACCTACCGACCTACTTGCCCGTATCGAAAGACTTCTGAGGAGATAAAAGAGTCGATTATTGAAAGACAGATATATGGTAGATAAAACTACTATTTTAGTCATTGACGACGAGGAATCCATGCGTGATTCATGCCGTCAGGTACTGATCAAAGAGGGATACCGTGTAGAAGTAGCTGAAGACGGAACGCTCGGCTTAGAGAGATTAAAAACTTCAAAACCTGATTTGGCTTTGGTAGATCTTAAGATGCCTGGTATAAGCGGTATGAATCTCCTGGAGAAAGTCAAAGACATCGACCCAACCATCATTGCCATAGTTATTACCGGTTATGCAACCTTAGAATCAGCGATAGAGTCGATGAAACGAGGAGCCTACGATTTTCTACCAAAGCCTTTTACCCCAGACGAACTACGAATTATTATCAAACGAGGCCTTGAGAGGAGAAAATTGGTTCTTGAGTCCATTGCTTTGCAACAAGAAAAGGAGAAAATGAGGAAGTTTTTTATTACGATGGTTTCCCACCAGCTGCGCAGCCCACTAGCCACTATTCAGCAGAACCTTGAAGTTGTTCTTGGTCATATGGTAGGCAATGTGCCTGAGGAACAAGAGAAGATATTGACACGAATGCGGAACCGAATTAAGGATCTCTTAACGCTGATCATTGACTGGCTGGATCTTTCTAAGATTGAGGATGGTAAGCTGGTGGAAACCTTTAAACTCATACCATTAGATTCCATCCTTTCAGAAACAATCAAATCTCTTCAACCGTTGGCAGAGGAGAAAAAAGTCAGTCTGCACATTGATCAGCATGACCTCCCTCTTATTAAAGGTGATTGGCAGAGTTTGAAACAACTGTTTAGTAATTTAATAGGCAATGCAATAAAGTTCAATCGAGATGAAGGCAGGGTCAATGTTACGGTTCAGGAAAAGCATTCATATATAGAAATTAAGATTTCAGATACAGGTATAGGTATTGCCAAGGAAGTTTTACCCTTTGTTTTCGATGAATTTTACCAGGTGAAGAACAGTGAAACCCGAACAGCGTCGGGCACAGGACTGGGATTATCAATTGCCAAGAAAATTGTGGAGATCCACTCTGGATCTATAACGGTGGAAAGCTCAATAGGGAAGGGTAGCAGCTTCATTGTCTCTTTACCAAAATCCACTGAAAGGAATAACTAACCATAACACAAAACGATTCTTGAATAGATTTTTTGTTAATAGCGATTAAAAAGGAGTATTCATGGTACTCAACACTCACATTGAACCTGGAGTACTTGGGAAAACAGAAAGTGAACTCAGAACTACTTTTCTCCATCAGGTATTAAACATCCCAGGTGGAGAGAAAATAAAGAGATGCATTCAATGTGGAACATGCAGCGGCTCGTGTCCGGTAAGCTATTCAATGGATATTCAACCGCGCGAGATTGTGGCCCTATTTCGAGCAGGCGATATCGAATCTATCCTCAAAAGTCGTACCATTTGGATTTGTTCATCCTGCTATGCGTGCACCGTTCGCTGTCCCTCTGGAATAAAAGTTACCGACCTTTTATATGCCCTGAAGCGGATGGCCATTGATAGTAAAAAGTACTCTAAGAAATTTCCTGTTTACGCTCTTTCAAATTCGTTCGCGAGCATAGTAAATCGTTACGGTATAAACCATGAACCAGAACTGATCTTACAGTATTTCCTGAAAACCAACCCTTTGAAGATGTTAAGTATGCTTCCTAATGCCTTTAAATTGTGGACTAAGGGACGCATAAAATTGTTACCACGACGGATTAAAGAGAGAAAGAATTTTTCAAAAATCATCGCTGAGGCTGAAATAATGGAGATGATAGTACCCCTTGAATAGAAAATACAAAATTGGAGTGAGATTGTGATGAGATATTTATACTACCCCGGATGTAGTCTGGAATCTTCCTCGATAGCCTACGATGAGTCTTTGCGCTGGGTGTTCAAAGCCTTGGGAATAGATTTGATAGAATTGGAGGATTGGAATTGCTGCGGGGCGACCGTATACATGTCAGTAAAAGAAGTCGTTTCTGTCGTTATCTCAGCACGTAATCTTGCCCTGGCCGAAAAAATGAATGGGGATATAATAGCGCCTTGTAATGCCTGTTATACGACCTTATGTAAAGCGAATCGGCTCTTAAAGTCGAACAAGATACTTAAGGCTAAGGTAGATCAAGCTCTAAAGATAGACAATTTACAATACAACTTAGGTGTTAATGTTCGCCACCCACTCGATGTCTTTGTAAATGACATTGGTCTTGATGTCATTGCCTCCAGGCAGAAACGTCAACTATCTGGTCTCAAAATCGCTCCATACTATGGTTGTCAAATCGTTCGTCCTGAGCCGGGTTTTGATGACCAAGAAAATCCCACCACCATGGATTCATTGTTTGAAAAACTTGGTGCTGAGAGCGTTTATTATCCGATGAAAGTTCGCTGCTGCGGTGGCATGCTTATGACGACATACGAGAATGCCGCACTCAAGTTAAACAAAGAAATATTAGAATGTGCTGTGGAAAACAATGCAGATTGCATTGTAACTACATGTCCCCTCTGTCAGATAAACTTGGAGGCCTACCAGAACAGAATCAATAAAAAATTCGAAACTGACATACATATTCCCGTTCTGTTTTTTACCCAACTTGTCGGTCAGGCTTTGGGAGGCAATCTAAAGGAGTTGGGACTTCATCGTCATATTGTTCCTATCGGTGAAAAGGTAGCTGAGTTGATGGAGATATAAAATGGATGCGAGGATTGGAGTGTATACATGTCATTGTGGTACTAATATCTCAACATGCCAGATGTTTATTTCAATCGTCTTTTGGAGGTAGCACCAAGGTTGAAGCCGGAGATGATTGGCAACGATAAGCTGTTGATTCAGCCAGATAAGCTGAATGCGAAAGCTAAGGAGTTCAGTGTATGAGCACAGCAAACGCCGGCGGAAACGGCAATTCTGATGAACCCCGCATTGGCATTTACATCTGCCATTGCGGTACTAACATCGCCAAGACAGTGGATGTGGTTAAGGTCGCTGAAGTCTTGGCAGAGTCGCCGGGGGTGGCGGTTTCCAGGCATTATCGCTTTATGTGCTCCGATCCCGGTCAGGAATTGATACAGGAGGATATCAGGGAACATAAGCTGAACCGGGTGGTTGTGGCGGCCTGCAGTCCTTTGATGCATGAATTAACATTTCGTAAGGCGGTAGAGGTGGGCGGACTGAATCGCTACTTTTTTGAAATGGCTAATATTCGAGAGCAGGTTAGCTGGGTTACCGTCGACCCGAAGGCAGCCACTCGAAAAGCCACCGCTTTGGTCAGGGCGGCCGCAGCTCGAGTCAGATTCCATGAACCGTTAGAGATGCGCCAGGTTCCAATCACCAAACGGGTTCTGATTGTCGGTGGAGGAATTGCCGGCATTGAAGCGGCCTTGCAGATAGCCGACGCCGGGTTTGAGGTCATTTTGGTAGAAAGAGAAGCATCAATCGGCGGTCATATGTCCCGGTTTGATAAGACGTTCCCGACCCTCGACTGTGCCGCCTGTATCCTGACCCCGAAAATGGTTTCCGTTGGCCAGCATACGAAGATACGGCTTATGACCTGGGCAGAGGTTGACGAAGTAAAAGGATATATCGGCAATTTTAAAGTTAAGGTAAGAAAGAAAGCTCGCTATGTTGACCCCACTCTTTGTAACAGTTGCGGGTCATGTTATGAGGCCTGCCTCAGTCGTCCCTATCCTAAATATAGAAGATTGATTCTGGGCAAACAGGTTATCAAAGAGGGGATGGCTTTAGAGATAGGTCAACCGGTTGCAGCCGAACAAAGCGAGTCTTTATTGACGGAGTCCGAGTCAATGGCCGAGGTGGTCTCCACACCAGGGAAAGGAGTTTCCTGATGAGCACAACTGCTGCCCCAAAATACCAATCAGATCAGGCTATTGCGGAGATTGTAAACAAGTATGGAGCGAAGCCGATGGCATTGATCATGATCCTTCAGGATGTTCAGAAACATCATCGGTATCTTCCAACGGATGTCCTAAGATTGGTGGCAAAGGAAATGAACCTTCCTCTTGGTCAGATTTATGGCGTAGCTACATATTATAAATCATTCAGCTTGAAACCCAAGGGCAAACATCACATTTGTGTTTGCACCGGTACGGCCTGTCATGTACGTCAGGCAAGTGTGATTGTAGACAAGTTACAGAGGGACTTGGGCATCAATCCGGGTGAAACTACCCCTGACATGGAATTCAGCCTTGAGACGGTCAATTGCCTGGGTGCCTGCGCCCTTGGCCCCCTTGTCACAGCTAATGATGTGTATTACGGTAACATGACTGTTTCCAAGATTGATAAAATGATGAACAAGCTGCGCGGCAAGGAAATTGAAAAAGAAGCAGAAGCGGAGGAAGCGGCATGAATCCCAGAAGACTTACCTCTCCTCAAGCGTTAATCGATTTGAGAGATCAGCTTATCAACCAGCGGGAGGAGAATAAGACTATCATCACTGTTTGTGCCGGTACAGGTTGCCTGGCCTGTGGGTGTGAAGCTGTGACAGCCGCTTTCAGGGAGGCTCTTCAACAAAGTCATTTGGATAAAGAGGTTGAAATAAAAACGACGGGCTGTCATGGTTTTTGCGAGCGTGGTCCGCTGGTGGTTATTCAACCGGAGGGAATGTTTTATCAAAGAACAAAACCTGCCGATGCCAAGGTGATTGTTGAGCGCACGATTAAGAATGGAGAGCTGGTAAAAAAACTCCTTTACCGCGATCCGCAAACCAAAGAGGTTATTGTTCACGAAAAGGACATACCGTTCTATAAAAAACAGATGCGACTTGTCTTAGGGAAGAACGGTTTCATGGATCCGACATCAATCAATGACTATATTGCTCTGGGCGGTTACCAGGCTTTGGCCAAAGCTCTAACCACGATGCAGCCCGAGGGAATCATAGACGAGATCAAAAAATCGGGCTTAAGGGGTCGTGGCGGTGGTGGTTTCCTTACCGGCAGAAAATGGGCGTCATGCCGAAAGGCAAAGGGAGATCCGAAGTATGTCATCTGTAACGCTGATGAAGGTGACCCTGGAGCATTCATGGACCGTTCTCTACTTGAGGGCAACCCGCATTCTGTAATCGAGGGAATGGTTATCGGCGCTTATGCCATTGGCAGCAACGACGGTTTCGTTTATGTGCGGAACGAGTATCCGTTGGCGGTAAAGAACCTCTCCATTGCCCTGACGGCAGCTCGCGAGCACGGTATGCTGGGAGATGATATTCTCGGAACGGGCTTCAGGTTTGATATCGAAGTTTCCAGGGGGGGAGGAGCTTTCGTCTGCGGTGAATCCACAGCTTTGATGGCATCGCTGGAGGGCAGAGCCGGCGAACCCCGCGCTAAGTATGTCCACACGGTCGACGCCGGCCTCTGGAATAAACCCTCTAATCTGAATAATGTTGAGACTTGGTCCAATGTACCATTGATAATTGAAAAGGGAGCGGATTGGTATACGAAGATCGGGACTCAGGGGTCGAAAGGCACGAAGGTATTTGCTCTGACCGGTAAGGTCAACAACA
This sequence comes from uncultured Ignavibacteriales bacterium, assembly GCA_964416195.1. Lineage (GTDB taxonomy): Bacteria > Zixibacteria > MSB-5A5 > GN15 > FEB-12 > CAYQDB01. The sequence goes on from CAYQDB010000014.1 coordinate 34,721, forward strand.
CCGGTTTGGTAGAGGTGCCAATGGGGATCTCCTTGCGCGAGGTTATCTGTAACATCGGTGGAGGAGTTCCCGGAAATAAGAAGCTAAAGGGGGTGCAAACCGGTGGCCCCTCAGGGGGCATATTAAGAGTCAGCACCAACGGAGAAGGCATACCGGAGAGTGGTATCCGAGAAGAAGAGAAAGTTGTGAATCTCATAGACTTACCAGTCGATTTTGACGAGTTGACAAAGGTTGGATCGATGATGGGATCCGGCGGAATGATCGTGATGGATGAAGATTCATGCGTGGTCGATGTCGCTAAGTATTTCCTCAATTTTCTACAGGAGGAAAGCTGCGGGAAATGCCTTCCATGTCGAGAAGGGCTTCGCATGATGCTGAGTATTTTGACCCGGATCAGCGAGGGCAAGGGAGAGATGGAAGATATCGCCGTTTTGGAAGAAATCTCCCGGGCGCTTTCTGATACCAGCCTGTGTGACCTTGGTGGCAGCGCTCCCAACCCTATTCTCTCAACTATTCGCTTTTTCCGTGAGGAATATGTGGCGCATATCAGGGACAAGCGCTGCCCGGCCGGGGTCTGCAAAGAGCTTGTTTCCCACGCTATAGATGAAAACTGCATCGGCTGCCATGTCTGCTTTAAGGTCTGCCCGTCCGACGCCATCGTAGGGAAGCCGAAAGAGCTCTATACGATTGTCCAGGAGAAGTGTATTCAGTGTGGCGCCTGCTACCAGATTTGCAATTATAATGCCATCAGGCGCGTAAAACGAGGTGAAGGAGAAATCGTTCAACTTCGGGCGCGGGAAATCTGGAAACCGAGAACCAAGGCAAAATCTGCCGCCATGGCATAGGAGAGCGACTTTATGGCCAAAGTCTCAATAAATGTCGACGGTCATTCCATTGAAGTTGAAGAGGGTTCATATGTGCTCGAGGCCACTCGAAGTCTGGGGATCGATATTCCCACCCTCTGCCACTATCCATTCTTGGCGCCATATGCGGTCTGCCGTATCTGCGTGGTGGAAGCGCGTGACGGAAAGGGCTGGAGCAAGGTCGTCACAGCCTGCAATTATCCGACCTGGGATGGTCTTGAGATCTTAACTGATACTCCCAGGGTAGTCAATGCCCGCAGGGTCAATCTGGAGATGTTGATGTCCCGTTGTGCTCCGGTCCCCGTGCTCCTGCAACTGGCGGAACAATTTGGCATCGAGAAGCCGCGCTGGGGAGTCGGCGAGGATACTTGCATTCTCTGCGGTCTGTGTGTCCGGGTTTGCGATGAAGTCGTGGGGGCTAATGCTTTGACATTCAGCGAGAGGGGGATTTTCCGCAAGGTTTCGACGCCCTTTGATGAGGAGAGCGGTGATTGTATCCTGTGCGGCGCCTGCGCCAAAGTGTGTCCAACGGGCCATATTGTGATGGAAGATATTGAAAAACGAGAGGTTGTCCATAAAGAGATCTCTCTGGGCCCGGATGCAGCGATTTCCCTGCCTTTTCGTCAAGCCGTACCTAATGTGCCAATAATCAATCCGGAGCATTGCATTCACTTTAACACTGGTGGATGTCAGATCTGCTCGGAGGTCTGCCCTAAAGACTGTATTAACTATGAGGACACCGATCAGTTTGAGGACCTCGAGGTTGGCGCAGTAATAATGGCGACAGGCTTCGATAATTTCGATCCCACCCCGCTTAAGCAATACGGTTATGGCAACTATCCCAATGTCATCACCGCCGAAGAGTTTGAGGTTATGAATAACGCCGCCGGGCCGACAGGAGGAAAAATCGTCCTTGAGAACGGCGAGGAGCCACGCGCCATCGCCATCTTGCATTGTATTGGCAGCCGTGACGAGAACTATCACAAATACTGCAGCCGTGTTTGTTGTATGTATGCACTCAAGTTCTCACATCTAGTCAAGGAAAAAACCAACGCTGAGGTATACCAACTCTACATCGATCTCCGCAGCTTCGGCAAAGGGTACGAGGAGTTCTACCAACGTATTCTTGAAGAGGATGTCAATGTAATTCGCGGCAAGGGTACTGAAGTGGTCCCTTCGGGCTTCCGGCGCGGCGAAGAGGGGTATCTGTTGGTTCGGTGCGAGGATACTCTCATCAGCAAATTCCGCGAAATACCGGTGGATATGGTCATCCTCTGCACAGCCCTGGAAGCTCGAGCCGACGCCAAGGAGGTAGCGCGGAAATTCAACATCTCGACAGGCGCCGACGGATGGTTTATTGAAGCACACCCGAAGCTGGGGCCGGTCTCGACCACCACCGACGGTGTGTTCCTGGCTGGGACCTGTCAGGGACCCAAAGACATTCCTGATGCCGTGGCCCAGGGCGGTGCAGCGGCATCGCATGCCATGAAACTTCTTTGTCTGGGCGAGATTCTGATGGATGCTGCCTACGCCGTAGTCCGCGAGGAATACTGTAGTGGTTGCCGTATCTGCAATGAACTCTGCGCATATAATGCCATTGAATTCCTCGAGGATAAAAAGGTTAGCTCCATTAATTCCGCCTTGTGCAAAGCATGCGGTACCTGTGTTGCTGCATGTCCCGCCGGCGCCATTGTCGGTCGCCACTTTACCGACGAACAGATTTATGCCCAAATTGAAGGGATGCTTTTATGAGTTTCGAGCCGAGAATAATAGGGTTTTTATGTAACTGGTGCAGTTATACGGGGGCTGACCTGGCCGGGACTGCTCGAATGAAATACCCAGCTAACATGACAAGTATCCGGGTGATGTGCAGCGGTCGCGTGGATCCAGGTTTTATTTTCGACGCCTTTCGCAGCGGCGCCGACGGCGTGTTGGTTTGCGGATGTCATCCCGGCGACTGCCATTACGTCGACGGGAATTATAAATGCATGCGTCGTATCCCACTCACGAAACGGATTCTCAAAGAAATGGGTATCCCTCCGGAACGCCTGCGCTTGGAATGGGTTTCCGCGTCTGAGGGCGCGTTTTTCCAGCAGATTGTGAGTGAGTTCACCGAGCAGATCAGAGCTTTAGGTCCACTTGAGCTCAAGGACTGGGAGTTCAACCCGGAAAAAGAAGAAGTGCACCATGCAGAAGCTGCGGGAGAATAAATAATGGCTAAACCGAAACTTGCTATATACTGGGCTGCTTCCTGCGGCGGATGCGATATCGCCATTCTCGATATCGAGGATAAGATTCTTGATGTCGCGGAGTTTTTCGATATCGTGTTCTGGCCCTGCGCCATGGATTTCAAATACGACGATGTGAGGAAAATGGACGACAAATCTATTACCCTCACCCTCTTCAACGGAGCCATTCGCAGCGATGAGAATTATGAAATTGCTCAACTTCTGCGGCAGAAATCCCTGCTCTTATGCGCCTTTGGCAGTTGTGCTGCCGAAGGATGTATTCCGGCTCTGGCCAATCTGTATAACAAAGAGTCAATCTTCGATTATGTTTACAAAAGGTCTCCGTCCCTTGATAATTCTTCAGGTGTTGTGCCTCAGCCGGAAGTTCAGGTACCGGAAGGTAAGCTGACGATTCCTGGACTCTGGAATACGGTTCGCACCCTAGGTCAGACAGTGGAAGTTGACTATATTATTCCCGGTTGTCCGCCTCAATCGGATCAGATTGCCGCTGTAATAGAGACTGTCATAGATATCCTTAAGAACGACAAGCCTCTGCCACCCAAAGGGACGGTTTTGGGAGCAGGCGAAAAAACCGTCTGCGATGAATGTCCCCGCGAACGTAATGTTAAAAAGATCGGGAAATTCATCCGACCGTTTGAAATTGTTACCGATCCCAACCTGTGCCTTTTGGAACAGGGGATTGTTTGCGTGGGACCGGCGACTCGCGCTGGTTGTGGCGCCAAATGTGTGGCGGCCGGTGTTCCTTGCAGAGGATGCTATGGTTTACCGACCAACATAAGGGACCAGGGAGCTAAGATGGCATCGGCGCTGGCCAGCGTCATCGATTCCACTGATCCGGAGGAGATTGATGTTATTATCGCAACCATACCTGATCCCGTGGGGACATTTTACCGTTTCAGTCTCGCCGGTTCAATGCTAAGGAGAGTGCAGCTATGAAGCAGATAGTAATCGACCCGATAACCCGTCTTGAGGGACACGGTAAGATTCATTTGTTTGTCAACGACGACAACAGCTTGGCTAATGCTTATTTTCAGGTACCAGAACTTCGCGGCTTTGAGAAGTTCTGCCAGGGACGGCCTGTAGAGGAAATGTGCCGAATCACTACCCGTATCTGCGGTGTCTGCCCTAGTGCTCATCATATGGCTTCGGCCAAAGCGGCTGACGCAGTCTACGGGGTTAAGATACCATCGGCGGCTTTTAAGCTCAGGGAACTGATGTATAATGGCTTTTATGCCAGTGATCACACCGTGCATTTCTTTGCCCTCGCCGGACCTGATTTTGTTTGCGGGCCTGATGCTCCTCCGGCTGAAAGGAATATACTCGGTGTCATCCAGAAGGTCGGAATAGACGCCGGCAAGAAGGTTATTGCTCAGCGGGCCGGTGGCCAGAGAATCATCGAAATCATAGGCGGCAAAAAGGTCCACCCGGTCACGACTCTTCCGGGAGGAATGGCAAAGAGAATTACCAAAGAAGAGCAACAGGAAATGATTGAGATCGGCGAACAGATGATTGAATTCGCCAAGTTCTCAATTCAAATTGTCAATGATATTGTCCTGGCTAACAAAGCCTACGTTGACCTGATCCTGTCGGACATGTACAGTCACAAAACCTACAACATGGGCCTGGTTGATGAAAATGGTAAGGTCAACTTCTATGACGGCAAAGTCAGGGTAACGGCACCGGATGGTAGCGAGCATGCCAAATACGAGCCAAAGGATTATTTGGATTATGTCGCTGAGCACGTCGAACCATATAGCTATCTAAAATATCCTTTTCTTAAGAAAATCGGCTGGAAGGGATTTGTTGATGGCATGGATTCGGGTGTGTTCAAGGCTACGCCATTAAGCCGGCTCAACGTTTCGGATGGTATGGCCACTCCCCTGGCTCAAGAAGAGTATGAACGTTTTTACGAAACCCTGACCGGCGACCGTTCAGGAAATACACCGGTTCATTCCACCTTAGCTACACACTGGGCGCGTGTTGTTGAGCTTGTTTTTTCCTGTGAAGCGGTTTTACAGCAGGCCAAGGATGATGAGATCACCTCGGATCATATTCTTGACCCACCCACAGGAATCGTAGGCGAAGGAATCGGTATTGTCGAGGCTCCCAGAGGCACATTAACTCACCATTATAAAACCGACGAGAACGGGTTTATTACCGAGGCCAACTTGATTGTAGGAACAACCAACAACAATGCCCCTATCAGCATGTCTATCAAGAGAGCAGCCGAAGGTCTGATCAAGAAAGGACAAGAGATCACCGACGGAACCTTGAATAAGATCGAGATGGCTTTCCGGGCCTATGACCCCTGTTTTGGGTGTGCCACGCATTCACTTGCGGGGGAAATGCCGTTAGAGGTCATTGTGCATGACGCCCAAAGTGGCGAGGTGATCCAGGTTGCCAGGAGGAACTGCTGAAGCCGATTCTGGTGATATGCCTTGGCAATGAGGTCCTCTCTGACGATTCTTTTGGACCCAAGATTGCCGAGATTCTCGATAAGCATTATAGCCTTGGGGAAAACGTTGAGGTTATATTCGCTCCACTGGCAGGTTTTAACTTGCTGGACCTACTTGGGGATCGGCAAAGCGTTTTAGTAGTGGATACTATTGTTACAGGCAAAGCAAAACCCGGAACCCCTCATTTCTTCTCCATGGGACAACTTACTCCTTCCAGCAACTTAACTTGCAGTCACCAGATAAGCTTGCCGACAGCTATCAAGTTGGGCGCGGAGCTCGGTATTAGCATGCCCGAAGACATTGCTGTGCTGGCGATTGAGGCACAGGATGTTGAAACAGTGGGAGAGAATCTGACTGCCCCGGTTAAGGCCGCTATTGATAAAGCAATTGCCCTAATCATGGACTGGATAAAGTTAAAATGCCGGGAGAGCAAGCACAATGAACACAGAAAAGGCAAACGCTCCCTGGCCTGATGGTGAACAAGGACCTGTCCGGAATGTTTGGAACGAGGCTGGGTTGCCTAATCCGACGAATACACCACTCTGTTCAAAGCGAAAGCGCCGGGTCATTCCAAACGAATCCGCTACCAGTCGGAGCGTAGCGACGCGGGCTTTTTGACTATGTGTTCTTCTGGATAGTGTTAGTCAAGTTCTTTCGTTTCCTTCTCATTGATTCTCCTTTCAAATTGATCTTGTGAGCGTGTGAACGAACCGATCAGGGATGGCATGGTCCAGTTGGGGAGTGGGATCGCCTCCGAAGTAGCATATACAGGCTGTCGTCTCTCTCACGGCATTGGCAAGGTCTTCCGCGCTTCTTGTCCCATGAGAGGGACTGGCCTGACGATAGTGCCAGTTCTGACAGAAAAGGCAATCAAAAGTACAGGCCTGGTAGAACACAGCCAGATTCTCATATCCGTGCTCGGCTCCTTTGGCGTAGGAGAACTCCGGATAGCCAGATTCAGTCCCGCCGGGGCAGACCCAGTCGGCAACACAATTGGTGGGCAGAGGATCATAGTACCAGCTAACCACTCCCTTTGCTCTAGTCCCGCCGAGATGGAAAAGCTTGCCTTCTCGATTCTCCCTCAAACCGCAGAATCCTTTTTCGCCCTTTGGGATTTGGCACTGATTAGCACACAGACTGCACTCGACCCCAATCTGATCTTTCGGCGGCTAAGCAGGCAAGTCAAAATCACGCCTGGATCTCACGTGTGCCTGCTCTATGAATGGACTGATCTTGTCAAAGCGATAGCGAATACAGTCCAAGCACACCGGCAAAGCTTGTGACATCAGCCGCGAGGTTTCACATCAAGAAAGACACTTAACTTGGTAAGACTTAGCCAAATCCGCTACCTCTGCAAAAGTGAATTACGCTCTAGCCTGAAAGCGATTTGGCAACAGGCACCGCCGACTTCATTAGCCATTCCTGTTGTTACTTGTTAATCTCACGGTTGTTCAGCAACCTATCAAAGGCGAAAACTCAACAGGTTACGGACAAGAACTTAAACAGCGATAAACGACAATTCCTTCGGTCGGCTCAGGGCTCATGTGTGCCCACTACAATTCCTGACCGTCTGTTTCCAGCGGGAACGTCAGCTAACACTTCGATCAAGCAGCAATCGGCTAAATTCCCAATGCCTGTGCCGCCTTTTCATAATCCTCCGGCTTCACCCACATGACGTAGCCAAACGCCCCGCTGATAGAACTCACGCCATTTGCTGCGTGGACATTGACGCCGGCATTAGAGAGTTTCAGGTGGTGTTCGACTAGTGCTCCCGGTTTGTCTTCTCCCTGAATCAGAAACGCTTTCTTCGGACCAATTAGCGTGATACCTTCTTCGGCCGCGGCTTCTAGCATTTGCTCGGCACTCTCGGGGAAGAAGTCCAGTTGGGTCTGGCCTTCGCCGGCGGGAAAGGCGGTAAATGCCAGCAGATTGACACCCCGCTCTTTCAGACGCTCCAGCAGCCGGTATCCTTCGCCAGGCTTATCCTCAACCGTGGCGTAGAAATAATCGACTCTTCGTATTATTTCTGCCATTGAAATACTCCTTCAAGGTATTCTCAGAATAAATGCTACATCCTTTCACGAATACCTCCACGAACTGCAGAAAGCTAAGACATGTTTTCTATAATTGTAAATCCTTTCCTGAAATTCCAGCCCTGCCCCTTTCCTGTATCACTCATCGTCTATCTTGGCTCTTTCCAATTGATATCGTCAAGGCTTCCCTGAACAGCCGGCGCACCTCGCTCTTCACCCAATCCCCACCTTCTCAATACTCCTCTTCAAGTGCTCCTGAGTTTTGAGTTTGATGAGTGTAGATCATTGTCGTTTCAATATCCTTATGCCCCAGAATTCTGCCCATAGTAGCCGGATCAACTCCGTTCATCTGCATTAGGCTATTAAAAGTATGGCGGAGGTCGTGGACTCTGGTCAGATCGTTAAATCCAGCTGCCCGAGCCACTTTGATCAACGCCTTCCTCAGATTATCGCTGTCAAGTTGGCGACCGTCGTAATCGGTGAACACGTAACCATCAGTCTGCTCAAGAGAACTGAGAAGCTTGACTGAGGGTTGGTTGAGAAAGAATTCTCGGGAGTAGCTCTTCGGCGTCCACCCCTCCTTAGGCTGAATCCTGATCAGGCTGGTTTCCATATTCACATCATTCCAAGTCAGATTGCAGAGCTCACCTGAGCGTAGGCCAGTATTCAGCAGGAACTGAAAAACCCTGCTGTACGGCCGTAAGCGTCGGTTTTCTTTTGCCATTTGGCGCGCAGTTTTCAGAAACAAGCGGCACTCATCGGGTGTAAGTAATCTTGGCTGCCTCTTGGGCTGAGCACGCAACTTCTTCACTTTCCGTGTAGGAACTGAAGGAATCAAGTCGCGCTTATGTGCCCAAATAAAAGCTGAGCCCAGCATGATAACCTCATTGTTGACTGTCTGTGGCAGGGGCAAACGCTTGTTAGTGTGTACACCAGGCTTGTCTCCGTCAGCCGCAGCCTTCAACTCAACAGACTCCAAGCGCTGCATTTGGTAAGATTCAATTACTTCAGGAGTGATTTGGGCTAGGAATCTGATGTTGGGGTGGAACATCCGTAGAAATGTAATGAAGGTATTCACAACAGAGAGGTACCGCTTCACAGTACTAGGAGCTGTCCTGAGTCTCACATGGTCAGCATATTCCTGGAAAAAGCTATCAATGCGCTTGTGTCGGCCAACTAGTCCCAGTTTTTCCATTCGCTTTGAGTTTTCCAGGGACTCGATTTCCTTCTTGAGTATCTTAGCATCCTTGGCTGTCCCGGCCTTGATCCACTTGTGGCCGCCTCGATGACATATGACCACATAGTAGGTTTTCTTGCCCATCTTACCCTTTTTAGACTGTATACTTGCCATGCCAACCTCTTAGAAATTTGTTAGAAAATATAGAAAGCGAAGAATGAAATGTCAATAATTTATTGATATAAAAGAGGAAAATTTGTTAGAAAACAATATGGCGGAGAGGCAGGGATTCGAACCCTGGATGGCTATCAACCATACACGCTTTCCAGGCGTGCGCCTTAAGCCGCTCGGCCACCTCTCCGTAACAAGACAAAATTGAAGGACCAAGCCACAAAGCCAAATTAGCCGTTAATTTATAGCAAGGTCAGGAAAAGACAAGGACTATCTGGCTTGACAACAAAGCAGGTTGGTAGCCTACACCTTGGGGTGGGATGAATCAGATTGGAAACACATTGTAAGCGGCGGAATACCCAGCCCTTGCATCCGGTATATCTCATCGCAACTGATGGAACGGCGTGAAGAACTTGCGCACTGTCAATTCCACTGCGACAATCGAAGTGATCGTTACCGCTGAGAGCAGCATATAGGCGACGACAACCTGTAAAAGGACCGCCTGAAGCGGTTCCGCCCCGGCCAGAATCATACCGGTCATAGCTCCAGGGAGGGCGACTATCCCCACCGTCTTCATGAAATTCAACATCGAGATCATCCCCGTCGTGGCGGCGTCGCGCTGGAACTTGCCCGCCGCAACTCGCCAGCTCTTTCCCAGCGAGAGCGAGGTCTCTATAGCCAGCTTGTTACTCTGAATGTCAGACGCAAGGCGGTCGATGGCAAGTGCCGAGGCGTTCATGGAGTTGCTGATTATCATGCCGGCCAGGGGGATAACATAGGGGGCCTCGAGCGGAATTATGTCAAGCAGCAGCATCACCGCCAACGTGAACAACGAACCGGCAATCATGGCGGCAAACGTAACCGGAAAAGATCCTCTGAACTGCTTAATCCGACTCGAGGCAGCGTGCGCCCCAACGGTTATCATGATCAGAATGGAGAGAGCGATCAGCCAGAGGGATTCAAGGTCGAAAATAATCTTAAGGGCATAGCCAACCGCGATCAGTTGGACAAAGGCCCTAACCGACCCCAGCGCCATATCCTTCGCAACCGGAATACGCCACCACCTGGCGACCCCAATGGATATGGCTACCAAAACCAACGCTAGCAGGACTTCGGTTATTCCGAGTTGATGAAGTTGCCCGCCCGTCATCTTATCAATCTTCTAAGAGTGTTCCACGTAGGGACTTTTCTCATGTATTCTTTGTATTCTTCTCCAAACTTTTTTATGTTGTACCAAGCTTCTTTCTCGGCTGCCATCCAGAAACAAAATGCTGACAACACTCCCAAGATCATCGAAAGAATCGACTGAAAAGCAAAAATAAGAGCGATAGACCAAATTGCCATTCCCAAAGTCATAGGCTGACGAACCACGCGATACACGCCGGTGTTAATGAAAGCAGTAGTAGCAGTGGGATCGCCCGCTTGCGGTTTACCTTTACGCTTCAGTTCAAGCATCGAGTCGAAGACTAAAATTGCTGAGGGGATATAAAGAATGAGACCGGCGACTTTTAACCACGAAGCGTCAAAGCGTATCCACATTTCAGCGCCAAGAGTCAATTCGACTGTTAACAGACTAAAAAAGGTGCCCAAACCGACGTGCATGTAAATCTCACTAACCACATGTTCTCTAACTGCATGGATTATACATATTACGTTTACAATCCATATCACTGCACAAATACCGACACAGAGTATATACCCGAGCATTTTGCTTATCCTCTTCTACATGCCTCTTTTTGACCGAACCATTTCATACAACACCTTGATTGTTCACTCCAGTTGTTTCCCCTTGTACAGGCGACCTGCTTCGGTCTGGGGATCCATTATGACCTTTTCGCACAGACCCGATTCCACAAGGCGTCCGGCCACCATCAAGAGCGTTTCCCCACCCATGCGGAGAGCTTGCTCAGGATCGTGGGTAACCATGATGACTGTAGAGGATGTTCGTGCGCAGACATCTACCACCAGCTTCTCAATTGACTCAGTGTAGGTTGGGTCAAGAGCCGAGGTTGGTTCATCCAGAAGAACAACATCCGGATCGGTTGCCAGAAGCCGTGCCAGGGCCACCCGTTGTTGCTCGCCGATTGAAAGGGTGTCAACGCTGCGTTCAACGAATTCCAAAGGAAGGTGCACCTGCTTCGCGAGTTTCGTAGTTGCTTCCGCAGGCAGTTCGCTATTGGCGTAAAGGAAATTGTCCCGCACCGTTCCGGGGAAAAGATAGGGCGTCTGGAAAAGGTATCCGATAAAGCGCCGTAACTGGCAGGGATTATACTCTCTGGTATCTTTGCCTCGGAACAGGACTTTCCCTTCTGTTGGTTCGTCGAGACGGTTCAAGAGGCGAAGCAGGGATGATTTCCCCGCCCCGGAGGGGCCGATTATCGTATAGATATGTCCTTTGTGGAACGAAAACGAAGCGCCGTCAATGATCGTCTTGGTCTGGCTGCCTTCCGGCACGGAACGGGACAACCCCAGCATTTCAAGAAGGGGGACATCGGCACTAAGAGAACTATTCCTTTTCGCCATCGCCAAAGTAGAGAAACCGCTCAAGCATTTTCACGTAATCGGACCAGCCGGCGCCGCCTTGCTTTTCTCGGATACGATTGATCGCTCCCAGCTTGCTGTCTATCTCGTCGCAGTAAAACACGATAAACGCCTCCGGTATCTGTGGTAGAATTGGCGAAGCATACTCATGTGTGCCGTGATGAGAAAGAATAAGATGCCGGAGTTTCATCAATAGCTTTTCGGGGAATGATTCGATAGTAGCTGCTCGCTGGCATACCCAGGCATCGGCTGTTGAGATATGCCCCACGAGACGCCCTTCATCAGTATAGTCAATCATAGCATTCACCGCATACTGGGTGATCTTCCCGATATCGTGGAAAAGTCCGCCAAAGATAAGGTAATCCTTGTTGAGGAAATCATAGCCCTCGGATGCACGTAACGCAAGTTCCGCAACATTGGCGGAATGCTCCGATAGTCCCCCTACGTATGCATGGTGCCAGAGTTTCCCTGCCGCCGCCTTGAGAAAGTCGTCGAAAAACTGCTCATCGGCCCAGAACGACTCAACCAGTTGCTTTATATAGCTGTTTTCAATTCTTTCAGTGAGACCGAGTATCCTGGCTTTCCGCTCTGGCTCCGGTTGAGGGGAATGAGGGAGAATATCCTCGATTTCATACTCATCATCTTTTGCAAGGCGAATGCGACTAATAGTAAGCTGCTTCTTGTTTTTATACTCGGTGACAACCCCACGCACCTTGACAACCATCCCCTCGGCCAGGTCGCTCAGGCAGAACTGGTCCGGTTCCCACATGACTGCAGGAATCCTGCCCGTGCAATCTCCTAGTTCCAGCCTAAGGTACTGACCGCGGGCGTACTCTCGGATTTCCTTGACTCGCACTGCAAAGAAGGAGGTAACGCTGTCATCAATGACGAAGTCTTTGATTTTCTTGCTTTCCATGGCAGCCTGCTGTTTTTGCTCTCCAAGCCTATACCACATCGGGCTTATCTTGTCAACTGAATATAGTCTTGGCAACAGTGTGTATAACTAATATATTCTCTTCATGTTATGAAAATACTGAGTCGCTACATTCTGAAAGAGCACGTGGGTCCTTTTCTATTTGCTTTCTTTACCATTACCTTCCTGCTCATTATTGACTTTGTCCCCAAGATTGTCAACCAGGTTCTGGACAAGGACTTGCCGGTATCGGTAGTTTTCGAACTGATTACCCTTAACCTGGCCTGGATGATTGCGCTTTCGGTGCCGATGTCGGTTTTGGTGGCTACCCTTATGGCGTTTGGCCGACTGACGTCCGATTTTGAGATTACCGCCGTGAAGACATCAGGTGTAAACCTGTTGCGGATAATGTTCCCACTGCTGGTAGCGGGAGGCGTTATCACTGTGGCCATGATCGGGTTCAATGACAGGATCCTCCCGGATCTCAACAAGAGAGCGCGCGCACTGCGCTCCGACATCTCGCGCATGCGTCCGACCCTGGTGTTTCGATCCGGCATATTTGTTTCCGACATCCCCGGCTACTTGATTCTCATCGACAAGATTGACCACCGCACATCCCGGGTTGAAGGAGTGCGCATTACCGACACCAAGGACCCTTCCAAGCCACAGATCATTGTCGCCGATTACGGGTTCTTGAAAGTCATCGACAATGGCAAGATCCTGCGCTTCACCCTGTATGACGGTGAACTACATTCGCTGGATGTTAAGGATGCGGACAACTACCACAGGGTCGATTTCAAAGAACAGGTAATCAACATCGCCGGCACCGGCTCTGAGCTGGATCGCAGCAGTTCGGACTACCGCACCGACCGGGAGATGTCGATCAAACAAATGCAGGCGAACGTCGACCGCGCCGAGGTCGCTATCAAGCCATTCCGAGAGAGAATCAGCAAGGCGCTCAGCGATAGATTTGACTACCTTTTTTCAGACAGCTTTGCTTTGGCAGCTTCGGATAATACTGCAGACTCCATGGCGCTGTCGCATGTCAGGGAAGAGGCTGAAGCCCTGAAACAGCGCATTACCAGTAGCAGGCAGCAAATCAAAGCCCAGGAGAGAGTAAAGGATAAGTATAATATCGAAATCTACAAAAAGTATTCTATCCCCGTGGCATCGCTGGCTTTTATCTTAATCGGCGCTCCACTGGGGGTGATATCGAAACGGGGCGGCATGGGGACAGCTATCGCTATCTCAATCCTGCTGTTTACTGTCTACTGGGCATTTCTCATCGGGGGCGAGGACCTGGCCGACCGTGGCCTGATGTCACCTTTCTGGGCCATGTGGAGCGCCAACATCCTGATTGGAGCCATCGGTCTTTACCTCATGTATGTTGTTGTCACCGAGAAACCGATCCTGGGCTTACTAAGAAAAGCATGCCTGAGGTAAAATGATCAAGAAAATTGACCTGTACCTGCTGAAGTCTTTTTTCCTGGCCCTGGCAGTAGTCATTGTTGCTATAGGGCTGACCATCATCGTCATCAACGCAGTGGAAGAGTTGCGAGACTTCATAGACCACAAAGTCCCCCTGTCGAGTATTGCTGTGTACTATCTCTACTTCGGGGGTTGGGTAATCAAGTCGTTCTTTCCCATGTTCGTTCTGTTAGCCACACTTTTTTCCATTTCGACTATGGCGCGGCGCAACGAGCTGCTGGCGATGAAGACCTCGGGGATCTCTCTGTACCGCATCATTCTTCCGTACCTGCTTGTAACAGTACTCCTCTCGATTGGTCATCTGTACTACAACGAGTACCTCTACCCGTCGGCTAACCGACGTCGGTTGGAAATTAAGGAATTCACCATCGAGAAACGATCAATGCGCCAGTTCAAACATGTATCGAATGTATACCGGCAGATTCGCCCGGGTTATTTCTACACCATCGGCGGCTTTAATATCGATCGTGGCGATGGTAAAGACCTTAAGGTCTACAAAACGAGCCAGAATCGCATAAATCAAATCATTACCGCTTCCATCGTGCTCTACCTTGATCATCGGTGGCTGGCAAAAAACGGGATGGTTCGCACCTTCGATGATTCCGCCGGCGAGTCCTTTTCCGAGTTTACCGAGATGGCTCTACCCGATATCCAGGACAAGCCGGAGGACTTCTCCAAACGGATCGGCAAACCCGAAGACATGAGCTACGATGAACTCAGAACGTATATTGGATTGATGAAGCGGATCGGTGGCCCATGCCTTCATGAGTCAATTGACCTTGATATCAAGCTCGCCTACCCTCTGGCCTCGGTGATCGTTGTTCTCATAAGTATCCCCTTTGCCTCAAACCCGCGCCGTGGCAGTATAGCCATCTCGGTTGCAGCCGGAGCTCTGATCTCCCTTGTCTATTTCGTGTTGTTTCGGGTGCTGCAATCAGCAGGGTACAACGAACGGGTTCCCAAAGAGCTGGCCGTCTGGGGAGTCAATGCTCTCTTTTTTGTCATTGGCATGGCAGCTGTAGTGAAAGCGAGGAAATAATGTCTGATCCCGATCATGAGAAGAATCGAATGGCCTGGAACGAGATGACAGATATTCATTTCAAGCACACTGATTACAAAGTGAAAGAATTCTTTAAAGGCCACTCAACTTTGAAATCTATCGAGCTGGCCGAGATCGGGGATGCCTATGGCAAAACGCTGTTGCATCTGATGTGCCAGTTTGGATTGGATACGCTTTCATGGGCGCGACGGGGAGCGATTGTAACCGGCGTGGATATCTCCGACAGGTCTATCGAACGGGCGAATGAGTTGAAAGAAAGAGCAGGCTTGCCTGCCAGGTTCATGCGCAGTGATGTCCTTGACCTGGATGGTAAAATTGACGCCAAGTATGACATTGTCTTCCAATCGTACGGCACGCACTGCTGGATCTCCGACATTGACAGATGGGCGCAGGTGGTGGCGCATTATCTTAACCCGGGCGGCATCTTTTACATCATTGACGATCATCCAATTATACAGATCTACGAAGTAGAAAACGGCTCCTACTTTGATACATTGCCGGAATATGCCTCTGGCCGACAGGACTATTGCGACCGCTCCTACATACTAAAGAATGAACTGGTCGAGTGGCAGCACACTCTGTCAAGCATCGTAAATGCTCTAATAAAAGCAGGGTTGACGATTGAGTTCGTAAATGAGTTTGACAAAGGCTACTACCCCGTCCACGAGGATTGGTACGAAAAAGACGGCTACTGGTACCCTCCCGGAGGGTCGCCACCGTACCCATTGATGTTTTCCATTAGAGCGAGGAAAGGGGCTTGAAACCCCGGTTGTCAACCGGCAGAGGGGCTGCACAAGACGAGCAAAATTCCTGCTATGAACAGAGAAGACAAACCAACTGAGTACCCCATAGACGGCACCCTTGACCTGCACATGTTTTCGCCAAAAGACACCAAGGAGGCGGTCGAAGAGTACATACGGGTCTGCCTCAAAAAGAACATCCTCTCTATCCGCATTGTGCACGGCAAAGGGATCGGCGTCAAAAGGGAGATCGTACACAGCTTGCTCAGGGAGCATTCCAACGTCATAGCTTTTCGCCACGAGGGTGGCTCTGGCGGTGGCTGGGGCGCCACCGTAGTCGACCTCAAGCCTTATACTAATTCGTCATCATAAATTGAATACAGCCAACGCACGCAAGGCAAAACCCTTTAGCAAGGTGTTGAAAAAAAACTGGAGTTCCTGTCTTTGCGAGCGAAGCGTGACGGTCTTCTGCCTATATGAAACGACGAGTCTCGTGTGGCAGTCCGCCTTCGGCGGATGACTCCTGCCTATTTTCGGCAGGTCTCGGAGAGACAGCCCCAAAGATGCCTGTTATGTCGGTTCTTGTTCGCCTTTGGCGAATGTGAACCGACAACTTTCAGCCAGAACATTGGCCGGCCATAATAGCCAACAGGCCGTTAAGTCGAGTGATTCTGTAATGCGAGCGCTCACATTCGGTTACGGGCCATCTCCCTGATGCTGGGTATCTGTTGGGATTGTCGCCCCGGCGTTATCTATCTCATCTGCGTGAGAAGGTTGCCCATTACCGGATCGCAAGGCATTAACCGTTTGGTTGAGCTTCGTCAGTTCCTCTCTTGCCCGCTGCGCAAAATCGTTGTTACGGGAAGCGTACAGCACTGATCGCGAAACATTAATGACGGCTGTCTTGCGGAAGTTGTCCGTCCCGAAAAGCGCTGCCTTCTCAAGAGACCCCCCCTGAGCGCCAACGCCGGGAATCAGCAGCGGCATATCACCTAGTTGCCGTATTTCCTTCAACTGCCAGGGGACGGTGGCTCCTACTACCAAACCGCAATTGCGATCCTTGTTCCAGTAGGAAACTTTTTCGGCCACGATCCGGTACAGCGGCTTGCCTTCAACTCGCAGTTGCTGTATATCCTTGGAACCAGGGTTGGAGGTCAGGCAGAGGACAAAAACCCCCTTGTCCTTGTGTTCGAGAAAAGGCCGTAGCGAATCATACCCCATGTAAGGATTCAACGTCACCCAGTCGGCGTTCAATTTACCGAAAAGTGCCTCTGCATAGTGAGCAGCGGTATTGCCGATGTCTCCCCGTTTACCATCGAGGATGATAGGAATCTCACGCGGAATGCGGGTCACGATCTGTTTAAGAAGCGAAATCCCCTCCGTGCCGAGGCTTTCATAGAAAGCCAGGTTCGGCTTATAGGCGCAGACCAGATCAGCCGTCGCATCTACAATACCGCAGGTAAAGTCAAACATCCCCTTTGTCGTCTTTGCATAATCAGGTGGCATACGCTTCGGGTCAAGATCCAACCCAAGGCAGATTATGGAGTTCGTTTTTGACTGTATCTTTTGAAGTTCCTTTAATGCGCTCATCAGTACTTCCTCACTTCGCCGACAAGATCACGAACTGATGTCAGCTTTCTTTTCTTTAAGTAACCTGCGAGATCATGGACAATCTTGACTGGGATGTCCGGTTCGACAAACAGAGCGGTTCCCACCTGCACGGCCGTCGCGCCGCACAAGAGGAACTCGACCACATCCAGGTAGCTGCTTATACCGCCGATGCCGATTATGGGCAGCCGGCAGCCACTGTAGACGGCGTCGACTTTCGCCAGTGCAATCGGTTTGATGGCCGGGCCGGTAAGCCCTCCCTTGTTGTTGGTGAGCCTTGGGCGCCAGGTCTCGATGTCGATTGCTGTACCGACAACCGAATTGATAAGCGATAAGGCATCAGCGCCGCCCTGCTCCGCGGCTCGGGCGATTTGGACAATATCAGTCACGTTGGGAGAAAGCTTGGCGATAACCGGCCTCGAAAAGACTTCCTTTACCGCAGCCACCGATTTCTCGGTCATGGTGGGATCGGCTCCAAACTCCATCCCGCCCTTGTCGACATTGGGGCAACTGATGTTCAGTTCCACCATATCCACATGCTCGCAGTCGTTCAACCGGGCACAGACCTCAACGTATTCATGAAGGCTGGAGCCTGCTACGTTGACGATGACCCTTGTCTTCTGCTTCGACAGGAAGGGGATTTTGTCGCTCAGAAAGCGGTCGATGCCGACATTGGCCAGGCCGATGGCGTTGAGCATGCCGCTCGCCGTTTCAGCAGTGCGCGGAGAAGGATACCCCAGACGTGGCTTCAGGGTTATGGACTTGGTGACCAGCGCCCCCAGCTTAGAAAGGGGGAATATCTGGGCCAGCTCTTCCCCATAGCCGCAGCAGCCGGAGGCGGTCATAATGGGATTCGCGAACCGGACCCCGGCGATGGTAACTTTCAAATCCGGAGTCACAACACCACCTCCCCGATATCAAAAACTGGCCCCTCGCGGCAGACTCTGGCATGTCCTCCTTCTGCAAGTTCCACGACACATCCGAGACAGACCCCAATACCACACGGCATAGGCGCTTCAAGCGAGAGTTGACCGGGTATGCCGTACTTCAACCCAATGTCGTCAGTGGCCTTGAGCATTCCGGGTGGGCCACAGGCGTAGATTCTCACCCGACTGTCTCTGTAAGCCAATATGTACTTTTCCAGCGCTTCCGTTACTAATCCCCGTTCCCCCAGAGAGCCATCCTCGGTTACTTGCTCGAACCTTACGCCCAGCTTCCTGATACGGGAGCGCTCCACAAGGTCCCCTCCAGACTGTCCACCGTAAAAAAAGACTACCTGCTCGGATTTGTAACCCTGTCTGATCATTTCAGAGGTCAGAAACAAGAGTGGTGGAAAGCCGATGCCACCGGCGACAATGAGCGCCGTTTCGTTTTTCCTTGGCAGCGTGAACGGCGCACCCAGGGGCCCGAGAAGGTTGACGGGGGCGCCTTTGCGCAGTCCCGATAGAATGGCGGTGCCACGGCCGAGGACTTTTAGAATAATCTCTATCTCGTTATTAGGGGAGACATGGGCGATGGAGAAGGCCCGCCTGAAAAAGATGTCTGTCGCCGGCAGCTTGATGTGAAGAAACTGGCCCGGTTGACAACTGGAAGCACGGGAGAAGCTCCCGAAAGTGAGAGAGTAGTAATCGTTTTTCAGATTTCGATTCTTCAGCAAGAACGTGTCTTCACACGTCACTTTGGTCATCGCAGATGTCCCGGTAACGTCACATGAAACTTGTACACAAACCAGACTTCCTGTAACTCCGGCCTTAGAAGCTTCGAGTCAAAAACTGTTGAGGTCACAGTTTCCTCGGCACGACGGTCGATTTCCTCTACGCCGGAGGAAGTCTTGCGGATATAATCAGTAACTTCTCCAGTGAAATCAAACTGAATTTGAAAGTACAAATCCCCTTCCCAGGCGGAAGCATACGCCTCGGTTGGATAGACAAACTCGTCCCGGACCTCTATGGGCCTTATCTCGGCAGGAAGGTCATACGCTCGCTCACCACTCGGATCAGTGTAGATCGCCTTCAGCGGGTCTACATAAGATGTTGTGTCCTCCTCTGCTGTTCCTCCCTCAGATGCGAACTGGTCGCCTTCTCCTTCTTCCCCTGCTGTGGAGTCACCTGGTTCCTCTGAGGGGCGCTGCGGTTGGGGATGATAGCTTGTACGTTGTGATGCTTGGTTGGCCCAGAAGGAACCGGGAAAAGAGTCAACGTACTCCTGGTAGGCAATAATAACTGATGAGTCGCCGGGACTTTCATAGTTCTCAGTCAACCAGATGAGAGCAAAACGTGCCTGCAGGTAGTACCTGGAGTCGGGAAAGTGGTCGACGATGTAGGCATAGTATACACGGGCCGAGTCGATATTTTCTTCATCGATGAGGAAGTACTCGGCTTTCTCAATGTACGCGCCGGCGTAGCCGGTATCGGCAGCCGTACCGCACAAACCCAGCGCCTCCAGCGCATCGGGAATGAAATCGGACTCCGGATACTCTTGCAGAACCGCTCGCAGGATCGAATCGGCTTTAGCTGTGTTCCCCTCGTGTTCCTTGACCATCTGTGATAAGGCAATCATCCCTTTCGGCGTCTCATAAGCTGTTGGGAACGAATCAACCAGATATTGCATCTCTAAGATTGCCGTGTCCGGCTTGTTCAGCTTCAACCAGTACAGCTCGGCCAGTTGGTACTGAGTGTAGGCGGCGTCATCTATTGCATCCTGGGTTGTTGTGGAATCGATCTCAAAGGTGCGGGCAAAGGTCTCAAGTTTTCCGATATCAGAAGATCTCTGAAGAGCATCTTGTCCAATCTCTGATGAACGATCCAGTTCAATAACTTTATCGTAGTACTCTTTTGCTTTTGTCAAATTATCGTAGTCAAACTGGTATATCAGCCCCAGATTATAATACGCCTGGGCAGCTACCTTCTTGTTTTTCTCTTGAGTAGCCACTTCCTCATAGACCGCTTCCGCCTGATCCATGTCGTCCTCGTACTCGTAACCCTCGGCCACCTTGAGTTTCAGCACGCCCAGCGAGTCAAAGTACGTCTCATCCTTAATGAGCGTCTGGAGATAATCAAGGCCAGCGCCAATTTGCTGCCTCCAGTAGGAACATAAAGCCGCCTGATACAGAGCGTGATACCTATCATTGTTGTCTGGATCCATTCCAAGGATCTGCAGGTATGCGCCAAGGGCGTCCTTGAACCGAAACATCTGAAAGTAAGCATCGGCAATATAGTTTTGTGCCACAATCACCTGTTGGTCATTTCCGAGTGAATCGCGCACAGCTAAGAAGTACTGCACCGCCTTGTCATATCTGTTGTTTTCGAAGTAAAATGTCCCCAACCCAATAGCCGCTTCTGTTTTGAAATCCCGACCTGCATCGCTTTTAAACAGTTCCTCAAACAGCTCCATGGCCTCATCCACTTCCTTTTGTTCCAGCTTTGCCTTGGCAAGGTACAGCTTAGCATCCAGGGCGTATTTGGAATCTGGATAATTGGCCAGTATCTCTCGGCAGCGATGCTCAGACTTCCTGTATTGCTTGGTGTAGTAATAGGAAACAGCAAGAACATAGACGGCGTCATCATACCACTTCGAGTTGGGATAGTTCTCTACTACTTTGAGTGATTTCTCGATGGCTTTCTTGTACTCGGTAGTCCTGATACTCGTTCGTCCATACTTGCTCGACTTACGAGCTCTCTCCGCCTCATTGAAGGAATGTCGGGCATGAAAAAAGGTATTATAGTAAACGCAGCCTCCAGCTAAGCTAATGACAAACAGCAGGAGAAGCAGATACTTAATGGTATTTCTACAACGTCGAGCCATCTCATGTTCCTGAGCGATACATCTGTGATTCCTTATACCCCTGAGGCTAAAACGGCGTTTCAGCGGCCTACCCCGGCGCCGGGCTTTGTCTTGCCCGCTCTATCAGTGTCGGCAAGAACTCTCCCGACTTGGCCGAGACGTAGAAATCGGCTAGGCCGCTCAGTGGGGTCATTTCCGGGTTGATCTCAATGAATGTGGCGCCATGGTGCTTCGCGGTGATCGGCAGGCTTGCCGCCGGTTGGACGATGGCCGATGTCCCGATCGAGAAAAACAGTTGGGTTCGTTCCGATTCAGAAAAGGCCCTGTTGATGATCTGTGAGTCGAGCATCTCGCCGAACCAAACAACATCAGGGCGGATCTTCCCACCGCACCGTGGACAGGTGGGTATGTTATCCGGATCGATCTCAATTTCCTCTGCAAACTGGTGGTTGCAGTCAACGCACTTGTTTCGGTAAATGTTGCCGTGGAGCTCTAGGATGTTCTTCGAACCGGCGGATTGGTGGAGGCTATCGACGTTCTGGGTGATCAGAGTAAAGCGCTCGAAGCTCTCCTCCAGGTCGCAAAGGGCATAATGCCCCGGATTGGGCTTCACTTCTCCAATAACCTCTCGCCGCCATTTATACCATTCCCAGACAATCTTAGGGTTCGACATAAAGGCCGACATAGTGGCCAATTCTTCGGGTTCGAATTTTCCCCATAAGCCCTCTTTGCCGCGAAAAGTCGGCACCCCTGATTCAGCCGAAATGCCGGCTCCGGTCAAAACCACGCAGGAACGGCAGTTTCTCACAGCATCTACGATCTCATCAAGCATCTTAAAAATATACAACACTCCCGTCCAAAAGACAACTAATAGGACTGGGCGGTAGTGGGTCAGTTTGATTTTTTTGACTCTTTTTCCTCTATCAGATTCACAATGTCCTTGATATTCCAAAGCCTATCGGTGACTCTGGCTTCCATTGCAGGGGTCACTCGTAGCGTCTGGTGGATACGGCAGAAATTGTAATACATAAAATGCAAGGCAACGGCGTGCTCAAGATTCTGGACTTTCTTACTAAAAGCGTTTGTTAACCGAGTGAATCGCCTCATACTCATGCGCATAGTCAGGTTTTGCCGCTCGACATAAGACGTGGACACATGCCGCTTATCGGGCTTACCGTTAATTGTCTGCCGTTTTGTACCATTACACTTTGGCGGACTGTATCGCCCTGCGCCCGCATGTTCTTGTCCGTAAAGTTTTACAAGCTGGGCGTAGTCTATATCTGCACCAAAAGCTTCATCTACAGCTACCAAGTAAGCCTTGAGGCCGTCTGTCGTTAGCTGTACCCGATTCGCTAAACGGTCAGCGACATCTTTCATAAAGACGTTAGCCCACTCGGCACTGCGCAGGCCTACAAGCCATGAGACGGCAAGTTTAGTGTCAGAGTCCAAAGCTACCCAAGTCCAAACATCACCGAATCCAAACTGACCTTCTTTGTCTTTGGGCACGTTCTTATCCTTAGCATAGCAGAATGCCCAAATCTCGTCACACTGTATCTTCTTACAGGTCAGATTACGCAGTACACGATCTTGATACTCTGCACAGGCCATACCAGCATCAACCAGAAGCTTGACGACAGTATTCTTAGCCACGCCGGTCATACGGACAGTGGAACGGATTGAATTACCTTCCACCAAAGCGGCGGTAACCGCTACTCTCTTTTCTTTCGACAACCTATTCATAATGACCTAATATACAAGACCGCTCTTGCAATGCCAAGTCTTTTTTTCAATTTTGCTCAATTTTTTTTGTAATAGTCGCATCATTTCTTTTCACGTCTGTTAATACCTGATATATGCATATAACCATCAAATACATTGTGTCTCAATGGCTTATCCAGTCTCAGCCAACAGCAATAGCCATAAGTATACCATTACGATTATTTTTGATCTTGGATGCGAAAAAACTTGACACAGGGGGATATAAATATCTATTATTGACTAACAATCAGGGGCAGCACCGATTTGGTTGACCGCCTTCTGGGTGCTGCCCCAGAAAGGAGAATTGTTGTGAGAAGAGTAGTTGCCCTCGGTTCTTTTAAGACCGGTTGAATCGGGGGCTACCAAGGAAGGTGGGGTCGAGGGACGCCTCGGCCTCTACTCTCCTCCTGTAACTGATGAGTAGATAACTTATTATAAATAGAAAGGCAAGTTAAAAATGACTAAAAAAGAAGATTATCAAGCTGCAATTGCAGCTTTGGAAACCAAGATCAAGGCATTACATATTGCCATAGCGGAATTGAAGGCAATGTCTGGTTCACCTTCTGACGCTGAATCGGTAGAAGATATAAATAGTCCAGATTCAACTTTAGGAAAGACATCAAAGGACGAGCCTGAATTACGTCCATATATTTTCTTTGGGATGAGTAAGACTGAAGCTGCGAAAATATATCTTCAAATAATGAAGCGTCCTAAAGAAACTCGTGAAATCGCTGAGGGAATAAAGGCTGGTGGGATTCTATCCGAAACGAAACATCTTAATGCTGTAGTTCATTCCGCTTTAAGCCGAAGCAAAATCTTTATCAGGGTCGGAAAAAAGTGGGGGTTGTCAGAGTGGTATCCAAGTCGTGCTGCACAAAAAGCCTCAAAAAACGGGAAAGAAGATCAAGGTGAGAAGAAGCTGCGCACTCGGAGGAAGAGGAAAAAACGACCTTCCAAGAAAATAAGTGATGATACCCATTCTGAAGATTGAAACTGTCCCTGAAAGGATGAATACTCATGGGATTATTAAGAAAAACAAGGACTGTCAAAGTAGATGATGAATTAAAAAAACATGTTGCTGAAGCAATAGACCGTCTCGGGGAATCACATCATTTCTATAGGATGCTGTCAGCATCTAAGAATTTCTTAGCACGATACGCAGATAAATGTAAGCCTATCAGCTCAAGTGAGACCATTTTTCTTTTTCAGCCAAGACCTATACCTGGCACAATCGACATAAGCATACTCTTTATTGTCAGTCCTGATGACTTAGAGATTACACTATGTACTTTGGATATAGTTTATGAGGACGAATTAGGGGAAAACTAAGTTATATCTTTCGGCGACAACATGTGCTAATGCAAGTTGCCTCTTGGTG
>CAYQDB010000015.1:0-56545 GCA_964416195.1 uncultured Ignavibacteriales bacterium
TGGGGTAAACCGCGATCACAGACCTGTCCCCGACCCTGATCGGGGATCGCGGCCACACCTGCCTAGTTGAATTACATGTGATATGCCTGACTATGAATACATTGTCTCCAACGTAGATAGTCCAACGCTCGTACTCGCTGGGCCCGGTGCCGGCAAGACTTATCTTCTCGGTGGCCGAGTTAAGAGGCTTCTAGATCAGGGAGTGAGCAAAAGAAGTATTACAGTCGTTGCCTTCGGTAGGGATGCAAGTCAACATATGCGCAACAAGTTGCTTGATCCGGTTGGAGGATTTAACATTCCGTTCGACAATCTACCTAACATTTCCACTCTTCACTCGCTCGCCTTTGAAATCGTCAAACAGAAACCTCGCACCGTCGGGTTACGCAAAACTGGTTTGAAAGTCTTAAGAGATGAAGAAGTGAAACGCCTTCTTTATCGTGACGCATCTCTAATTCTTGGACACACAGAAGAAGAATCGTCCAAGGCGCTTAAGTGTAAGCAACACGGCGACTGCGATATCGGAAGCAAAGACATCGAGTGTGCCATATGTTTAAAATATTGGGAGCTAATGTCAAATTGCAATTACGTCGACTTTGACGATCAAGTTCTTTTTGCGTGTCAAATCTTAGAGAAAGAATCAGAAATACTCGCGAGATACCAGACAAGGTCCGAACACTTGCTGGTAGACGAGTACCAAGACATAAACGCCGCGGCATTTAGACTAATCGATCTACTGAGCAGGAGTTCTAGAAACGGACTATTCGCGGTTGGGGATGATGCACAGGCTATCTATGGTTTTAGGGGTGCTGACACGCGATTCATACTTCAATTCGAAAAAGATTTTCCAGGTGCATTCAAACCGCCTCTACAACATAGCCGGCGTTGCCACGAGAATACTATGAACGACGCGTCAGCGGTATTAAAGACATTTTACTCTGAATGGACTGGTCCATATGAGCTCGAATATCATGTCCAAAACGGTGAACTTCCGAGAATCTGGCAGCTTCCGAGTGAGATTAAGGAGGCTCATTGGGTTGCCAGGATTGCACGAGATGCGGTAAGTAAGAAGAAGAGTGTTCTTGTGCTCGCTCCCAAAAAGGATTTTTTCCCCCTTATCTCTGACAAGTTGAACAGTTACGGGATACCGCACGTCAGCCCTGTGAATTTGCTGTCTGAAGAGACCAATAAAAGACTAAATGTGATCCGCCGGGTCCTCGACTGGGTCAAGAATCCTGATAGTAGCTTTGCGACTAGAGTTGTCGCCGAGACGCTAATTGATAACGGAACTGCTAGAGTGGCCTGTGCTCGAAAAGACAAACGTTGCAAGCCAGAGACTATAGAGAAACGTCGACAGGTTGAAACGGAAATCGCACAACTATGGGAGAAAGTCGATAAGAAGACTACCCTTTGGGAAGTTATTCGGTCCGAAAAGTTTCTTTCAGAACCTCTTCAACTGCTCAGGGAATCGATGTGTGGACTATCAGAAACGTATGATAGTCGTGAGGAACATATGCGAGAGGGATTTGCGAAACACTTGGCTGTGACAAGTGGGGTTTGGAAGCAACCTGAGACACTCGCCAAAGATATGTGTTCTGTTATAGATCTTCTTAATGCCCCAAAACCGACCGGCTTTGGCGGTATTCAACTTATGACAATGAAAAAAGCCAAAGGGCTTGAGGCCGATGTGGTTGTCATGGTTGGTCTGGAAGATGACATTATGCCAAACCCCATATCAGACCAAGAGGAAGAAGCACGCTTGTTCTATGTTTCGATGACCAGGGCAAAGGAGAAGTTATACCTATTCCATTCATATAAACGACCACGAAAAGTATCGTTTGGCTCCGATTTGACAGACAAGAAGCGAAGTAGGTTTCTGGATGCCCTTGGCAGAGATAGCAAATACATTCGAGACAGAGCGAAGACAGAATAAGCCTAATCTGCGGACTGGGTGGCCCACCTTTCAGGTGGGTAATTGTGTCCCCAGCAAATTCACAATAAATCCTCTGTTGATTACCCCCTTGCGCCATTTTTAACAGAAAGGTCTGGGTGGCCCACCTTTCAGGTGGGTAATTGTATCCCCCGCAAATCCACGATAAATCCTCTGTTGATTACTGCCTTGCGCTATTAGTAACAGAAAGGCACAATTATGTCAGGCACTAGCCCGAAGCAGCTCGAGGCCAACAGGTGCAACGCACAGCGCTCCACCGGACCTCGGACACCCGCAGGCAAAGCGCGCGTGAGATTCAACGCACTGAGACATGGCCTGTTAGCGAAGTCCGTGATCCTGCCCATCCGCAGCCGCTCCGAAAAACGGAGCCACTTCGATGCCCTCCTGGCGCAGTTGATCGACGAACTCAAACCGGTCGGCATCTTGGAAGACATGCTGGTGGAGAAAATTGCCGTGTCGTACTGGCGCCTGCGTCGCGCCCTTCGTGCTGAATCCGGCGAAATCTGTGACAAAATCCGCAATTTTCGCCGGTATCCCTACGCCACCGATCCCGCTACTCTCGCCCTACCATCCTCGCGCAACACCCTCAAGATCGTCCGCTACCAGAATGCCATCGAGCGTCAGCTCCATCGGGCTATCACCCAACTACAACGCCTGCAAGAGCATCGTTGCCTCTCTGACCCCGCCCCCCCGGAGACCCCGTCTATCGACACAAACTAAAAATTACCAAACAAACCCATTTCTTCAGCAGTAAGTCGGGTTCCCTGTGAACCCGACATCCCTAAGGTAGTTCCATCAGGTACTTGTGCATAGCGCGGGCGGCTTTCTTACCGGCTCCCGCTGCAAGTATGACCGTTGCGCCGCCGGTTACGATATCACCGCCGGCATATACGCCCTTTCGGGAGGTCAGCATCGTCTCCTCGTCTGCAATGATGTTCCCCCACTTGTTGCATTCAAGACCGGGAGTAGTCCTGGGGATGAGGGGATTTGAGGAGTTGCCGATTCCAACTACCACCAGGTCGACCTCCATAGTAAAGTTGGAGCCTTCAATTGGGACGGGACGGCGGCGACCGGAGGCGTCCGGTTCCCCCAGTTCCATCTTGATGCATTCCATCGCCTTCACTCTGCCATCGCTGTCGCCCATGTACTTGATGGGTGCGGTCAGCATATGGAACTGCACACCCTCTTCCATGGCATGATGGATTTCCTCGTCACGCGCCGGCATTTCCTTCTCACTTCGGCGATAAACAATATAGGCATTCTCCGCCCCCAGCCTGAGCGCCGTGCGCACGGCATCCATAGCAGTATTGCCGCCACCCAAGACAGCCACATTCTTGCCGTGTATGATGGGAGTGTCATAGTTAGGAAAATCAAAGGCGCGCATAAGGTTTGAGCGGGTAAGGTACTCATTGGAAGAATAAATGCCGATAAGATTCTCTCCGGGAATCCCCATGAAATTCGGCAGACCGGCGCCTGTACCGATAAAAATGGTGTCATAACCCATCTCAAACAGTTCGTCAATGGTGTCCATCTTGCCGATCACGGTGGAGTTCTGGAACTCCACCCCCATATCCGCGAGGAAATCGCACTCCGCCTGCACGATGTTTTTGGGAAGACGGAATTCAGGGATGCCATACACAAGCACACCGCCAGGTTTGTGAAGCGCTTCAAAGACTGTCACCGCATGTCCAAGTTTTATCAAATCACCTGCGACTGTCAGCCCAGCCGGACCGGAGCCGACAATAGCCACCTTGCGGCCGGTCGGGGGAGCAATCTCAGGAAGCTGAACCAAGTTATTGTCCCGTTCATAGTCAGCCACAAACCGCTCGAGGTACCCGATTCGCACCGATCCATACTTTTTGTGCAAAGGGCAAACGATTTCGCACTGTTCCTCTTGAGGACAGACCCGCCCACAAACAGCAGGCAGGGAATTGGTCTCCTTGATCTTTCTGGCGGCTGCAGCGTATTCCTTTTCCCGAATCAACATAATGAATCCAGGTATGTCGACCTCAACCGGACAACCCCTTACACATGGGGCTTTCGGGCAGTCCAGACATCGTTCCGCTTCTATAAGAGCCTGCTCTTCAGTCAGACCATGAGGTACTTCCTTGAAGTTCTTAGCACGCTCTCTGGGATCCTGTTCCGGCATTTTCTGCCGGGGAATCTGCATCCGTTCTCTTGGTTTCAAGTCTTTTGCCACATCACGCTCCATTTATTCACGAAAACACATGCTGTTTCATGCTGCTGTAAAAATCTGACATCGCTTGTTGTATTAATCAGGGTAGGAGAACTTCTGAACCTCTTGGGTAAGTTTGCAGCCGGGGTTCTCAAGAAAGCGCTCCATGGCTTCTCTTTCCTGTTCCTTGTAAGCGTCCAGCCTCTTTGTTAGTAAGTCAAAATCAACCTGGTGGCCGTCGAAATCCGGGCCGTCCACACAGGCAAATTTGGTTTCGCCACCAACGGAAACCCGGCAGCCGCCACACATACCGGTACCGTCGATCATAAGAGGGTTGAGCGAAACCCAAGTAGGCACATTGTACGGCTTGGTGAGATTGCTCAGCACCCTCATCATCGGCACCGGCCCTATCGCCATGACCATCCCGATTTTGACGCCGTCGTCTAGGAGCTTTTTCACTATATCTGAGACAAAGCCGTGGTGCCCATAGGTGCCATCATCGGTGCATACATACATCTCATCCGCGATTGCTTTGTGTTCCTTTTCGTAGAAAAGGATATCCTTTGAACGAGCGCCTATGATAGTAATCAATTTGTTGCCGGCTTCTTTGTAAGCTTGTGCAATAGGATAGATCGGCGCAATGCCAATACCGCCACCAACCACGCAGGCGATGCCCCAGTTTTCGACGTGTGACGGCACTCCCAGGGGGCCAACGCAGTCGGATAGCTCGCCGTCGGCCGGGACGGTAGTCATCAGGGCTGAGGTTTTCCCAACCACCTGGTACACGATTGTCAATAGTCCGTTCTCCTTGTCCAGCCCGGCGATTGACATCGGGACCCGCTCCCCTTCATTGTTAACCCTGAGAATGACAAACTGACCCGCTTTAGCCTTGGCCACCAATCTGGGGACCTTAACTCTCATCTTCCAGTTCAGGGGGCCAATTTGTATGTTATCCCTGATCTTTGGCATTGCACCTCCATAGTCTTCCAAGTTTGTGCAAGGATAACGAAATGGCTGAGAAAATCAAGGGCATTTTAGTAGATGTGCGCGTAAGCAACACACCACGCGCCTGATTGCTGCTGGTGCTGCCAGACCGTGTTGAAATCTGGTTACTCGGTAGCTGCTAATCAAGATCGCACGGCAGGCTCTACGCTGGACAAGTCACACCTTTATTGTTTTATAGTTTGCATGCTCCCGGAGCTCGGGATAAGCATCCCCGTGTGGGTATTTGATAGAGAGTTGGATGGATGTTAAAACCGCGCCTATGAAAGGGCCGGTGGAAAACAAAAAAAGGGCCGGGCGGAGCCGGCCCTCAGTCAGCCGTTTCGAATCTGCTGACCTTGCTGTCGTCCAAGGTATGAACGTCTCAGGTAAAGACATAAACAAATTCCCTGCCAAGCGGTCTGGCGTTGTCCCACTATGAGTTACAGCCTGCTGGTGGCTCAATGCAGTAGGGGGGCGGTCGATAAGTATAGAGAGCTTCCCATAGAAACATTGAGCTTGCTCTGCGGGCCCGGTGGGGATAAGTTGACGAAAAAGCGTTTAGCAGAGGAATTCAATTATGGCTGACTATCAATTGATTCATGCCCGACAGGTTCTCGACAGCCGCGGTACCCCAACGGTAGAGGTAGAGGTTCGCCTAAGCGATAACAGCCTCGGCCGAGCGGTGGTGCCCTCTGGGGCTTCTACCGGTGCGCACGAAGCTGTCGAGTTGAGAGACGGCAACGACAATTACTACTTCGGCAAGGGAGTCATGAAGGCTGTCGCTAACGTTAACGAAAAGATTAGCCGAGCTCTGGTCAAGGACGATGTCGACCCGTTCGACCAGGTGATGGTTGACAGGTATCTTATCGATCTCGATGGTACCGAGAACAAGGGTAAGCTTGGCGCCAACGCCATCCTGGGTGTTTCGCTGGCAACTGCCAAGGCCGCCGCTGACTCGCGAGGGGTGCCTCTCTACAAGTACATCGGTGGCAGCAACTGCAAGATTCTACCAGTGCCGATGATGAATATCCTCAATGGCGGTAAGCACGCTCCCAACAACGTTGATCTGCAAGAGTTCATGATTATGCCAACAGGAGCTGACAGTTTCTCAAAGGCGCTTCAGATGGGCGCAGAGGTTTTCGGTCGCCTGAAGGAAGTACTCAAGGCAAAGGGCTATAACACGGCTGTCGGTGATGAGGGGGGTTTTGCGCCTGACCTGAAATCGAACGAAGAAGCCCTGCAGGTGATCATGGAGGCGATCGGCAACTCCGGTTACGAAGAGGGTAAGGATATTATGATCGCTCTTGATCCGGCCTCGACCGAGTTTTATGACGCGAATGAAAAAACCTATAATCTCGCAGCGGAGAACCGCAAGCTTTCCTCTGGGGAGATGGTTGAGTACTACGCCGCTCTGTGCGACAAGTATCCGATTATCTCTATTGAAGACGGTCATGCCGAGGACGACTGGGAAGGGTGGACGACAATGACCGAACGGCTGGGTGGAAAGGTCCAAATCGTTGGTGATGACCTGTATGTCACCAATCCCAAACGACTGGCGCGCGGTATCAAGGAAAAATCCTCCAACTCGATTTTGATAAAACTCAACCAGATCGGCACCCTGACCGAGACCCTGGACACTATCGCTTTGGCTCAGCGTGCAGGGTTTACCGCTGTCGTGTCGCACCGCTCCGGTGAAACCGAGGATACTACGATAGCCGATGTCGTCGTGGGCACAGGGGCTGGTCAGATCAAGACCGGTTCGATGTGCCGCACTGACCGCATCGCCAAGTATAACCAGCTATTGCGCATAGAGGAAGCGCTTGGCCGCAATGCTATCTATCCCGGCATGGAGACGTTCTACAATTTGAGAGGGTAAGACCATACGTGAGGTGTCGCTGAAACCTTAGCCTGCATTATTCACAGATTTTCCACGGCTGTCATTACGGGACACCGGAGAGGCCGTAATCTCTTATTGCTGCATCAGTTGCACAACTGACATCGCCGCGTCCGCCCCCTGGTGGGTTCGCCACTACACACGAACGGACTGTTACTGAATAAACAAGGGTTTGTGAATGATCCGGGTTAGTTTTATCAATGGCCAGGCTCTTGGATCAGCTATCGCTGATTCATATCTTATCCCTGGGGTCCTGTCCTTGGCGGCTCACGTCAATATAGCGTCTACTTGAAGTAAGACTCCATTCTGTCAAACGCTTTGTGTATCTCCTTGTCAGACACACAAAATGACAGCCGTAGATGCGACTGTCCCGTGGGACCGAAAGCAATACCGGGTGTAGTTGACACTCTTGCCTCTCTCAAGAGCTTCTTGCAGAAGGCCGCCGAATCCCGGCCTTCATTCAATAGTATCTTGGGAAACATAAGATAAGAACCACCCGGCTTGTGGTACTCAAAGATTGAGTCAAGACGGTCAAGACGTTCACACATCACATTACGGGCGGAGAAGTAGTGATCCCTGAAATCCACCACACAATCCTGGGGACCTTCCAGGGCTGCAAGAGCGGCGTATTGCGATACAACCGGAGCACAAATGGCAAAGGGAATATGCGCTTTTGTTATTTGCGGAATCAGCTCCTCGTCGGCATGGAGATATCCGATGCGCCAACCGGTCATGGCGTAAGTCTTGGTAAACGTGTAGCAACTGACGACATTCTTCCTCATTTCAGGAATTGAGGCTATGCTGAAATGCTTATGACCGTCAAAGACGAAGTACTCATAGGCTTCGTCGGTAATCACCGTTAGGTTGTTCTCTAAGGCAATCTCCGCCAGTTGCCGAAGCTGCTTCTCGTCAAAGACGGTACCGGTTGGGTTACTTGGGGAACAGTACATAATGGCCCGTGTTTTGCCGGTTATGGCCTTCTTAACACCATCGATGTCCCAAATAAATCCTTCTTCTTCGATAGAAGGAACAAGAACCGGTTTTCCCGATGCGATTACAACCTGACGAATGTGAGTCGAATATGTCGGGGAGGGCAGGATAACTTCATCCCCGGGGTCTATCAAGGCCATAACGGCAGCCGACAACCCTTCAATAGCGCCAACCGTAACCAGTATCTGGGCAGGATTAGCGTTAATGTTGTTATCCCGTTTGAGTTTCCTGACGATCTCTTCCCGCAACTTCAGCAGCCCGGCATTCTCTGAATAGCCGCCAACCAAACCTTTCTTTATAGCCGCGATGGCGCCATCCTTGATATGTTGCGGTGTATCTGATGTTGGCTTTGCCCAGGACAGGAAGGCCACATCATCGACTTCTTTCGAGAGCCTCGTCATCTCGTGGATTGCAGATTTCGATATCTGTGCAACCCTGTCTGACACTCTTGTTCTATCTTTCATTCCCTTACCTCACTAACTAATATTTACACTGGTTCCGCTCGTCCTGCCGTGAATAATCGTTGTCTAATGTTGGACAGCTATCCCATTCATAAACTCTCGCGCTGAGATCTTTTCACAGGCAAAAACCATCTCCTGGACTTCTTTCTGACGGGATTCAGACAACAGGTCATCAGACAGGGCGTTGAACTTGGCCGTGAGGTCGTCCATCGTCATCGGCTCACGCGGGTCGCCTTTCGGATATTCAAGGTACTCGGAGAACTCCTTACCGTCTTTCGTCTTCACGACTACTTTTGAAGGTTGTTTGGCCGGGAACATCTTTTCGAACTCTTCGGAGGCCTCGCCCTTGATCTTATCAATCACCTGCCAGATGCGTTCATCTTTGAGCTTTTCCTCGGAGAACGACTGCGTTGTTACTTGATGATCTACCAGTGCGGCCGCGACACAGTAGGGGAGCGAGTGATCGGCGGTTTCACGTGATTCCGGACGATACTTGTGTGGGTCAAACAGAATATCGCAGGCGCGGGCGATGGTTGTAATCGTCACTTGCTCAATTTGATCGTAGCTGATGTCGTTCTCACGAATGACCTTGAGTGTGGCCGTCAGGTGCGTGTGCGTGAGGGCTTCGGTGGGGAAGGCCTTCATGCTGCATTCGAGGATTTTGAACTTCTCACCAAGGTTGCCGGTCAGTTTGTCCTGCGCCCACTCCGGGCCGTAGACGTCCATTAAGCCCTCTTTCCCTTCGAAGACTGCCTCGGTGCCGGTGTAGCCTTTTTGAGCCATCAGCGCCGAAAAGACGCCACTCTGCACGGCCATCGGGTCGACGGTGTTTTTCATCATGGTCAGTTTTCCGGCGGTGGGGCAGCCAATGGTATGGTTGTGTGAGCCATTGATACCGATAGCGTTGACCATCTGGTCAACTGACAGACCCAGCAGCTTTCCGGCCACGATCGGCGAGACGAATTGCGTGAGTGTGGCATGGTGCCACTTGCGCTCGCGAACTCCAGGCACGGCAAACTCGCACAGCCGCTGCTCAAACTCATAAGCGAGTACAATGGCGACAATAACCTCTTTCATCGAAGCATCCACCATCTCGCCGACAGCTAGCGCCGCCGGAATAAGATCAGACGGGTGTGATGGGTCTTCCTTCCAGTAAATGTCATTGAAATCCAGCGCGCGGATCATTAGAGAATTAACCAGCGCGGCATTGACAGCGGGCATCTTGTCCCCGAAGGCAAGAAGCGTGGCTTCTTCTTTTCCGCCCATCTCCTTGTAAATGTCACGAAGGATATTGACATCCTTGGTGTGATAGCCGCCATAGGCACAGCCGACTGAGTCGTACAGAAAGCGCTTGACTTCGTTAACGACATTGTCCGGCAGGTCCTTGTATTTTAGACCTACGGCAAATTCAGCGATTTGGCGTGAGATTGTTTTGTCCATAGTTGGCAATCTTCTGTTTGAAGGTTCGAAAAATGGGTTCCAGCAAGACCCAATAACAACTACAGCTCATTCTTTCTTCGCTCTTTGTGGGTCTCAAACAAAAATACAGCTAATGTAGTAGCGGCACCCACGGCCAGGCGCGCATGACGAGCTTCAAGACCGCGAGCGCTTGCAGTCTTTCCATGCCCAGAACCATAGGGATTTCGCAGCTCTGCCAACTTGTTTGAGACGGTACCCAGGTTGCTAAGAAGTATACGAATAGTCTCTGCGGCTTTGGCGCTCTCTGGGATATTGTCAGGAGCAAGTCGCAGCTCCTTCAGGGTCAGCCGAACTAGTTGAGGAAAATCTAAGTCATGTTCAGGGAGACATTCTCGTTCTTCAAGGATTGATTTGCAGGTGGTCTCGACAAACTCTTTGGCGGTTCCAATTGCCAGTTCGGGATCATCATCAACGGACGCGCGCAGTCGAGTGATTTGCTGCCCAATGTAGGAAGCATCCAGCTCCTTCGCCACTTTTCCGGCTTCTTCCAAATGGCCTTGCTCACCTTTCAGGATTGGCCTTGCCGCGTAGATCGCTATCCCGGAAATTTGAGTTTCTTCCGCGATCTCCCAGCCGTCATTTCTCAGACGTCTGTTAAAGATGTCGAGAAATCGATTCACCTCCTCCTGCTCCGGTCGTACTAAAGGGTGCACCATCTCTGAAAGGAAGCGGAGGAATATCTCTTCAGCCCCCTGAAGAAGATCGAAGCGGGGATCTGACCATACCCAGTCCTCGTCCCAATCGTAGTTCCTCACCCGGTGTTGCCAGATATCGCCCTCCGCATTTTCAAACCGAGGATCCCCGGACTGCAATTCTTGGAGATTGTAGAGGCGTTTGAGGAATTCGATTTCACCCAATCGGCCCGACCACGGGATGGCTAGGAGTCTAACCTCGTCAACAATATTTCGGCGTGTCACATCAGATATTGCCATAGATACGTAGACCAAACTACAGCAGGGTTAGAGTTTTCCCTGCACCCACTTCTCCAACCCATCGACCACGATCAACTCCTGCGCCGCCGCTCCCACCAGGCTGATACGATACTCCTTGCCTTCAACAGTCAGCGTCGCTCTCGCGAAGTTAATAGTGGCTTGCCACCCGGTTGCGATAGTCAGTTTGTCGGTGCCGAATCTCTTTTTCAGGTCACGAACCAGCTTTGGTGCTTCGATAGCCAGGAAGCCGTTGTTCAAGGCATTGCGCTTGTAAGTCTCGCTGAACGATCCGGCCAAAACGAGGCGAATCCCGCGATACTTGAGTGCTGTGGCTGCCTGTTCGCGGGAGCTGCCCGTGCCGAAGTTGAATCCACCTATTAAGACGTCGCCTTTTTTGACCAGCTTGCCGAATTCGGGATCGTAGTTCTCCATCACAACTCCGGCTTGCTGTTCAGGTGTGAAGTCGTCAATGTAAGTGTATTTACCGGGATAGATACCATCGGTATTCAGATTATCCTGATGACAGAAGATAAGGTCACCAGTGATTTCTTTGGGAAAGCCATCAATAATGGTTATCGCTCCGGTGTCGACGCCAGGCTTTTTGTTGACCTTAGTTTCACTCACTATGTCCATCGTCTCTATGTCATCCGGGCCGGTGATATATCCCGCGATGGCTGATGCAGCTACTACCGCCGGTGAAGCCAGGTAGGCTTCGGCGTTGCGCGAACCCATGCGTCCTTTGAAGTTACGATTGGTGGCCGAGATACCGACGTCGCCATCCTGTAGCAGCCCCCTTCCAAGGCCAATGCATGGACCACATCCGGGTGGTAATGGGATTGCACCTGCTTCCAGAAGCATCTGCCAATCGCCTTGGCGTTCACTTTCAGCTTGAACTTCACTCGATGCGGCGGCAATGTAGAAATCCACACCCTTAGCGACTTTTTTGCCGCGTACAACTTGCGCTGCTGCCGCCAGATCTTCAACCCGGCTATTGACACAGGAGACCAGATAGGCTTTGTGTATCCTGACCTTCCGCTTTCGCATTTCCGCTACTGACGTCATAACCTTGACATGGTCAGGGCCGGAGACATGCGGGCTGACGGAGCCAAGATCGAGAACAAGTTCCTTAGCATAAAAGGCATTGTCGTCCGGTCGCAGGATGTTTTCCTCAAGCTGCTTCAGGCGATTGGTGTTCATTCGGGGATGCTGACCATTGCCATCTTTGTCTGACGGCACCCCGGCCAGGCCTCGTTTTTCAACTAATGAGATACACTCTTTTAGCCAGTTGATTGTTACTTGATCAGTTGGGAAAATGCCAACCAGTGCGCCCCATTCAGTGGTCATATTGGCGATTGCTAATCTATCATCAATGCTAAGAGAAGCAACGCCGCTGCCAACGAATTCAACGGCATGATTTAGAACTTCGTCGTGGTTAAAGAAACCGCAGAGAGTTATAATAATATCCTTGCCGGTTACGCCCGGTCTGAGCCTGCCGTGTAGTTCCACCCTGGCTACCGGCGGTACCTGCCACCAGGTGCGTCCGGTCGCCCATATAGCCGCTGCATCGGTCCGCACTATGGGTGTGCCCAAGCATCCCAGGCCGCCGTACATATTAGAGTGGCTGTCGGAAGCTACCACCATCGTTTCCGGCCAGGCGTAGCCTTCCTCGCACATGATCTGATGCCCGATACCCCGACCGGCCGGATAAAAGTCAACACCCATCTCACCGGCAAAGGCTTCGATTTTGGCATACTTAGTAAGATTCGCTTCGCTGGTATCCTGGACATTGTGGTCGAGGGCAAACACCGGTTGACGAGGATTGGTGATTCTAGTGGCACCGATGCTTTTGAACTTGGGGATAACCGCACCGGTGTTATCGTGGGTCATCACATGGGCGGGGCGAATAGATAAATAATCGCCGCTGGACACAATGTGTCCTTTTTCAAGTCCAACTGCGTACTTTTGGGCGATTTTCTCAACTAAGTTCTGGTTGTGAGAGCCGAATTTATCTGCCATGAATACAATCCCTTTTGCGATTGTTACACTCGTGGGCGGCAGATGTCCACATCTGCCCCAAGCACAAGACAAAAGACACTACGCATCCTTGACCAGCTCGAAATCAATAAAATCGCAGTGGTGGAAGATGATGCTCTCCGGCAAGCGCTTTTCGCCGGTGCCTTCCTTGGAGTGGGTAGCGATGATGTGCATCACTTCCGACGGCAGGTCATGTTTGAAAGCCAGCCCGACGCCGCTGAAGGGGTGGCGGATGTGTTTGCCGTAGTCGGATTTCACAGGTTTGCCCTTCACAATTTCAAACTCTAATAGCTTGCCGACATCGGCCAAAAGCGCTCCGGCAATAAGATAATCACGGTTCACTGTTGTTTTGTTTCCACCGTGGACTTCGGAGAGAACGTCATCAGCCGCCATACACATCCGGCAGACCGCCCGCACATGGTCGATAAACGGTATCGTCACGTTATCCGCTAGCAGGGTAAAGGGAATATCTCGCAACAGCTCTTCGGTCCACCCACGAAACCCAATAGCTTCCTCCCAGCAGGCGGTGACCTTGTTCCTCAGCTCGACATCCCTAATCTCTTCTACTTCCGGCAGGAGTTTTACAATCAGTTCCTTCATTGCCACCTCGTCTACGGTTTTTTCTACTTAAGTGAACGGGATGACATTATAACACGGTTTCTCAGCAGAGCCTAAGATTTTTTGAACGACATTGTGGCTTGAACTTGACAGAGCACGTCCTTGGTCTGTGTCACCCATAAACAGCCGATAGTGAGAGCTTATGGCTCCGCTGATTCAGAGTCGGCAGTGTCAGGAAAAACCGGCAGCGAACTATCCTCAAGGAAGTACTCCTCGCCAGGGTACAGGCTGTCATACATGTCAAGCAGGAGCATCGGCTGGATCACTACTGACTCCAGCAGATCGTCACGAAGGATTTGCAGGATGGCTCCCTCGTGCTCGAGACCTTCCAGGATCAGTTGCACCAGTTCCCTGTGAGTTCGCACACCCTGACTGTTGACAGAGCGGATTCCATCACCGACTTTCAAGCCGCAGGCATATGCCAGCCGATAGATATCGATTGTGTCAACGACAAGGTGGTTAGTCTCGTCGACCTTCACGGAAAAACCGAGCTGTCCTTTCAGGGGGAGACCTTCGATAAAGACCCTGCCTTTGGCCCAGGCAGTTTTTTGGGGCGTTCGTGGCGGGCGAGTGACTGAAACCAACCGTGACCCATACGGCTCCCCAGCGATCCAGTCGGCCAGCGTATGATCCGGAGTAAGCACCCACTTATTCAGAAGATATGTCTCGAATATCTGACGTCCGGGAGTGTGCGCTACCCAGAAGGCCGAACGGTAAGCATCGTAGGTAGAATCAAGGCCGATGATATTCTGGGAGGTGGCAATTGCCAGCAGCATGGCGAGGTTGTCACGTCGGTAGGGCCCGGGTCTCATGAGGGGATGGTCGGCGATCCTCAGGTAAATCGAGTTCTCAGGTTGGACGGTCTGAGCCAGCATTCGTTTGGAAAGTTGGAATACGATATTCAGTACCATGTGACTACCTGAGGGTGCTGCTTCTATCAGGGAACTGTTTTTGAGACCACCAGTTGGGATAATGAGCGGATCCGCAGCACCCAGGGTCGGAAAATACCTTACCAGATAGATATTAAACTCGCTTTCGTACCATTCGATGCCGGAGAGCTCCGTAAGAATATGAAGGATAGTGTCCCCCTTCTCCGACCAGAAGGCGACAAGCTGGCTGTCGTTTCGGGCTACCCATCGTATGTCACGAGCAGCGGAGTGGGTATTGTAAAACTCTGGGTATAGACTTGCCTGAAGCGAAACGGAGCGATCGTTGATGCCGACATCAGGGATAGTATGCGTGTAGGTAAAAATGGAGTAATAGGCATCCTGGGCAACTGCCGCGGGCATGCAACAGATCGCTGCTATGAGAAACAGGCCGACCTTCTTCATGGACGGAAAGAAACACACCCCTCTGTTAGAATGCAAGGCAAAATGCTGTTTTGCGGCTTCTATCGTCTTGCTTTGCCTGTCATAATTGTTTATTCAATCTGACAGATAGAGAAATGTGGATCAATACGACAGTTGGAGGCTGAGTGAAGACAGACAATTCTCGGGTTATGGCGCTGCTTTTAGCGATTCTGTTGGCGCTCTTTCTGTGTTCCTGCGATTCCAGAACTGAGAATGAGAGCGAGCTGAGTCAAAGTAAGGCTGGTGATTCGGCGGTCATTTCGGTTCCGTCGGACAGTATGGTAATCGAACTGGCCGGTGCCGATTCACAGACTGTGTTTGAACTGTTGAGGAACAGTCATCGGGTAGAATACAAATCCTCTGCGATGGGCGTATTCGTTACGGCTATTGACTCGATAGAAAACAGCAGTGGCGCCTACTGGTTGTATTCGGTCAACGATAGCATGCCGCAGGTTGCCTGTGATAAGTACGTCACCAAAAGCGGGGACGTGGTGAAGTGGCGTTTTCGAAAGACGAGCAGGGTGTTGAAAAACTGAAGTTCCTGCCATCATGAGCGAAGCATGGCAATCTCCCTCCTGTACGAATCAACGAGTTAGAGATTGCCACGGCGTGCGCCCATGCGGACACCTCGCAATAACGTTCCTGGCCTTTTTCAACAGCCTGCCAGAGGTATTGGTCGGGTAGAGACAGGCCTGTTGCCGACAACATCAGTTCATAAACCTCAGTTTTTCCGCTCCCCTGTCGGACATAAAGTGGTAGTGAATATGGTCGATCTCCTGGCCGTAGCCGTTGTTGATAATCACTCGGAAATGGTCGGTGATGCCCAGCTTTTCCGCGATCATTTTGGCGTATCCGTTTAGCATATTGAGCGTTTCCGGTGGAGTTTCATAGAAGTTTTTCGTCACGACTTTTGGGATTATCAGCAAGTGCACAGGAGCCCGGGGGTAATGATCGGAGATAACGATTACTTGGTCGTCCTCAAAGAATATCTTGGCCGGTAATTCCCGGTTTATGATGCGTTCGAAGACAGTCGGCATGCGATAAGTATAGTTGATCGCCAAAGGATAGACAACTCCATTTGCTGGTTTTGATGACCCACTGTATAAACGCGATGGCTCTTAACGAATTCCGATTAGTATGCCCACAGCCTTAAGCCAATTATCCCCCAATAGCCAAGATACAGTGTCATTCCGAAGCAGGCTGATGAAAGTATGACAGCATATATTCGTGCGATCATTTTCACCGGTTTGTAGAAACTCCGGCACGAGGTGAACAAGCTGAGGGTTGACAGTCCTGCAAAAAGCAAAGTTGACGCAAAGAATACTACGTTGAGTACCGTCAACATGCCGAATTCCAGAATGGTCTGATCTCCCATTTTCACGGCGCCGAGTATGAGCGCGAATACACAGCTCGCAGGTGGCTATTTCAGTAGAACCATCTTTTTGGTATCAGTGAAGTTGCCTGCTGTCAATTTGTACAGGTACACCCCGCTGGCATATACAGACGCATCCCAGTCGACTTTCACAATCCCGGGTTCGGAATGTCCGGTAAACACTACAATTTCTTGTCCCATCACATTGTAGATAACCAGCTCATAGTCAGTGGCAATAGGTAAAGCAAAGGAGATGGTCGTGATCGGGTTGAAGGGGTTGGGATAGTTCTGGCTCAGTGTGAAATCATTCGGCTGATTATCCTGCTCAAATAATTTGTACAAGATCTGAAGGACATCCTCCGGAATCATACCGGCCGGGATGGTAAGCCCGTGATTGGCCTTGACCAGCATGAAACTGGCATAGATATACCTGAACCAGGGGGAACCATACCCGGGCAGATTCTGACCCTGAGGCGGATCGACCTCATCCGAAACCAGCATATCACAGAAAGTGATCAACTGGCTGATGGTGAGCCCATCGGCCGAGACCGCATAAGTCTGGCTGACCCGGCCGGAGACCACGTTCAGCATCAGGGCCATCAGCTGGGCTTTGGCCAGATGTTTGAGGAAAGGATCGTCGCTGTCGTGCCAGCGCATGTGCAGCAGGTCCTTCAGAGCTTCCAGGCTGTCCGCCTGATCGGCAGGCTGGGGGACGCTGTAGTAATCTACCGGGTTAAGCGGGTTCTGATTAAAATGCTCGTCGATCAGCCCGCAAAATGCGGAGAAATCTTCCAAAGTGTAATCCTTGGGATGATTGCAGAGTGCGCGATGCAACTGATGCGCCCAGTAGGCCCTACTGCGGCATTCATTGGTCATGGCGATCGGCTCAAGCTCGAAGTTGACCTCAGTACAAGGCTCTGCCGGTACTATCTCGGTTTGCGTTTCACCCGGCAGGGCCGTAAAGCCGAGGGGGGTGACAATCATTACACTGTACGATCCCTGATCCAGGTCGGCGAAATAGAAGCCGCCGGTTTCATCGGTAACGGCCGGATCACCCAGCGGCTCATCGTTTGAGTCCAGAAGGGTTACGGTCACGCCAGCCGCCGGCAGCTCCCCAGATTGCTCCACCGTACCGCAGATGTCGCCACCGTTGGTCAATATAGGCAAAACGGTTATAGTTACATGATCCTCTCCAACCAAATCGTTTACATCAGTAACAGATGAAGTGACCAGATAATCGCCTGATTCTGCGAAAGAATATTCCAGGATTTGGCCTGCAGCTAATTCAGTCTGAGGATCGCAGCAGTACCATGTATAGCTAAGAGGAACATTACCGACTGCTATTGAAATCAAGGTGAAGGTCTCATCCTCATAGACTGTCAGTTGCTCTATCTGCGAACCGGTTATATCTAATATACTTACCACAGGTGGATTTTCGTCACCAATATCCGCGTAAGATGCTAATGGAGTTAGCACAACTATCAGCAACACACAAGCAATGATCGGCAAGACTTTGCGCCCATGGTTTTGAATAATAAAAGGCATAATAACCTCCTAATGCTTTTGTGGGTGCTTTATCTAAAGGAGTATAACAAA
The DNA here is from genome assembly GCA_964416195.1 of uncultured Ignavibacteriales bacterium. Taxonomy (GTDB): domain Bacteria; phylum Zixibacteria; class MSB-5A5; order GN15; family FEB-12; genus CAYQDB01. The sequence goes on from CAYQDB010000015.1 coordinate 17,834, forward strand.
TTGGGTGTAAATGTCAAGTCAAAACTCCAGGACCAGGCCAATCCTTCCTGTCAAGCGGTATGTGTAAATTCGAAAGAGGGCATAGCCGGTTGTTGGTTTAAGACATAAGCTATAATGTGTATCAGGACGGACTATGCGGGTGAAGCGTTTTCTCTCTAAACAAGAGTCTACGCTTGTATGACAATCAGATTTCTCTTTCTAATCGGTATGTTTCAAGCCTATGTTGTTCTTTCGCTCTGAAACAACCGGTGTTGTCCCCCTTGCCAATTCATGGCATTTTTCTTAATATAGTGTGTGAAGGTTTGCTAAAAGAGAATAGTGTACTTGGAAGATAAAGGAGACTTGTCGCATGTCCGGTCATTCAAAATGGGCTAGAATCAAGAGGAAAAAGGGTAAGACTGATGCCGAGCGGGGCAGGACGTTCACCCGCCATATCAAGGAAATAACTCTCGCCGCCCGCGATGGTGGTGGTGATCCGGACGGCAACCCCAGGCTGCGCACGGCTATTGCGGCAGCCAAAGCGGTCAATATGCCCCAGGACAATATCAAACGGGCGATTCAGAAAGGTACCGGGGAACTGCCGGGAGTTAGCTACGAGTCGGTTGTCTATGAAGGCTACGGTCCTGGCGGGGTGGCTATCTATATGGAAGTTCTCACCGACAACAAGAAGCGGACGGTCGCAGGTTTGCGTCATATCCTATCAAAATACGGCGGCAACCTCGGCGCCAACGGCTGTGTGGCCTGGATGTTTGACAAAAAGGGCGTGATTACAATAGAGCTGGATGCCGTCTATGAGGACACCTTGATGGAGGTCGCGACCGAAGCCGGTGCCGAAGATATTACAGCGGAATCGGGTTCCTACGAAATCGTAACCCGGCCTGAGGATATCGACACAGTGCGGGTGGCAATTGAAGCCAAGGAGATCCCGATGGTATCCGCTGAGGTTGTGATGCAACCGAAGAACTCCGTCAAGCTGGAGAAGGAATCACAGGCCAGCTCGATGTTGAAGATGTATGAGCTCCTGGAAGAACACGACGATATTCAAAAAATCTACTCCAACTTCGACATCGACGAAGCGTTGCTCGAAAAGCTGGCGTAGGTGGTGACCCTGAAATCTCTGAACAACATTTCCGGCTTCCTCCTTGACCTCAGCAGCGTTTTGTATGAAAGTGAACGACCCATAGACGGCGCGGACGAGACAAACGAACGTTTGAAAGCCAAGAAAATTCCCTGCCGCTTTACAACCAATACCACCACCTGCTCGCTTGCGACCCTGCATCAAAAACTGGCAGCTGTGAGTTTGCCGATTGAGAAAAACGAGATTTTCACTGACCACTATCCGCGTGAGCCGGTGCATTTGCTTATTATTCCCAAAGTTGTAACGAAAAACTTCTACGAGACCCCGCCGGAGATACTTGATATGCTAAACAGATACGCTAAAATGATCGCGGAAAAGCTGGGGATAACCGACCATTTCGTGGTGATTATCAACAACGGCTACGGCCAGGAGATCGACCATATCCATTATCATTTCATGTCTGATCAGGGGAGCGGAGAACCTGAGGTTTATGAACTGATGTTGTCGGCAACAGGCCGGTCTCGACCCGACCAATGTCTATGGCGTGATTGCTGTTTACTGCAAATCTATCTCCAAAACCAGCAAATCCTGATTAATCCATTGACACGTTGTGGACGATTTAATATAATAGTTAATATGGGGATTGTATTTGAGAAATCCAAAACGGCGAAAGGAGGTGTTAAACATTGACCGGCGTCAAAATACGCGACGACGAATCATTCGAACGAGCCCTCCGCCGTTTTAATAAGTTCTGCGAAAAGACCGGCATCTTAACGGACATCAAGAAACATCAGCATTACGAAAAACCGTCTCAGGCCAGAAAGCGGAAACTGGCTGCCGCCCGCCGGAAAACGCGGCGTTTGAGAGAAAGAGAGTATTAGACTCTTATGTCTCTTGTTGAGAGGATTGACCAAGACATAAAAGAGGCCCTGAAAGCCCGTGAGAAGGACAGGCTCATCGTGCTTCGGGGCCTTAAATCTGATCTGAAGTACAAGCAGATCGAAAAGCACGAGGAGCTGACAGAGGAGGACGTCATTGGCGTCCTCAGCAGCCTTGCCAAGAAGCGGCGCGAGTCGATCGAACAGTTCCAAAAAGGTGGGCGCGAAGACTTGGTGGCCAAAGAACAGGCCGAATTGGCTATTATCACTTCCTATCTACCCGAACAGCTAAACGAGGATAAACTTCGGGAAATCGTCCGTGAAGCCATTGCCGAGTCTGGAGTCGACTCTCCCCAAAAAGTCGGCCTGGTTATGAAGTTGGTAATGCCCAAAATCAAGGGGCAGGCCGACGGCAAACTGGTCAATAAACTGGCCACGGAAATACTTGCCAAAAAAGTTTGAAACTCCCTATATTCGATTAAGTGAACCAATTCCGTACAGGAGTGCTTTTGTATGAATTGGATTGATGTAATCTTATTGGTATTGCTTTTGGCCTCCGTCATTGTGGGATCAAAAAAGGGACTGATCCGTGAGTTAATGGCGTTCATCGTCTTTTTCGTCGCGATAATCTTCTCGGTCAATTACATAGACGACTTCGCTATCTGGGTGCATAACCAACTGGGTGGTTCGCCATTGGTGTCTGCTTTTCTCTCTTTTGCTTTTCTAATCGCCATCAGTTATGCCGTCTTCAAACTGGTTGGCCTGTTATTCTACAAGGTTGCCAATGTTAAACAGATCGGGAAAAAAGATCAGATGGGTGGAGCACTAGTTGGGTTCTTACGCGGCTGGGTGGCAATCGGCTTTTTGACATTCCTGGTATTCCTACTGCCGCTACCTGACCAGTTCTACAGCTCGTTTGAGTCCTCGTTTTTCGGACCGGCGGTGGCCAAGACCATCCCCCTGATATATGAGGGCACAGCTACAATTCATCCCCAGAGTCCGGATTTTATGGAGAAAATCGAGCGCACCCTCCTGGTAACCCAGTCCAAAGGCAAATCGCTGGGAGATTCTACGGATGAGGATCGGGTTGATGTATATCGAGCGTTACAGCAGATGCGACGGTTCTTCAACACCGGCCTGGGAGGCACCTAAATTGGTTTTGAATCTCTTTTTTCCTGCGTATATTAAAGCCGACTTCGGTCGGCTTTTTTGTTAACAACAATAACCAATCCGGCATGGCAATGATTAGCGAACACACTATCACAACACTCGAGTTCCCCAAAATTATTTCACTGATCGAGGGCAAGTGCCGCACTCCGTTCGGCAGGGAAGAAATCGGTCGCATTCAACCACTGTTTGACAGGCAGCAGATCGAGCAGAGCTTGAACGAAATCTCCCAGATGAAGGACATCATCAACTTTGGCCTGGCTTTCCCGCTTTATCGGTTGGAAGACTGCCGGGAGCTGCTCGAAGAATCGCAGGTAGAAGGGATTTTTCTTGAGCCGAAAGAGATTCTGCTGATTCTTGAGCTTGTCGAGGTCTCTATCGAAATCCACGGCTACGACAAAGAGGGACGAGTCAAGTTCCCGACAATCACAGAGTACATAACGCAAGTGCGGGCTTTCCCGGAGTTGCAGAAAGAGATTCGCCGAATTATCGACGAAGAGGGCGAGATCAAAGACAGCGCCTCCTCCAAGCTCAAGAGCGTCCGTATTGAACTTGCGGAGAGTAAGCGGAAGATCATCGTCCGTCTGGGAAACATCCTCTCCAGTCATCAGAAACAGCCAGGGTGGCAGGATGATGTGATCACGATGCGCAACGGTCGCTATGTGATTCCAATTCCCACCAGCCAGTACCGCTCCGGAAGCGGTATCCTTCATGATCGTAGCCAGTCCGGGGCCACCCTGTATGTTGAGCCGGAGCAGACGGTCGATCTGAACAACCGGATAAACCTGCTGATGCAAGAGGAACGGCTTGAATTGGACCGCATCCTTCGTGCGCTCACGGCTGAGATTGCGACCCGCTCCGAGGCGCTGCTGGAGAACACCCGACTTATCGGTAAGCTCGATGCCATCTACGCCTGCGCCAAGTTCTCGAACGAGATAAAGGGGAGCCAACCAACAATAATAGATGAACCGGCCTTTGAACTGGTAAAGGCCTGCCACCCCCTATTGATTATCCAGTACTTGGATGCCGAGAAAGTAGTGCCGACCACTATCGGCCTGGACAGCAGCCGACAAGCAGTGCTGGTGACCGGCCCCAATACGGGAGGCAAGACAATCACGCTGAAAACCGTTGGCCTGTCGATCCTGATGGCGCAGTCAGGCCTGCATATCTCCGCTGACGAAAAATCGACAGTCGGCGTTTTCGACAACCTCTTTGCCGATATCGGGGATGAACAGTCAATTGAGCTGTCTCTTTCCACATTTTCATCTCACATGAAGAATATCATCTACGGCCTGGCTGGGGCCTCGGACAAGGTCTTGTTGCTGTTTGACGAGATTGGCGCCGGCACCGACCCCAAAGAGGGCTGTGCCCTTGCCGAATCCATTATCCTATATGGAGTCGAGAAGGGAGCTAAGCTGCTTGCTACCACGCACTATTCGCAGTTGAAGACACTGGCCACGGAGTATCCCGAGATAGAAAATGCCTCCCTGGAGTTTGATCGCCAGACGCTGACTCCCACCTATCGGCTTCATCTCGGTATCCCCGGTTCATCATATGCCGTTGAGATCGCCAGCCGCCTTGGTCTACCCGAAGAGATCTGCCATGAGGCTTCGTCGTTGGTGGGCAGCGGTGAGAAGTCACTGGATGGTCTCATCGCATCGCTCGAGGCCGAGTTAGCCCGACTCAAGCAGGACAGAACGGAGCTAACCGAACGCCTCGCCAAGGCCAGGCAGTTGGAAGAACACTACCGCACTCAATCCGACCAGTTGAATGCAGACGTCCGGGAGCAAAAGAAAAAGGCTCTCGCAGAAACACAGGAGTTTCTTGAACAGACCCGTAAGGAGATCGAGAAGCTGGTTGCCGATATTAGGAAATCTCAGGCCTCAAAGAAGGCAGTCAAGGAGTTCCACCATAATCTTCAGCGACGGCAAGACAAAATAAAGCGGCTCCAGTCCGGTCTGGAACGGCAGCAACCAAGCAGCTCTGTCTTCCACGAGGGTGATATGGTAGAGATTCTCAGCCTGAAACAACAGGGCGAGATTGAGCAGTTGCTTGGCAACGACCGCGCGAAAATAAAGGTCGGAACGGTCCTCACGACCGTGGCACTGAGAAATCTCAGGAAGATAACTCCGCCCACGAAAGGGAAACCGGCACGCTCGGCTGTCAGCAGCTACTCCGTGAACGAAGCCGAGCGACCGGAGATTCATCTGCGCGGCATGACGGTTGAAGAAGCTCTGGAGAGTCTGGAGAGATTCCTCGACCGGGCCGTTGTGTCCGGTTTCAGCCAGGTATATATTATCCATGGTAAAGGAACCGGAGCTCTGCGCCGTTCGCTTACCCACTACTTGAAAAACCACCCGGAGGTGATCTCTGTGAGACTCGGTGACTGGAACGAGGGGGGCGCCGGCGTGACGATTGCAAAGCTGAAAGAGTAGAATGATCCCTCCCGAAACGGTTGAACAGGTGCGACAGGCCACCGATATCGTTCAGATTATCGGGGAATACGTCAGGCTGAAAAAGAAGGGCCGCCGATTTGTCGCTCTCTGTCCCTTTCACACGGAAAAGACTCCCTCGTTTTCCGTTTCTCCGGACAAGCAACTCTACTACTGCTTTGGGTGCGGCAAAGGCGGCACGGTGTTCACTTTCCTGATGGAACACGAGAAGATGTCATTCGTTGAGGCCGTCCAGTACCTCGCTCGCAAAGCTAATATCACCATCCGCGAAGAGACTGGCTCCGATGTCAAACGTGAATACCTCGATCGCATAAGCTATGGCAACCAGGTTGCCCTTGAGTACTTCCATCAGCTCCTTTTCGAGCCGAAGTACAGGCAGGTTCTCGATGGCTACCTGAGAGGAAAGCGGAGAATCACCGACGAGACCATTGTGCAGTTCAAGCTTGGCCTGGTGGGAGAAGCGTGGGACGGATTGATAAGATACGCTGCGACCAAGGGCCTCAGCGCTGAGGATTTAGAAAAGGCAGGTTTGGCCATTCGTTCCGAAAGCAAAGGCAACTACTTCGACCGCTTTCGGCAGCGATTGATGATTCCCATCTTCAACCTGAGTCAGAAACCGATCGCCTTTGGGGGAAGGACCCTGAAAAAAGGTGAACCGGCCAAATATGTAAACTCGCCGGAGACGCCGCTGTACATGAAGGGGAACATTCTATATGGCCTCAACTTCTCAAAGGACTATATAAGGCAAAGCTCGCCTGCGTCCGTGTTCGTTGTGGAGGGATACTTCGATTTCATCTCGCTCTGGCAGATAGGGGTGAAAAACGTGGTAGCCTCCTCCGGCACAGCCTTCACGCTGCATCAGGCGCGCCTTCTGGCACGCTTCGCCGATGAGGTCTACCTCTTTTTTGACGCCGATACCGCCGGGCAGAACGCCGCCCTCCGATCAGTTGACTCTCTTTTCGAGGCTGGTCTCGAGGTTAAGGTAGTTGTCTCACCCCCGGGCGAAGACCCTGATTCGATAGCAAGCAAACAAGGTCGGGACGGGATTGAGAAGCTACAGAGCGATGCTCTTAGTTTCATCCGGTTTCGCACCAAGGACATTGACGTTGGAGCCTCTGGTATAATCGGCAAAGAACGGCTAGTCAAGGAGCTGGCCACTCTCGGCAGCAGAATCAGCGACCCCACCCGGCGAAGTCTCTATTATACCGAGGCGGCCGAGGCGCTCGGCGTCGATGTTCAGCTTCTCCAGAAAGCTCCGGTGCCAAGCGGGGGAACCGAGATTCATAATGGTGTACAAAAGAGAAAACATAGTCCTATCGAAATCGGTTTTCTGTCCCTGTTGTTCAACAACCCAGGCTCCATCGACAGCATCTTCGAAAAGATTTCTCCTGATGATTTTGAGTCAAACGACCTTGCCCGAGTGTATAGTGCGGTGATCAATCAATATCAGGCGGCTGGTGTGGTTGATGTCAAGGTTCTCGTGGACAATGCCAAGGACCCGGAGTTTGCCTCTCTGGTGACCGAGATAGCGTCTACTGAGTGGGACCCCCGGCAACTCGAGGGGGAAACAAGAAAGCTGGTTAAGCAAATCATCGATAAGAAACAGAAGCGGATCAGGGACAGGTTGAGAAAGGAGCTTGCCAGAGCGGAAGCAGAAGGCAATCACAAGACGGCAGAGCGCATTCTCCAAGAAATGAAAGACCACGGCCTGTATGCTGACTAAACTCAGAATTAGAAATATCGCTCTTGTTGATAATACCGAGCTTGTGTTGGAACCGGGACTATCGGTCCTCACCGGCGAGACCGGCGCCGGTAAGTCGGTCATTGTTACGGCTCTTGCTCTTGCTCTGGGTGAACGCGCTGACCGGGAATTTGTCCGCCATGGCGCCGATGTTGCCGCTGTTACTGCCTCCTTCGATCTGTCCTCTGGGCTGGATGGTTCCCGGCACGGACCAAGATCGCATAGTGATGGTGGCCAGATTGAGGTTTATCGCGAGATCTCCCCTGATGGAACGTCAAAAGCCAAGATCAACGGCAGGCAGGTCTCTCTCTCTTCCCTGAAGAGAGTCACAACCCCGATCGCTGAGATTCTTGGCCAGCACGCCAACCAGATGCTGATGAACGAAGACAACCACCTAGCTTTTCTGGATCGGTTTGCCTCACTTGAGCCGCTACGTGAGGAAGTGGCGCAGGTCTTTGCTGAATGGCAGAAAGTCTTCGCCGAGTTGAATAACATCAAGGCCAAACGCGAACAGCTTAAACGGGATCGGGAACTGCTATTATTTCAGAAGGATGAGATTGAAAAGGGACACCCCCGGGTCGGCGAAGAGGAAGAGCTTGTCAATGAACGGAAGATCCTGGACTCGGCCCGAACCCTGATGGCATCAGCCGAGATGGTCAGGAAAACCCTTGATGCCGAGGAGAACTCTGTTGGTGAGCTTCTCATCCTGGCGCGAAAGGAGCTTGACCGAATGGCCGCTATCGACAGCTCCCTGCAAAAGCAGATGGAAACGCTGGCCGATATCGAGTTCCAGGTCGAGGAAATGCGCCGCTTCATGGAGCAATATGGGTCAACAATTCAAGACGACCCGCAACGCATCGAGGAAATCAATTTGCGCCTTGACGAGATTTACAACCTGAAGAAGAAGTACGGCGGCTCCGAGGAAGCAGTACTGAAAACGTTGACGGAAATCAACGAGAAATTGAAAGATCGACCTGACACCGATAGCGTTATAGACAGTTTGGAAAAGGAGAATGACCGGCTCTACAAGAAGTATTCAGAGAAGGCGGTCGCTCTTTCTGAAGCCCGCAGCGGGGCGGCAAGTCGCCTACGCAAGCTGGTTATCAGCGAACTGAACGAGCTGGCAATTGACAACTGCAACTTTGAGTTCGAATTCCTCTATGAGGATGATGATGCCGGGGGCATTCTTATCAATGGCCGGGCGGTAAGACCTTATGTATACGGCCTTGAAAGAGGACGCTTCCTTTTTTCCGCCAATCCCGGTGCACCCTTGAGGTCGCTGGTCAAAACAGCGTCGGGTGGAGAGATTTCACGCGTTCTGCTGGCTCTTAAGTCAGCCGAACGGCGATACAGTCAGCTTTCGCACTCGCTGCTGGTCTTCGATGAAGTCGACGCCGGCATCGGAGGCCAAACAGCCACTGAGGTCGGTAAAAAGCTCAAGAAGCTGTCGGAGGATTGCCAGGTTATTGTTATAACCCACTTACACCAGATAGCACGCCTGGCCGACCACCACTATGTCGCCGAGAAATCTACCGATCGGCGGCGGACAACCATATCTGTCCGTATGCTCGACAAGAATGACATCCCACAGGAGCTTGACCGCATGGTGGCCCTACCGGAAGGGGTATAGTCGCCATTAGGGTGGCATGCACAATCTCCCCAGCTTTCTGCTGCATCTGGCGATACCAACCAGCTACCGGTTGCGGAATTGACCGAAATCACCGATATTACCGGAGTGGGACACACCAAACCGCCGGGTGTCATACACGGAAAGGAGCATCACGCATAATGAGTATACGCTGGGTAGCTGTTCCGGTAATTGCATTCATCTTCACAGCTCTTTGTGTAACGCCAGTGCAGGCTGCACCCAACGTTATTTCCTACCAGGGGCGGCTTACCGACTCCTCCGGAGTTGCCGTACCCGATTCTTCCTACTCGGTGATCTTTGCCATCTACGCTGATTCAACTGGCGGACCCGTTCTCTGGGAAGAGGGCTCAAGCATAGAGACCCACAACGGAATGTTTTCACATCAACTCGGGTCGCTTGTGCCATTACCTCGGTGGTTGTTCCAAGATAACGACCGGCTGTACCTTCAATTGATCGTCGTGGGGGAAACCGTCATTCCCAGAACGCGCCTTTCCGGTGTCCCTTACGCCAAGACGGCTGCAGGGCTGCGTGTAACTGACGCCAATGACTCACTCGCGATAAGAACCTTTGCCGACAGCCACCAGGTCTCTATATTTGACCATGAAGGCAAAGCCGCTCTGATCCTGCGTGGTGAGGCTGTCGGCAACAAGGCGGTAGTCCTGCCAGATTCATCAATCAATGCCGAAGAGATGTTGGATGAACCGGGAATTGCGGTAGAGGCGAATGCTTCTCTGATTCCTTTACCCACAGGCTCAATGGCCGACCTGGTAACGATTAAGATAACCATTCCCACTGATGGTTACATAGTGCTTCATGGCAAATGCTATGTCCTTTTGAGCGGTACAACCGGTGCCAATACCGCTTTAGTGCAAGTCGACGAACACGAGGGCGGCGGCTCTAACTACCCGTATTATACGGTGGCCGGACTGGGTGGCTATGTCAACACTTCGACTAATTACTTTCCGGTCTATGTAACTCGAACCTATTACAAAACAGCAGGGACATACACCTTCCGTATGGAAGGCCGCGCCTCTTATCCCATTCCGGCAGAGGCGAAAACATGGGATCACATCCTCACTGCTGTTTTCTACCCAACCAGTTATGAGGCTGTGAAGCAGATTTCCTCCGAACCCGGTGACCATCCGGAGGCTATCCCGATTATCCTCGACAACTCAGCCGACCCACAGAGAAGGGGAACCTATTACGAAATGGACCTTCGCTATTACGAACGGCAAGCCAAGGCTGCAAGAAAAACTCAGAAAACTGAACACAGCCAAAACGGCGATCAGCAATAGCACCCGCATTGCTTTGTGATCTCGTTTTGTGATTGCACTGATACGAATCTTGTTATTTGCATAGGGGGCAACCTTGCGTCGTCCCTTGATCCCATTCGAGCCATCAACGGGGACAGGCATCACAGCTACGCGAAGTAGATATAAGGGAATGTTGAAAAAGTACCTTCCTGGTCATTGCGAGTCCGCCGCAGGCGGACGTGGCAATCTCGTATATCGAATGCCAACGAGATAGCCACGTCGTCCGCCAAAGACGGACTCCTCGCTATGATACTTGTTATGTTTTTCAACACGCCCATAAATCTATTCAACTATAAATTCATGTGAAAGTTAGAAAGATAGTGAGTAGTGATCAGATCTATTTCAGCAGGATCATTTTTTTCGAGTTGATAAAGTCTGCGGCCTCTAACCGGTAGAAATAAACCCCGCTGGCAACGTGGTCTCCGGAGCGATTGGAGCCGTCCCAGTGGGCGGTATAATCTCCAGCCGGTTTTTCTTCATCAACTAATGTGATGACCCGTTGACCAAGGATATTGTACACAACAATAGAAACCCGTGATGGTGTCGGAAGGCTGTAATCTATCGATGTGCCGGAATTAAAGGGATTTGGATAATTCTGAGATAGGACAAAACTGTACGGTAGCGGTTCAGGCGGAGGAGTTGGCTGCGCATCCTCCGAAAGGCGATAAATATGTATCGCTCCACCGTTTGTGGTTGCCAAAACATTCCCTTCAACATCCAGAATAGAGCCCGGGCGCCCTCCACACTCCACTAGCTCGGGAATGACACCGTCGAGATCATAGATACCGACACCGAGCGGTCCTACCGTGTACAGCTTGTTATCCCGTCTGATTGCACCCAGCACCGGGACGGGCAGTGTGATAACTGTATCCCGTATCGGAGACTCCGGGTCGGAGTAGTCAAAAACAAACATATCGTTCCGCGCAAACGCTACCAGTCGCCCATCGACTATCATCATAGCCTGTGGTCGACTCGCGAAATCGATTATTGACAGCAGCGATATGTCGAGTGAATCACTTATGAGGCAAATCCAGAGCTGATCCTTCTCTGTCGAGACAAATAGGAGCGTGTCCTGCACCAGGACCGATGAAATCCGACCGACAAACTTCCAGGTATCGGCAAGATAGATACCCGAGGAGTCAGTGACTGCGAAGGCTCGGATAATTGTTTCTCCAACCGCCAGCATGGGGTGCACTGTGTCGATTTTGCAGTTCAGGTACTGAATGTCCGTGATGGTGGTGTCGTTGATGAAAATAGAACCTTCAATATAGAAGGAGTCCGGATCGCAACTTCCCGTGATAAAAGCGACCTTACTCAGTCCCGAGTACAGAATGACGAGGGAATCTCCGTTGCGATCGATCGCTGATACCTCTCTTAACCCATTGTACATAGTGTATCCGAAATCAGGTGTAGCCGAAGTATCAAACGAGAACACGTCGATCGGATTGCTCACACCACCCGTGAACAGCTTACCCTGGTATAACAGGAGGTCATTTATCGGGCCGGACCGATACAACCCGGGCGTGGGATAGTTGGGGTCGCTGACGTCATACTGCAACAGACCTCCCTCTGTTCGGGGCAACAGCAGGCAAGGCTTACCTTGGAACATGAAGAGGTCACCATCAATCCGGCAGTCAAGTATGGGAGCCGACAGGCGCTGATCGGGGTTATTACGGTTTACTACGTCCAGAAAACGATTGTTTAGAAAGACAAATAAGGTGTCCGTTACAAGGGTTCTCAGGGGATTGTCAATGCCGACGATGGAATCTACAATGCCTGAGCCGGCGTGTCCGAAGTCACCTAAAAGGACCCCACTGGTAGCCGTGGTGATAATCACCAGTGACTCCGTTTTCAGAAACGAAGTGGCCTCAAAAGGAATCCACAAATAATCAATGAATTCGCCGAATCCCTGCCCCGCTAAGTCGTAGCGCAGGATACCATTGTACTCGTCAAGCGCATACAATGTGTCCCCGTCTACCTCCAGTTGCGTCATGAGGATGCCGGTCATGCTGGAATCCACGAAATCCGCGTCACCGAAATTGTCCAATGTAAACTTCCAGACGCCGTCGAACCAGCAAGACAGATACAGGTTTTCTCCATACAGAGCGAAATCCGCGAAGGCAATTCCAGGATCAACCGTCCCAAGATAAGTCAACTCCGGCAAAGCGCTCAGATCGAAAAAAGCGATCATGTTGTCAGAGGTTTTAATCATCAGAATTGTGCCGGCCTTTTTGAAGGACACGGGGTCGAATTCCACAAGCAGGAGGTTTACCGGCACGAACGACAGCAGGGAATCATCATACCGGCAGACGATAATCGCTCCCGGGGCAATGCCCACGGCCAGGCTGTCAATCATGGTGATAGCCGTAAACTGGTTCCACAGTATGGTGTGGTCCGGTCCGTCGGCCAGCCTTGCGTTGGCAAAGGAGGCACAAAAAAGCACCAGCAGGATCGCAACGGAGAGGCGTTTCACTTTATCAGCATCATCTTTCTCGTCTGGATGGACTCACCGGCTTTTAGGCGATAGAAATATATCCCGGAGGCAAATTTCGAACCGTTAAATTCGACCTCATGCCTGCCGGCTCTCATCTCCCGGTCGACAGCTGTAGCCACCTTCTGGCCAAGGATATTAAAGACATCCACTCTGACCGCCGAGCGAGCAGGTAGATCAAAACGTATCGTGGTGGCAGGATTGAACGGATTGGGGTAGTTCTGGTACAGTGCCATAGTTGTCGGCAGGGTGGGATACTCATCGTCGACGCCGGTTGGGACTTGCGGGGGAAGGACGTTGCTGTTGAAATTGTCCATCAGGAAGCGACCGGTGTTGCGGCCATTGTCGACGGAAGCGTCGAAGTTCCACACCAGCAGCTCGTTGTCGTCGCTGATCAGAATCAGTTCAACTAGTCCATCACCGTCCACATCATCAACCAGAGGAGCATATAATGACGAAATCACCTGTCCCCACCGCGCCGGTGTGGAAATAGGCCAGCCCGGCAGAGGCTGCGCTATGTGGTCAAGAATATACACCTTCTCCGATCCGGTACCGGGAAGAAGATATCCGGAGCGCATTACAATCTCCGGATACTCATCCCCTGTAAGGTTGGTTACGACGGGTGTTCCAAATGTTACAGGTTCCAGGAAGGCTTCCCCCACCGGCCTGCCCTCATGCTGAACATACGGCGTACCGTCGGCTTTGAAGATATACAAGGCGCTGATGTCGTACTCAAAGAAGGTACATAAAACCTCAGGGGTACCATCGAGGTCAAGGTCTGCCGCGGTCGGATACGAACCAATCCAGCTGGTAATGGCGGGTATAGCAACCGGCCAACCCGGCAGATCAATATTACCCATAGTCTTAGCCCATATTTGCGGGACCCCGATAGTGTCGTAGCCGCTGGTAATAATCTCAGGAAGGAGATCGCCGTTAAGATCGGCCAGCACGGTCCCATATACACTCCAGAGCCTTTCTACCACCGGTTCATCGTCGAACTTCGCCTGCCCGTTGGCGCCTTGAAAAACACCCAGACCGGTGTAGGGATAAGGGGAAGTATAGCTGGCCACGACTTCAAAAAGGTCGTCACCGGTGAGGTTAGTCGCAGTGACAAATGGCGAGGTGTTGCCACCTATCCCATACGACTCGGACAGCCGGGGATCCAGCTTAGCAAACAAACCGCCCGTAGAGTAAAAATACGAGTCGCCATTAAAGCGATAGGCCAGGATTTGCGCTATCTTGTTAATGATCAGAATACCTGAGTCGGGGGTGGCACCATAGGGAGAATTCTGGCGAAGCTGTGTGACAACCGGGCTGGGATAGGCATATTCGTATGGAATCATCCCGGTAGTGCATTCCTGCGGCCAGCCGTTTGCAGATGAACCATCGTACTTGAAAACACAGATGCTACTGTCATTAGTACAGATTATTTCGTCCTCTCCGTCCCGGTCGACATCATAGATAGCCGGTACGGATCGCATGTCCCTCTCGGGAAGGACCGGAAAGCCATCCACAATCGTACCGTCATTCCCATAAAACAGAAACAGGCCATTAGATGTCCCTACGGCGATTTCCTTGATACCGTCATGGTTCAGGTCACAGCAGACCGCCGTCATGGCTCCCCGTCCTCCCAGTGGTTGTGGCCAGCCAGTGGCAAACGCGGATTTCACCTCAACCGAAACCGTATCAGCAATTGAATCCGAGGCAAAGTATCCCAAAAGGCGGATAGCAAAACTACCCGTATCCGAGCCTGATACTGACAAGATATACATCAGAGAATCAAAGAACTCTCCAGTGGACGAAAACAGGTGCCTAAGCGAGCCCCCTTCGTAGCTGGAAAAGATGGCCATGGAATCAAGATCAGGCCCGTATACGGAGCCTTGAATCGCTATGTTATATTCAAGCTCCTGCCCAGATACGGGACTTGTGATCTCTACCTGGTTCTGCCTTACGTGAACAACGCTAATGATCTGGCTCGATCCAAACTTGTCGGTGAGTCTCAAATTGATGTACCCTTGTACCGTTGGATCAGAAAAGATGTAGGCCAATGAGTCGGCAGGAATACCTACGCCACTGGCCAGGAGTTGCCAGTCCTGAGAACCCAGTCCCACCGAGTAATCGAGTTGCCAACTTCCTGTGTAGCCTGCCACCGGCGCGATCCTTATTTGGAAATTACCGGTGTATCTACCCCGGTGAACCGGCTCGACAATGTGCAGACCGCCATGCTGCAGCAGGAAAAGCGAGGAGTCAATATCAAGGTATCCATAACCGGAAATCGTATCAGGTCCTATCAGCGTGTCCCCCGTATTGCGCGGGTCGACCAGGTCGGTAGCGCCGTAAAGAAGAATTTCTTGCAGTTGGCTCAGAGACAAATCGGGCCGGAACGACAGGATCAAGGCGGCCGCTCCTACAGCCATAGGGGCGGCCATTGAGGTGCCGTCTGCCAGGTAGTACAGACTGTCATCGCCAACAATCCGCACGCCTGGTTCTTGAGTCACGAGATCGCCATACATGTCGGTTCCCGCCGCCCGGAGCGAAAGGATATCTAGGCCAGGTGCGACGATGTCGATGTGGGCGCCGTATGTGGAGAAATCTGTCTCATAACCGTCAGAGTTGCCGGCTGCCACGACAAAGGTAGAGTCAAAAGCAGCGGGGAAATATCTGCTATTATCGCCAGTATTGCCGGGAGCAATGCAGACTAAAACCCCGTTGTGGCGCGCAAAGTCTATCGCTTCTTTCAAAACGCTCGATTCAAACGGCGTGCCCCAACTGATATTGATTACTTGGGCGCCAGAATTGACTGCATACATTATACCGGCGGCACCGACGGAGGACGAAGCGTTCGGCCAAATCTTGACCGGCATTATCTGAGCCTGGGGTGCGATCCCCACTACGCCGTGGCCATCGGCATTGGCTGCAACAATACCGGCAATGTGGGTGCCGTGTCCATAGTGGTCAGTGGGGTCATTGTCCCCGACAGGATTAAAATAATCTACTACGTCACCGGAAACATCGTACCCGACAGTATCATCAACAAAGCCATTGTGGTCATCATCGGCGCTATTGCCGGGGATTTCATCCGCGTTTCTCCAGAACCTCCCCTGAAGCTCCGGATGAGTAGGGTCAACGCCGGAGTCGACGATCGCCACCACTACCTTGGTCGTTTCCGATGGCGGATGATCGTACTGGTGCACGAGTCGAACATCCTTGTCGGGTGTGCCATTTTTGAAAGTCTGGTAATCGTTGTTGTAACCCGGCACACGCACTATGCCCAGGTAATCCTGGCCGTTGTTGCTGAGGTACCACTGGTAAGAAAACAGCGAGTCAGCAGGCCAGCCGAAGAACTCCAGGTAGTAGTCCGGCTCTACATACTCCACATTGTCTTTACCCAGGATGGCCACCACGTCCGCCATTGAAAGCGCTTGGGCCGAACTGCTGAAGACATAGAATTGGGCCAACTCCTCACTACCCGTCAGGTGGCTTTTGACCTCCAGCAGTGACAGCCTCTCCAAGCGATCTTCTTTGGCCAGGGCTTGCGCCAACCGGTTGGGATTGGCTTTCCTGCTTAACTTAACAACGAATCTACCCGGCACCGGGCCGGTCGGTCGGTGCGTGCTGTAAACCCCGCCAGCCAGGAGAAACAGGATAAATATTGCCGATAGCTGCCATAGAGTTCTTTTCATGGTTTCTGTCCACATAGTTGCGCTCGTGTAACAAGAAGCGGACAAACAGGTTTCTTCTCTTACATAGACGCCGGCAGCGGGCCGAACGTTCAATCCCTTCTTGTTCTTTAAGATACTACAGTTCAAGGGGTTGTCAAGGCTAAACTTCGTGGTGACAATAAGATAGCTACGCCCTGTTCCCGCTTGACTTAACTTACGTATTTGTCTATTGTGTTGTCCAAGATAGACTCGTCATGTCAATACTCTTGGCGTTGTCAGACATGAAGAGGAATGAAACACGGCCGGGACAAACCACATACCTGCTCAAGCTCCCCGTGCTTCAGGACGAACAAGACCAATGAAAGCTCTGGGGGACCCTTGGAGTTGAGCTTCACTCCCCCATAACAGGAGAAAGAGACGTTACAGCGATGGTGTTATAAGCCCCGTCAATTATCAAGAGAAGCGGAGAAGAGTTAATTCCATGTGCGGCATTGCTGGATATTTTCAACTACACGGAAAAGCGAAACCGGATCGTGAGCTGATCGGCCGCATGGTGAACCAGATCCGCCACCGTGGCCCGGACGAATTTGGAGCCTATCTTGACGACAAGTGCGTGCTGGGGCAGGCTCGCCTATCGATTATCGATCTGGCAGGTGGCTCCCAGCCATTGTGCAATGAAGACGGATCCGTTTGGGTGACATTCAACGGTGAGATATTCAACTATGTTGAGCTTCGCCCCGAATTGGAAAAGGCAGGCCACCGGTTCCGCACTCAATCCGATACCGAAGTTATTATCCACGCCTACGAACAGTGGGGGAGGCAGTGCCTCTCTTATTTCAATGGTCAGTTTGCGTTTGCCATCTACGACAAAAGGGACGAGTCCTTGTTCATTGCCAGGGATAGATTGGGAATCCGACCTGTTTTTTATACTACCCACAACGGACGTTTCTATTTCGCCTCGGAAATCAAATCCATCTTCTGTGACCCCACGATTTCCAGACAGATTGATTTCAAGGGACTCGATGAGATTTTTACCTGGTGGACAACAGCACCGCCCCGGACCGCTTTTGAGAATATCAACGAACTCGAAGCCGGAACATATCTTCAGGTAAGAGACGGAAAAATCAGCAGCAACCGTTACTGGTCAATGGAGTTTCCTGAAACATTCGACCAAAAGCGGTCCCTTTCTTCGTGGGCGGAGGAGCTTCATGCCCTGCTGGTCGATTCCGTCCGTCTGCGGTTGCGGGCTGATGTGCCGGTGGGGGCATATCTCTCCGGCGGGCTGGATTCCTCAGCCACCACCGCCCTTATTAAGTACTTCACCGACACGAGAGTTGAGACTTTCTCTATTGCCTTTCATGACAGAGCGTATGACGAGTCGGAGTTTCAACAGCAGATGGCCGGTTATCTTGACACCAGCCATCACCAGGTGCGCTGCTCTTATCGTGACATCGCCAAGCTTTTCCCGAAAGTAATCTGGCACACCGAGCGGCCTATCCTGCGTACAGCGCCAACCCCACTTTTCATGCTTTCCGGGTTGGTGAGAGAGAACAACTTCAAAGTCGTATTGACTGGAGAAGGCTCGGACGAGGTGTTGGGAGGCTACGATATTTTCAAGGAGACGCTGATCCGCAGCTTCTGGGCGCGTAATCCCAATTCAAGCTGGCGACCGCTTCTGTTGAAAAGGCTTTACCCTACCCTACCGCTCTCGGCGGCTCGGGCGCGATTCTACCTGGAAACCTTCTACAAGGCAGGTCTCTCTGAAACCGATAAGTACTACTTCTCGCACATACCGAGAATCAATACCACTACCAAGGTCAAGGACTACTTCACCGAGGAAGTCAAAGCAGCAATAGGTGGCTATGAGTCGCTGCAGTCGTTCGGTAGAGAGATGCCATCGCGGTTCTTCGACTGGCACCATCTTTGCCGCGCACAACATATTGAGGCCAGGTCACTGCTGGCCGGTTACATTCTTTCGTCCCAGGGAGATCGGATGGCAGCGGCCAATTCCATTGAGGGGCGGTTTCCCTTCCTGGATCACCACGTGGTCGAGTTTACCGCGACTATTCCCCCATGGCACAAAATCTTCGGGCTGAATGAGAAGTTTGTTCTTAAGAAAGCCATGCTAAAGGAACTGCCGAGGGAAATCATCGGTCGAGTCAAACAGCCCTACATGGCCCCCGATTCCAACAGCTTCGTACAGCCCGATTCACCGGAGTACATCGACGAGCTGCTGTCGGAGCAGGCGTTAAAGCAGGCTGGGATTTTCAACCCGGCCTTTGTGGCCAAACTGAGGGACAAGTGTTCCCGCCTGTCGCATGCTCATCTGTCATTTAAGGACAATATGTCTTTCCTCGGGATTCTTTCAGCGCAGTTGCTGGTTCGCTTGTATGTCGATGGTTTTGAAAGGGCCGAGAGCTTGCCCAGGGAATCTTTCAAGGTCTGGCAGGACGACACCACCGTTACGTTACACTCCGCATGACAGCACTTTCCTAAGAACATTGTAACTAAATGGTGTGTGTTTGATATAAATCAGTCTTTTTGATATCACTTTTCTTCTTGACGAGCTATTGAAAATTTAGTATTATTTATATTGTAAGGTCTCGCTAACGAGGAACATGCGTTTGACTAAAACCGCACACCAAATATTAACTCTATAAATGCAGGAGGATTCCATGACTAAAACCCTTACCCCGCTTATCATTTTGGTACTGCTGTTGCTGCTACCGGCAACAAGTGCACTCGGGCAGGGCATTTGTGGTGACGTAGATGGTAGCGGCACCATCAATGTTTCTGACATGACATATCTAATTGCTTGGATCATTATGGACGGCCCACCCCCGCCTGACACAGTAATGGCCAATGCGGACCTTTGCGACGGCGTGGATGTGGGTGATATTGCCTGCATCATAGACTATTTATTCCTGGGTGGTCCTCCGCCTTGCAGTGGTAGCGCTAACTGTTCTCCCAACTCAGGAGGGATTATTACGCTGGACTCCGTGGGTGGAGAGCTTTCCCCGGGAGTGATTTCCACCGGAGATTCTATAACCTTCTACCTGCGTTACACTAATAACACGGGTGACAACATCCTGGACATAAGTAATGGTTTCCGAGTGTACTCGACCGACGGCGCTCAGTGGGGAGCTACCATTGCCGATATCACCGGCGCGCTCAATTACGAAAACTTTTACTTAGGCATTTTTACGAATACATATAGCGCTGAAGGATCAGGAGCGGATACAGTTGGGACCCTTGCCGGCACCTGGGAACCACCTGAAGGAATGCCGGTCGGTTTTGACGACGTTGCCTTCACAATAACTATCGGTCCGATTGGTTCTGCCTACATAGGCAAAACGATATGCCTTGATTCCTGTTTCTATGGACCGGGCGGTTCCTGGAAATGGCAGGTGGACGGCCAGAATCACTATGCTCCGGACTGGGGTGGCCCATACTGCTTCACGATTCAGGAGCCTGTTCTTGAGGTCACTCCCGACACCTTGAATTTCTCCGTCTACCAGTGGAGCTATTATCCGGTTTGCGGAAGCTTCCACGTCAGTGAAGCCTTAGGAGCTAACATCCCCTTCCAATGCGACTATATTGAATCGGGCAGCTTCATAAGTCTTTCCAGTTTCAGTGGCATCACCCCCGATGACATAATGGTATGGGCAAACGGCTATGGGAAGTCGCCGGGGACATACCAGAATGTGATTGTCGTAGATGCGGAAGCATGGGGTACGCCGCTGGAAGTGATTGTCAATATGACCGTCTATGCCGATCCGGAAGCGGCCATGATCCTCGATAATGTCGTTGGGCATTATGGCACTACCGGTATCAAAACTGGAGTGCCGGTGACATTCACAATGCGTGCGATCAACAACTCGGGTGAGGGCATCTACGGCACGACAAATGCCTATCGCATCTATTCACCTGACGGTGCCCAATGGGATACCTTGACTGCCGATACCTTTAGTGCCTACGTGGCTCTGTTCGACGGCGGCTTCTTTATCAGTGAGATTAACGTAGACGGGTCCGGCACTGACACCATCGGATTGGGCGGGGCAGCTATCTACAGCTCGGGAATGCCTAACGGTTATAATGACCTTGCCTACTCAATAACCATCGGTCCTATTGATTCCGTCTATGACGGACAGATCATTTGTGTGGATTCAAGTTGGTATCCTCCGGCTGGCCCTTGGCTCTGGGCTAATAACATTGGTGGTCAGATCTATCCCGAATGGTCCGGGCCTCACTGTTTCACAGTGTACTACGTGCCATACACTCTGGTTGTCGATCCCGACACACTTCATTTTAGTGCTATCCAGGGAGGATCAAATCCCCCTGCGCAGAGCCTGTTTGTGGGAGAGGCCGGTGGCGCTGATATTGTCTACTATATCGATTCAGTTGAAGCTCCGTTCTTCGTCGACAAGACCGGCGGTCACACGCCCGACTCGGTGGTGGTGACTACGGACGTGTACGGTTTGTCGCCAGGCACGTACACCCAATCGGTCACCTTCGACGCCCTCAATGCCAACAATACACCTCTGACGGTTTATCTGGAACTAACCGTGACAGAACCGGGAACATATGCTGATTCGCTCATTTTCCCTTCGGTAGCTGTAGACCAGGTTTGCGGCGCTGTTCAGCCGGTTGCGGTTATGCTGTCACAGCCGATAAAGGGAGCGACTATACCGGTAGAAATACCACCGGACGTCACAGTGCTGAATCTATCATTCCAAGGTCTGATCACCCAGAGTTGGGATTATAAAATCACCGAGATCAATCCCGACAATGGCTATGCCTTTGTGGCTCTGGCCAACTCTAAGGGTCTGACCATACCGGTCGGGACAACCACGATATTTAACATGACTTTCAATACCGGCACAGCCGAGTGCCAAGTCGGTTCGTGTATGCGTTGGGATACCACTCTGATGGATGACCCAGCCAGAGCGCTATTGTTTGCCGATATCAATAACTACGACTTACCACCCGGTTTCGACTACTTGCGCGACTCAACTTTGGTGCCTGGTTACCTCCCCGGTGATATCGATGGCAACCAGAGCTGTGATGTCGCAGACGTGACTGCTCTGGTCACGTACCTGTTCCTCTACGGTCCACCACCATGTGTTTTTAACGCTGCGGATATAAATGGTTCCTGCACCGGACCCAATATCTGCGATCTCACCTACATCGTGGACTACCTGTTCATGAGCGGAACGGCGCCTGTCTGTGGCTGTCTTGGCATTGGACAGGGTTCTCCGCTTGCCAAGATCAACCCGGGTATTTCAGTTGCCGCTAAGGTTGAAAACAACACTACAACAGTGTTGCTTTCCAGCCCAATCGAGTTGCACGGCGTGCAGCTCGAGCTCAAGGGAGCCGGGGAGGCAACAGTGGCCAATCTACTCGGTGAGGAGTTTAATCTGGTGTACGGTCAGCGTGATGGGGTGCTGAGAGTTGGCCTTCTGGATCTTGACGGTGCGGAGATCGTGAGGGCCGGCGAGCATCAGATGATCTCGATACCGGGCGAATACGAGCTTGTGTCTGCAGTCGTATCTGATATGAACCACAATGATATTATCGCTTCTATAGAAAAACTATCGGAACTGCCGAACAGATATGCCCTGCATCAGAATTATCCCAACCCGTTCAACCCTGTAACTACGATCAGTTTCAGCTTGAAGGAGCGTACGGATTACATCCTGACCATCTACAATTTAAGCGGCCAGATGGTGACCTCTTTCAAGGGCACTGCTGATCGCGGTGTGAAGGAAATCGAGTGGGATGCCTCCCATCATGCCAGCGGTGTTTACCTTTACAAGCTGGATGCCGGTAACTACACCGAGACCAGGAAAATGATGTTACTGAAATAGTAGCTCGCGAAGATTAAACAATAAAACCGGAGCGGCCACCTCTCCCAGTGAGGGGTGGTCGTATTTTATATGAACAGCCCGGCCTTAGCCAAATGACGACTTATACGATTTTGGGGTTGAAATGATACGAATAGGAGGTTAGTGTACAGATACAACCCACAGATGGCGGGTCGCAACCTTCGACTCCGCTCAGGATGACTAGTAACGCTCAGGGTGACTAGTCACGCTGGGGGTGGCATTTTCAGGTTACCTCATGTTGAGCAATCCATTCGCCTTTGGCGGACTGTAGGGCAGAGTCAAAGCATGGCATAATGCGATTCAAGAGAACTGATGAACGGTATGAGATAGCCTCAAGTCTCTCGATACTACCCGAAAATGGAATAACATATCGTGCCATACAGGAATTGACACCCCAGGCACTAAGGTTTATACTGGGTGCCTGCCGATAAGGTTACTGGGATATAGATGAATACCGACTGTCGCAAGACGCGGCAGTAGAGAGAAGCTTAAAAGAGCGCAAGGAGGATGCTTGGACATACGAGCGGACATAAGGGGGTTCATTCGGGATAATTTCATGATGGGTCGCGATGCCCGGGAGCTGACTGATTCCGGTTCCCTTTTGGAACTGGGCATTATTGATTCCACCGGGGTTCTGGAACTGGTCGGATTCATGGAGGAGAAGTTTGACTTCCACATTGAAGACGAGGAGTTGGTCCCTGAGAATCTCGATTCCGTAGACAACCTGGTCGGCTACATACAGAGGAAAACATCCTGAAAACATTCCAACCCGTCTGGCCGACAAGGCCGTAGACGGGATTTCCTGACGCTCGAAAGTGAGCTTACATGATAGATACTGCGAAGCCGCAGCCGGCGGCGTATCACCAATTGCCGGGCTATTCCCTACAAACATAAGGCGAGACTAATATCCCGCTACAACCGGTGACATATTTCACGGGACACAATAGTTCAGGGGCACTTACTCGGCGCCAGCATTCAGTTCAGTGCTACTGCGATGCAGGTGACGCCTGGGCCTTTTCAGAATACCTATGAGCTATTGCTATTGGAATGCAGTCATGTTATCTTAACGGGTAAATCTAAACCTGTAGGAGGCATGATGGTACCAAGAGGAGTTACCGTCGCTGTTTTGCTCCTGGCGTTTGCATGCTCTGTGGCGGTTGCACAGGAAGCGACCAAAGTGGAAGCATTGCTGGGGGAAATCGATCCCTGGGTCACCAGCGACACAGCCAGGATAAAGGCATATATCGACAGCGCCAATGCGATCACCACCCAGATGATTGAATCATCCGAATTCTGGGCCCCGACGGTCACGGATCTGTCGTTCCTTCTGGGGATTGATCTGATCACTAGTCCCCAGATTGACAACACCGGCCGGATTTATTTCCTGATGCGTATCACCGGCGAAAGCCAGGCGTTGTTCTACGTGGACAAACCGATGGGCTGGCCGGTACAGCTTACCCCCAACAACTGGACCGAGGAGGGTTTTACAATCAGCTACTACTCGGTACATCCATCAGGTGATTACATCCTTGTCGGAGTCAATAAGTTCGGCGACGAGATGCATGACGTCTGGTACTTCTCCCGAGACGGCAAGTTTCGCAATCTCCTGGAGAACCGCACCATACGCTATTCAGGCGTCATCTTCGATGAGGACAACCCGGACCAGTTTTATCTCTACATTGATAACAGGCAACAAATGCACATTGCGCGCTACATCATCTCAACAACCAAGCTGGATACGCTCTATACCGAGCCGGGCGCATTTTATCCAACGGATTATCACAAGGGTAAGATTACCTTTGTCCGATGGTTCTCATTTTCTGAAGGTCAGTTGGCGTTGTATGACATAAAAACAAACAAGGTCACTGACCTGTCCGATACCAGCTTGTTCTGGGCGGCGGGATTCACGCAAGAGGGTAAGGTTATCACACTTACCTCGGAAAAATCGAAAGACGATGAATTCATGAAGTTCTGCCTTGTAGACCCGGTCAAGCCAAAGGAATTCAAAATCGTTTATGACCCGAGAATGGAAACCGACGAGTTCTTATTCATCAAGAAAAAGGGACTATGTATTACCTCCCTCAACGAAGACGGGTATTCAAAACTGGCGGCGTTTGACCTGGACGGCAACAGTGTTCCTGTTCCCGAATCCGAGATCGGCGTAGTCTCAGGCTTGTCGGGCAACGACCTGGGCGACATTGTCTATGGTTTCTCATCGCCCAAAGTCGCTCCGACAGCCTTCAAGTTCAGAGTAAGCGACACAACGACTGAACAAATCGGAGGAATATCCACTTTTGGATTTAATTTCTCGGATATAAAAGTCCATGTCATCCGGTACGAATCCGAAGACGGCACGGAAATTCCGGCCCTTCTTTATCTACCGGCAAATGCTCAGAAGAACGGCAACAATCCTGCTATCATAAACTATCATGGCGGCCCGCCAGGCCAGAGCCGGCCTTACTTCCAGAGGAATATGGCCTTTGCCCTCAGCCGGGGTTTTGTATATATGCTTCCCAATGTGCGTGGCTCTACCGGCTACGGCCCCAAATATGAGCAGGCCGACAACCTCGAAGGGCGCTTCGCAGCTCTCAAGGACGCCGAGGGCGCTATTGATTACCTCATCAAAGAAGGCTACTCCAACCCCAGCAAGATCGCTATCTGGGGCGCTTCCTATGGCGGTTATACGGTCGACTGGCTGGCAACGCAGTGTCCTGAGAAGATTGCCTGTGTTGTCTCCGAGGTAGGCGTGTCCGATGTCGATCACACCAATAAAAACTCCTCGCAGGTCTTTTCCAAGGGGTGGGAGAAGGAATACGGTCCGATAGGGAGTGAGCTGGTGTACAAATTGTCGCCGATTTTTCATGCGGAGAACCTTACCAAACCGATTCTAGTAACCGGCGGGTACAACGATCCCCGTGTACCGCCATCCGATCCGAGGCGGTTTGCATACGTGCTGGCGAAACTCGACAAGCCGGTTTGGTACTACGAGGAAACCGAGGCGGGCCATGGCAGTTCCTTCAAAGCGCAGTTGATCCATGACCTGGCCAGCAATTATGTCTTCACAATGATGCACATGATGAAGTAGCAGCAATATGTTTAAACGGCCCCCAGGGAATGAGCCTGGGGGCCTGCTCTTTATTAGGATCTATCGGTTTTCGCACATCGGGGGACCATCTCTTCGACGAGCTACCCAGGCAAGTCGGATGTTTTTTTTACTGTGTGACGGTGAATTCTCAATGCCTGACACCGATAAGATAGATAGAGATTCGCATACCATTGTCCGGCGTGCGATATGATCATTCTTCGCCGTGCGACTAACAGTGAGGTAAGCCGATGCCGACCAGTCACCTTCTCCAGCTTAACGAAATCGTTCAGTTGATATACCTGTCAAAGCCGAGGAGTCTTCTTGATGTCGGGGTTGGGTTCGGAAAGTATGGCGTGCTTGCCAGGGAATACCTGGAGCTATGGGACGGCAGGGGCAAATACAAGGAGTGGACACGGAGGATCGATGGAGTTGAAATTTTCGAAGAATACCTGACACCGCTGCATGATTACATCTACGATAACATTTATCTCGGCAACGCCCTCGATATTATTCCCGGCCTGGATGCAACCTATGACTTAATTCTGCTCATCGACGTACTGGAACACTTCACTCATGACGAAGGCCTTATGCTGTTGGAAGCGTGTCGGGATAAAAGCAGGAACTTCCTGGTGTCAACGCCCAAAGATATCGGTATGCAGGAAGACGCTTTTGACAATCCGCACGAGGCCCATAAGTTTCAGTGGCAAAAGCAGCACTTTGAGAAGTATGAAAAGTACTTCTACGTCCCCAACTTAAAATCATACATCTATTTGATAGGCGAGGACGCACCCAAGTTCACGGGCGCAGTGGCCAAACAGAGCTAATACAAACCTCATGGAGATTTACGGGTGCGGCAACACCATAATGTTAATGTCAGTAAGTGGGGATAGTTGAATTGCCCATTCAGTTTCAATAGCTATCCTCTGTTATTACGGTTTTGCCCTTAAATACCCGGTAGATGTATGCTGTGTACCCAATGACTATGGGCATTCCGATCAGCGCAATGATAAGCATAGCCGTCAATGTCCGCGGTGTTGAAGATGCATTGTAGATGGTCAGGCTGTATGCCGGGTCAGTAATAGATGGAACCACCTTTGGGAACATACTGACTGCGGCAATCCCAATAAGGCAGGCAACTGTTACTGAAGACGACAGGAACGCGCGGAAGTACCGTTTTGCTTTCAGCGCTATTGGTATACATACAATAGCTCCCAAGAGGATAATAAGAAACAGCCAGAGCAACGGGTTATTGAAGATGTTTTCGAGAAGATGTCTAGCCTCAAAGAATGTATATAGTGTCGTCAGTAAATAAATCATAACGAATCCAATCCAGGAGCTGGACGCCCACCTGCTCATTCGTTGACATAATTCACCATAAGTCTTCAAAGTCATATACAAAGCCCCGTGCATCACGAACATGACAAGACTCAGTAAACCGATTAGAATCGAATAGGGATTGAGCAAGCCTAGAAACGAACCGGTATACATTCCATCTCCATTAATCGGCACGCCTCTTAGTATGTTACCCACAGCTACTCCAAACAAGATCGATGGAAGCAAGCTCCCAAGACCAAAGGACCAATCCCATAACCTCCTCCAGCCGGTAGAATCGACTTTACCGCGGAATTCTAACGATACAGCGCGGAAAATAAGAGCCGCCAGAACTAATATAAGCGCCAGGTAGAATCCACTGAATACCGTCGCGTAGACTGGTGGAAAGGCTGCGAACAGGGCTCCCCCGGCGGTTATCAACCAGACCTCGTTTCCGTCCCAAACAGGACCGATGGCATTCATGTTGATTCGCCGTTCCCTATCGTCTTGCGCAAACAGGTGCAGGACTCCAACCCCGAGATCGAAACCGTCAAGGATAGCATAGCCGGTAATCAAGATTCCGATTAGAGCAAACCAGACAATATTCAAATCAATCATGCTGTCGCCTCCTTGGCATGTCCGGCTTCAGGTCCATGCTTAACTTCTCTTACAACAAGATATATGTACAACACCCCGAGGAAGAGGTAGATCAAGCCAAACAGGATGATTGAAAAAAGGATTTCCCCGGCAGATACAGTCAAAGAAATTGCGTTCGCAGTTTTCATTACTTTGTAGACTACCCATGGCTGACGGCCGACTTCGGCAGTGATCCACCCCAGTTGACAGGCGATTATCGGCAGGGGGATAGACACAACCAGCAGCCTGAGATACCATCTCTGATTCCACAACATCTTTCGGTAAAGCAAAAATGCTCCTATCAGCATCGCGGCGATAAAGTACATTCCCAGCCCCACCATGCTGTGAAATGAAACGAAAGTCAGCCAGAAGGGAGGGATTTCGTCAGGCGGGAAGTCGTTGAGACCCTTCACATATGCCTCGGCGTCACCATGAGCCAGCCAACTCAACACTCCAGGGACCTCAACAGAATAATCCAACCTCGGCGGATCTTCCGATGGTACCCCGAAAAGCACCATGGGGGCATTTGTTTGGCCGTCGATAAGCCCTTCAATCGCAGCGAGCTTTTCCGGTTGTGTTTTCGCCACCTGTATGGCATGTTCATGACCAAAAGGGAAGAGTTCCAACAGTGCAACAACTAAACCAAAGATGATGGATAGCTTCAGAGCTCTTCTGGCTATATTAGTTTCCCTATTCTTGAGCAAGAGGTAGGCAGCTACACCAGCCATTGCGAAAGCACCTGTAATCAGCGCCGCATCAACAGTATGGAAAAAACGGATAATCGTTGAAGGGTTAAAAACAGCGTCAGAAAAACTTGTCAGTTCCGCACGGCCGTGTTGAACAATGAAGCCTGCTGGAGTTTGCATCCAAGAGTTAGCAACAAGAATCCAAAATGCAGAAATAGTCGAACCGACAGCTACCATCAGAATCGAGAACCAATGAATGCCCCTGGACAGTTTGTTTCTTCCAAAGAGGTACACTCCCAAGAAGGCCGATTCCAGGAAGAAGGCAAATACACCTTCAGCCGCTAAAGGTGCACCGAAAATATCACCGACGAATTTCGAATACTCGGCCCAGTTGGTACCGAATTGGAACTCCATGACAATGCCGGTAGCCACACCAACGACAAACGTTATGGCCAGCAACTTCCCAAAGAACTTGCCCATTCGAATGTAGACTTCATCAGCTCTTCTCCAGCCCAAGCCTTCGATAATTACCAGCAGCCATGCCAGTCCTATCGACACCGGCGGGAAAATGAAGTGAAAACCTATTGTCATTGCGAACTGAAGACGCGATAACAATACGGGATCAAGTTCCATAATTAATCCTCCCTGAAGCCTATCATAAGCACACCGTCTTCAAGTTTGCATTTAACCATCTATCCATAATCCTGGCAATCAGCCCAGAGCAACGTCGAGTACCATCATCACCGCAAAGCCGAGTATAGCTCCCATCGTAGCTGAGTGTGAGTGGCCGCCGGTCTGTGACTCCGGAACAAGCTCTTCAACGACCACGAAGATCATCGCCCCAGCGGCAAAAGCCAGAGCGTAGGGTAGGATCGGTTGGGCGATGATAACCAGGGCGGCACCAAAAACGCCGGCCATTGGTTCCACCACTCCCGATAGTTGGCCATACCAAAAGCTTTTCAACCGCGACATATTCTCTCTTCGAAGCGGCATGGATACTGCTGTCCCTTCAGGGAAGTTCTGTATACCGATTCCAATCGCCAACGCAACGGCGCCTGCCAGGGTAGCTGCGGGCAGCCCGGCGGCCAACGCTCCGAAGGCAATGCCCACTGCTAAGCCCTCGGGGATATTGTGTAAAGTTATGGCAAGCACCAAAAGAGTAGTCCGATGCCAGCTTGTTTTGATGCCCTCAGCCTGTTCAATGGGCATTCCGATATGGAGATGAGGCAGTATTCTGTCAATCAGCCGCAGGAAAAACGCACCGATAAGAAAGCCGATCGTGGCGGGCACCCAGGCGGGAAGGTCCTTCCCCTCAGACATTTTAATAGCTGGCGCCAACAAAGACCAGTAACTGGCGGCGATCATCACTCCGGCAGCAAAACCAAGCATACCATCAAGAGTCCTGCGGCTCAAGTCCCGCGCCAGGAATACGACAGCCGCCCCCAGTGCGGTCATAAACCAGGTAAAACAGGTTGCCAGAAGAGCCTGTACTACCGGATGGAGATCTACAAACCAGTCAACGATAGCCATGTATCTTTCCCCCTTTACCGGCAAGCATCATTCGATAGGGTTATAGAACACAGGTCTAGTAGTCCTCGAGATGGCTCCACTCGGCATTCTCAAGCCATTGCTTTGGACGATCGAGGAATTGAATCACATTCTCCAGAGTGACCCAGTGTTGGTGCTCTTCGTCGGCAATGCGGTTGAGAATGAGCTTCTGCGTCTCGTTGTCGATCTCACCGGCCTTTTGGCGATAGAAATCTTCCGATTTCTTCTCGATTTCTTGAGCCTGTTGCCAAAGATTTTTAGCGTCAGCCCCGAAGGAAAGTCCTTTACTTCCAACCTTCAAAGATTCAAAAACGTTTTTTACCGTGGATAAGATAGTGGTTTTTTCGGCCTCCTTATATTCTGTGGTCTGACCGTCTCTCATCGCTTTGAAGATGTTGTAGTGCTTAAGTTCATCTTCAGCCAGTTCAATTAGAACTCTTCTGAATTCAGGAATACTCGTTTTTTCGGCGTGTTTTAAATAGAACGCCCGACCGTCCTCTTCCATTTTCATGGCATGTTCAAAGATATTCATAGTCTCCTCCAGGTTTCTGTTAAGCACTTTCAAGGGCATCTCTTTATGACAACCGTTCTGTTTGCCCCTTACTTTGACATTGACGGTTTCGTCCAATCGTAGGAGGAGACGGTAATGGGAGACACCATAGCTTGACGGGACCGCCTCCTCCTATAAATAAGCTTATTCTGTAGTGGCCTTGACCCTTTCTTCTTGGGACATGGCAGCCAGGCGCTCCACTTTTTTCACGTCCAGTTTCAGTCCTTCGGCCACGCGCTGACCATACTCTTCATCGGCCATGTAAAATAGGGATGTTTGACGAAGTTGGATACGTTTCTGGGCACCGCTCAGGTGTGTCACAATGTTGCCGATCAGGTGGTCTCGGTCTTCCTTGCTCATCACTTTTCGGTACAGCTCTCCGGCCTGTCCAAAGTCATCATTGGGATGGTTGTACGTGTGACGTCCCGCTTCTCCGGAAACCATGAATTCGGGTTCTTCAGCCTTGGGATCAGGTTCCGGCCCGCCTAGCGTGTTTGGATAGTAGTTGGGGCCATCACCGCTGTTGTCGTCGGTACGCATGAAGCCGTCGCGTTGGTAGCTGTTTTCAGGGGCGTTTTTTGGAAAATTGACCGGGATTAGGTGATAGTTTGGCCCCAGGCGATGGCGATGTGTGTCGTGATAGCTGAACAACCGCCCTTGCAACATCTTGTCCGGAGAAGGCGCGATCCCGGGGACCAAATTCCCCGGAGAGAAGGCAGATTGCTCCACCTCGGCGAAGTAGTTCTCCGGGTTACGGTCGAGGACCATTCGTCCCACGGGGATAAGAGGATAGTCACCGTGCGGCCAGACCTTGGTGATGTCGAAGATGTCGAATCGATAATCTGCGCCTTCCTCAGGAGGCATGATCTGTACGGACACCTTCCAGGCCGGAAAATCACCATTCTTGATTGACTGGTATAGGTCCCGGGTGGCATGGTCGGGATCCTCTCCTGCCAAGCGATTTGCCTCTTCACGTGTTAGGTTTTGAATTCCTTGCTCGGTCTTGAAGTGGATCTTCACCCAGACGTACTTGCCCTCGTCGTTGTACCACTTAAAAGTATGTCCGCTATAGCCGTTCATGTGACGGAAGGATTTGGGCGTTCCACGGTCGGAGAATAGGACGGTGACCTGGTGGATGGATTCAGGCGTTAGGGAGAGAAAATCCCAGAACATATCTGGATCCTTACAATTGGTCGCTGGGTGCCGCTTCTGGGTATGGATGAAATCGGGGAATTTCAGCGGGTCCCGAATGAAGAAGACCGGAGTGTTATTGCCTACGAAATCGTAGTTTCCCTCCTCCGTATAGAATTTCACAGCGACTCCGCGTGGATCCCGCGCGGAGTCGGCAGACCCCTTCTCGCCACCAACAGTAGATAAGCGCGCAAAAACATCCGTTTTTTTACCCACTTTTGAGAGAAACTTAGCCTTTGTATACTTGGTTACATCGTTGGTGACTTCAAAGAAGCCATATGCCCCCGCTCCCTTGGCGTGTACCACGCGTTCTGGAATTCGCTCGCGGTCAAAATGCGCCAGCTTATCGAGCAGGTGAATATCCTGCATCAGAGCTGGCCCTCGGTCACCGGCGGTCATAGTATTCATGTCATTACCAACCGGCTTACCGTGGCTTGTAGTGAGTGTCCCTTTCTTCTTAGCCATTTCAAGACTCCCTCCTTAGAAATAGACTTGTTATAATTGCAGCACCTATATGGGTAGGGATCCTCGACATAACCGGCGGGACCTACCAGTTTTCAGCCAGCAGCTCAAAATGCGCCTGAGGATGGGCGCAGGCAGGACATTCTTTAGGTGCCTTTTCGCCCTCGTGGAGGTAGCCGCAATTGCGGCAACGCCAGACGACTTTCTGGGACTTCTTAAACACTGTGCCGGCCTCCACATTCTTAAGCAGGCCAAGGTAGCGTTTCTCGTGCTGTCTCTCGGCCACAACTACCGCTTCGAAAACCTTAGCAATCTCTTCAAAGCCTTCCTCACGAGCTATCTTGGCAAACTCCGGATACATGCTCGCCCATTCGTAATGCTCGCCAGCCGCTGCATCTTTTAAATTCTCAGCAGTATTGCCTATCACACCGGCTGGAAAAGCTGCTTGAATTTCCACTTCTCCGCCTTTGAGGAACTTGAAGAATCTTTTGGCGTGCTCCTTTTCCTGATTGGCCGTTTCCTCAAAGATGTGGGAAATCTGCACGAAACCGTCTTTCTTGGCCTGACTCGCAAAGTAGTTGTAACGGTTACGCGCCTGCGACTCACCGGCAAACGCCGTGAGCAGGTTCTTTTCTGTTTTACTTCCCTTTAGATTACTCATATGATCTCCTTTTTATCTCCTTATCTGTTTGTTTTTTTAACACCAGACCACTCAATACCTGGCGGCCTGAACTATATAAACAACCGTTATCCTTCCGTACCTTGAATGCTAAGCGCTCATATCAACTCCGCCATTAGATTGCTGATGTCAATGTTGTCAACTTGGTGACTCACCAACGGACCTTTCTTCAGCTGAGGCAGTGAATCCTCGTATGGGTTCTGACCACCCTGATAGAAGATGCCTGTCGCTAGCCTGTCTTCATCGAAGGACAGAGCGAGTGTCATAGCCTTGTCCCTATCAGCGGGGTTATGATTTTCATCTTCGAGTTTGTAAACTCGATCCTTGTACCATTTGTAGCTCTTTGCCGGATTATACGTCACACACACCTGCAGAACATCAATGAAAGCAAAACCCCGATGCTTTATAGCGGCCACGATCAGGTCACGCAGTTGGTTCATGTCACCGGAGAAACCGCGCGCCACAAAGGAGGCACCGGCAGTAATCGCTAACGCGACAGGGTTGACCGGAGATTCAATCGATCCATCTGGGGTGCTGCTCGAGGCAAACCCCTGTTTCCCTGTGGCTGATGTCTGTCCCGTCGTAAGGGAAAAAACACCGTTATTGTGCACAATATATGTCAAATCAATATTGCGCCGGCAAGCCTGCACAAAATGGTTCATGCCTTCACTGAAACCATCACCATCGCCTCCTTCGGCGATCACCACCAAATCGTGGTTGCCGAGTTTCAATCCGGCGGCTATAGGCAGGGGGCGACCATGCAAGCCGTGTAGACCGTAAACATTGATCCAGTGTGGAATTTTACTGGAACAGCCGATGCCGGAGGTCATCACAACCTGATGAGGTTCGAAATCAAACTCCAGCAATGCCTTCTTGAGAGCGGACTGGATTCCAAAATTCCCGCACCCCAGACACCAGTTGGGCTTAGCTGCCGTGTTAAATCTTGTCTTGTCGCCGTCACCGTTCATCTGCCAGGCTCCCAATGAAGTGGGATTCCTTCTATTTCAATGCACCTAAAGCCGCTGTTGAATGAGATCAGCAAGTTCATCTCTAAAAAACTGCCGACCGTTATATTTGAGTATCTTGTCTGCTACCGCCAAGCCTGTCTTTTGCCTGATTAAGGTTCCCAACTGGCCAGTTGCGTTGTTTTCTATTAGAATTGTATGCTTCGCATTCTCCATGACTTCGGTAACACGATCTGTCGGGAAGGGTTCCATATAAATCACCTGAAGGAAATTGCAGCTGACAGTATGGTCTTTTTTCAGGTGTGACATGGTATCGAGGATGACTGGCTTCGTTGATCCCCAGCCGATCAGCGTGAGGTCGGCATTGGGATCACCATGGAGCTTCACACCGATTTCTGAAACGTCAAGTGAGGCTGTTTTACGTAACCTCTTCTCCATCTGGCGAGCCCGGTTATCGGCATCCTCACTGATAAGGCCAAACTCGTTGTGTTCGTTGCCGGTTGCCTTGAAGACACCGCCGGGAATTCCCGGTCGCGTACGTGGGGAGATGCCTGAATCGGTAATCCGGAAGCGTTTGTAATCCCCGATACGGCTCAGCTCGGCTTCTCCAAGCACGTCACCACGGTCGATCTTCATACCCCTCGTGTCAAATGGCTCGCAAGTCCATGAGGATTCTGCGACATGTTTGTCAGTCAGAATGATAACCGGTGTCTGATACCTATCAGCCAGATTGAAGGCTTCAAAAGTAAGATAAAAGGCTTCAGCAGGATCACCGGGAGCCACTACAATGCGAGGAAAACTGCCTTGGTGAGCATAAAGAACGAATAACAGATCACCTTGCTCTGTCCTGGTAGGCAGTCCGGTGGCCGGTCCCGGTCGTTGTCCCTCAAGAAATACAAGAGGGATTTCCGCAATTCCAGCCAGGCCAAGATGCTCTGTCATCAGACAGAAACCGCCGCCCGAGGTTCCGGCCATAGCGCGCACACCGGCGAACGAGGCGCCAACAGCCATACCGGCTGCGGAGATCTCGTCTTCCGGCAAGACCGTTATCATGTCGTAGTTGCGAGCATGCTTGCTGACGTGAGTCAACACCGCTGAAGAAGGGCTCATGGGGTACGAGGAATAGAACTTGACGCCTGCTTTGAGGGCGCCCATTGCCACCGCGTGATTTCCTGTCAGCAGCATTCGATCCGGAGCGTCTCGCTTTTCGAGAATGATGCCCAACTGCTCGGAGAACCTCTCACGGGCGATGCTATAGGCCCTCCGAGCGCCTTCTATGTTCATCTCTACAACCTTATCTTCTAACTTGGAGAGCGTTTGTCGAAACATACCCGCCAACAACTCAAAATCGAACTGTAGAATACCCTGCAATGCCCCTAAACCAACTGAATTGATCATCTTCTGGGTGCCGCCGACGTCTTTGGCGATTTGTGCCATTGGTATATCAACAACGGTGATATCGTTTCGACCGATATCACCTACCTTGAGGCCAATATCGATCGGGCTGGCCTCGAGTCCTTCGGCGTCGTAGATCAGAGCCCCGCCTGGTGTGATTTCGTCCTTGTGCAAGATGATACTCTTTGCATCGAGAGCTAAGAGCAGGTCAACCAGGCGGGTATGACTCCCAACCGGCTCCTCCGAGACCATCACCTGAGCATAGTTGTGCTCGCCTTTGATGTTTGAGGGGTACTCCAAGTTTACAAAGATGTGTAAGCCAACCCGCGAACATAAGCGAGCAAACGCGTTGCCGACTGTGTTCACACCCTGTCCGGCGAACCCCCCAACCATGAAGCTAAGTTCGTTAGTTTTCAAAACGACTCGGCTCCTACAAAGATGCGTCCTCTATTGACAATACAACTACAGTCGCAAAATTCCCACTCTCACTTCGCATCTTATTCCAATGTCGGCGGTGGCGTAAACACTCGTCGGCCAAGTTCCCGGTCAATCTGAAACAACCCTCCCTTGGAATCGCCCAGCAGTTTCAACTGCTGAACAATCGCCTTGGCGGATGCTTCTTCCTCGACCTGCTCATTCACAAACCACTGGAGGAATATCTGGGTGGCGTAGTCCTTCTCAGAAAGAGCCAGATCGACAAGGTTGTTTATCAAGCCGGTCACCTTCTGCTCATGCGCATAGGCCGTTTCAAAAACATCCAGCGCCGACTTCCACTCAGCCGGAGGAGCTTCCCAGGCCTTGACGGCAACCCGTCCATCTCGCTCAATCACATGGTCGAATATCTTCTCCGCGTGGGTGACCTCTTCCTGATATTGCACACGCATCCAGTTAGCAAAGCCCGGTAGATCGATAGACTCTAAATAGGCCGACATTGACAAATAGAGATAAGCCGAGTAAAACTCTGCTGCCACCTGGTCATTTAGAGCATCTTGCATTTTCTTGCTAACCATCACATCTCCTTTCAAGCCCGTCAAGACCGGGCCTGACCGGTTGTTTAGGAAAATCAGTTTTCCCTTAATATCTGGTCATCGTATTCGATTTCAAACCGTAGTTTGTGCTTGGCTTCTTCCTGGGCCAAGTTCAGGAATATCTGCTTCAAATTGGCATCGTCAGTGGCAGTAGCTAAGTCGTTGTATAGTCTGAAAGAGGCTTTCTCGGCTTTCATAGCCAGGATAAGAGCCTCCTGATAGCCCAGGTCACCGGAGAGGTCAACATCAACCAAATTTTCACCGATCTTCAGGTCCTGAACCCGTTCTTCCGCTGCCAGCATCTGCTTGCCATTCTTAACGGCAATCAATTTAGCCTTATGTCCCTTCTCCTCACTGGCAAACTGGACAAATATCTCCTTCATATGTTCAAGCTCCATTTTGTTCGCCAAATCAGTGTAGAAATCAGCAGAATTCTGTTCCTTCTGGATGGCGAAATCGAGAATTTTGTCTACAGAATCGAATTTCATTTTTCCACCTCAACTAATTAAGCTTTCCATAAGCCATGGACGTTACAGTATTCTCTGGCAATTACGTTTTCAGCCTCAATGCTGAATATTGCTTCAGGCGTGTCACCCGGTTTCAAGAACTGGCGGTACGCCTTGCCGTCAGCGATCACTTCAATCCACTCGATATAGTGCTTTTCTTCCATCGGGTGGGCGACTTCACCAACCTTCACCTTGAAACCGCCGTCGACTTTCTCAACCACCGGCACGTGTTTCTCGATAGCGGCGTCGATTTCCCCCTCTTTCAGCAATTCCATGTCCTGGCCACAGCAAACCAGGGTTCCCGCGCCAGTATGGACAACTTCCACTATGTTGCCGCACACCTCACACTTGTACACTTGCAATCTTTCCGTAGCCATTCTTTAATTCTCCTTTCGTTCTAAATTGACCTCTTCGTGTTTCGACCCGCAAATAAGGGGCACCAGCCACCTAAGTCAAGTCCATCCAAACTTGCAGACTAGACCTTGTAATGCTTAGCTAAACAGTCCTGCTGATCGGACCATCAAGCCGCTCTACGAACCTAAAACGGAGCAAAACCGCCAGCCGACCAATAATCCTCTTTTAGTTCTTCCTGCTGTCTCAAAAGTGCATGATAGTGCCCTGATTCCCACTCAGCCAGCTCCGCATAAAACTTCTTTACCTCCGGATTATCAGCCGCCTCAGATTGCGACCGGTAGAATTCCACGGAATCGTGTTCAAGCTGAATCCCAATTGACAACGAGGTCATTTCAAAATTCGCATCTTTGATACGAGCTCTCAAGTTATCCGAGAAAATTGGCGACATGCCGGATAAATCGGTCCCTTGACCCAGTTTTGCCGACTGGTCCAGCATACCCGTCTTCAGTACCGAGACATAATGCCTCCTGAGAAAGTGCATGTGATGTAGTTCTTCGTGGGCTAGCTCTTCAAATACCTTCTTACCTTTTGGGTCCTCAGTGCTCTTAGCTGCCATCATGTAAAAACTGTGACCATATCTCTCAGCTTTTATAGCTTTCAACAAACCTTCAGCAAGAATTTTTATCTTTTCTTCCATAGATCGTTTTTCTATTAACTATACCTGTTATCATTCACTACTTCAGTCATTACCCAATGCCAACTGCTTCAGTCCTCCAGGTTGAATTCCTGAAAGTCGAAAAAAGTGCCGCTGCGATTAAGGTAGTCTAGTTCAGCTTGGACTATCGCCTGGTGTCCCTCCTCGATCTCGAGGAAACGAGCAAATAACTCTTTTTCCTCTTTGAGTTCGTCTACCATCTTCCGGTAAAAGTCTAACGTTTCCTGCTCCATGGCAAGAGCTTTCTGGAGCATCTCTCGCTCCGTACCGTAGTCTCTCTCAGAGAGATGATTATCCAACTTCTTGACTCCTTTGTCGATAATATCGCGAGCGGGAACAACAGTTTCCAGCTTCGATGGAGAAAGCTTACCCGTCTTCTTCCACTCCTCCAGTCTGCTGCGCAGGTAATCAATGTGCTCCTGCTCTTCGTTCCCTAGCACCCTGAAGACATGCTGCCCAGTTTCATCAGCAATGTTATCAATGGAGCCCAGGTAAGCGTCGCGTACCCTGATCTCGTACTCAATTGCCGTTCTGATTGCTTCTTCAAGTGTCATTCTGTCCTCCAAGTTTGTTTTCAAGCGGTCAACGACCAAAAGAGGTATTGCCACCACGGGGACATTGACGTGACCTCCTTAACTATCCCTTTAGAACCTTGTTGACGGCTCTCAGTACATCGTCGTAATTGGGTTCCTGTGTGGTTTCTTGAACGTACTGAATATACTGTACGGTACCTTTCCTGTCCACGATGAACACCGTCCTGGCCAGAAGACGCAGCTCTTTGATCAGCACGCCATACGAGTTACCAAATGAGGCGTCGCGGTGGTCGGAAAGAAGCTGGAGATTTTCAACACTGGCCGCTGCGCACCAGCGCTTCTGGGCAAACGGCAAATCCATACTGATGGTCAGGATCGCAACGTCATCGTCAAGTTTCCCGGCTTCCTGGTTGAACCGTTTCGTTTCAAGATCGCAAACTGGCGTATCCACTGACGGTACTGAAACAAGGACCACTACCTTCCCCTTAAACGAAGAAAGCTTGACCGGTTCCAGCTTGTCATTCAGGACTTCAAAGTCTGGGGCAGTATCACCTACTTTGACCTCATTGCCAATCAGAGTCAATGGGTTGCCTTTCATCATTATCAAACCGGTTCGTTCACTCATAGATGTTTCCTCCATCCGGATCATACTTAACTGTAAAGCTACATGCCCTTCTTGTGTGTTCCTTTGCATTCTGGGCATATTCCAATAAAATCTAAACGATAGCCGAGAATTTTCCAACCGTTCGATT
>CAYQDB010000016.1:0-56202 GCA_964416195.1 uncultured Ignavibacteriales bacterium
CATGTCTAGCATAGCAACCGTTGGAGTAAGTGATTTAATTAACTGTATGCACCCGCTGGCGGACTGATTTTGGCTTGTGGTCTACTACATCTTCCTCGACTTTTGTTCATATGGATTCAACACACTCTTACGAAGATAGTTCTGTGGAGTCCATTTTGCAGCCCTTCGACTGTGACCAAATCGTGACCAAAATGATATCACCTTATTCGGCGTTATTGCGGGATATAGGCTTAGAAATGTAGGGGTCGGGGGTATTTATCCCCGGTCCGCTCGATAAGCCATTGTACTGTAATGAGTTAAATTGGTGGAGGGGGGGGCGAATCCCCGTACGCCTGGCAATATCGGCAGCGGATAGTTTTCTACCGTGCAGCTTTCGGAAAACCAGAAGTCTCTCCGCGGCAACGACGCAGCGAGACGCTTTGAAAACAGTTTCCAAGTCAAGTTCCCGCCAAGACCTTTTTGGGCAGTTTGTCCAATGTCAATTCTCTCATTAAACTACTCCTTATGATATTTCATTTAGTTGCATCGATTCCTCACAGGGCGCGATGGCTTCACGCCTGGAATCATGTCCTCGATGCGCGAGGATTGCGTGTCAAACCTTTGCGACCGGTGAGTAACCATGTATAGTTATATATCCGGCGGCTCCTGATAGCCCTGAAGCCACTTTCACGAAGCATCGCTTTCATCTGTTGCTTATTCTTTATCCAGAATGAATTCGACCTGAGTTGCCACATCAACCTGTAAAGTGGCACCGTCCAGTCGTCAGAGCTAAAGTCATCTACAAGAACCACGAGACCGCCCTCAGGCAGACTGTCATAAACCATCTTCAGCATTTCTACCCCGCCCAACTCAGCGTCACACAACATAACGACATCATACCCGACAGGGATGTGTTTGGTCATGTCGCCAACCATGGTACTGATACGTCTGGTCAGTCTCTCTCTTGAGATGATCTTCCTCGCAACCCTGATTACCGGCTCAATGTCCAGCACACACGCCTTAAGGTGCTTGTGCCTGCGCACCAGGGCCATAGACATCACCCCCGAGCCACCCCCAACATCCAGCACCGAGTGATAGGCGGACAACTCGAGGTTATCTGCCAGCGCTTCTGCGTGCGGTAGGTGGTCATAGTACAACATGTGCGTAAAATCATGCGCCCATTGTCGGTCTCGCTTCATCTCTTCAATATAATCGTGACTATCCGTCCCGAGAATTGCCGCATAGCTCTGTCCGGTAGTGAGCATTTCTTCCAGAACAGAGAAGGCGCGGTACTCCCGGACACACGCTCGCGAGAATAGTCGAGTCCAATAGATGGATCGCTCACGAACAAAGAACTTGTTGGCCAAAGCGGTATTGCTATATAGCTTTCCCGTTTTCTTCAGTAGCCCTATGGAATTGAGAGCGGCCAAGAAGGCTTCTGCACGCCAACCATGTACACCGATCATCCTGCCAATGGCGGTCGGAGACAGTTTCTTACCCTTCAGCTTACGGAATACCTGCAGTCTCTCGGCGGCTACAACACATCTGGATATCATAAAGGCGGTCTGAAGGTCTATTCTGGAAAGCACGCCCCTTGGTAACTTGTCCAACGTGAATTCGGTCAAAGCGCTATCCTCCTTCCCATTGGCATTCTTTCTTTGCCCGTTTGCCCATTCTAAGCTGAGCAGCTTTCACGACAGTATACGGGTGGAACGCCTAACGGTTTCCATATCCTTGTGGCATGGTGGCCAGCCTTCGGGCGGGTTTCTCTCAAACACATAAGCCGCTGCTTTGCAGCGGCTTACCTACCATGGCGGGGTAAACGGGACGATTATAGAACTTTCCAGCCGGTGGTGAACTACTTCAGGATGGCAGTCTGATAGTTACCATGACGGAGGTGCAAATCGGGGGGCAATTCGCCAAATTGGGGCACAGCTTGCCTGAATTTGAGCTGTTCGCTCCTGCTGCCTAACCACACACACAAGGTCTATTTCTTTTCAGGTGACCGTATACTGATCCCCTTTAATGACAAGTCGACAAAGCTCTATGTGGGAATCCAGCCACGGGCGCTTACTTTCCCCCTGCTGGTAATGGGGCCACTCGTCTGACGCTTTTTTACCATGTCACTGTATCGGCAGTTCGCTCATGTAATGGGAACCCCCCCAATAGAACTCGCCACTTTGCCCCCAGTGTGGTGTATACTGTTTTTGCGTTGACTCTTCTACCGATCGCAACTATTATTCCAGCGAGGAGCGGGGCGGCCTGACTCGTGCTGTTTCCCTTTCCCCCCTTGTCCAGTAACTGCCCCGCCACCTCTCTTCAAGCAGAAGCCACTGACTCCCCTTAGCATCCCTGCTGTCCCAGGTACGATGCGCTAGCATAGACAGCGGCGGTGTCAGGTTCTGACAGTACGACCCTGAAAAAAATCGTCCACTGAAGTTGCATAAAGAGCTCCTTTGATTTATTTTGTTATAGCAGTGTCCGTGAGAGTTCGATACCATCCAACGTCCGAGGAAGGACAGGGTTTTCAGGGCTGACAAATCATGTCATCAAGTCGAAAGATAGCTCACTTCAAGCTTGGAAAACTTATATCAGAGAATAATCTAACCCAATCATGGTTTTCCACAAATCTCAAAACGGGCCGAAAGTGTTTTGTCAAATCCATCGCGCCGAACTCAAGCATTGGTCATGATTCGGCGAAATCCATCTTGGCACGCTCCTTCGACTGTCAGAAAGCGTTAAGGAGTAGGAAGATCCTCACTGCCTCTGCCAAGTATGACAGAGAAGGAAACCTATTCATAGAGTACTCTTATCTCGACTTGTCCAAGTGGAGGGCAGTCACCCCGGGTCTATTCTGGCAGCATTTTCCAAGCATATTGGTCGAAGCTTGTGTCGTGATAGATTATCTCCACTTAATGGGCCTGGTTCACGGGGACCTGAAGCTACACAATATTCTTGTCAACGCAGGTTGCGAAAGACTGCAGATAAAGCTCATTGATCTGGACTTTCTGACAACCTCTCATTCCTCTCCGAATGCGAAGGTATTTGGTACACCGGAACATGTGGCTCCTGAGATTGTGGAAAATGATCTGATTACCACCGAGTCTGACAACTATTCTCTTGGAGTCTCTTTGAAAACATACTTGCAGTCCCTAGAGGAAGATCCGTTGTTACCCGGCCCCAAAGCGGCATCCAGCCTGGAAAAAGTTACTGCGCTGGCGGACAACCTCACCGAAACGGACAGATTGCACCGACCGCGCATTTTGCTGGATGCTCTTTACAATCACGAGATCATCGACCGTCAGGCATTTGAGTTGTCGCAGAAGACACTTCTGACAATGAAATTGTCAACGAGCTTTCGAAGACAACGTTCACAGCGAATAGATACGACAATAATGCTTGGTGACTACCTTGCTAAGGAACCAAAGGTGCTTGGTTTAGCGGAGGATTTGATTTCCGATTTGGAGGCTGCATTCAAGAGAAACCCGGTTGCCACTCTGTTGCTTTTCAGATCGCTGGTACGAGAGGCTAATGTGACTATGCATGGTGATTACTGGCAATTGTCTGTTCCGGACGAATTGGCGGTAGCGATGTTTACACGTGCCGAGCAGATACAACATCCTAGATCTGCCGCATTGATAACGACCAGTCTCGAAACTGGCAGTGACATTGACCAACTGGTTACTAAAGCCCTGGAGCTGAAGAGAGCAGGCAGCTATCTCAAGTCATTTCTCTGCTTGAAAAAGGCACTATCTGAAATTGAGCGAACAGGTTACGTTGAGAACGTACAGGTGCGCAAGACCATCCTTGTTGAGCTTGGCTCTCTCGCAAGGACACTCAATAGACCAAAGGAAGCCGCATGCTTTCTGACCATGGCATTGGACTTACTCACTGACGTGTCAGAGGAGCGCCTTAACGTTCTACACGATCTGATCTACCTGAATCTGTCAATCAGGAAAGTAGACGCGGCAGAAACATTGATCCATAAAGGTCTTGAAGAAGCTTGCAATTTCAACAAGCCCAAGTTTGAGCTGCGTTTTCAAAAGCAAAGCGCCTGGGTCCTGGCTATTCGTGGCGAGTTCGCTGATGCTAAAGTGATCTATGAGACTTTAATTCGACGTACCGAGGAATTAGGTTTTGATGACCTGCTTGTGAAGTTGTACAGCGATCTTGGTACTCTCGCTTGGCGAAAAGGGGATTTCTCTGAATCCAAAACCTATTTCCAAATAAGTGTCGGCCTGGCGAGGCAGAATGATCTGCTGTCAGAGGCAGTGACACCCACGAGGAATCTGTCTCTAGTTTGCCACGAATTGTCTGAGTATAAGAATGCGGTCAAGTATGGAAAGCTTGCTCTCAAATCCTTAGCCCAGCCGTCTGACCATACAAGGCGGCCATTTATTTATTCGACCATTGCGTTGGCTTACGTCAGGTTGGGAGAGTACCACAAA
Source organism: uncultured Ignavibacteriales bacterium (assembly GCA_964416195.1). GTDB lineage: Bacteria > Zixibacteria > MSB-5A5 > GN15 > FEB-12 > CAYQDB01. The sequence goes on from CAYQDB010000016.1 coordinate 4,428, forward strand.
GCGCAGTATTGGCTCCAGAAATCTGTCGCAGGAAGGTCGATCCTTCAAGATAGAGTCCTGTTTGGCGAATACTATCAATTTCTCGGTTGGCTGCAAATGAATCAGGGCAACTTGCTGGTAGCGCGAGAATCGCTCTATAAGGCTCTGGAGGTACTTGGGCTGGAAAAGCCCAATAAGACTGCTGGAAAGGTCTACCACGCTCTTGCCGAGATAGCCCTGTATGAAGGCGATTTCCAAGCCTGCAGTCGTCACGTAGATCGGGCAAGAGGTATCTTCGAGAAATTGGGTGACACTGCTGCCTGCGCTGAAATCGAGCTGGTTGGGGAATTGAACAGCTATTATTACGGTGACGGGGAGACATTGTCGGATTTGATTCAGCAGTCGAAATCGTTGCATTCTCATAGCTGCCGCTACTACGCAGTACTATGCCTGTTTCATCTACTCGTTCAGGCTAAGGGTGAGACACTGCAGGCCGCTCTTAATATTGCAGGAGACTTGCGGTTACTCACACAAGAATCGGAAACTCCACTCTACGCGGCAGTGGCTGGGCTGATAGCTTTTCACAGCGATCAAGAGACAGATCGCCGGTACCGTCTGAAAACCCTGAAGGCGGTTTACAGGACCCTTGAACGGGCTGGACACACGTTTCTGGCTCTTCTGGTATGTGAGAGAATCTCTGCCTGTTACGCAGACGAGTCAAAAGGGAAGCTAGCAAGGAAGTTCCTCTCCCAGTCACTTAAACTGGCACGGACTCTTCGCAATCAGAGGTTAATACAAGTCTACTCGGAAAGACTTAAGAGTCCTTCTCTAACCACTTTCGATCAGCAACGGTTGGTTCAATCAATCCATGGTGTTTCGGAAATCCTAAAGCGTATCACCGACTACCAGGAGGCATTACAGAAGGTTGTGCAATATGCGGTGGACGAAACCGGAGCAGAACGGGGTGTTCTGCTTCTTAAAGCTGATGACAAATCGGATCTGCAGGTCAAGGCCTTTGTAGACTGTGACGAATCCAGCCTCATAGATATCAAACATTTCAGTCGAGCCTTGCCGCGGCAAGTTGCGACAGACCCCAAACCTTTAGTTATCGACAACGCATTAACTGACAGACGTACTAAAGGCTACGAGAGCATCGTTGTACATAACATTCTGTCCGTCGTCTGTATGCCAGTAATTATCAAGGACAAACTGTTGGGCGTGCTCTACCTTGACCATCACACAATCCCGGCCTTGTTTGAAAGAGATGATATCACGTTTGTCTCCTCGATCGCCAACTTTGTGTCGGTTATTCTCACCTACATTCAGGATTTCAGGAGTGTCAGCCTGAGCAGGGATCGGTTGCTAAATGAGCTTACTCAGAGGGGTGTTCATCAGCCGTTAATTACCCAGGACCGAGTCATGCTGGATATGCTCTCAAGGTTGCCGGAAATTGCGCGCACCAATGCAAGTATTCTAATCATCGGCGAAAGTGGAACTGGCAAGGAAATCCTGTGCGAGATGATTCACGACTCGAGCTTGCGCTCTGATGGACCACTCGTCAAACTCAATTGCGCCGCCATCCCCGGTACTCTCATAGAGAGCGAACTCTTTGGTGTTGCCAAGAACGTAGCTACTGGCGTCGGAGAGCGCGACGGGAAGTTTTCTGCCGCTGACGGTGGCACACTTTTCCTTGATGAAATTGGCGACTTGCCACTTGAAGTGCAGGCCAAGGTCTTGAGGGTCTTGGAGTACCAGCAGTTTGAAAGGGTTGGGAGCAACCGCACTACTTCCACAGATATCAGGTTCATTTATGCGACAAACAAGGACTTGAAGAGGCTTATCCGCGAAGGAAAGTTCAGAGAGGACCTGTACTATCGGATTAACACAATCACTATTGAGTTGCCTCCCTTGAGAGAAAAGCCCGGTGATATCATGCTTCTGGTCAAGCACTTTATGAAAGTATACGCACATGATAAGGTGAGCTATCCTCGCTTTTCCGCAGGCGCAATCGAAGCCCTACTGGCTTACCCTTGGCCGGGAAACATCAGAGAGTTAAGAAACCTCGTGGAAAGGCTGTGTATCCTTTGCCCTGGCCGGCTGGTAGAGATATCTGACCTTCCAAAGGAGTTTCTGCTACAACAAGGGGCCGATGCGCCAAGCCGACAATCAGTAGAGGTCTTTGAGAAAGCCACGATCAGGGAGTTGCTTAGCGCTAACAACTGGAACCAGTCAAAGGTCGCAAGGATTATGAATATCCCGCTGACTACACTGCGTCGGAGAATTAAAAAGTACCGCATCACAAAACAATTGTAGCTCCTTATTTCTGCCGCATTGCCGCTCCCTGTCTATTCGTGCTACCTTCTATTTAGTTGGTACCAGCAGACTTAGGGGGATGCGGTCAGCACCGGCAAGTAAAGCTGCAAGCTTTACCCCCTCAGCAGTTTCCGTTACATTAACCTACCTTATTGTCTAACAAGAGATTAGTCCCCCTTCGGAGCCACGATTCAACCAGGCAGCAATCTTGTATGTCCTCCTTCTCAAGGTAAAGAATTAATCAACTTCTTGTGAAGGAGGCGCTATGACATTCAGACGGAAACCGCTGGTGCTCTTTGTGGGTTTTTGGGCAGCCCTGCTACTGGTTGGACTGCTTGGGTCAGCCACCACTCCGTCAATCGCATTTGCAGATGGCTCTGGAGGCGATACTCTGCCGGCAGAGCGTGGTGACACCACCGGAAACATCGGTTACGGATACGGTGGAGATCACGAACAACAGCTGGATGAACCTTCAACCCTCGATCTCCTCATCGGTTTGATCCAGGTGTTGCTATAACTAAGGGGGGCACTCGCCCCCCTACCGAACACTTAGATGTCTAAAGTAGAAAAGATAGTCCTCCTGATTAATCTCCTCCATCATCGCCAGTATATCCCCTTGGAAACGATCAAGAAGGTCTGTAAGATTTCTACACGAACTGTCTATCGCTACCTCAATACAATCTCAAGTGCAGATATTCCTGTGCGGTATGATGACGCTGTTGGTGGGTACTATATTGACTATCGGGACAGCTTCGGTATAAGCGATTTGAGAGTAAGTGACGCAGTCTTGTTGTCACTGGCCTTACATATGCTGTTACAGAGACTGGATGATCGTTATCTTGAGGACGTTGAGCAGTTGGCAAGAAAGATTTTCTGCAGGCTGACTTTCCCGCTTGAGGAACTATGGGAATCCTTTCGCACCCGAATTGAGCAGGGGTTTCAATCGCAAACCACATCTGATCTGATAACGTCTCTTCTCATCCAGGCGTCAGTTTTGCATGGTGGAAAACTGAGACTAACCCTCCTGGATGGTGAGACAGGCAACAATGCAATAGAAATCGCCAATCCATCTTTAAGGTTCAAGCGAGAATGGTGGTTAGGGGATTCAATGTCCGATGACCACGAGGCAATACCTGTTTCAAGGGTAAGAAAAGCAGTGATACTCTAACGCCTGGCGGAAAGAAGTCGGTGATTTTCCTAACAGACAGGCGGGCCATTGCAGACGCTGGCCAACTATTATCGATCCATTCCTGCTCAAACAGCTCCCGTGTTTTCTAACAATTTTCTAACAACGAAGTTGATCTAACTTGCTTGTACTTGAACTAACTTGAAGCAACTTGACGCAACTTAACCTTTGATAAGTCATAGAATTACGTTTAATTCGTTAGAAAATAAAGGGTTACGCGAAATCGCTGCTGTTGAATCCCTGCCTCTCCGCTTATCGGCCGGGCCGCGAACCCGGAGTACGAGCCATTGAGAATTGGCAAATGACCTTCGGGTTATGAGCCTTTTCAATGATCTGAACAAGAGGAAGTCCCACCCTAACGCTGGATCACCAACTGGAGTGCGGAAGTACCAACGTCTCTACTCGCACGCGAGCGAGCAAGATCCTTAACCCTCTGCAGCGAGACCCCATTAAAGATCATGATCTAAGTCACCGGAATCGAGATCATCGGCGTACGTGGCGGGTTTTCATCCGATACGGAACTGATACTCAACGAGGAGCGACGATGGAGGCCACTTGCCGGGTTTACACACACTCCGCTAACCTGCAACCAAACGGCAGGTTACGTGGCTGGATCGCAATAAGTCCCAGCTACTGACAAATGTTCTTGGGCTATGGGGTTCGAAAAGAGTATCAAAAAGCGGGGTTGACGAGACTCGAACTCGCGACCTCCTGCGTGACAGGCAGGCGTTCTAACCAACTGAACTACAACCCCGACACTTTAAAAAACGTATCGACGAACCCATAAGAAGCCTGACGGTAACGATCAACATCCGTCCAGCGCCCTTCAAATGGGCGATACTGGATTCGAACCAGTGACCCCCTGCGTGTAAAGCAGGTGCTCTAACCAGCTGAGCTAACCGCCCATCGCTGCTCGTCACCGTCTGCTAAACGCCGACCTAACCGTCGGCGCTTCTGTTCATCATGAAGTCAGCCTACCATCAACAGGCAGTCTCAATGACTTGAACATAATAGTATGAAAAAATCGGGGAAAAGCAAGAAATATCAAGGGGGAAGTTTGTCTCCTGTTTGAGGAAAATTGACCGCACGCCAATGGCGCACTTTCGGCTGCCGGGGGCGTGCTTTTTTGCTTTCACTTGATTGACCACAACACCATATTCCCGGTGCATAAAGTCAGGACAAAGACTTGTAAAGGTTGCGCCATAACAGGGACATAAGAAATTGTACAGTGTAAATGCGGGAGAGGAGCTGAAATATGGTGGATAAAAAGGCCAAGTATCCAACTCAACCTTCACTGGTCGGGACGAAAGTCTATTTGAGACCTGGTACCGCCGAGGATGCTGCCAATTGGCGGTACTGGACATTGCAAAGCGAACCGCAAGCTATAAGCTGTTCGCCGGTTCCGTTCTTAACACCTTCGGAAGCATCGGAAAAGTTCAAAAGCAAAGAGAAGTCAACCTCGGAACAGAGATTTGCGGTGGTAAAAAAGGACGACCAGATTCCGGTTGGCGAGGTAGCGTTCTTCAACTACAATTCCTTGAATCGCTCCGCTGAGCTTGGTTTACTGATCGATCCGGATGAGCGCAAAAAAGGATACGGCAAAGAGGCTACACAAGTCTTGTGCAGACACCTGTTCAAGTATCGGGGGCTTAACAAGGTCTACGCCCAGACTGCTTCTTTCAACGAAGCTGCCATCAAGCTCCTGGAGACGCTCAGTTTCAAGAGAGACGCCGACCTTCGCGATCACTACTTCTATGACAGCGAGTTCCACAACGGTGTCATCTACTCCCTTTTACTTTTTGAGCTTGACTGGTAGATACAGGCGGCCCCGCATTACCTCCCCATTCGACTCCACGCTCCGGGGTCGGACTTGGACGGCAACCAGTTTTCTCTCGCAGGGCAGGTTGCTCCGAGACCTTCCTTTTCCTGAAAAGCCTTGCCAAATAGGGAATTATGCGGTAGATTATAGACAAAGAAGTTTACAACATAACGTAAGGCGATCAAAAAATAATCATTACAACAAACTAACAGAAGGAGTAACACCATGAAACACGTGACTCTACTCACAGTCATGCTGATCATTGCGGTGCTGGCCCTGGCGTCTCTTGCCACAGCCGATGTACCGCAGATGATCAACTACCAGGGGCGGCTGACGGACGTCAGCACCGGCTATCCCATGCCGGACAGCGATTACGTTGTGGATTTCCGGATTTATGACGATTCGGCAATTGGTGTTGGGATCAAGCTGTGGGAAGAGAAGGACACTATAACCACAAAGCAAGGCCTTTTCAGTGTCATTCTTGGCCGAGAAGTTCCAATCCCCAACAGTGTGTTCAGCGGAACCGTAACCTACCTGGGCATACAGATTCCGGGAGAGCCTGAGTTCTATCCACGAACACCCCTGATAACAGTCCCGTACGCGTATCACGCACTCCGTTCTGATACAGCCGCTTACGCCAACCACGCCCTCCAAGCTGATTCGGCTCAGTACGCTGGTCAGGCGGCGAGTGTACCACCCGGTTCGATCGGAGCGACTGAGGTTAGTTCAAGTGAAGTCCAGCTTCGTGTTGACGGAACCTGCCCGCCGGGATACTATATCAGCCAGGTTAATGAAGATGGCAGTGTGGTCTGCGTAAAAGACTCCATTGGCGGTGGAGTTACAGATCATGGGGAACTATCGGGTTTGGGTGACGATGATCATCCGCAGTATCTGAACGCCACAATACCAGATACGGTTTTCAGTAAAATTGTGTTCTTACTTACTTCTTATGATACCCCCGAAGACGTTGGGGGTCTAGAATTAAGTGCATATCAGTATGGTTCTGGTGATATTTACGGTTCCAAATCGAACGCACAATACAGAGGGAGCACTCAATTAGATGTCGATGTTGATGCTATTAAAGCCTATGCGAGTGGGAACAACGAATCGACGGGTCGACTCGTTGGCGTCTCTGGTTCAGCTTATGATGGATATGATGGTTATGCTTTTGAGGCTAATGTTAATAATTTAGTAAATGATGGCATTGGTCTTAGGGCTTGGGTTCACGACGTGGGGGGTGATGCTATAGGTGTCTATGGTTCGGCGGAATGGGCAACAGCAGGTGATGCCATAGGTATCTATGGTCATGCATCGAATGGTGGAAACAATACGTACGCGGGCTATTTCAGTGGTGATGTAGAGGTAACTGGTATAATTTCAAAGTCGGGCGGTTCCATCAAGATAGACCATCCTCTTGATCCGGCAGGCAAGTACCTTCAGCACAGCATTGTAGAATCACCTGATATGATGAACATTTACAACGGCAATGTGTCACTTGACGCCAACGGGGAGGCAACGGTCGAACTGCCAGAATACTTCGAGACCCTCAATATGAATTTCCGCTACCAACTGACGCCAATAGGTGCACCTGGGCCAAACTTGTATATTGCCCGTGAGATATCCGGCAACAGTTTTGGGATTTCTGGTGGTGAGCCAGGCATGAAAGTTTCCTGGCAAGTGACCGGTATTCGCCATGACAAATGGGCTGAAGCCAATCGTATACAGGTTGAAGTGGAAAAGAAACCGTACGAAAGAGGTCTTTACCGCCATCCTGAGTTATATGGACTGGGTCAGGGTAAGGCTATTGATAAAGAACCGGAGATTGAAACTGAATTGAATAGGTAAGTAGGGCAGGTCTCCCCGAGACCTGCCGAAATAGGCAGGAGTCAGGGACTCCTGCCCTACAAGAAGTAAAGTGGAGAATGTGAAAATGAACAGCTATAAATTGACTATATCGGCGGTGATAGTGCTGCTGCTGTTCGCCGTCAGTTTCGCTACCGAGGAGAAAGAGAGCGTACCCGCCGAACCTGCAACCGGCGAACAGATCAAATGGCAGGTCATCTCATCGGGTGGTACCGAGGGCACGTCCACAAACTTCGCCCTCAAAGGTACCGTTGGACAAACGGCGGTTGGATACGGCACCTCGACAAACTACGGCTTGAGCCACGGCTTCTGGCAGGAGTATGGAGGTGGTGGATGTTGCCAGAACCGAGGGAATGTAGACGGCATTATCGGTATTGGCGGACCGATCGACGTGGCTGATTTAACGTATTTGGTTGCCTATCTATTCAAGAGCGGCCCGGAACCCCCGTGTCTGGAAGAAGGTAACGCCGACAGTATTGTCGGTATCGGTGGCCCAATCGACGTTGCTGATCTAACCTACCTGGTTAAATACCTGTTCAAGGACGGCCCTGCGCCACCGCCATGTTAATAGTTATCTTTTGTAGGGCAGGTCTCTCTGAGACCTGCCCTACTTTTACTCAAACATACACTCAGTGAATTGAGTAAGACAGCCTCCTCCGGCTCCTGTCCATTTTCTCCAAAAAGACCTTGCAGAATAAGGAGTTATTTAGTAAATTATTCACACAGCAGTTTACAACATGACGCAAGCAACTATGGAATACTCTTCTATGTTCTGCCGAGTCTTGGCTCGCATTTGGCGATGTGTAACCCAACAGGAGACGAAAACCTCATAATATCGTGTCACACTTTGCTTACTGCCGGCACAATACCTATGAAAGAAGCAAACAGCTAATACTACGAATAAACAGAATGAGACGCTATCAGCAACAGGAAGGAGCTAACAGTGTGAACAACAGCGCCTTGCGGGCCAAAGGCCGGAGGCCGGCCCATAAGAACCGGATCGGAAAAACAAGAACCTGATAAGTAATCTATGAAAGGTAAGGGAGCTATGAGCGCAAGAGCAACTACAACAGACAGCTTAAGTATCACACGATCCAATAATCGGAGCAAACAAGTAGGAAAAGAAACCCTGAAACGCAACAACTTAATCACAACTGTTTTGACCGTCGCTTTTTTGACGATGGTCATATGCCTTTTCGCGCAGCTGGCTCAGGCTGGTATCTATGTGACCCTTGACGGTCCCGGCGTTGGGCCTGGCGACACTATCATTTGCGGGCAGCCGGTCACGTTCAGTGTTCATCTGAACAATAATACCGGCAACTACATTGAGGGGATGACTCACGGTTTTGAAGTCTATTCATCAGATGGAGCCACCTGGCAGCCCATCACCTATGACACCTCCGGAGGGCTCGGCGACTATTTTGACATGTTGGTTTCGACCAATGGCTACAGTATCACCGGAACTGGCGCCGATACTGTCGCTCTGGCAGCTTCTGTCTTAGCGAACCCTGGTATGCCTAATGGCTACGATGATGTTATCCTGCGCATCGTTACCCAGGTAGACTCTTCACAGGACGGCAAAACTCTGTGCATTGATTCAACTTACTGCCCGCCGTCACAGCCCTGGATGTGGGCGACTCCTTCCGGTAACGTCGTGCCGAGCTGGGGCGGCCCGTACTGCTTTCCAGTAAAATGTCTCTTTGTCTTTGGTGGGTATAAGTACAACGATCAGGATGGCAGCGGCACTAAGGGCGCCGGAGAACCGGGACTGCCCAATTGGACGATCTACTTGTATGATTACAACAATACTGTCCAGCCACATGCCCAGACGACTACCGATAATAACGGGATGTATTGTTTCTCAAATCTTGACTTACCTCCTTCGTATGCAACAGACGGCTTCTGGCTTGCTGAGAAGAATGAGAACGGTTGGAAACAAACTGAACCTGATCCTATGGTGAACAACGGTATGCGTCAAATGCAAATCGGTTTTACATGGGATCTTAGCCACAATTTCGGCAACATAGTAGAGGAAGACTCTATCAGTATTAGCGGTATTAAGTTCTATGACATAAACGGCAACTCTAACTGGGAACATGGAAACGAACCGGGTCTTGGGAATGTTCTCATCCGTCTTCGCGGTACCGATGACCTGGGAAATCCTGTCAACATGACCGATTTAACCGATCCGCAGGGGGTATACTCGTTCGATTGTCTGGCGCCTGGGGATTACAGGGTGCTGGAGGAGATTGCGGGGACGGCCAACTATGATTACTGGGCGCAAACCTACCCGCTTACTGTTTTCCACACCTTGGACAACCTACAGGCGGGGGATCATCTGACTGGATATAATTTCGGAAATGACACCTGCGATTTGTATCATGTACTTACTGAGAAAACCTGTCTTCACGGTACAAATGACAATTTCAGCTTACCAGAACCTTCCTACATGAGCCAGGGCCTTCGTGACTTTCTGTATGAAAATGCCGCTTATCACTGGTATATTGATGAGTTCGACCTGCCGGCAGATAACCATTGGTTTGGTCACACCTTTGAAGGTTGCTGGGACGATGACAAATGCGAGATTATGAATGCAGAACTTACCATCCACCTGAAAGCTACCGGATGTATTCCTTCTACCGATGGGTTAGCTCTCGGCGGTGACTACAGTAAGACTAATAATGGAAGAATCTGGTCGATGGGTCTGAGCAATCTGGAGGATCACTTCTTTGGAACCGGTCCGTGGGAATATGGCAACGAGATGACGATCACTCTCGACCTTAAACATCTGCCGACCAGCTCCTGGTTGCCGACTGATATCCGCGGAGCTCTTCAGGACGGTAATCTTGACATAATAGTTACGGATGACACCGAGGTTGACTACATCCAATTATGGGTCGAATTATGCTGCAAACCGTGTGACGACCTACACGAGTATATTAATACCGGATACGACCATGACCAGGGAGCGTTAATAAATCCTAGCAATGATGATGACGACTGGGAACTCATCGGGACGGAAGATTTCTTTCAAGGCTTCACACCTTTGGTTCCCTCACCGGCGCTTGTTACTTCCGACCCTGGTGATGGTCAATCGCCCCCGGCCCGCTGGATTGGCTTGCCGACTGGCTCCCCACAGGACAACCTCTATTGGTTTGAATATACTTTCTGTCTGGACGACGATTTCTTGAATCCGGTGCTGAACATAACATCCGGTGAGGCTAATGATTCCATTTGGATTTACCTTAACGAGATCCTGATCGCGGGCCCGTATGACGCATATGATCCCATTACTTTCTCAGTCACTTCCCCCTTAGTGGTGGGAAAAAACAGGCTCAGGGTAAAGCTGAATGTTGATCCGTCACCCTCGCCGACGTTTATCCTGAACGGTTACATTGATGCCGAACATGGCGAATGCTGCGACACTGGCGCCTGCTGCGACTGTGACTATAATCCCGAATGCTACTATACCGACGAAATGACCTGTTTGAAAGACAAAGGGGCATTCCACAGAAACTCAACCTGCAATACTATTGACTGCAACGATGCCTGTTACGCTTATGGTGATATCAATGATGACGGCCTCCACCTGACAATCAGCGACTTAACTTATCTCATCCAGTTCGTCAACATCGGCGGTCCCCCACCGAACCTGTTGTACGAGGGTGACCTGAATGGGGACTGCTATATCGATCAACTCGACGTTGATATCTTTAATTGTTACTTGATATATGGGCCGTCTTGTTTCACCAATGGTTACCCAGTGCAGACATGCTGCTGTCCGGATACCACTCGAGGCGCCTGTTGTGCACTCGTTACTTCTCATTGCGATGTCCTTTCGCCGTTTAATTGCCAGGCTATCTCTCACAATTATATTGGTGACTATATTTCCTGTACTCCAAATCCGTGCCCCATTATTTGCTGCCTGAATCGTGGCAATGTTGACGGCATCATAGGTGTCGGCGGACCGGTTGACGTGGCTGATTTAACATACCTGGTCACTTACCTTTTCAAGAGCGGCCCGGCGCCACCGTGCGAAGAAGAAGGAAATGCCGACGGTATTGTTGGTGTTGGTGGGCCAATAGATGTCGCTGACCTTACTTACCTGGTCGCCTACCTTTTCAAGAGTGGTCCAGCGCCACCGCCATGTTAATAGTTGTCTTTTGTAGGGCAGGTCTCTTCGAGACCTGCCTTACTGCAACGTCGTATTACAATTAGAAACTCGTGTCATTCCCACGCAGGGGAAATCCAGAAGAGGCAACTATAAGCATACAAACACCCTGCGGGTAGTTGGATGAAAATGACAACAGAAATGGGTGGAATATGGATCGAAGAATTGTCCTTGTGATTCTCGGCCAATGTACTTTTTTAGGGTCATCGGTTTTTGTTTATGATACGCTTAGAAAACGTCACATACCGCTACCGTGAGGACAGTGAACCGGTCCTCCGAAACCTCAATCTTCATCTGCAGCCCGGCGAGTCGGTGTGCGTTATGGGCGCCAACGGCTCTGGGAAATCAACACTGGCCAAAATCCTGGCCGGTTTAATTGATGTGAAACAAGGACGCGTGCGGGTGGAGATCGGAGACGGCTGTCCGATGCCGGTCGGTATCCTCTTCCAGAACCCGGACAACCAGATAGTGTCTGTTACTGTGGAGAAAGAGATCGCCTTCGCACTGGAGAATCTCGGCGTCCCCCTGGCAGAAATGGAAGCACGTGTAACCGAGACCCTTAAACGGTTTTCGATCTTGCACCTTCGATCCCGTTTGACGGCTGAACTCTCCGGCGGGGAAAAGCAGCGCGTGGCGCTGGCGGCGGTCATGGTTTGCCGGCCGCCGATTCTGGTGCTGGACGAACCTGATTCTTTTCTTGACGAAAGCGGCAAAGCTACCCTTATGGAAGAGCTGCAAAAGCTGCACCAGGGCAACCCCTCAATGATCCAGATTCATATCACACAGTATCCCAACACGGCGGAACGATATCACAGGTTGATTGTCCTCGACCGTGGGGTGGTTGTCGCCGATGCTGCGCCGCAGGAGATCCTTCAAGACCAAGCCTTTTGCATTAAAACGGGGCTGGCGTTTTCCCTGGAGAATGGGCGCCAGATCGTGATTCCGCAGAGCTCTGTCAACGGCGTGGCAGAACGCTCACCGAGCCTTGAGAAAATCACGCTGCGAAATGTCTGCTTCCACTACGCAGGGGAGTGCGAGGTGCTCAGGAACGTCAGTTTCGATCTCAAAAAGGGAGAAATCATCGCCCTGGTGGGACCGTCCGGCTCGGGGAAAAGCAGTCTGGGGCTTTTACTGTGCGGTCTTTTGAAGTCGGTCTCCGGTTCTATTGAGTATCTGGACGACAACCATAAGCCGGTGCCGTTTGACCTGCTTGTCGGCCGAGTATCAGCGGCATTCCAGCAGCCGGAACGGCAGTTCTTCCTGCCTTCTTGCTCAAAGGAGATTGCTTTCGGACCGAAAAACCTGGGATACATGCTGACTAAGATAGAGATCGACGCCCTGCTGGCAATGGCCGGCCTGGAACCGGGGACATTCGCACCGAAAGACCCTTTTACACTTTCCGGTGGGGAAAAGCGGAGGCTGGCATTCGCAGCAGTCCTGTCGATGTTGCCGCAGTTTGTCGTGTTTGACGAACCCACTTGCGGTCTGGACCAGGAGGGAGTAGGGCGCTTCCTTCTACTGGCGCTGGCGCTGAAGCGGCGGGGGGTGGCCATGGTAATCATAACCCACGATGGCAACATCGTAGAAAGCCTGGCTGACAAGGTGATTCACCTGAAAGGGGACTCAAGTTGGATCGAATTATCTAATGCGGAGTTTTTCAGCAACAACAGTTGGGAAGGTGTCGTCTCTCCTCCTACAAATGGCCACCGCTCCTCCGGGGGATGAACTCACTTTTTTCATCGCCGCACTTGACTACCGTTTGAGATAGGGTATAATAGTCCCTGGAAAGGCCACACAATGGTCAGGCGGCTGCGGATAGGCAGGGGTGACAGAGCAGCCGTTGTTCAGTGATAAGTGTGGCGGCGCCACCTTTTAAGGTGATCCCGTGAGGTCACTAAAGGAGCAGACAATGTCAGATTTATATAAGCCACTAAGCTATAATCCCACCGGGAGTTCAATTTCCCGCTACAAAGCAACAGGAGGAGTTTATTGTCTGGACGATCAGATGCTATTCTCGACGAGAAAAAAATAAGTCGCGCCCTCACGCGCATTGCTCATGAGATTCTCGAACACAATTCCGGCGCGGAGACGCTCGTCATTATCGGTATCCTGACCCGTGGGGCGCATCTCGCTCGGAGAATCGCTGGAATAATTGAAAACCTGGAAGGGGTCAAGGTGCCGGTGGGCCTGATGGATATAGGCTTGTATCGGGACGACGTCCACTCCAAGCTCGACCAACCGATTGTTCAAAGGACGGAGATACTTTTCCCCGTGGTTGATCGCAATGTTGTTCTCATCGACGATGTTCTGTTCACCGGTCGCACGGTGCGGGCGGCCCTGGATCAGATTATTGACTTCGGCAGGCCGCGAACCATTCAACTGGCCGTTCTTGTCGATCGTGGACACCGCGAACTGCCGATTAAGGCCGACTATGTCGGGAGCAATATTCCTACCTCGAAAACAGACCGGGTGGTGTTGGAAGTTCTTGAGAAGGATGGGATCGACCGCGTGTATGTCATAAGAGACGGTAACGCTGATGAAAAAGAGGGTTCGCCTACAGTTGGCGAAAACAACGATGACAAGGGGAGAAAAAAATGAGTCGTCTGAGCTCACGCCATCTACTGGGACTGGAAGGGGTTCCGAAGGAGGACCTTACCCTTATTCTGGATACCGCTGAGACCTTTCGAGAGGTTCTTGACCGTACGATTAAAAAGGTACCGACACTTCGCGGTATTACGGTTCTTAATCTCTTCTATGAGCCCTCGACCCGCACTCGCATCTCCTTTGAGCTGGCGGAGAAAAGACTGTCGGCCGATATTGTCAACTTCTCCGCATCGACGTCATCGGTTCAGAAAGGGGAGTCGCTTCGAGACACGGCGCAGAATATCGAAGCCATGAAAATCGATATGGTGGTGGTGCGCCACGGCTCGGCCGGTGCACCCTACTTTCTGACGCAGTGTATAGACGCCAACGTCATCAATGCCGGCGATGGCGCACACGAGCACCCGACCCAGGCCCTTCTGGATATGTTCACCATCCGCAGGAAATACGGTCGGCTTGACGGGCTGAGAGTAGTGCTGGTCGGCGATGTGAAACACTCCCGCGTCATCCGTTCCAACATCTGGGGGCTAAAGACGATGGGCGCCTCGGTGGCGCTGTGTGGACCGTCTACTCTGCTGCCTTATGAGGTCGAACGGTTCGGATGCGATGTCTACACCAATCTCGACAAGGCCCTTGACGGTGCCGATGTCGTCAACATCATGCGTATCCAGCTTGAGCGACAAAAGGCAGGTTTGTTCCCATCGCGGCGCGAATACACCAACCTGTTTGGCCTGAACAAGGAGCGCTTAAAACACCTGAACAACAATTATACCATCATGCACCCCGGCCCGATGAATCGTGGGGTAGAGGTAACCAGCGAGGTTGCTGACAGCGACAGTTCCGTCATTCTCAACCAGGTGACCAACGGGCAGGCGGCGCGAATGGCTGTGTTGTACCTGTTGAGAGGACGAGAAGAAGAAGTGGGTGAATAATGGACAGCGACAAGTATGATTTGGTTATAGAACATGGACACATCATCGATCCTGCTCTCGGCTTCGGCGCCGAGGCTCACATTCTGATAAAGGATGGTCTAATTGCCGAGATTGTCAGCGACTCCCCAAAAGCGCGCGCGCAGACGGCGGCCATGGACAGAAGCCGCGTGATTAATGCCCAAGGGAAAATCGTCGTACCCGGACTGATTGACATGCATGTTCATCTTCGTGAGCCCGGCCGTGAAGACGAAGAGACGGTAGAATCTGGGTGCCGGGCAGCGGCAGCCGGTGGGTTCACATCGGTTTGCTGCATGCCCAATACCACTCCGCGAATCGACAATCAGGAGACGGTCAAATTTGTCCAGGATCGTGCCAAAAACGCCGATGCCCGGGTCTATGTGGTCGGCGCTATTACCAAAGATATTGCCGGCAAAGAACTGTCTGAGATCGGTGATCTGGTTAAAATGGGTGCGGTGGCCATCACCGATGATGGTAACTATGTCCAGAACCCTGAAATCATGCGACGGGCGTTGGAATACGCCAAGATGTTTGATATACCGGTGATGCAACATGCCGAAGATCAGTACCTCTGCGCCGGAGCTGTTATGAACGAATCCTTCCAGTCCACGCGGTTGGGCCTCGGGGGCGCCCCGGCAGTCGCCGAGGAAATCGCTGTTCTGCGCGACATCGCCCTCTGCCGTATGACCGGCGCGCGGTTGCATTTTCAGCACATCACTACAAGGGGCGCAGTGGAGGCAATCCGTAAGGCCAAGCAGGAAGGAGTGCACGTTACCGCCGAGGTTACACCCCATCATCTAATACTAACTGACGAGGAGATCGGCAGGCAGTTCAACACAAATCTACGTGTAAACCCTCCATTGAGAACCAGGCAAGACCAGGAGGCCCTTGTCGAGGGACTGATAGACGGAACCATCGATTGTATTGCCTCTGACCATGCTCCTCATTCCGCGGAAGAGAAAGATTGTGAATTCGATAAGGCCCCACCCGGCACTACCGGCCTGGAAACAACGCTGGGACTTGTTAAAACCTACATTATTGACCGCGGTTATCTAAACTGGGCTGATGCCGTCAAGAAGATGACAGTGAACCCGGCCCGTATCCTAAACCTCCCAGGCGGATCGCTGGCGATTGGATCACCGGCTGATATTACGATTGTCGATCCCGACAGGCAATGGCAAGTTGAGGCTGACAAGTTTCGTTCACGCTCAAGAAACTCGGCCTTTATCGGCTTCAGACTTTCCGGCCAGGTCTATAGAACGATCCTCGGCGGCGGAGTTGTGTTTGAGCAGTAGGCACCTGTAATACAATCTCTGACTTCCAACTCGTATCACAATGGAGATTCGGGAGTTGCCCCAATTGGTTGTAATTGTGTCGGTTGCGGTGAATGAAACGGTTGGCTGTAGTTTTGTTTACGGCGCACCGGCCAGACAGACGGCCTTTCCCCAGCTCACGATGAAGGTGCAATCGTTGGCACAATTTACTTGCTAATAGCCTTGACCGGCTATTGATTTGTTCTTCATGGATAACATGCACAGGTCTCTGGGAATCGATATCGGGTCGGTCTCGGTAAAGCTTGTCCTTATGGATGAGGGCGAAATAGTCAGGGAAGTATATCGCCGCTTTCGCGGGGGGCCCTTCGAGATACTATACGAACTTCTCACCGAGCAATTCTCCGAGTTAACGGGACAGTCACTATCACTTGGCGTGACCGGTATCGGCGGGAAGACGGCACAGTCCATTCTGGGTGGTAAGTTTTATGGTGAAATTGCGAGTCTTGCCCACGGCAATTTCCACATAGCTCCGCAGGTACGAACGGTCATAGAGATGGGTGGCGAGGATTCCAAACTTCTCATACTGGACGGCGAACGAAAAACTATCATTGATTTTGCCATGAATGCCCAGTGTGCTGCAGGCACCGGTTCGTTTCTCGATCAGCAGGCCGGGCGGCTGATGATTTCGATTGAGGAAGAGTTCGGTCAACTGGCGCTAAAGTCAGAAAATCCTCCACGTATCGCCGGGCGCTGTTCGGTGTTTGCCAAGACTGACATGATCCACTTGCAGCAGATTGCCACCCCTGACTATGACATCGTGGCCGGTTTGTGCTTTGCAGTGGCACGCAACTTTAAGGGTTCCATTGCCCGCGGAAAGAAGTTTGAAAAGCCAATTGCCTTCGAAGGCGGTGTAGCAGCCAATCCCGGCGTCGTGCGCGCTTTCACGGAACTGCTGCAACTGGAAAAGGGTGAGCTTGTTATCCCCGAGCACTTCAATGTGATGGGAGCTGTGGGGGCGGCTTTGCTGGCCTCGGAAGAAAAATCTGTAGTTGAGGGTTTTGACCCTGAGAAAATTGTTGCCTACCTGAAGTATCGGACGGTGGCCGATTCCGGGCGGGAAGCCCTCTCGTTCGATTACCCTGATTCCAAGTATTACGACATCACGCTGGCCGAGAGTCCCGCGGAGATCGATGGTCTTGAGGTTTTCCTTGGTATCGACGTCGGTTCCCTCTCAACAAATGTGGTTCTGATAGATAGAGACCACCACGTGGTCGCCCGAAGGTATCTGATGACTGAGGGGCGACCTATCGAAGCCGTCAGGCGGGGCCTGAAGGAGATAGGGGACGAAGTGGGCAATAGAGTCATCGTGAAAGCGACCGGCACTACTGGGTCAGGCAGGTACCTGACCGGTGATTTCGTTGGAGCTGATGTTGTCCGCAATGAGATTACCGCCCAGGCCACGGCCGCCACCGATATCGATCCCAACGTCGATACCATTTTTGAAATCGGTGGGCAGGATTCCAAATACATTTCGATTGACAAACAGGCTGTAGTCGACTTTGAGATGAACAAGGCCTGCGCAGCCGGCACCGGTTCGTTTCTCCAGGAACAGGCAGAGAAACTAAATATCCGGATCGAAACCGAGTTCGGGGAAAAGGCTCTTGCGGCTCATTGTCCCGTGGGGTGTGGCGAGCGCTGCACGGTATTCATGGAATCAGATTTGGTGGCGCACCAGCGCAGCGGGGCCGGAAAAGACGACCTTCTAGCGGGTCTGGCCTATTCTATTGTCAGCAACTACCTGACTAAGGTCGTAGGTGACCGGAGGATTGGCGACCACATCTTTTTCCAAGGTGGTGTAGCATGGAATAAAGCTGTTGTCGCCGCCTTTGAAAAGCTACTGGGCAAAACTGTCACTGTACCGCCGCATCATGACGTAACCGGCGCCATTGGAGCCGCTATCCTGGCCAAGGAAAAATTGAACGAACCGGGTTTCAAGAGTTCATTCAGGGGTTTTGATCTCTACAAGCGGCACTACAAATTGGAAAGTTTCACGTGCCATGACTGCGCCAATCAGTGCGAGATTCACAAGGTAGAAATTGAAGGCGAAGAGCCTTTGTATTACGGAGCCCGCTGTGAGAAATATGATGTTGAACGGCACTCCGAACACGTTTTGCCCCCTGACTTTGTCAAGCTTCGACAGAAGCTGCAGTACAAGAGATACCTGAAATACAGGAAACCCAAGAAGGTCAGGGGAAGAATCGGCCTGCCCATGGTGCTGCATTTCTTCGAGTATTACCCCTTGTGGCGCGCCTTTTTTGAGGCTCTCGACTTTCGGATCGTAAATTCCAATATGCGCGACAGGAAAATCGCCGAAGAAGCCCTGGAGCTGTCCGCAGCAGAAACCTGCTACCCGATAAAGATGGTCTACGGACACATTGCAAATCTCATAGAGAAAAAAGTTGATGCGATTTTCCTACCCGATTTGATAAGCATCGCCGACGATACAGAAGACCCGGACAATAGTGCCTATATCTGTCCCTATGTCCAGAGTATTGGGTCGTCGATACGAACTAGGTTTGATTTTGACGGCGCCGGCATTAAACTTATAAACCCACCTATATCGCTGTGTTCTGATGCGACCAATTTGAAACGGAAGTTCAAACGACTGGCTGCTAATCTCAAGTTGTCGGATCGCGAGTTGAGCAGGGCGGTTGATGCAGGTCTCAAAGCTTACCGGGGATACCGGCGCAGCTTGCAGGAAGAGGGAAAAAAGGTTTTAGACAACCTTGCCCCCGACGAAAAAGCTCTGGTGATTATCAGCCGACCGTACAACGGCAACGACCCCAAGCTGTCGCTTGAGCTTCCGGAGAAGGTCCGCAAACTTGGGTTCAAAGCTATTCCAGTTGACTTCCTACCGCTTGGAGACAGCGAGCATGATCTTGAATACATGTACTGGCACTATGGCAAGATGATTCTTAACGCTGGAGATTATATTCGCAAGTACCCTAATCTCTTTGCGGTCTATCTTACTTCGTTTGGGTGTGGGCCGGACTCGTTCATAACACATTTCTTCCGCAAGCGTATGTCCGGCAAGCCCTATCTTCAGCTTGAACTTGACGAACACGCCGCCGATGCTGGTCTGATAACGCGATGCGAGGCATTTATAGATTCGCTCCGTTTCTACCAATTCAGTATACCAGTCACCAGTTTCAATATTAGCTGCGATGATTTCAAACCATTCGAGAAGACTATCTACATCCCGAATATGTGCGACCATGCCTATGTCATGCGGGCGGCCCTTGAACGGTTTGGTCTGACGGTGGAAACCCTCGACGAGCCTGATGAACTTACACTTGATTATGGCAAGAAATTCACTTCCGGCAAGGAATGTTTCCCATGTGTAGTCACAACAGGTGACATAATAAAAAAGATCAAGTCAAATGGGTTCGAACCAGCACGGAGCGTTTTCTTCATGCCGGGCGCTGATGGTCCATGTCGTTTCGGGTTGTACAGCCAGTATCATCGCATGCTACTGGATGACCTGGGCTACCGAGACGTACCGATCTTCTCCCCTCATTCCAAAGATGGCTATGCGGGATTTGGACTTGACGGTACAGCCTTTAGAAAGATTGCCTGGGAAGGCTTTGTCTTCGCTGATAATCTCATCAAGCTCTTGCACAAAACAAGGCCATACGAGTTGAATACAGGGGATACTGAAAAAACCTATCTTCACTACCTGAAGAGACTTGAGTATGTCATAATAAAGGACGAACCATTCGGCCCCCTTGCGGCTGAAGCGGCGGAGGCTTTCAAGAAGATCAAGGTGCGTGGTGAGAGGTTCCCCGTGGTGGGGGTTGTTGGGGAGATATATCTCCGCAACAACAGGTTCTCCAATAATCACCTTATCGAGAAGCTTGAAAAACTTGGTATGGAAGTGTGGTTGGCTACTTTCTGCGAGTGGCCGATGTATACCTCGGTGGATTACCGCCGGGATGCTTTTCAAGACAGAGACTTTAAGGGATTCCTTCAAGGTAGTATACAGGTGCTCCTGCAGAAACGGTATGAGCACAGAATTGCTAAGGGTTTCGAGCGTCGCGTGGAGCTGCGCCAGGATTACCCAGTCGAAAAGGTTATGGAATTGGCTTCTAACTACCTGCCGTTGGATTTCAAGGGAGAGGCGATTCTGACGATAGGGAAAGCTATGGAGATGAGTCAGGAGGGGGCGTCCGGTATTGTTAACGCCATGCCGTTTAACTGCATGCCCGGTACTGTGGTAAGTTCCCTGTCGAAGAAGGTCTCTGAGGACCTGAGTGGTATTCCGTGGTTGAATATCAGCTACGAGGGGCTGCGTGATTCTGGCGAAGACACACGTTTGGAAGCGTTCGCAGATCAGGTCCGGGCTTTTGCCTCGAGCTCACCAGGCAGCAAAATAATCGACCACCAACGCTGGTTCTGACAATGCCGGATATTGGAACCTAAATAACTGAATATTGTTATATGAAAATAAAGAAAACAGATAAAGTATAGAGGGAAAAATGAATAAAACAGTCCAAGTAACTGATGACACCTTTGAAACGGAAGTAATTCAATCCGACAAGCCGGTTATTGTCGATTTCTGGGCGGAATGGTGTGGCCCGTGCAAGATGATAATCCCTGCATTGGAGGAAATTGCCGTCGAATATGAGGATAGATTGAAAGTAGCCAGATTAGATGTGGACTTCAACAACAAGACCGCCGGCATGTATAGCATTATGTCGATTCCTGCTCTTCTCGTTTTCAAGAACGGTGAAGAGGTTGATCGCGTTATCGGCGCTGTTTCGAAGTCCTACCTGACGGCTCGTTTGGATAAAGTCCTTACCTGACGTTGCCTGTGAAGATTTTTGAAGCCGGTTCGAGGCCTTCGGACCGGCTTTTTGTTTCTAATTGTGATATTACCAACCGTAGGGCGGTCCGCCTTTGACGGATGACCCCTGTCTGCTTTTGGCGGATCTCGGAGAGACCTACCATACTCGACTTTGTGGTGCAAGTCACTGGCTTGGAGATTGCCAGTGTTTTTCAACAGACTGGCAGTACAGAGATAGCAATGAAAAAAGAACTATCGACAGATGTGTCAAGCCATGTAGCAGACATCCAGGTTCCGCGCGGCGCCTACCTCATCAAGACGCCGCACCGGCGTATTGTGAGGAGCCGAAGTAACCATCTCCGGGTTTTCCGCAGCCTCGCGGGCAATCTGCTTCATCACCGAGGCGAAGTAATCGAGGGTCTCTTTGCTCTCTGTTTCTGTCGGCTCGATCATCATCGCTTCCGGAACAATGAGCGGGAAGTAATTGGTCGGCGAGTGCACGCCGAAGTCCAGCAGACGCTTCGAGATATCCAGGGTCTTCGCACCCTGCTTTTTCTGACGCGAACCGGAGATGACAAATTCGTGCATGCAATGGCTGTCATAGGGAAGCTCGTAATCTTCGCGCACAAGCTCCTTCAGGTAGTTGGCGTTCAGAACAGCATTCTCGGAAACCCGTCGCAGCCCGTCTCCGCCCAGTGTTTTGAGGTACGCATAGGCGCGGACGCAGTTAGCAAAGTTACCATAGAAACTGTGAAGCCGACCGATAGAGTGGGGACGATTGTAATCAAAGAAAAGCTTGCCCTGCGAATCTTTTTGCAGGACCGGCAGTGGAAGGAACTTGTCTAATTCCGCTGTTACCCCAACGGCACCTCCACCCGGACCGCCTCCGCCGTGAGGCGTCGATAAGGTCTTGTGAAAGTTGAAATGCATGATGTCAAAACCGACATCACCGGGGCGGAAGATGCCCATATTGGCGTTTAGATTTGCGCCGTCGAGATACATCAGGCCCCCTCCGGCATGAACGATCTCGGCAATTTCCTTAACGTTGGTCTCGAAAAGCCCAAGGGTGTTGGGGTTGGTCATCATCATCCCGGCCACATCCTCGTTCATCACAGCCGCTACGGCCTCCGGGGAGACGATGCCACGCTCATTCGATGCGATCTGCACAGGAATAAACTCAACCGAAGCTCCCGAGGCTGGGTTGGTGCCATGTGCCGAGTCGGGTATGATGATCTTGCTTCGTTTATTACCTCTATCCTCATGGTAGGCGCGCATAATCAACAGGCCGCAGAGCTCACCCTGGGCGCCCGCAACCGGCTGCAATGAGACACTGCCAAAACCTGAGATTTCTGACAGAAACTGCGATAGATTCCACATCAGTCGTAAAATGCCCGGTACCGAGCTATCGGGAGTCAAAGGATGACGCTTGCGGAAGCCTTCGAACCCTGCTGCCGCTTCATTCATTTTGGGGTTATATTTCATGGTGCATGACCCCAAGGGGTAGAAGCCTTTATCGATGTGATGGTTCTTGACCGACAGGCCGATGAAGTGGCGCATCGCTTCCCCCTCGGTGACCTCGGGAAGATCGGCATCGGAGGAGCTCCGGAACTTCTCCGGGATAGAAGCAAGAATCTCCTCTGGGGTTTTCCTGGTGTCCGGCAAGGTGTAGCCTTTCCTGCCGCACACTGACTTTTCATATATCAACAGCTTTTCCGTCATAGTATAAAACTCTATCTCCAAGCGTCTTTATTGCTCAGCCGCGAATTATTTTTCCTCTGGCTCTTCACCTTTCAATTTCGCGATCTGCTTTTTCGCGTAGTCAATATCTTCCGACTGCGGGTAGTGCTTGATAAAATCCTCAAAGGCAGCAACAGCACCTGTGGTATCGCCCTTTTGCCTGTAGACAATCGCTCTCCAAATCTCGGCTTCTTCAGCGAAGTGCTTGCCCTCGAAATCCTTCATAATGGTTGTGAATGCCACTGCCGCTGTGTCATACTCCTTAGCTCGACGGTGCATATCCGCCAGCGCCATACGGCTCTCCCCTGACAGTGAGTCAAGCGGATTGCCAGCGTCAATGACCTTCCGAAACCAGACGGCGGCATCCTCACTTCCCTCTCGATACTTGTATTTCTCTGCAATCTCTATAAACATGGGCCGTTCAGGGTTTATCTGTGCTTTCTTGAGAAGATCAGCCAAGGTCCCGATTCCCTTCTGATAATTGCGCAGCTTGGCCAGGAAACGGTCAGGAGGCATATAGCCGACAATGCGATCCACCTCGTCGCCGTTCTTGTCCACCATGACCAGCGTGGGAAAGGCTGATACGCGGTACTCCCGCTTGAGCGCCGTGTCTTCTTTGCCGTTTATTTTGGCTAAAATCATTTCGTTTGTGAAAAAGTCGATGACTTTTTGATCCGTCAACACGACCGTGTCGAGCTCCTCGCACCACTTTCAGGTGCTGCTGTAGAAGTATATTAGGGCATCCTTCCCGCTTTCAGCCGCTTGGACTTTGGCCTGCGAAGCATCGATCAAGTATGACGCTTTGGCTACCTCGGTTGTGTCCTGGGCTACCGCCAAGGCAGCGCCAACGAGCATTGTTGCCAGTACGATCGCAATTCTAATCTTGTTCATAGGAGTTCTCTGTTTGTACACGTTGTGATTCTATCATTATCATTCCAATCCAATCAGATCATCGCCCAGCACCGCCTCAAGGATCAGAGCCGCTGCTTCACGATATTCCCGCGGGACCATGACAACATTCCCCCGAGTAAGTGAAGGCATAAGTCCCGACTGGAAATCCATTCCCCTTCCGTAAGCGCTAAAATTCGAAGAGAGTACAAGCGATGGGATGTTGCTGGAATCAAGCGAACCCTTGGCAATCTCCGCTTTCATTTCACTGGCGACGCTGCCGACAGCAACCCAGTCACGGTCAGGCGTCATGGCGGCGGTCTTCTCCGGCGGAAGCTGATCGACAAGGGGCTCATTGCAGTCCGGACAGATCAGCACTCCGATCTCATACTCATACCGACATTTTGGACAATAGGCCACCTAGCTCTCCTTCCTGTGCCATTTATCGCCAATGGTCATATTCAAGATTTCTATTGCCTCTTCGCGGTAGGCAAGTTGGACCGATATTTCAAAGGGGGCCGATTTCGAGTTATAGAAAGGACGCAAAGGCAGCCCAATATCGCCGAAAAAACCATCTTTGGAAATAACCACAGCAGGGATGTCATACGAGTCCAGTGTTTCCTTGGCAAAGTCAGCATACAGCTTGTTCTCAATCGTACCCAGTACAACCCAGTCCTTTCCTCCGGCATCGGTCAGGTCGTGGCCGCAGTAATAACATTCGGTGACGCCTTCAGGCAGCTCTCTGTTACATTCGGGACAAAACACCGCTGGATGTCAACTCCTTCAAACCCTCGACTAATCTGGCGATCTCTTCCTCCGTTCGTTTCTCAGTGAGGGCCACAATTAAACAGTCATCCATATTCTTGTACCACCTGCCGGCATTAACACCCGGAAGAATCTGTCGTTCAACCATTGGCAGGATCAACTGTCGGGAGGGGACTGGAGTTCGCACTGCAAACTCACGGACAAAAGGGCCTTCGAAGTACGGTTGGAAGCCCTCGAGCTGAAATAACGCCGTGGCTGTTTGCTGCGCCTTTT
The DNA here is from genome assembly GCA_964416195.1 of uncultured Ignavibacteriales bacterium. Lineage (GTDB taxonomy): Bacteria > Zixibacteria > MSB-5A5 > GN15 > FEB-12 > CAYQDB01. The sequence goes on from CAYQDB010000016.1 coordinate 29,090, forward strand.
CCGCCGAAAGTAGCGCTACTCTCTTTAGACCCGTCTTCCCAAGCAGCGTCATGTACACTGAAGCGGCGGTAGCACACAGGGCCTGATTGGTACAGATATTTGAGGTGGCTTTCCCCCGGCGAATATGCTGTTCCCGCGTCTGCAACACAAGGACAAATCCGGTCTTCCCATCGACATCGGTGGTGCGTCCGGCAATACGTCCCGGCATGCTGCGCACCAGCTCTCTTTTTGCCGCAATAAATCCCAGCAGGGGACCCCCAAATGAAAGCGGCAATCCCAAAGGCTGGCCTTCGCCGACCACGATGTCGGCGCCATACTCAGCGGGGGGTTTCAAGACTGCCTGAGCGATAGGATCAACGGATACGATCAGCTTTCCACCTACCTTGTGAATCATCTCGGAAACGATCTCAACATCCTCTAACAACCCGAAGAAGTTGGGTTGGCTCACCAGCACGCAGGCGGTCTTACCGTCAATGATGTCTTCCAACCGTTCGAGGTCACAGCATCCCTCTTTCAAAGGCACTATCACCTGCCTGACATCACGGCCGGAGAGATAGGTCTTGATAACTTCGCGATAAAGCGGGCTGACCGTTTCGGCAATCACAACCTTGTTTCGCTTGGTAACCTTGGTTCCTATAACAGTTGCTTCCGCAGCGGCCGTGGCACCGTCGTACATGGAGGCATTGGCCACCTCCATACCGGTAAGGCGGCAGATGTGCGTCTGAAACTCGTAGATAACCTGCAGCGTCCCCTGAGAGACCTCAGGTTGGTAGGGGGTATAGGCAGTCATGAACTCCGGGCGGCTTATCACGGTGTCCACCGCGGCCGGTATGAAATGGTCATACACTCCACCGCCGGCAAAGCAAACCAATCCTTCGCTGTTGTCCTTCGACAGTTCCTCAACCTCGCGCAGCAGTTCCATCTCCGAAAGCGCTGGTATATCGAGGGGACGCTTCAAGCGTAACTGGGCGGGAATGGCGCTCAGGAGTTCTTCGAAGTTTTCTACTCCTATCCGTTGCAACATGGCCCGACGATCATCGTCGGTGTTTGATATGTATGGCATAGCCGGTTCTTTAGCTTTCTTGCTTTACACTTTCAGCAGCCGCTCGCGCGGCCCTACTCGCCGATAATGCTCTTATAACTGACGGCATCCAGCAACTGTTCCATCTGGGCTGTCTCAGTTGTCTCAACCTTTATCATCCACCCGTCGCCGTAAGGGTCGCGATTGATGGCCATCGGGTCGTCGTCGAGAGCAGAATTTACTTCGATTATTTTGCCGCTCACTGGTGAGAACAACTCAGAAACCGCCTTGACCGCCTCGATGGTCCCGAACGGCTCCATTTGAGCCACAGCATCGCCTACGCCAGGCAACTCTATAAAGACGATATCACCAAGCTCACTTTGAGCGTAATCGGTGATGCCGATGGTGGCAACATTGCCCTCGATTCTGACCCATTCATGTTCCTTGGTATAATTCAAATCAACAGGTATATCCACCCGAATCCTCCTCCGTTACTCGCTACTCCTTTTGCTCTCCACAATACTTGGAGCTTTATCCTCAGCTAAACTTTTAGTATCCTCTTCACCCGACCGCGCGATGGTCAGCGAACCACTTATAGACTCAGTGACCTCGGACGATTTCCGAAAACGCGTCTCCAGAAAAGCAAGGTCATACCTACCTGCTATAAAGTCGGGATGGGCGAATATCTCCCGGTGAAAGGGGACCGTCGTCGGGACGCCTTCAACAATGAACTCATCGAGACAGTTCCTCATACGGATGACAGCTTCCTCACGCGTGCGGGCCCTGACGATCAGCTTGGCAATCATGGAATCGTAATACGGCGGAATCAGGTAGCCCGTGTAGACAGCATGATCAACTCTCACCCCCGGTCCTCCGGGAATATGCAGGCCGGTGATCCTGCCCGGAGTTGGGCGAAAATCCTTTTCAACATCTTCGGCGTTGATCCGACATTCGATTGAAGCCCATCTTGGCTTCAACTCTTCCTGGCGGTAGGTGAGTTCTTCGCCCAGTGCCACTCGAAGCTGATCCTTGAGCAGATCAACTTCGTAGGCCTCCTCGGTGATAGGATGCTCCACCTGGATACGGGTGTTCATTTCCATGAAGTAGAAGTTACGCTTGTCATCAACGAGAAACTCGATGGTCCCCACCCCACGATAGTTGACCATTCTCGCCCCGAGTACCGCCGCCTCACCCATGGTCCGGCGGAGCTCTTCCGTCATGAGAGGGGAAGGCGTTTCCTCAATGAGTTTCTGATGACGACGCTGGATGGAGCAGTCACGCTCGCCAAAGTGGAAGGAATTGCCGTGGGTATCTCCCACCAACTGAAACTCGATATGATGCGGGTTGACAATCACCTTCTCTAAATAGAGGTTGGGATTGCCGAAGGCATTGGCGGCTTCCGTCGAGGCGATATGAAAACCTCGCTCCAACTCGGCCAGGTTGCAGCAGATACGCATCCCTTTTCCACCGCCACCGGCAACTGCCTTGAGCATCACAGGATAGCCGATCTCCTCGGCGATCTCACCCGCTTGCTCAAATGATAAGATCACCCCCTCAGAGCCCGGAATGACAGGCACTCCGGCCTTCTTCATCAGTTCCTTGGCCTGAACCTTATCTCCCATCTGCCTGATCTGCTCCGGTGTTGGGCCGATAAAAACCAGACCGCACGACTCACAAACCTCGGCGAAGTCGGCATTCTCTGCCAGGAACCCATAGCCGGGATGAATAGCTCCGGCATTGGTCACCTCGGCGGCGGCAATGATGCGCTTGAAGTCGAGGTATGATTCATTCGGCGCAGGAGGCCCGATACACACATCCTCGTCAGCAAAACGGACATGGAGAGCGTCGCGGTCGGCCTCGGAGTAAACAGCCACAGTGGCCAGACCCAATTCGCGGCAAGCCCGTATTATCCGAAGAGCTATCTCACCACGATTGGCAATGAGAACTTTCTTAAACAACCTCAATCCTCACGTGACACAGGTACCAGGTTACAAACAAGGCTCCCAACATATTGACAGAGCCGACAACTAATATACATAAAAGAGCCGACAATGACAACAACAAAGGCTCCAATCGAAGGGATTTCAGACCGCACTTAGGGGCGTAACCTACCGTAATTAAATTGGTTCGGCACGGAGACATTGTCAATCTCCGGGGCTTTACGTTACCCAATTCCGGGGTAATCTCACCTGGGCGATGTTGACAACAAACGATACGTTGTCTATCGTTCTCTGTGAGATAGCGTGAAAGCGGGCGGCGTGAGCCCGGGACGATAATACAGCATTTTTAATCGAGGTGGTAATTATGGAAGACATGAGAAAGATCTTCACTGAGGTCAATTTGAACCTGGAAAAGTTCTCTAAAGAGTTCCCTAAAGAAATGCTGGCCTTTAGCAGAATGATGGCGGCCATAGAAGCGCCCGGAGCGCTGGATGCAAAGCAGAAGGAGCTTATTGCCATAGCGTTGTCTATCTGCTCACACTGCAAGTGGTGCGTTGCATTCCATGTTGAGAAAGCTCTGGGGTGCGGCGCCACAAGGAAAGAAATCACGGAAGCAGGCTGGGTTGCTGTCCTAATGGGTGGCGGACCTGCTCTGATGTATTTCCAACTTCTTGAACAAGCCCTTGATGACTTCGAACAGAAAAAGGATTGATGTATAAAGGCCAGACCCTAATCCCCGGCAATCTTCTAACGGTAGCACCCCAGTAGAAGTTGCGACTACTGCTTCTTAGTCTGAGACCTTCGTTGAATCACCTGCGGCTGTTGTATCGACTTGCAACAGTTCCACTTCGATAGCGGATAGAGAATCTAAGTACTGACTTACCAGCTTAGCAAACAGATCGTACTCCTCAGGGTGGTTCTTGTACCGGCTCAGGTAATCCTGTATACGCTCTCTGGAAAGATGGCAGGCTTCCAGCACAGAATCACGGTAGGCTGTGAACCGCTCCGGGTCGTGACGGAACTTAGCGCTCGCGATCCATACCTGCGCTGTAGCAAGAGCATGTTTCGCAGCTTGCTCACGCTGGCGTTCTGCTGTCGTTCGCTTGTAGATGGGGTAGCCAAGTACAATGACTAATAACAGGATGAACAGTATCAGCCGTCTGACCCAGAGCAAAATAGCACCAACTTTCCATTGCCTGAAGATGTAAGACGTTGTAAACTATTGGGCTTTTGGGAACAGGTCAAGAAGATACGACATGGAACTTCACTATCCCCCAAGACGGCGTAAGAGCCGGGTTGTTAAAGTCGGCGAGGTGTTGATCGGTGGCGGATTCCCGATCTCGATCCAGTCTATGACGACATCGGACACCCGGGATGTTGAAGCGACTGTCACGCAGGTCAACCAGCTCTTTGACGCCGGCTGCGATATTGTGCGGCTTTCAGTGCTAAATCATAGCGCTGCCGAACGGTTGGCCGATATCCGAGCACATGTTTCCAAGCCGCTGGTGGCTGATATCCATTTCCAGTACCTGCTTGCTCTGAAGGCCATCGAAGCGGGGTTTGACAAGATTCGCATTAATCCTGGCAATATCGGGGCGGAGTGGAAGGTCCGCGAGGTTGCCAAAGCAGCCAGGGAGGCTGAGGTGCCCATTCGGATTGGCGTCAATTCCGGTTCTCTACCAAAAGACCTGCTGAAGGAGTACGGGCACGATGATCCCGAAGCTTTTGTGCAGGCAGCCCTCAGAGAAGCGGAAATCCTTGAAGACATGGACTTCTACGACATCATCATCTCCGTCAAATCGACCAACACCGCCACCGCCTTCTGGGCCTATCACATGCTCGCCGAGCAATGCGATTACCCTCTCCATGTCGGAATCACCGAGGCCGGTATCCTTGAAATGGGAACCATCAAGTCGTCGGTGGGCATAGGAGCCATCCTTCTGACTGGTGTGGGCGACACGATCCGCGTTTCCCTAACCGCCGACCCCGTTCATGAAGTGCGCGTAGCCAAACAGATACTTGCCTCCTGCGAACTCCGCAAGGAAGGGGTCGAGGTAATATCGTGTCCCACCTGCGGGCGCTGCCAGATAGACCTGATTCCGTTGGCGGAGTCCATCTCCAAAAAGACAGAGCATATCAAAACGCCTCTCAAGGTGGCTGTGATGGGGTGTACGGTCAACGGCCCCGGCGAGGCGGCTGCGGCTGATGTCGGCATTGCCGGCGGCGAAGGCAAAGGGCTTCTCATCAAAAAGGGTCAGATCATCAAGCAAGTTAAGGAAACCGACCTGGAGAGAGCGCTCCTCGATGAAATCGAAGCCATGACTGGAGAAAAAATCCCCCGGTAGCCATGTCGGGGCACACCGCATCAACCAGGCATACCCTGCGGCTACAACAGCAAGATTCTCTACGGACAGGCTGGCGGCGAACTGCCATGCTTGAACAAGTAGACAACGAGATAGGTCAGGTCGGCCACGTCAATTGGTCCTCCAGCACCAGCTAGGCCGTCGACATTGGCTTGTTCGGGGCAGGGAAAACAGGGTCCGCTTTTGAAAAGGTAGGATACAAAATAAGTCAGGTCGGATATATCAACCGGCCCTCCCGGGCCTATCAGTCCATCCACATTACCCCGGTCAACACAACAACAGGCATCCCCGATGCCGTCACCGTCCGTGTCGTCCTGGTCAGGGTTATAATCATGGGGACAGTTGTCCACGCCACAAGTATTGAGCGGATAACCGGGGTCGCCGTAGCCGTCATTGTCAGTGTCGGTGCAAGTATCGCAGCTATCGCCAATTCCATCGAGGTCGGCGTCTCCCTGATCAGGGTTGGAGACAGACGGACAGTTGTCCGGATCGCAAGTATTAGCAGGGAACCCCGGATCACCAAAACCATCGCCATCCAGATCGGTGCAAGCGTCGCAGCTATCCCCGAAGCCGTCACTGTCGCTGTCAATCTGATCGGGATTAAAGATGTCAGGACAGTTGTCGTCCCAGTCGGGCAGGCCATCACCGTCGGGGTCGTTGAGCAGCACCGTTACATTAAAGCTACAGGTGTCAGCATGTGAAGTTGTGTCAGTAGCAATAGCTTGAACCGGCGTCGTACCAATCGGAAAAAGTGTACCGGATGGTGGATCTACTGAGATAACAACACCCGGACAGTTGTCAGTGGCGAACAGGTCGAAATCTACGACAGCGCCGTACCGTCCGGAGTCATTGGGAACCTCGATGTCGGCGGGACAGACGACGACAGGTTTAGTCGTGTCACTTACCGTGACCTGGAACTGGCAGGTATCGGCATTCCCTGCAATATCAGTCGCAACAACCCATACCGGTGTAGTGCCGATGTCAAACAGAGAGCCTGAAGGTGGTGTCGCTATTACTGTCACGCCTGAACAGTTATCCGTTGCGGAAATGTCAAAGCTCACCACCGCCCCGCACAAACCGGGGTCATTGCCGACCACTATATCGGCCGGGCAAGAGGCTATCGGCGATTCCGTGTCGTTCACCGTGACTGCCAGGCTGCAAACATCACCATGACCGCTGCCATCCACGGCAATACAGGTAACCGAGGTGGTCCCGACAGGAAAGAACGCTCCGGGAACCGGCGTGCAGTGGATCGTACCGGTGCAGTTGTCACTCATGGTTACATCGAAATCGACAACCGCGCCACACTCCCCCGGATCGTTACCGACAACTGTGTCGGAAGCACAGTAGGCAACAGGAAAAGCTGTGTCGTTCACAATTACATCAAACCGGCAGGTATCGACATTCCCGCTGGCGTCGACCGCAATACAACTGACGGTCGTCCTGCCTACGGCAAAGAACGTTTCGGAAGGGGGTATGCAGTCGATTGTGACTCCCGGGCAGTTATCACTTGCTGTAGCGCTGAAGACAGCCACTGCGCCACACTGACCCGGATCATTGACAAGGACCTGGTCACCGGGACAGTATGCCACCGGATTCTCCATGTCATTTCCAGTGATATCGACGCCGCCGTTGTAGAAATCCATAGAGCGCTCCACCCCGTTGCCGCCCCCGAGACATTCGCCTGGAGCGCCGCGCAGGGTCGGGAAGCCGTCCTCACCCGTGATCACATATTCGGAGTCGCCGTCAAAATCATAGACTTCGTCGGAGATAAGAAGGGTGTCTCCCGACCTCGACGAGACCGTATTGTCTCCGCAGTCATACCATATCCATCGTATAGGCAGGAAATCACCGATCACTGATTCTTCGTTCGTCACGAGAAAGATCATCTCTGCAAGGACGCCTGACGATGCGCCGTAGCAAACCGGGTGGTGGGAACCGTCGTTGAGGTCAGCTATGGCGATCATTCGCTCCGTGTAGTTATTGATCTGGGTGAATGTAAAGTATTCCCACTGGCAGTCACTGATAAGCTGACCCATTTCGACGGTCAAAAGAGTAAGAGCGGAATCGTATCTGAGGAGAAAGTCAAAGCCCCCCATCTGTCGGCCGGGTGATGGGTTTTCAAGCGTAATCCCAATCTCAACCTGTTCCCCAAGGGATATGCACTGAAGACGTTCGATATGAACTTCGACCTTGGAGTTTACACTGGCGGCACAAAGTACAGAAATGAGAAGAATGATGAGTTTTCTCATGCAACCTCCACAGACCACCCGTACCCTGTTACAACGCAAGATACAGATATCCCTGGAATTGTCAATGTACTCCCTTAGCCATATTGCTCGTCCAATCAGTGGTTATGAGATCGCCCGACTGCAACCCAGGAATGCAAGCCATACCGGTGATCCCACCACACGCTTCCTTTATCGACTGGCCAGCAGATTACTGTACCGTCTTACTCAGCCAGCGACGAACCCACGTGGCCAATTTCGCTTGAACATTAGCACGTTCAAGCCCATCTTTAGCCAGATGAACAATCTCACCCAAGGATACAGCCTCGGTGTGCGATTAGCACACATATCTGCTACCATTGTTCTGCTGTTGTTGTTCGCAACCGGCGCCAGGCTTGCCTGGTTTGATCAAGGGTTCTTCTCACATGAGGTCAGCAACCTTGTCGACTGGCTGGCTCCGACAGGCAGAGTGGTTCTCTTTCATGTTGTTCTTGGCATCACCTTTGTTGCGATAGGTATGTTTTATCTCGCTTGCCTGTTTCTCAACAAGGAAGCGCCCCGTCTGTTCGGTCTCTTCCTCGACAGACGCTACAGTTTCACCAAGAAGATTTTCTACCTGCTTTCCCTGGCAGTCGGCCTGACCTCTTTTCTGACTGGTGTGACGCTCTACTGTGGGCTATACGTTGGCCCCGATGGCTACACCTTTATGAAGTATCTCCATTATTACTGTTCGCTCTTCCTAATGGGGTTCGTTATAGTACATATCTTTGATGTCGTGACCTCAAGATGCTCAAAGGTGAACTCCATCTTCTTTGGAGCCCGACATGCGGGATTCGCAGATGGCAAAGTTCTGGGCTTGTCGGCGGTGCTGGCGGTAATGTTCGCTCTAGTAGCTTTCGCACTCATCAACAGAGCGCCCACCCTAGTCTGCAAAGAGCAAAATCGATTCATCACCGTAGATGGCCACGAACATGAAATCGAATGGACCGGCACCGACTCGCTCGTCGTGGAAACGGCGGGTGGAGTCAACTTTGCGGGCGGAAACACGCGGGTGACAATCAAGACCTTCCACGACGGGCAACAGATCTATTTCCTTGTGCGATGGACCGACCGAACCCGCTCATACAACCGCCACCTTGTCAAAACCAAAGAGGGATGGAAGGAAGAACTGTCGGAATACATCGACATCTTCGGCGAAAGTATCTACTCAGAAGACAAGATAGCGCTATCCTTTCGCAAGCGAAAAGGCGGCTGCTTGACGACCTGTCACCTGAGAACGCCGGGCAAAATGGGGCTTCACGCCACCAGCGGCGATACAGTGGATGTCTGGCAGTGGATGGCGGTCAGCACTAACCCGGCCTGGGAAGCCGATGATCGCTGGTGGGGGGCGTATGAAAACGATGTTACAGGCGGACGGCATTGCGACAACATTGCCAGCGGCGGCTATAAATCAAACCTGAACGAGCAGTGGCAACAGCCGTACTTCCTGCCTCAGCACGTAGCTATGCGTCACTGGATCTGGTTTGGCTCCAGCGACTATGTCCCCTACCATCCCGATCTGGACACTTTCGCGATCGGCTCACGAGTGCCAAGCATCCTGGTGGCACCGGTAACCGGTGACCGTGGTGATGTTACTGCTCGTGGCGTCTGGCGCAACGGCGTGTGGACAGTAGAGTTTGCCCGCCGCTTGTCGACCGGCTCACCGTTCGATGTTGTTTTCCGGGGTGAGTTATACCTCGGCGTCGCCCCTTTCGACAACGCCGACTCCAAGCACGCCTATCATTTAAGGCCGATCAGGTTAGTGGTGGAGTAGGACTGGGTGGCCCACCCGCCTTTCGGCGGGCGGTGGGTTCCTTTCAGCTAACCACATAATCCTGTTGACCTTTTGCTCCAGATTTGTTATACTTAGTTTGTACCGCAGGAAATAAAACGCAGTTTCTATGTTTGGTTACAACAAGTGAGGAAAGCCATGAAAAAATCCACTGTTATCGCAACTTTTGTTATCATTACGGCTTCAGGATGGGGTTCAGCCTCAGCCGCTGACAACCCAACCACAAAAGCCACAGTAATTACCGGCCTAACCTCAATGCCATTGGCCTTCACAGAGAACCAAGGGCAGTGGAACGATCAAGTCCTCTTTCGCGCCAATACCGGTGGCGCCACCATGTGGTTCACGAAGAGTGGCGCTTACTACCAGTTCACTCGGCGGATTTCCGGTCATTCCCGCGAAAGCGGGAATCCAGTTGGAGTAGGTCAGGACCCTCGCGGTCTTGACATATCCGATCATGATGTCGGAACCACAGGGGTTCCGACCTACAGGGGGTCCGGTGGGCGGAAGATGTCCACATCTGCCCCATTCACCGACCGTGAACCCGACAGCCTTGAAACCATGATGATCAAAGCATCATTTGTTGGGGCCAATCCAGATCCCCGCATGGTTGGTGAGGACATGCTCGAGTACAAATGCAACTACTTCCTCGGCAACGATCCTGACAAGTGGCGCACCGACGTCCCCAATTACAGCGCAGTTGTCTATGAAGACATTTACCCCAGCATCGACCTGAAGTATTATGGTAATGGCAAGCAGATGGAGTATGACTTCATTGTCTCACCAGGCGCTGACCCGTCGCAGATCGCAGTGCAGTACAAGGGAGCGAAGTCCCTCTCAATAGATGCGGCTGGCTGCCTGGTGGTCGAGACTGACTGGGGTGAGGTTGTCGAGCAGCGACCGGTGGTGTATCAAATGTCTGGTGGTGATCGTTTTTTGCTGGTTGGAGAGTACGTTCTGAAAGGTGATAAGGCGTTCGGATTTGCGCTGCCTGACGGTTACGATGCTGACCTGCCACTGGTGATTGATCCGACGTTGGACTACAGCACCTATCTGGGGGGAAGCAACGACGACTATGGTCGTGCCATCGCGGTGGATGCTTCCGGGGCGGCGTATGTAACCGGATGTACACATTCCACCGATTTCCCAACGCTTAACCCATACCAGACAGATCAGGGTTACTGCGATGTTTTTGTCACCAAGCTGAGCAGCTCCGGCAACAGCTTAGTCTACAGCACCTATCTGGGGGGAAGCATCAACGATTGGGGTTTTAGCATCGCAGTGGATGCCTCCGGGGCGGCGTATATAACGGGAGATACATATTCCACTGATTTCCCCACTGTAAATCCGTACCAGACATATCAGGGTAAAACGGATGTTATTGTTACCAAGCTGAGCAGCGATGGCAGCAGCTTAGTCTACAGCACCTATCTGGGGGGAAACAGCTGGGACGGGGGCTCGAGTATCGCGGTAGATGTCTCCGGGGCGGCGTATGTGACCGGGGCGACGGCGTCTCCGGATTTCCCGACCGAAAATCCATACCAGACATATCAGGGTGGCTATGATGCTTTTATCACCAAGCTCAGCAGTGGCGGCAATTCTTTGTTGTACAGCACCTATCTAGGCGGGGAACTAGGCGGATGCGGCATTGATGAAGGCTATCATATAGCAGTAGATGCCTCCGGGGCGGCGTATGTGACGGGATTTACAGAGTCCACAGATTTCCCGACTGAAAATCCCTACCAGACATATCAGGGCGGCGAAGATGTTTTTGTCACCAAGCTTAGTATCGACGGCAGCAGCTTAGTCTACAGCACTTATCTGGGGGGAAACAACTCTGACAATGGCCGCGGCATCGCGGTAGATGCCTCCGGGGCGGCGTATGTGACAGGACATACATTTTCCACCGATTTCCCGACTGAAAATCCGTACCAGGCATATCAGGATTACTCGGATGTTTTTGTCACCAAGCTGAACAGTTCCGGCAGCAGTCTGGTCTACAGCACCTATTTAGGTGGAAGCGACTACGACGAGGGCTCTGACATCGCGGTGGATTGCTCCGGGGCGGCGTATGTAACGGGACATACCTATTCCAAAAATTTCCCGACTCTCAATGCCTACCAGGGAGATCAGGATACCATAGATGTTTTTATCACCAAACTGACCACCGGAGGCAACAGCCTCGTGTACAGCACCTACTTGGGGGGAAACGACGTTGACTATAGCAGTGGCATCACGGTGTATGCCGCCGGGGCGGCGTATGTGACGGGATGGACAAGCTCCACCGATTTCCCGACTGAAAATCCGTACCAGACAGATCAAGGTTTTCTTGATGCCTTTGTTGTGAAGTTTGCTGAGCCCTGCTGCAACCACGACGGTATCCGCGGTGACGCCGACTACTTGACTGGTCCTGGTGGTGAGATTGATGTGGCTGATCTGACCTACTTAGTGGCATATCTCTTCAAGAGCGGTCCTGCTCCACCTTGTCTGGAGGAAGGCAATGTTGACGGCATTATTGGCGTTGGTGGGCCAATTGATGTCGCCGACCTGACATACCTGGTATCTTATCTCTTCAAGAGCGGCCCGGCGCCGGCGCCGTGTTAGTAAAGATGGCAGGATCGCGGGGAGGTTGCCCTGCGAATACCGCCCTTCGACTCCGCCCGACAGTTCGCAAAAGGTGGACCTATGACCTGCTAAAACTTCCTGCTTCCCCGCTGCGTCAGTTCGACTCCTTTTGCACACAGCGGGCACTCGCTGGGATCCCAGTCTTCTGCCTGCACTGTCGCCAAAGATAAATAGGGATAGTCAAACGTCACTGTTCCGTTGGAGCGGTCCAGCATCTCGCCGATTCCGACAATCTCGGACCCGTAGGATTCCACTAGACTGACCACTTCCCTGATGGAACGTCCAGTGGTCAGGACATCATCCACGATGGCTACTTTCTGCCCGCGATCCAATGAGAATCCCCGCTTGAACACGCGGCCATTTTCACCCGGCTCAGCATAGATGGCCTCAATGCCCAGGTAGCGGGCGACATCATAGGCAATAATGATACCGCCGGTGGTTGGCCCGACGACGGTGTCGGCCTGACGGTCTGCCAGGCGGATCGCCATCTCCTCGCATATCCTGGTGCAGATCGCCGGTTGTTTCAATAGCGCAAATTTCTCGTAGTAGATATCTGAGTGACGCCCGGAACTGAGTTTGAAATGGCCCGTCAAAAGAGCTCCCGATTCCTTGAACAGTTTGATAAGTTCGACTTGGTTCATTTGTCCTCCGTAAAGAGAGCCACCGCTGCGGCGTAGTTTTTTTCATGGCTTAGCGATAGAAAACATACAGCGCCACCCAGCTTCTGTTGCATCTCCGGCGGCAGCACCAGACTGGGTGCACCGGTTGAGTCGTTGACTATCTGAATAACATTCAGTGGCGGACGCTCCTTCAAAAAGGGACGGAGCCCCTTGATCACGGCTTCCTTGGCAGCGAATCGCCCGGCCAGAAAGACGCTCTTGTCTTTCCTTCGGTGGTATGTAGCCAGTTCTTCCTTGCCCAGAACGCGGCTGACGAACCGTTTGCCGAATCGCCCCACGTCCCTTTCAATACGGGCAACCTCAACAATATCGAGTCCAATAGAGCGAACCAAATACCTCTCCCGTTCGTAATGTACAGTTAACAACTATGATAGCCAACGGCGCACTGGCCCGCAACAGATACTAAATAATTGTTGCGCAATTGACGATTCGAGATCATATTGAGGTAGAGATACAGGAGAGAGGTTGTCATTTGAAAATCTCTAACACCGAACCAATGAAGGTTGTTTCTTACCTGTTGCGTAAACGCCGTGACCCGTTCGCAAGACGGTAGCGAATACAAAAAGCGGGAAGCAGCTGTAAAAACCCTTTACCGTGCTTTAGAGGTGAGTTATTTCAAATCACTTTCCTCTCTCCCAAAAGCTTAGAGCCCGCCAGATCTAGCGGGCTCTTTTTGTAATCATCCCACAAGGAACTATTACCCGTTTCTCCACACTGCTTCCCTCGCTACTGATTTATAGAGCTTAGATGGAATCGATCAGAAAGTGTTTAAGGACAGTCTCGTAATCGACGCGCTCGCCTGTAGGGCACACCTCGATGAAGTAGCACTCGACGCCTGCCGACACAAAGTAGAGTGAGTCACGTTTGACTTCATATACCCCTTTTTCCCTCTCCCCGAAACCACCTGGCAGGAGCGGGAAAACATCAATCATCTGCGCCAGGGTCTTGAATACGGAGCCAAAAGCCTTCTTGAACTGTTGCGAGGCGTTCTTGCTGGTAAAAGAGCCTCCGGCATCAAGATAGTAGACATGCTGAAACCCGGGGACACAGGTCAATCGCTCATAAGTCGAGCCCGTCGCTCTTTCCGGTACCCTATGTCCTGAAAGTCCGCTATGGTCCGCCGAAGAACCTTGGATAAGAGACAGTATCTCGCTGTGCTGTTGTTTCATGGCGGCTTCGGTATGGACCTGCTCCTCAGTGGATTCCACAGCATGCTCCAATCTTCTTTCGACTTTGTGCACGACCTGCCCACTGTCAAGTACTGTCGTAGTGAGACGAGGATACGGCCGGGAGGCATACTCAGTCTGTACCTGGAGAGGAGTTTTTCCCCTTTTTACCAAGGAGGTATGTCCCACCGGTATGTAGGTATCTGGTATCATACTAACGTATCAGGTACAGGACTACAAGGCTCATATTTATCTTATCGGAAGAATTAACAATTGGAATAGCCGCAAGATGGGCAGGTAAAACAGCCGCTATCAAAAGCCATCGCCCCACCGCACTCCGGGCAGATTTCAGCAAAATCGGCTGCACTACCCTTGCCGTGCTCAAGCTGGCCGAAATGCCGGTCCAAGACTTGCGCAATGGCGTCGGGGATAGAGAATATCTTGGCTCCTCCAGAAAAAACAGGGCTGGAACCGCCTATTCCTCGGAGTTGGCGGATGACTTTATCCACCGGCACGTTAGAGCGAAGAGCCAGCGAGATCAAGCGGCAAATCGCCTCGGTATCAGCCATAGTGGTATAGCCGGATTTACCGATATGGGCAAAAACCTCAAATGGTCGACCGTCTTTTGTGTTTACAGTCACGTACAGATTCCCGTACCCTGTCCTGATCTTTTCAGTTATGCCGCTCAGAATAGCCGGTCGCTGTTGCACACGCGCTGCCTTTTCGGGCCTGGTCACAGCCCTGCTGGCGGTAGAAAGCACCTGGTAGGGTCGGGAGTTGTCCCGGTAAACCGTGACCCCCTTGCACCCCAAACGGTAAGCCTGTTCAAATGCCTTCCTGACATCAGCGGGTGTCGCTGATTCCGGGAAGTTAATCGTCTTTGAGACCGACGAATCGCAATGCTTCTGGAAAGCAGCTTGCATACGGATATGATCCTCAGGTGAGATGTCGGCGGCAGTAACATAGATCCCCTTTACCGAGTCCGGGATTTCCTTGATGTCAGACAGCGATCGTCGGGAAGCAATCCTTTTGATCAACTGTTCCGAATAAAAGCCCTGCCGTCGGGCTTCCTGCTCAAACAGCGGGTTGACCTCAAGCAGCTTGGTGCCATCCAGTACATTCCGTTCAAACGCAATGGCATAATATGGCTCGATACCTGAGGAACAACCGGCAATGATCGAAATCGAGCCGGTGGGTGCAATGGTCGTCAGGGCGGCGTTGCGCATGGCAATGTTGTCCTGCTGATAGACCGATCCCTCCCAATTGGGGAACTTACCCCGGCTCTTGGCCAGTTCGGAGGAATGGTTGCGGGCCTCGCCCTCAATGAAGGACATAACCTTTTCAGCAAGCAAAGATGCTTCCTCAGAATTATAAGGGAGACCCAGCCTCACCAGCATGTCGGCCCAGCCCATAATTCCCAGGCCTATACGCCGGTTTTTTATGGTCTGGCGTTCTATTTCAACAATAGGATACTTGTTCTCGTCTATGACGTTGTCGAGAAAATGGACAGCGACCCGTACTACCGAGCCAAGCTTCTCCCAGTCAACACCGCCGGCGGCATCGGAGATGGCGTAATCCTGGGGAAGGGGGCTGAGCACGAACTTGCCCAGATTGATCGAGCCAAGATTGCATGAGTCATATGGCGGTAGCGGCTGTTCGCCACAGGGATTGGTGGCTTCAATCTCTTCCGATGGGTGCGTCGGATTGAGTCGGTTCATCCGGTCGATAAAAACCACTCCCGGCTCGCCGGTGCGCCAGGCGTGGTCAACAATCAGGTCGAACACCTTACGGGCATCCAGGGATACCTCCTTGCCGCCGACTTCGTAGGTTTTGCCAGTGTGAGGGTTGTATAGCGGATATGCTGTACCCTTCTCTACCGCTTCCATAAAGGCATCGGTAACAGCGACAGAGATATTGAAGTTGGTAACTTCGCTGGGATCATCCTTGCACGAAATAAACTCCAGGATATCCGGGTGGTCCACTCTGAGCACACCCATATTGGCCCCGCGACGGGTTCCTCCCTGTTTGACCGCTTCGGTGGAGGCATTAAACACCTTCATAAAAGAGACCGGCCCTGACGCCACTCCTGACGTGGAAGCAACAATCGAATTGCGCGGCCTAAGGCGTGAAAATGAAAAGCCCGTCCCACCGCCGGACTTGTGAATCAGGGCGGCATGCTTGTTGGTCTCGAAGATCTCCTCCATAGAATCACCAACGGGGAGAACAAAACAGGCGGCAAGCTGCCCCAGTGGCTGCCCGGCGTTCATCAGGGTGGGTGAGTTGGGCAGGAACTCCAGATCAGCCATGATGTCAAAAAAGCGCTGGGCGGTGGCGTCGACCTGGTCGTCAGTGGCGCCATAGTTGCGGTCAGCCTTGGCGATAGACTTAGCCACCCGGATGAACAGCTCTCTGGGCGTTTCTATTGTCCGACCTTCCTTATCCTTGATAAGGTAGCGCCGCTCCAACACGACCAGGGCGTTATCGGAGATATAAATATCCTTCTTGGCGCGCATCTGAATTTTCCTCAGGGTTTCCGACCTCTAAGAGGTGCAGCACTGCTGCCTCATAGTATTATAACGTCAAATCTGTGAAATTTGATCACATTTTTCGAAATAACAGGCACGAACACCTCCAAAACGAGTTTGGAGGCGCTACCCGTGATGCCTTGATTTCTACAACAGCTCGATCTTGGAACGGTTCTTCCTGACCATCTTGGTGGCGTGGCGGGTGTCAAAGACCGCTTTGGCATTGTCGACAATCCACTGATAATCGTACAAGGAATGGTCAGTGAGAATGATCGTGACATCGGCCCTGCTGACCAGGCTCTTCGTCAGCTTTCGTGATTTGTGCTTTGATTTATTCCAGTCTATTTCAGGGACATATGGATCATTATAGCAAATCCTGGCACCTTTGTCTTCCAGCAGCTTGATGACATCGAGAGCCGGAGACTCCCGGACGTCTTTGATGTCCCGTTTGTACGCTACACCCAGAACCAGTACGCTGGACTTGTTGAGAGCCCGGGCAAACCGCCTGCTGAGCATACCAGTTACGCGCCCGACCACATACTCCGGCATACGGCTATTGATATCGCCAGCCAGTTCAATGAAGCGGGCATAGTAGTTCAGCGATTTCAGTTTCCACGAAAGGTAATGAGGGTCAATCGGGATGCAGTGTCCTCCCAGTCCGGGACCCGGATAGAAGGGCATAAAACCAAACGGCTTGGTAGCGGCAGCATCGATGATCTCCCAGACGTCAAGGTGCAGGCGATCACACATTACCGCCACTTCGTTAACCAAACCGATATTGACGGAGCGAAACGTATTTTCAAGGAGTTTGACCATTTCTGCCGCTCTGGTCGAGGAGACGGGATAGATATTGGGAAGGGACTGTTCATAGAATATCTTGGCCACGCGGGTGCAGGTGGGAGTTATACCGCCCACCACACGCGGTGTATTTTTCGTAGTGTACTCGGTATTGCCGGGGTCGACCCGTTCCGGAGAGAACGCCAGGAAGAAATCACGACCCACTTTCATGCCGGTCTCTTCCAGCAGGGGCAAAATCAAGTCCTCGGTCGTGCCGGGATAGGTGGTCGACTCCAGAACGACCAGGGTTCCCTTTTTCACGTGGGACCTGACCTGATCCATGGCGTTGAGAATATAGCTGACATCCGGGTCCTTGGTCTTGGACAGAGGCGTGGGCACGCATATGGAGACGGTATCCATCCTGGCCATCTGCCGGAAATCCTGTGTCGCACTGAAGCGGCCGGCGGTAATCATCTTCTTGACGATATCGTTAGGGATATCATCAATGTCCGACCGCCCGGCATTGAGCAGGCTTACCTTTTTCTTGGATATGTCAAAACCAGTGACCTTAAAGCCGGCCTTGGCCAGCTCCATCGAGAGAGGCAGCCCGACATAACCCAAACCAACCACCCCAACACGGGCGGTTCGGTCTTTGATCTTAGCTATTAGTTGGTTGTGGGTTTTGCTTCTCTTAGATTCTTTTCTTGGCATTTCGATCATCTCCCGCTCAGGCCATTGGCGTTTACAGAATCTTCTTTCTCCAGTAATCCAAACTGTCTTTGAGGGTTACCTGCAGAGAATATCGGGCCGCGTAGCCCAGTTCTTGAACAGACCGACTGTTGTCTCCCCGCAGGATTGGAATATCGCTTTTTCTCAGGCGTGCCTTATCCAGCCTGACCCGGATTTTCTTTGAGGAAAGCCTTAGCAGTTTGTCAAGCACGCTCTGTATTGATATCGCCCTGCCGGAACAAAAATGGTATACCCGACCTGGTCTTCCCCTTTCAGCCAGGAGGCGGTAACCACGCACAATGTCCCGGACATCAGAAAGGTCTCGCCTGGCTGACAGGTCACCCACCGACACTACCGGCTTCTGAAGGCCAGCCTCGATAGCGGCAATCTGCTTGGAGAAAGCCGGAATGACAAAATTCTCATTCTGCCGGGGGCCGCTGTGGTTAAAGGAACGAGCAACTGTTACAGGTAAGCCATGCTGTCGGAAATAGAACAAGCTTGCCTGCTCTGCGGCTGCCTTAGAAATCCCGTAGGGGGATACCGGGTTGAGCGGCTGATCTTCTGTGAGGGTTTTGTTCTTCGGACCAAAGATACCATAGCAGTCGGCAGTGCTGACAAATATCATCCTCTTGAGCCCGGACACCTGCATTGCCGCCTGGAGAACATTCAATGTCCCCTCGAAGTTTACGCGGAAAGTCAGGCGCTCGTTGTCAAACGACCGGCCCACCGATGCGAAAGCGGCCAGGTGAAACAGGGAATCCGGCTTGACTGCAGAGACTGCAGAGATGCATTTCGACGGATCCAGGATGTCCAGTGTGACCAGATTGATATCGTCTATCACCAGGTCCAGGTTTGCAGTCGATTCTTTCGGATAGAGCGCACCGCAGACCCGGTAACCATGGGCAAGAAGCTCCTCCGCCAGGTACGAGCCGGCAAAACCAGCAATGCCGGTAATAAAGGCGGTCGGTTTGCGCATTGGCTTACTCTCGGTTTCCTGGCGCTCGTTGGGTGTAGCGTTCGATGTCAGTGTCCACCATCATTTCTACTAAGCCTTCGAAAGTAACAGTGGGTTCCCAGCCGAGCTTCTTTTTGGCAAGCTTGGGCTTACCCTGCAGAAGATCGACCTCGGCCGGGCGGACAAAGCGTGGATCAGTAACAACGTGATCTTTGTAGTTGAGGTCAACACGACTGAAGGCTGTCCTCACAAAGTCCTCAACAGAGTGGGTGCTGCCGGTTGCGATCACATAATCGCCCGGCTCGTCCTGCTGCAACATCAGCCACATCGCCTGGACGTAGTCCCCGGCAAATCCCCAGTCCCTCTTGGCGTCGAGATTGCCCAGCGCCAGTTTGTTCGCCAAGCCCAGCTTAATACGAGCGACCCCGTCGGTGATTTTGCGCGTGACGAATTCCAAACCTCGTCGCGGGGACTCATGGTTGAACAGAATCCCTGAGCTAGCGTGAATGCCGTAGCTCTCCCGGTAATTCACCGTGATCCAGTGACCATACACCTTGGCCACGCCATAGGGAGAGCGGGGATAAAAGGGCGTTTTCTCCGTCTGGGGAACCTCATGCGCCTTGCCGAACATCTCCGACGACGAGGCCTGGTAAAAGCGAATCTTTTTGTCGACCAGCTTGATAGCCTCCAGCATCTTGGTCACGCCCATCGCATTGAACTCACCTGTTAACACCGGCTGGTCCCAACTGGTCGGTACAAACGATTGAGCCGCCAGATTGTAAACCTCGTCCGGCCGGTGTTGGTCAATGATGGTGATGATCGACAATTGGTCCAGCAAATCAGCCTGAGCAAAGGTGATTCTGTCCCTGATATGCTCGATTCGGTCAAACGACTCGGTCGAGGCGCGGCGGACCATACCGATGACTTCGTAGCCCTTCTCCAGAAGGAGCTCGGCAAGGTATGACCCGTCCTGTCCGGTTATCCCTGTTATGAGTGCACGCATAGGCATTTAACCAAAAAAATGGTCCCTCTGGAAAAAGTTACGGCCATGTGACGGTATCACCGGCACAGTTTCCTTTCAGGAGTCAAATATAAAAGTCTCCCCGGCACCGGTCAAATAGAATTAGCCCTGTGCATTGCCCTCTCAGGTTTTAGGAATTGAAAATGCCGTGGCAATCTACTATATTCTCTCAAAACCACAAGGAGGAGAGATGCCACGAAGAACCATTTTCCTTATTGTATTCTTTACCTTTTACGTATCCCACGCTATCGAGGTTCAGCAGAAAGGAGCTGACGTGACAACTAACGAGATAACGGCCGACTCACTCTTGAGCCAAGCCGATGAAACATTCCAAACCCGTGACTACAAGGTTGCGTTAGAGCAATATGAGGCAACCGTTGACAAAGCCAGGGAGGAGTTCAATCCCTCTGTCGAGGTCGAGGCGCTTTCGCAGGTGGCGCGGATGCACCTGATACTCGACAAGAAAGAAGAAGGCCGCGAATGGCTCGAAAAAGCCGAGGACAAGGTCTCCGACAGCGATCCGATGGGCTGGTCACGCTATCTTGGTGTTCGAGGCCGCTTTGAGTGGCAGGATGACGACCTTCAAACCGCCCGGAAGACGTTTGACGAGATGTACGAATACTGCAATTCCAACTCCCTCTGGGGCCGAGCTGTCGACGCTGCGCACATGATCGCCATCGTTTCCGAAACGCCCGAAGAACAGATCAAGTGGGGACGGCGAGGCATAGAAGCCGCCGAAGCAGGCGATGTTGAGAGCTGGCTCGGACCGCTCTGGAACAACTTGGCCTGCACATACTACGATATGAAGCAATACGATTCCGCCCTGGAATGCTACCTTAAAGCTCGTGAGTACCATTGGCATCATTCCGGCGAGATTGGTAAACTCTATGCAGATTACCATGTCGGAATGACCTACCGACTATTGGGCAAGCTTGATGAGGCGGGAAGCTGGCTGCGACCGGTGCTGGCCTGGGCGGAGCGAATCGAAAATCATTCAGCTATAGGGCAGGCCTGTGCAGACCTGGGCGAAATTGAAATCGCTCAGGGAAGAAAAGATGAGGGTCTCTCGATGCTCAAACGCGCCCGGTCTGAATACAAACTGGAAGGTTTAGACAAATCATGGCCGAAAATCTGGCAGCATATCAACGAACGCATAGAGAGCCTGGAGTAATAGAATCTGACGATGCTCGGCGGCCATTGTGAGGACAAAACAAACCCGACCCTGCCGAAACCGGCGGGGTCGGGTTATCGTATCTATTCCCAGCCTCGAAGGAGAGAGCTACGGGACTACTTGCCTCCGCTTGTAGTAGATAGAATTGTTGCGTTTTCTCCAACTGTCGCTCCAACTACCCAGATGGTGTCAGAGTTTATGAAGGCTATGCCAAGCAAGGTGGCAACGGTTCCACTTGACTGCAGGTTCCAGGTAGCACCGCTGTCATCCGTGTACAAAATGGCTCCACCCGCTCCGACAATCCAGCCGGTAGTGGCATCTACAAACGTGACAGCGCACAAATGCTGGGTTGTACCTGAAGTCTGCCGGGTCCATGAGGCGCCGGCATCACTGGTGTAGAAAATGGCCCCTTCCTTGCCCACCGCCCAGCAGTGTAGGGAATCGGTGGCTTCCACATCGCGCAAGTCAGCGCGGAAAGATGTATCGGGAATGGTATCGGTCCAGGTTTCCCCACCATCGGTAGTATGTAAGATCAATCCGCTGTAACCAACTGCCCAGCCGTTGAGTGAATCGGCAAAGGCAAGGCCCTCCAACCTGTTGTTCGTCTGGACGGTCATCTCTATCCAGTTAAGACCGCCGTCGGTGGTTTTCAGCACAGTGCCGCCAACCTCACCGCTCCAGTCGCCGCCGACTGCCCAACCGGTGACACTATCCACAAAAGTAATGCTGTACAACCAATCCGTTGAGTCAAAGCTTTGTGCAGACCAGTTCCTGCCGCCATCGGAGGTATGCAGAAGTGTGCCGACGGGTGATTCCCCCCTGCCCCCAACACACCATCCATTGAGACTGTCGACAAACTCAACGCCGCAGAACCACTCACTGGAACTCTGTCTCTTGCCCCGCCTCTGATACTGCCAGGTATCCCCCCCATCAGTAGTCTTGAGAATAGCACCCGCATTACCGACCGCCCAGCCGAGGTCCTCGTTGACGAAGGTGATGTCAAGTAAGGTAGTGTACGGCGCAGTTCCACTCGATACGGACGACCAGTTGCTCCCGCCATCGGTCGAGTGTAAAATCGTCAAATCTCCCGCTAACCACACATCAGCCTGACCCGCAAAACATACAGCGAAGAGATCATGATAAGTACCACTTGTATCCACCGTCCAATTCTGGCCGGCATCGGTCGTTGACAGAATTGTACCGTCAACGCCAACAACCACTCCGTTAGTGGCGCTATTAAAGATCACATCCATCAGCGTCTCCGATACACCGCTGGTTTGTTCGGTCCAAGAGCTACCGCCGTCGGAAGTTGTCCAAATAACGCCGTTTTCGCCAACCGCCCAACCGGTAGCTTCGTTCACGAGAGTGACTGCCCACAGGGTATCGGTGCCTATCGTCTGCACGGACCAGTCAGACCATACCGTTTCTTTGGTGCTACGCAGAACCGTTCCAGCATCGCCGACCGCCACCGCTACATTTCCATAGACAGCAACACCCCTGAGCGTCTGGTCAGTTCCACTGGTATCACGAGTCCACCTCCGGCCACCGTCAGCCGTCCACACAACAGTTCCATTCCCGCCGACCGCCCAGCCATTAACTCCATCCTCAAAGGCGACTGAATATATATTGCCGGTAATGGTGTCAAACATGGTAGCGGACCAGTTAACCCCGCCGTTCGTTGTGCGTAAAAGATCACCTTCATCTCCGACAGCCCAGCCGGTATCTACATTATAGAAGGTAACATCCCACAGGTTCTCGTTCGTTCCACTCAACTGATAAGACCAGCTATTGCCGCCATCGCTGGTATGCACAACAACTCCCTCCAGGCCGACCAGCCAACCGTGATCCTCATCAGCAAATGTCGCCGCTCGGAGCATGTTACCCTCCAGCAATGGCTGGTGCTGATCCCACGCTGTACTCGTGGATCCGGTGGGACCTTTTTCATCTTCATCACATCCGGCAAACAGAAACAGGGAGAGGGTAAACAAAGCAGCTATTCCTACGACAGCATACAACTCAAATATAGTTTTCCTTTTCAAAGCGCACCTTCCTCCGAATAGTTCTGATTTCACGCGACTTAATAAACTTATGCAAGGGATAGACGGATGTCAAACGAAATTGTGTATCGGGAAATTACGACTTTCGTAGTTCACCGGAGGCGTGGGGCTTCCCGTCAGGGATTCCAGCCGGTGAAGGGGCGGCGCCTATGGAGGTTTCAAGATAGGATTAAGGTCCAACCAAAGCTGTGGGCTTGATAACGGATCCGACAACTTAACTGGCAGCTATCTTAATGAGATATCTTTGACAGTATTCCGGTGTCTCTGTGATAGGGCTTTTAACGTCGCTAGGGCGGAGCTAAGGTATTCAGGTGGAATCTTCTACTTCTTCCTCGTCCGTATCTTCCATTTCTTCTGGAGTAACCCATTCCTTTTGGTGCTTCAGGGCACGACGTCGCCGACGCTCAGCTCTGGACTGGTAAGTATCAGCTCTCTCCTGGTTCTTACGATAGAACTTTCCGGGGGTTATGTTCTGATCTTTTCTCTGATGTTTTCCTGGGCACATCCGCTGACTACGCATCTCTCTCCTCCAAAAGACCATTTTCAAACAAATGTCAGAGCAATTAGATTGTCGGCTTTTTCAGCGAATTCTTCGCCGTCTCTAAAGCATTTTGATCTGTACCTAAGAGCGCGCGAGCGGCTCCGGTACATGCAGGTAGCAGGAAAATGTTTGCACGCAGCTACACAGTCCTGAACTGAATGACATATACCACAGGTGCTGTGGCTTGTGCTCGATAACCCCAATAACAGGTGAAACAGGCCCTTCGACAGGACGAACCCTATTGCGCCACAACAACATAACATTTCGTGGCGGCCTTAAGGCAGTGATTTCCAGGAGGCGGCACGGCCTATGCTGTCCAAGGTTACAGACTTTACAACTGGTGCAAAGAGAAGATGTTAGAAGGCAGATATCAAAGAGGTTTTTCACTGCAGCGGCTGGTGTCAGCAAGAGAGCCAAAAGTCCGCAAGGACGAGCGGGGATATTTCATCATGTCCCTGTCCGAAAACACCAAAGTTTACTTTGAAGACTTCTACAAATTCCTTGAGACGACTTATGCCAAGGCAAACTCGGAACGTCACTCGCTCGCTGAGAAGCTCGCGCAGACACCCCCCGAAAAGGCTGAGACACTCTCCTACTATCGGGCAAAGGGGGTTGTCGTAGATCTCTTACTGCGTACCATTATCAGGTTCTACACCGACGGAGCGAATCTCGGCATCATCATGACCCCCTGGTGCTTTGGGACAGTAATGCTGGAGAAAGTTGAGGTCTACCGGGAGCGGCTGAGCAAGGGAGAGATTACTGACCCCAATGTGCCGGACTATCCCTACTACGCCGTCAAGTACATTGATGAAATCTACAAAGCCACGCTGCTCAAGATGTTTGACTTTCCTGAGAAGGCTTTCCAGATGCGGTGGCAGTACTCGGAGTTGCTGAAAAGGTACTCCAAGATTCTGACCGAAATCACCAGTTCGCTGCAATCCGTGCTAACAACCATCAAAAATTACGGCTCCTAACAGGAGCCGATGCTCCCAACACCCCTCCTACGGAACCCTCTGGCTATGTCAGAGGGTTTTTTTAAGCCCGAAGCGCATTTGTGCCGATAAAATCAAAGGTCGGCCAAAACCAAGTGGACAAAGAAATCTGCCGATTCGAACGTAAAAAGGTTTACCACCGATGGCATCAACTGTTGCTAAGACCAAGATTGAGAGACCATTTATACCAATTCACCTCGACTCCCTCTGTATCGACACAGTACTTGAATTCGATCTGTACATCATGGCAGATCGTAAACTTGTTCTGTACCGTTCGGCGGATCTTCCCTTTACCGACAGAACGCGTCAGAGGCTCCTGGGAAATAAGGTAGAACAGCTGTACGTCACCAGCGAAGGCAGGACCAAGTATCAGCAGTACATGGAAAAGAACCTGGGCAAAGTTCTAACCGACCCCGGTGTCCAGGAGGAGAAAAAAGCGGCGATCTTGTACGAAGCCTCGACGAACCTGGTCAAGGACGTCTTCGCCAATCCCACGTATGGTGACAATATCCGCCGCTCAAAGGACCTAGTCACCAACACTGTTGAGTTCATTCTCAAAGGGCGTGACGCCTTCTTGAACCTGCTAAAGATTACTTCCTTTGACTACTACACATACACACATTCCGTCAATGTTTGCACTTTTTCTGTCGCACTGGCGCGTCAGGTTGGGTTTAATGACGAGCAGTTCCTGAACGAGCTCGGTGTGGGGGCGTTGTTGCACGATGTCGGTAAGTCGCGAGTCTCTGAACGCATTCTCAAGAAACGCTCTATGTTAAATCCAATAGAGTTCGAAATCATGAAGAAACACCCCAAATGGGGAACTGAGATTCTCAGCGAAACCGAGGAACTGGCAGCGACATCGTACTACCCGGTACTGCAGCACCATGAACGCGGCGACCGCAGCGGGTACCCCAGCGGGTTGTCTCTCGATGAAATGCACATCTACTCCAAGCTTGTGGCGGTTGCCGATTCCTTCGACGCCATGACCACGGAGCGGGTTTACCAGAAAGCCATGGAAAGCTTTCCTGCCTTGAAAATCATGTTCTCCATGAAAGGGGCGTTTGACGACGAAATGCTGAAGGCATTTGCGGAACTGATGGGCCCCAGCGGCTTGGCAGAGATATAACCTACTGCTTCCCGCCTATCAGTCAATAGACAATGTAAAAGCTATAAGGTGGCCCGACAGGATTTCCTCAGTTTGACAACCAGGACTCTCGCACATCCAGAGTATTTACCGATGAGATTGCAAATAAAGCCGGCAGTGTTTTAGTGATTCCTTGTTACCGGACCAATATAGCATTTCCAGCGCTTTTCCATAGCGGCACCATTTCCAACCATCGTGTTCTATCGGATCCAGTTCCGGCTCCCGCTTAGTATTTATATGGGCCAAGAAGACAATCTCAGTAATCAGATCGACAGGTTGTTCGTACAATTTTCGCATATCCTCTTCAACCGGGAAGGTATATGAATAATCGATCCGTTCGATAGAAGTAGGTACAAATCCGGTTTCCTCCCGAAGCTCCCGCTTGGCGGCAGTCAAGTAGTCCTCATCCCCCTCGACGCCCCCAGTCACACACTGCCAATAGCCTCCACCGGAAGGAATACGGCGCACCAGCAAATACTCCCAGTTGGCCCCATTCCGTCGTACGCAATATACAGCGACTTGAATCGGCTGTCTCATAGTATGGGGGAATTCCAGTTAGCGTGCATAGTCAATGGGGCAGTTCCGCCCTGGAACCTCCTATAACCAAGTATAGTCCTTAAGATATGCTCTGCAGCCCATTTGCCAACATTTTACTCGTCAACATTCAGTTGTAACGGATTTATACCATACTCAACGGCTACGGGCACAGCGGCGATTCGGCAGTAAAAGAAGGTGGGCAGATTTCGTGGGCGGCTCGCCAAAGGCGAGTTCACATCTGCCCCGTCTGTTTGTGCCCGGCATGATAGCGGCACTCTGGTGGAGTCAGGCGAACCGAAGTCGTTACAAAAGCATGGTCATTCGTTGTTAGGTGCTGTCGGGTGTCTCTGCCCGACAGCAATAAGTCATTTCATGACATACTGATCTTTTGAGGAAGCGTCAGGCAGAGACGCCTGACGCCACTTGGACCGACTAACGGCGGACATTAAGCCCGCCGCTACGCGGAGGTTGTCTACTTCAGCATCATTTCGTGGGCGGCAGATGTCCACATCTGCCCTATCTGTACACTACTTCAGCAGCACCATCTTCTTCGTCTCGACAACCTCCCCGGCCGTCAGGCGGTAGAAGTAGACGCCGCTAGCTGCACTGCTACCGTCCCATGAGCCGCAAAGAGAACCACCAATGCAAACTGCCGAAGGCGAAGGAAGGCGACCTATTCTTACCTCAAATCCAGTCGGTTAAGACGCAGGGAGTTGGTGACAACAAAGATAGAAGAAAAGGCCATGGCGGCTGCGGCGATGGTTGGGGAGAGGGTCCAACCAAATAGTGGATAGAATAGTCCGGCAGCCACCG
>CAYQDB010000017.1:0-48968 GCA_964416195.1 uncultured Ignavibacteriales bacterium
AGGATATTTTCGTTCCAGGTAATAATCCCGCTCCTCTTCTGGGATTTCATTGGGCTGTCGTTTATCGCCTTTGTTCTTGGGAACCCAGATGCGGCCGTCGTTGCGCAGCGACTCAGACATGAGCGTCAATTTGCTCTGGTACTCTCCGGAATGCGGAATGCAAGTGGGGTGGATCTGGGTATAACATGGATTGGCAAACAGCGCCCCTTTCTTGTAAGCTTTATAAACAGCGGTAACATTGCAGCCTAAACCCATGGTGGAGAGATCAAACACGCGGCCATAGCCACCAGTAGCCAGTACGACAGCATCAGCCGCATGCGAACTGATTTTGCCGGTTACCAGGTCGCGAACTACAATCCCCTTGGCATGGCCGTCGATCAACACTAAGTCCAGCATCTCGGTTCGGGGAAACATCTGAACCTGCCCCAACCCGATCTGCCTGCTCAATGCCGAATACGCGCCAAGCAGCAACTGCTGCCCGGTCTGTCCGCGGGCGTAAAATGTCCGCGACACCAGCGCCCCGCCAAAGGAGCGGTTGGCCAAGGTACCGCCATACTCCCGCGCAAACGGCACCCCCTGCGCCGCGCACTGATCGATGATATCGACCGATACCTGTGCCAGACGGTAGGTGTTAGCTTCGCGGGAACGGAAATCACCGCCCTTGATAGTATCGAAGAAAAGGCGGTAGATAGAATCACCATCATTCTGGTAGTTTTTGGCAGCGTTGATACCGCCCTGCGCACCAATGGAATGTGCCCGTCGAGGGCTGTCCTGGAAGCAAAAGCAGCTAACATTGTAGCCTAACTCCGCCATGCTGGCCGCCGCTGAGGCACCCGCCAGGCCGCTGCCGACGACAATGGCGCTGTATTTGCGTTTGTTGGCCGGGTTGACAAGCTTCATTTCAAATCTATGCTTGTCCCATTTTTCGGTCAAGGGCCCGGAAGGTATTTTGGAATCAAGTTTCATATCAGTGCCCTCCTGCCGGGAGATTTATGATGCCGACTAGTACGGCTACGGGCATGGACACGTAGCCGATAAAGATCACTACCGAAATAATATAGCCAATTGCCTTCAACGTGGATTGCACGCGGGGATTGTTTAGACCCAACGTATGCAGCATACTGAAAACGGCGTGACTAAGGTGGTAGACGAGTAGGAATAACGCCACGATGTACACCGTTGAAATCAGGTAATTCTGAAAACCCAGCACGACCATGGAGTAGACATCATGTCGCCCGGCGGCGTCAACCAAATGCTCGTACTTGGGATTTGTCACAATGAAAGTAAAGTGGAGAAGGTGGTATACCACATACAGGAGTATCCCCAGTCCCGTCCAGAACATGGTGCGTGAAGCCAGACTCGCCTGAACAGTACTGTTGATCACATACCGAATAGGACGTGAGGCTCTGTTCTCGAAATACAGCCTGACAGCGTTCCAAATATGGATTATAACGGAAACCAGCACTATGATGCGCACAGACCAGGTAAGGGCCGGAAGGTCCTTGAGAGCTTGGGCATAAGCATTCAACTGGTCCTGGCCAATGAAAATCTGCAGGTTGCCAATCATGTGGCCGACCACAAACCCCAACTGGATCAGGCCTGTGACAGCCATAAGAACCTTCCGGCCAATCGATGACTTCAGGTAAACCCGCTGGGATGCTTGCATTGGCGGCGCTTTGGCTTGCACAACACTCATATATTTATCCTTCTTTTTTTTGGATGAGAAAATAAGCCCTTTCAGACTACAAGTCAAACTAAAAAGAGAAAAACTTCACAAGCTCCACGGCGATGAACTACGCAACAGTTCTCACTCCGGGCAAAATGTTCAAGTTACTTTGGAAGATTCCGTTATTAGAAGTATATGAATGATCCAAGCGAACAGAGCTCGTCGGACTACAGGATACTTAAGGAGCTCGGCCAAGGCATCCACGGGCATGTATACAAGGCATGGCATACGGCACAGCAACGAGTGGTCGCACTGAAACTACTCAAGCCACAAGTAACCGGAACTGCTTTTCACACCCACTGTCTACCAACCGTGAACAGCCTCACGAGCTGCTCGCATCCGAACATCTGCTCTGTATCCGGTATCGACAAAGCTGGTGAATCGTACACGATAATCATGGAGTACGTCGAAGGCACCACACTACGGGAGTTGATCAAGAGCAATCCTCTGGATAACCACATATTTCTTAGCATCGCAGCGCAAATCGCCGACGGTCTCAAGTATGCCCACGAGCACGGAATCACACATGGCAACATCAAACCATCTAATATCCTTGTCACCGGCAACAGACAGCCGAAGATAACGGACTTCGGATTGACATATTATCCCCAAACCACTGAAGCCGGAAGCGCCACACTTCCTCTTGAAGCGTTACCCTATCTGGCGCCTGAGCAACTAGCCGGCGAATCCGCTACCCCGTTAGCCGATCTCTTTTCGCTTGGCACGGTATTCTACGAGTTGCTGACCGGCCGGCGACCATTTACCGGCGAGACGCCCGAAGCTGTTATCAACTCTATTCTCAATGACACACCTGACTTTGAAAACCTGAGAGCCAGAGAGATTCCGGGCGACACCATTCTGATGATTGAAAAGCTTCTGGCTAAAGACCCGTCCGATCGATTCAGCAGTGCTGAAGAATTAGCCATTACCCTGCACGCGATGCGCTCATTCGAGCGGGAGTCGGCCGTCCGGCAGTTCCTCCAGGTCAAACCGCAGACGCCACGTCAATATCTCCTCATTTCTCTATTAGCGGTTCTTCTAGTGGCGCTGTGGTATGTCATGACCACCTATCATAATTGACAGGGATTGGCGGGCATAAACTTTAAGTAGGCCAAGACTCCTGTGAGGCTGCGATATAAGTTCGATTCAAAGGTGGCGTCAGGTGATCCGAGGTTGCCTCAAAAGCTGGTTCCAGTTGAATTAGGTCTATACCCAATGAGGTCTCTATTTTCTAACTCCGCGTAGCGGCGGGCTTTATGTCCGCCGTTAATTGGTGGGAGACAAGCCCCCACCCTACGCGAGATAAGACAGCTACCTTTTGGTGCAACCTCGAGTCGCCCGACAACACGCCGTAACTTGTTTATGGGGATGTTTCATGACTCATTCATCTCCCCTATCAGCCGCAACCCCTCCAGGGTCAAAGCCGGCTCGATCAGCTTGATGTGATGCGAGTGTCCTTGGATACCGGAAGCGAAGCCGCCAGTGGCGACAACTTCGCACTTATGAAACTTAGTTTCGTCAAGGATCATGTCAATAATATAGTCCACCTGTCCCACTGTCCCATAAAACAAGCCCGATTTCAACGCATCAACGGTTGATTTACCGACGACCTTCTCCGGCGGCTCGATCCGTACCTCAAACAGACGTGCTGCCTTTTTAGCCAGCTCACCCATCGCGGTCTCCGGCCCGGGGGTAATAACCCCCCCGATGTACGCCCCTGTATCATCAACAACATCAAAGGTGGTGGCGGTGCCGAAATCGACAATGACAACCGGCCCGCCGAACTTGCTGTAACCGGCGACAGCGTTGGCGATACGGTCAGCGCCGAGCTGCTCCGGCTGGTCTATCGCGATTTTAATGGGAAGTCTGACAAGGTGTGACACAACCAGCGCCGTACAACTGAGACACTTGCCAGCTACCGCCTCGAATACCCCCGTTAGCGACGGGACAACCGAACCAATAACCACCGAACTGACATCGTCAGTCTTAACTTTCATTCTGTCCAGTGTAGTTGCAATGAACTCCCCCCCCTCGTCGGCGGTGAGACTATGTCTCGTTGAGGCCCTGACGTGGTCTATCAGCGTCTCTCGGTCAAAGACACCAATCACGATATTGGTATTGCCGATGTCGATAGCCAGCAGCATCGTTGGAATCACCGCTGTAATCAGATAGTTGTCATCATCTGTCAGCTTACCGGCGGGCCGCTGCCGGAGCCAGCACTACGGGCAATATCAGCGTTGATCTTCTCTGCTGACTTGTAGGCGTCGTACATACCGTAGATAAACAGAATGGGTGTCGTGATCAGGCCGACAAGAATCATTATCAGCACAATCGAAACAGAGTAAAGCAGAATGAAGAGAATCCCCTTAGCGATCTGCCCATTGTAAATCTGCCCTAAGCCCATATAGAAAAACGAGAGAATGGCCGCCAGACCCGGGTTCTTATAGAATACCGGTGGCGCTGGGTGTGTCATGTCGGCTCCTCCAATTCCGGAAACTGCGTGTTGGTTATTATACTCAGAACAGTGTGCAAAATTCAATCGTTTTTTTCTATATGACTAACCCGAATCAGGCTGTTGCCCGATAAACGAGGAGTAATCCTCTATTGTTAGTAAAAGGGCATGGTAAGGCTTATTCCTATACTGTTGACTTTGGCCATAGTGACCAGTTGCACTCAGAGAATAACTGTCGTTAAGGCCAAGCTCGAAGACTCCCAAGTTCGCACCCGGGATTACACCAGCCAATCCGATTTGTCTGAACCGGCCTATGACAACTACCTCAACGACGGTCTGATCCTGTTCCGGCAGGGGAATTTCCAGGGCGCTCACAGCCTGTTCAAACGAGCCGTGGATACCGATACTGCTGGCTGGCAGGGATACTACTACTCGGGCTTGGCGCTCGGCAAACTGGAAAAACATGCTTTGGCCCAGAGCAGTTTTCTGTCCAGCCTGACCTACGCTCCAGACGACAAACGAACCAGGAGCCTTATCTATCTCGCTATGGCCGAGGGTTGGGAGAAACAGGGCAAACTCGGGCGGGCTGAACTGAACTACATAACCGCCCTGAACCTCTGCCCGGATTCTTCGCCCGCTACAAACGGCCTGGAACGGATTCAATTACTGCGCCTTCGCTCACGTAAGTAGTTATTCGTTTGCGCATCAGGGAACATCTCCTATATTGACAAGGTGAAACGTAAGCACTTCATTCCTACTGGTAATCCTCGTCGTGTTCGCCGTTGATGCTTGACGAGAGCAACGGGAAGAAGCAATGGCAAGAAAAATACGCAAGCTTACGATAGACGACTACGATGAGCTGATAAGGGTCTGGGCAGACACCGGCCTGCCCTATCGGCCACTGGGACGAGACAAAAAAGACCGCATCGCTAAGGAGATGAAGCGGCCGGATACCGCTTTTGTCGGTTTGTTTGAGAATGGTCAACTGATGGCATTGGGGCTGGCTACTTATGACGGCCGCAAGGGATGGATTAATCGTGTGGCGGTCGATCCCGATTATCGAAGACAGGGATTGGCCGGTGAGATCATCAGGGAATGTGAGGCTTTTCTGGAACGTCAGGGAGTGGAGATTATTGCCTGTCTGATCGAGGATTACAACCTGCCTTCGATGGCGCTGTTCCAGAAGCATGGTTACCTCTACAGCGACGACGTTCTCTACTTCTCCAAACGCAAGTCCGAAGATACGTAGCAGGGTGTCTGAAAGGCAGTCCCACATCGCTTGTAACCAAAATCAGAAATGAGATAAAACTAAATTACCTTGCGACACTGTTACTATCAGTTCTAACATTGGCCGCCTGCTCATCTGAAAAGAAAAGCCAGACGACAGGGAAGACTCCCCAGGCTACCAGCTCCACCGCTACAACGCAGGTTGAATGGAGCGGCAATCCAGTACGAACTGACGATCGATAGCATGAGGGCTCACGCCCTGTCGCTGTTTGGAATCTATCATATCCAAGTGGATAGTTCAACTTCAGGGGAAACGATCCCCAAAGAGAACTACCGGTTGGCGGGGCTGATTGTGGAAGCTCCCAAGGGAGAGGTTCTTTTCAAATTGACCGGACCGGAATATACTACCAGGGTTATGATCGAAGCTTTCGTGGCAATGTACAAAAACATCAAGAAAACCCAATAGGTAACCAAGCTGCCCACATTGCCGGTATGCAATTGAGGAAAACATCCTGGGTAGCAGTCTGGTCGGAATAAAGGGTTGGACCATGGTCAGTCCCTCACACGTGATTGCGCAACATCAGTTCTTTTGGGTGTGGGTAGAGGTAGACCTGGTCGCGCATGCAGCCTATGCCGTGCGTGTTCACATGATGCCTGACCAGTGTCAAGGGCACAATAAGAGGGACGAGACCCTTCCGGTAATCTTCCATAACCCGCAAGATATCCCTGTTCTCAACAGACGTGAGGTGGTTTCTTAGGAACCTCAGGATTTTCCCGAGAGCGCTAATATTTTTTCTGGCGGTGGATTTAACCTTAAGCGCTTCCATGAACAGGGTGCCATACTTAGGGCGGATTTCTGAGGCCTTGTACCACCTGGCATTGTCGACAAGCTGATCCAAGAGCTTGTAATGCTGCAAGCTATGAGTAAGCAACAGGTATTTGTGGTTCGTATGAAACCTGGCAAGCTTTGCGAGATTGAATCTTTCCTTGAAGAGGCCGCGCAACCGATGGTATGCAAAAACGCGTACGATGAAGTACTCTCTTAGCTTCGAATCGTTTAGTCGCCCCTCCTCTTCAACCGGCAGTAGTGGATACTGTTGGATAAGGGCGCTGGCAAACAAGCCGCGAGCCTGACGTCTCGGCCGTCCGGTATCACCAAAGAGCTTGACACGTTGCATACCGCAACTGGGTGAACCTTTCTTTAGCACATAGCCGCTCAGGTCGACCACATCGCCCCGTCGAACACGTCTGCTGACGTATTTGTTCATCCGTGCTGTCCAGTCTGTTCCCGACTCAATCCCGATCATACGAGGCGCTTCGCGATCACCTTCAAGCCGTACTGCCTCTCGCGGGACGCTCATACCAACCTCAACTTCCGGACAGATTGGCACCAACCGGCAATGCTGCCCGAGGACGTCAGCGACAAAGCTGTTCCGTTTGTGGTTGCCGTCGTAACGGACTTCCTGTCCAAGCAGACAGGCGCTAACACCGACCCGGATAAGCGGGTTACTCATAAACCCGCAGCCATCAAAATGCAGATTATATGCCACATAGATTGTAGTATAGAAAAACCTGTGCTGAAGCGGTAGAGATAATTAAGGTCGCACAACGTAGTTGGATGAGACAGAAGATAGCAGCTCTAATTTAGAGAAAGCGGTGTTACGGGTTAGACAAAGGCGCTGTTGGCTATGCCATACCGACGGTGGTGATATTCTGGAATTGTGTGGAACTGCTCGGACGCTGGAATTTCTACCGCGAGTTTTGGATTGGACCGACAAAATATGCCTTAGAGGTGGGCCTTATCTTCACTGCCTTCGTGGGAGCGATTCTGTTGACGGTTCTGTCGTCAAGAGACAAAGAGCTGGGATGACTGGCAGGTCATAGAGACACCTTCTCTACTGGTTACTCTCTGGGACTCCATACTTCTCCAGCAGCGCTTGGAAGCGTGGGTGGTCACGAAGCGGCCTCCAAGTCGGGCCGTGCTTAAGCCAATGAACTGACACGTCTGAAGGTATCGTTAAAAGATACTCAAGCTGGTCAATGGCAAGATCGTACTCCCCGACAGCCGTATATATTTCAGCGAGCCTTCTGACAAACGTGGCGCCGATGAGAGCATCCTTCGATACCGGCAGGAGTTCGACCGCACGCCGTCCCTCACGGATGGCGTCCTCCTTGCGACCTAGCCCGGCATAGACCTTACCCGAGAGACTGTGGTACAATGGCTCGTCCGGTGTGTCGGCAATCTTCCCTTCCAAAATCAACCGTGCCGAGTCATACAACGGTATCATCAGATCAGTCTGATTCAAGTGACGGTATACTTCACCTTTACACACATAGTAATCAGAACTGGCAGTACCTTCGCTCAGATAAATGTCGCCAGGCTTGGTTATACGCTGTAGGGCCTGGTCTAACTCGCTGTCTATGAAGTCGTACAACCACTCAAAAAACGTCAGTTGGGGCGACCGATCGTTCCTTTCCAGCGCCTCTTCCAGGATGCGGCGAGCCTGTTTCGTGTCGCCCAACCCGACTCCATATAACCATGATTTCATGAGATAGGCCCATATATAGTCCGGCGCCAGGTCAATGGTGCGGTCGTAATGGTATATGGCTTCTTCGTACCGGCGGCATAGTCCCAATGTCAGGCCTAACTCGTAGTGGAGATGGGGCTCACGAGGATTGAGTTTTGTCGCTTTTCTCAGACCTTCTATTGCCTCGTCCCATTGTCCCTGCCTCCGCTTTACCCAGGCTATACTGGCGATAGCCAGGCTGTTGCTTGGCTCTCTGTCCAAAACAACAGCGAACTCTTTCAGCGCTCGCTCATACTCGCGACGGGCGTGGTAATAGTACCAACCGAGGGCCAGATGTGTCACAGGATCGTCGGGCGCCAGTTCAAGCGCATTGTCGATAGCCTCCTTAGCTGCCGTCAGCCGTTGCTCGGTGCGGTCAGAGAAGCGCCAATACATG
Organism: uncultured Ignavibacteriales bacterium; assembly: GCA_964416195.1. Classification (GTDB taxonomy): domain Bacteria; phylum Zixibacteria; class MSB-5A5; order GN15; family FEB-12; genus CAYQDB01. Next base: position 8,370 of record CAYQDB010000017.1, read on the forward strand.
TCGGTATATACTATGCCCAGCTCCGCATAGGCCAGGGCGAATTCCGGTTCCAGTTCAATCGCCTTAAGATGCATGGCTTCCGCGCTACGGAGGTCCTCTCGGCCGGTCCCAATACAGTAGTACTGCTTACCTCGCAGATAGTAGTCATAGGCTTCAGTGTTTTCGGTTGGCTGTTCTGCCAGTGCCTGGCGTTCTGACTCAAGCAAAGTCACATTGAGGGCCTGGGCCACTTTCTCAGCAATACGGGATTGGACTTCGAAAACGTCGGAGAGCACGGCGTCATAGCGGTCGGCCCAGACATGGACGTCATCGGACACCCTTATCAACTGCGGGTGGATACGCACCCGGCTGACCTCACCGGTCTTATCCCAGCGGATGGTGCCCTCAAGCACGTAATCAACACCCAGTTCCTTGCCGATCTCTCGGAGTCCCTTATCAGTGTTCTTGTACTGCATAGCGCTGGTGCGGGAGATCACCCCCAGCCCGGACAGCCGAGCCAAGTTGGTGAGAATTTCTTCCGTGATACCATCGGCAAAGTATTCATCCTCAGGTGCACCCAGATTTTCAAACGGCAGCACCGCCAGCATCTTTTTATCTCCGGACACTTCTCTTCGCTCAGGCACCAGCAACTTGTACACAACGCCCACTGCAACCACTACCAGCAGAAGAATGATCGCACAAACAAGAACCTTGTTGGTGCGGGGCCTGGGAGCAGCAGGCGCAATATAGGAAGTGCTGGCTGCAATCAGCCTTTTCAGATCAGGAATGACCCCTTCGGCACTATGGTAACGAAGCTGCGGGCCCTTCTCCAGAAGCTTCGTAACAATCCGCTGCAAATCGTCGGGGACATTCGCGCGGTATTTTGACAAAGGCTCCGGGGTAGCAGTCACGATAGCCTGGGCTGTCGTCACATCGTTCTCACGGGCAAAAGGTGTTCTGCCGGTTATCATTTCGTACAAAACGACTCCAAACGAAAACAGATCGGAGCGATGGTCGATTTCCTGCCCTTGTGCCTGCTCCGGCGACATATATCTGACTGTTCCCAGAGTGGAACCCGTCTTGGTAAGATGCTCACCCCCCTTGACAGCCGCCAGGCCGAAATCGAGCAGTTTCGGGCGTCCCTCAACGTCGATGACGATGTTTGATGGCTTGATGTCCCGATGGAGGACCCCCTTATGGTGAGCCTGGCTCAATCCCTCGCATGTCTGTATAGCTAAATCAATGATCTTATTTATCGATAGCTCTTTTCCGTGGATGAAATCTCGAAGTGACGGCCCGCCCACATGTTGCATGGCAAAAAATGGCCGACCGTGGTACTCACTCACTTCGTAGACGGTAACAATGTTGGGATGATCCAGTGCAGCTGCGGCCTGGGCTTCGCGCGTAAAACGGGCCTTGGCATCTGGGTCAGCAACCAATTGCAGCGGCAAGAATTTCAACGCCACCTGTCGCTTGAGCTTGGTGTCTTCGGCCAGATAGACCTCGCCCATGCCACCGGCGCCAATCTTCTCGACAATGCAGTAGTGCGACACCATCGTCCCTTTGGTCAGGATAAGGTGCGTTCGGGTTTTGTTGTTGTCTTGATTTTCCGGCATAACCATACCTGCTCTGAGTCAGCTTACTTGCCGATACCACTCAAATATTGATTATCGGAACCCATTATGCAATAGTAAAATGGGAAAGGATATAACAGGAGATCAACCGTACATTGCACAAGAGGAGAGTTTCAAATCCCAATTGACACCCTCCGTCCTGCGGCGTACCTTGTCACTCCATGAACACGCCCAATAAACTGACCCTCTTGAGAATAGTCATCGCTCCCATTTTCATGTATTTCTTTATCCTCGATAATTTTTACCTCCGCCTAATATCTCTGCTATTGTTCATTGTTGCTGCCCTGACCGACCTAGCTGACGGCCACTACGCCCGCAAGTATGGCATTGTCACCGGGTTTGGCCAATTCATGGATCCGCTGGCCGACAAGGTACTTGTATCCTCGGCATTAATATCGTTCATTGCCCTGGGATATGTGTCACCACTGCCGGTTATGTTGATAGTAGGTCGCGAGTTTTTCATCACTGGTATTCGCCTCTTGGCAGCTTACCGGGGGGTGGTTATCATGCCCAGCCGGTGGGCAAAAGTCAAGACATTCCTGCAAATGGCAGTTATCGGGGGCGTGCTGGCCTATATCAATCTTATCAAGGCGCTGGAACACTTCCACAGCCCGGCGCTTTCCCTCTTTGAGTTTGACTACACCTTCTATTTCAATCTGCTGTTATGGATTACTGCAATCGTTACTATTTGGACAGGCATAAACTACGTGGTGAAGCATTTCTACATGATCAAAACGGTGCTAAAGTGAGATAGGACTGTGAAAAATCGACTTATCAAACTGGTAGCAACGGGCGTCTATTCGGGATACTCACCGCTCGTGCCCGGAACGGTCGGGTCAGTGCCGGCCTGGCTCATTGCCTTTCTGTTCATTAGAGGGAACACACCGGTGCTTGCCGTGATGACTGTCATCACTCTCTGTGTTTCGGTCTGGTCGGCAGGCAAAGCCGAGCAGATGCTAGGGCACGACGCCGAGAAGATCGTCATCGATGAGTGGGCGGGGATGTTTCTGGCGCTGTTGTTAGTTCCATATTCTTTCGTCAACTATGTGATTGCTTTTTTAGCCTTCAGGGGTTTTGATGTACTGAAGATTCCCCCTGCTGCCCAGGCGGAAAAGCTTCGAGGCGGGTGGGGAGTGACTATGGATGACGTGGTTGCCGGAATTCAGGCGAATGTCGTAACACAATTAGTGATAATCGCAATTGCAAGGTTCAGTACAGGTTAGGAACCGCAGATGGCAGCAGATGTAGACATCTACCGCCCACCATGGCAGAAACACAAAGGTTTCTGCCCCAAAAATTGAGTGAGTTCACTATGGATGTAGAGATTATAACTATCGGCGACGAAATAATAACCGGCCACACGGTCGACACCAACGCGGCTTTCATCGCCCGGCAGTTGACAGCCGCCGGACACAACGTCAAGCATCTAAGCTCCATCGGCGATTCTGTTGAGATCATGGTGGATGCCTTTCATCTGGCTATAAAACGCGCGCAGGTGGTCATTACCACTGGCGGTCTGGGGCCAACCGACGATGACATTACCAAAAAAGCTGTCGTAAAACTTTTCAAACGGAATCTGGTTTTCCACGAGGATGTTCTGGAGGATATTCGCGCGCGTTACGCCAAACGCGGTATCGACATGCCGGCTATAAACCAGAACCAGGCATTGCTGCCCCAGGGAGCGACATTCTTCGCCAACAAGATAGGCTCAGCGGTGGGTATCTGCATTGCTGAAAATGACAGGGTGTTTATCTCCTTGCCCGGAGTACCTGCCGAGATGAAACAGATCCTTACTGATAGCGTTATCCCTTATCTGGAGGGAATCAGAACCGGACCGGTTCTTAAAGTGGTCAAACTTTGCACCACCGGCATCATTGAGTCGAAGCTGGCGGAGATGATTGCTCCCAAACTGAAATTGGAGTCCGGCGTCAAGCTGGCTTATCTGCCAAGCTACGGGGGGATTGACCTGCGCGTTATGGCTGCCAGCGAAGATGAGAATGAAACAACCGAAAAGCTGCAAAAGATAGTGCGCTACCTTGAGTCGGTCTGCGGCCGCTACATCTACGGAGGCGATGATGACACGCTCGAAGGTGTCGTCGGGCAGCTTCTCAAAGACAACGACAAGACCCTTGCCATAGCCGAGTCGTGCACGGCGGGACAGTTGGGAATGTTGATTACATCTGTCCCCGGATCGTCGGCATACTTCTTGGGCGGGGTTATTGCTTACTCCAATGACGTCAAAGAAAACCAGCTTTCGGTGAATCACGATATCATAGAGCAGCACGGCGCCGTTTCCGAGCAATGCGCCAAGGCGATGGCCGCAGGATGCCGCAAGGCGCTGGGCAGCGATTTTGCGCTCTCCATAACGGGGATTGCCGGGCCGGAAGGCGGCACCGAACAGAAACCGGTTGGGACCACATTTATCGGCCTCTCCTCGGTGCATGGCACCTATGCTAAACAATTCAACTTCGGTGCTTACCGTGAAAGTAACCGCGCCCGGGCAAGCTATGCCGCCCTGGAGCTTTTGCGAAGGGAGATACTGGACATAACATGATACGTTTGTTTATTGCCTTTCCGCTTCAGAAGGAAGTCGAGGAAAAACTGGGGGAGATCATCGCCTTGCTGAAGAACCAGGGCGGACGCGTCAAGTGGGTCGCACCGCAAAACATTCACCTGACAGCCAGGTTTCTCGGCGACACTGATGAACGTTTGGTCGAGAAGCTCACCGCTCTCATTGACAACACGGCCGCTAAGTACAATCCCGTAGACTCGATGATCGACAGACTGGGCGCTTTTCCCAATCTCTCCCGTCCGCGAGTGATCTGGGCCGGTCTGCGAGACAACACCGAGGTCCTTGCCAAGATAGCCCGTGAACTGGAGCTGTCTGTCCATAAGCTCAGGTTCAAACCGGAAAAGAGAGGGTTCAAGTCGCACCTGACACTGGGGCGTGTGAGAGACCCCTCCGTGGTGGGAGACCTTACCGCCTATATGCAGGACTTCGCCGTCGAAGAAATCCATTTGACATTCGACCGCTTGACGCTATTCAAATCCACCCTAACCCCGCAGGGCTCGATCTACGACCGCCTGCACGAGGCGGTGTTGGTACACAAATAAGTCAATTAGCACAAAAGCCCCGTGAGGTTGTGACAAAAGACATATTGTTCATCACGAAGTGCTGTCGGGTGACTCTGCCCGACAGCTCTAACGCAATACCCGAAACGAGCTTGTATGAGAAATGCGTCAGGCTGGGTCACCTGACGCCACCCTCAATAACACTGCACTTGTAAGAAAAATGGGCGGTTGATGCCGCGGTGTGGATACGAGCGTAACTCGTCCGGATTCCCCTCCAAACAAGTTTGTAGGGAGCTATCCGTCGGTTTTAGGTGAAATTCAGAGTTTTTAAGTTGATTCATGGGGATATTTTCCTATTTTCCAGCAAGTAGGTAAAACTTTTCGCCCTCGATCGTTATAACCCGGGGGGAAAGACGGTGTCAGATAAAAAGATTTCCCACTTTAGCTGAAGTGGAAAATATTGGAGTGAATTACTGTGAAGAAAAGACCACAATACATAGTGCTGCGAAATCGATATCATTGTTCTCAGACATCGATGAGTCCGTTGAATAAGAAGAGGGCATGCTAAATATGGAGAAGACTCTTTACAATTATGCGCTCATCAAATCTCTCTACGATCAGGGACATGAGTACATTGATTGCTTCTGGCCGTTGGTTATACAAGTAATCCCACGAGACAAATTTGTCGATCAACCCTTCATCCAATTAGACCTCAAAAGAGAATTTGATATAGATATGCCCTTGCATGTGCTTGGTTCAGTCATTAAGAAGGTCAAGGCAAAGGGCTTCGTGGAGCAACAGCGCCGTGAAAGAAAGTACAGACTGTGCGAAAGGGGTGAACGGTATCGACAGAAACTCGAGACACATAAAGAGGTAGAGCGCCGCATAAATGCTTTGGTAGGAGATATGGGACGCTTCTTCAATGAACATGGCACTGAATTGACAGAGAAAGAGATCCTAAAACTCATATCATCATTCGTTCATAGCAATCGCAACTCTGTCCTAGAATTCATCAATCCTGCCGTAAGTGAATACCAGATGAGGCCGGCCAAGCGTAACCCACACATAAACTTGCTTATTGAGTTTATGCAAAGGGTGGATCGGGCAGAACCGGAGAACTATGCTATCCTCAAAGACGTGCTTCTTGGCTCCATAATCTCGACAACAATTTATGCAAGAGATGCCGTTGAGTTCGACAATTTAGGTAAGAAAAAGTTTCGAGATTGTCGCCTATACCTAGACACCAATCTTGTTTTCTCGATACTGCAAATGCACGAACCCGAATTCAACAAAGCTGCAACTGAGCTTCATAGATTACTGAAGCAATTCGGATTCAACATGAGAGTATTTCAATCTACCGTTTCTGAACTGTGCTATACGGTTAAAGGGTACAGGACTGCTTTCCATAGATATCCCCGGGACACAAGGATCGACACCATATATAGCAGCCTGCGTAGGAAGGGATGGAAAGCATCAGATGCTCACGAATTTGTCATAGATGTTGAGTCGAGACTGCAAAATCATGGGATAACTATAGACTGGTCGATTGATATTGACTTAAATGCCCACGAGTTGCAAAACGAAGATCTAAGAGAGGGTCTGAAGAAGTATAAGCCTCGTCAGTACAGAGTAGGACAAACACATGATCTAGCGGCGATTGAAGCAATACAGAGAATTCGAGGCAAGAAGCTAAGAAGACTGGAAGAGTGCAAAGCAGCTTTTTTAACATCCGATATACGGCTAAGCATATTCAATTTCAATGAATTGAACCACAGATCTGAGGGAACTGTTTGTGAGGTATTCCTAGACAGGATGTTTACTAATATTCTCTGGCTTAAAAACCCTAAGTTAGATTTGCCACTGGGGACGATCATAGCAGCCCACTCAAGGGATTTGTTTGTAAACAGAAGCGTCTGGGAAAGGTTTTATACTGTTCTGCAGGATCTGCACCAAAGCAAACAAGTGGATGATGATAAAGTTTCTATGCTCTTTTACCACAACTACGTGGAAGATGTGCTGCGTGGTTTTGATGAATCAGAGGTTGATAAAATCACCCCCACATTTGTATTGGGACATATTCAGGAACGAGCTAAACAAATTGACAAGAAGCTTACGGAGGAAGTACATAAACGTGAAAAGGACTTCCTTACCCATTTGGATGCCGATGTCGAGAGGGCAAAGGTGGAAAAAAACGATGAGTGGCTTAGAAAAATTACGGAAATGAAAAAGATAGTGAGAAACAGTGCCCTCAAGTCGGGTAAGAGAAAACTACTTACGGTTCGAATTGTGTTAACACTTGTCCTCCTTTCGGTGATACTGTATTTCTTGGTGAAAGGTGACTGGGAATCTATAGGTAAAGCCCAGCTGCTAATGAGTTTCGTTGCGACTGTGGTAGTGATTGCACTGGGCAGTATAGGAAAGATTTGGGATTATTTCGAACAAGGATGGAGTAATAGGTTATACCGAAATAGGTTAAATGAAAGTGGGTTAGACAAATACGTTTAGGAAGAATGCTTTCATAAGTGAGACGTTTCGTTCACGGGTGGGTAGATTTTAAACGAGTAAAAAAACAAGCACAAGGGTTAGTCAGAGACGGGGCAGATGTGGACATCTGCCGCCCACAACAATAGTCAGGAGTACAAGACTCCTGACCTACAAGAATTATGCAGGGAACTCCACGGCGGCGAACCAGTCGATCTCAAGCTCGTCAAACAGGCGGTCGCGCTTCTTGCAGTCCTCAAAGAGCTGCCATTCCCCGCTTTCGATGGCCTCCCCTTTGATCTTCTTGTCAGCCATTGAGGCCAGCCGCTTGAAGTCCTCGTAGTGTTCGCTCAGGCGCAGTTCGGCATAGTCACGCGCCGCCCAGGTGGAGATAAGAAACTGCCAGTCGGAGGCAGACATCAGCATCAGCTCACGAGCCAGTTGCTTCAGGATGTTCTCCAGTTCGTGGTCTCTTTTGTCGGGATTATCACGCCAGAAGCGGGCCAGCTCACACATCCTGGCTTCCGACTCGTAGATGTGTTTCCAGGTCCATTCGTTTTCCTGGTTGAGCCAGATGTAGTGGTGATTGCCCTGGCCCCAGCTTCCCTCCGGAATTGAGACCACCGTCGTCGGCTGACACCGATCGAGGTGTTCCGCCAGGAAAGTCGGTTCGATATTCTCGCTTTCGCAGACGTTGCGAAGCACCTGTTTGAGGAAACCGGGTCCCTCAAACCACCAGTGCCCAAACAGCTCGGCATCGTACGGAGCAACCAGAATCCCTGCCTCGCCGTTGGCCTTGTGATAACCTGTCAGGATTTCCTCTGCTTTGCCCGAAAAGTGGTCGGCATTTTCTGGCAGGCGGCTCATTGCAGACTCGTGGTGGTACTCCACCTTGTCAGCCAGGTCGGACTTGGACGAGGTCACTGCCCAGTAGCGATGGCCGCCCGGGAAGCGCTTCTTGTGGAAGTCAAGGTAGTTGCCGTCACCGGGGTAGCCGTGCTCGCCTGACCAGACCAGAAGCCCAGTCTCCGGGTCGCGGGTGAAGATGGCGGTCGGCTTTTTCCCTTCCGGAGAAGAAGAAACCAAGTAGACCTCACGGGGGGTCTTATCCTTCTCTTCCTGACGGGGTTTGTACTGCCTCTCGAACTGTCCCCAGAGACGTTTCAGAGCCTCAAAGCGGTCAATGTACACTCCAACGGATTTGCCACCTTTGAGCAGGACAGAATCAATAATGAAGAAGTCCAGCCCATTTTCGGTGAGAAACTCGTCAACCCCTTTCCGCGGATACGCTTCCTGGTGGCCGTTGATTGGCACTGGTGGTGCCCAATCGTATCGAGGACGGTAAGCACACTCTGGCAGCCAGATACCGCGCGGCTTGCAGCCAAAGTGCTTCTCATAGTTCTTGACAGCGGCTTTGGTTTGCGCTTGGACGGATTCATCGCGGGACAAAAGCGGCAAATACCCGTGAGTGGCTCCACAGGTAAGGATTTCCAGATACCCGGCGTCCTGAAGTTGCCTGAACTCGTAGAGAATATCCTGCCCGATGTTGTTGAATTGCTCTAACGTCAGGCCGTAGAACTCCTCCCAGAAATGGGAGTTAGCCAGCATGTTCTCTTGCCCGTACTTGTAGAATTCCTCACTGTCATGCTGGGCAGCTTTGATCTTCTGATTGAGATACTGTACAAACTCATCTTTGAAGGAGTTGTCGGCGAGCTGCTCGCACAGCACCGGCGAGAGATCGATTGTCATTTTGGGTCGGTAACCTTCACCTACCAGCTCATTTATCATCCTCAAAATGGGCAGATAGGTCTCGGCGGTTGCCTCGTTCAGCCAGTCCATCCCGTGCGGCCAGCGCCCGTGGGAAAGCACGTACGGAAGATGGCTGTGCAAAACGAAAGCGAAATAGCCCGTCGTCATTTATTCTCTTCTAAATGGCTGGTGCTTGATTCAAAACCGATGTTCTTACTGGACTGATGGAGGCCTCCGTGGATCTTGATCTCGCCGAACTGGTCTTCGAATTTCTTGATGTTGTCGGTCAGCGCCTTCATCAGCAACTTGGCGTGCATTGGCGTCATGATGATGCGGGAAAGCACCTTTGCCTTAGGCAACCGCGGCATAACCCGTGCGAAATCAATGATTATCTCGGTCGGAGAGTGCATAATCATGGCCAGGTTGGCATAGATTCCTTCAGCCTGCTGCTCCGGCAATTCGACATTTATCTGTTGTTGCTGTGGTGCTTGTACCATTTCTTTGTTCCTTCAAACTGTAGGTAATGAAATCTCTACTTGTACAATTCAACTGATGTTAATATATTCGCCCGATAAGTCAACCTATTTTGCATTGGGATTGTTCCTTTTGTTTGAGCAGGAGTAAATTCATCATTGAAAACGGAAAGAATACGCACAATAACAGAAGGAATCGGACGAGCAAAGGTGCTCATTTTGGGCGACATCATGCTCGACGAGTACCTTTTCGGCTCGGTCAGCCGTATTTCACCGGAAGCACCGGTGCCAGTGGTAGAAATTACTTCCAGCCGTAGGCTCCTGGGTGGCGCGGCCAACGTGGCGGCAAATACACGCTCTCTGGGCGATGAGCCGATACTGATCGGCCTTGTCGGCGAGGACGAGGCGTCGGTAAAGCTGACGCAGTTATTGAAGCAAAGAAACATTTCGTCGAAGTACCTTGTAAACGACAAGTCCCGTCAAACAACGATCAAGACCAGGGTGATCGCCCACAGCCAGCAGGTGGTACGCACTGATCGTGAAGATCGCCACGTATTGAGCCCAGATATTGAAAACAAGCTGCTGAAGAGATTTATATCAGTGGCCGACAGCATCCAGGCCGTCATTGTTTCTGACTACGGCAAGGGGGTCATTGCCAAATCGTTGCTGGAGAGAGTCATCGAAGTCTGTCTGCAAAAAGATATCTTTATTGCAGTTGACCCCAAAGAGACAAACTTCCACAACTACCGGCAGGTATCGGTTATCACTCCCAACCACCACGAAGCCGGTTTCGCTTACGGTCAAAGAATAGTTTCTGAGACTGACTTGATGGATGTCGGCACCGGCTTGCTGAAGAAACTTAAGGCCAAATCGATTCTTATCACCCGTGGCGCAGACGGGATGTCACTTTTCCAGGACGGTGCCGAGCCGACCCATATTCCCGCCTTTGCCCGCAAGGTATTTGATGTTACCGGCGCCGGCGATACAGTTATTGCCAGCTTTGTAGCCGCCATTTGCTCTGGAGCGGACTTAGTCGAGGCATCGATTGTAGCCAATGCAGGAGCCGGCATCACAGTTGCCGAGGTGGGTACAGCCACAGTTACCGTGCCCCAACTCAAGAGGGAACTGGAGCGCAATATTAAGAACGGAAACTTAGCAGCAGCATCAACTTCCGGAATTCACCATGTGTGAACTTGCCCCATAGGACGCCTGAGGGCAACAACGTTTGTTGGTAGTAGATGACCAGAAGTTGTTCCAAAAAATCCATAGGTCCGACTCGGACAATCTTGGCAGCTCTTTCGTCATGCTGAGCGGAGTCGAAGCATGACGAGACATTTGAAGTACCGTTGTCGCCCTTCGACTCCGCTCAGGGTGACAACCTCTATGATTTCGTGCAACTTATTCGTGGACAGCCTTTACACATCTACCTTAGTTTGAATTGACACACGAGGAGGCATCCACGCATAGAAACGAGACAGTCAGGTAGTTATCTCATGAACCTCAAGAACCTTATACTTCGTGGGCGGCAGATGTCTACATCTGCCCCAGTTTGGGTTGGCGCAGGAGGACTCTCCGCCACGTACAAGAATGAGACAGTTAGGTAGTTATTTCATGAACCTTATGAACCTTATACCGCGAACTTACATAACCCGACTTTCCGCTCGCCTGAAACGAGCCGGAAATACAGTTGTCTTCACTAACGGCGTCTTCGACATCCTGCACCGGGGACATGTGGAGTACCTGTGCAAGGCCAAATCCTTCGGGGATGTTCTGATTGTCGGGTTGAACAGTGACGCTTCCGTTCGCCGCATTAAAGGGGGGCAGCGTCCCCTTCAGAATCAGAAGGATAGAGCCGTTATCCTGTTAGCCCTGGAAGCGGTTGATTACGTCGTTTTTTTCCGAGAAGACACACCCGAAAAGCTCATCCGTCAGGTCAAGCCGGATGTGCTGATCAAGGGAGCGGATTATAAGATACCTGAAATCGTCGGCGGCGACTTTGTCAGGTCTTACGGAGGCAAGGTCAGGCGCGTAAAATTGACAAAGGGGCGCTCGACCAGCGCCTTAGCAGCCAGGCTAACCAGGCTCTGACCGCATACCCAACCACCAGCGCCGAGGCAGTTGTACATCGGCGCTTGCATTCAAACGCAACACTGGTTATTAATAGGTGTATGTTCAGGCAACCGGACATGGGAAAAGCAGACCTCGTCCGTAAACTGTCCGCCCAGGGCTACTGGCCGGCACGGGCGGCGAGCTATCTTACCGAGGGAATGTATTCAAGGTCGGTCGAAATCTGCAAGGATCATCTGCGGGAGGAGCCCAAGTCCCTCTCCGGAAGGCTTATCTACGCCTTGGCCCTGCAGCAGGCCGGACAGACCAAATCAGCAACCGAGCAGTTTTACAACGTTCTATCGTTCGATCCGGATAATTTGGTGGCCTTGAAGTGCTTAGGGGACATCAAATACGCTGAGGGCGACGAAATCGCAGCATTGTCCGACTATGCCCGTATCCTTGAGATCGACCCGTATTGTACAGGTCTGAAGTCAGATCTGAAGACGACCAAGAGAGAGACAGCCCACACAATTACTCTCATGCGCGAGGCTGAAGCACCAACCGGGAAAAGGGCTTTGCCTTCCCAGCAACGGGAAATCCCCTTCTACACGGAAACGATTGGCGATCTCTATCTTGCGCAGGGACACCCCCGGCTGGCGGCGGAGGTCTATCGCGCTCTCAATGAAAAGAATCATAATTCCAAGCTGGCCGAAAAACTGAAAAAGGCTGAACGTAGGATAAAAGAAAGGGAACATCGGCATGTCAGCTAAACGAATCAATGCACTGAGAAAGAAACTCCGGGCCGACAATCTTGACGGCATGATCATAACACACCTTGACCACATCCGCTACCTGGCCGGTTTCACAGGCACCGCCGGCCTGCTCGTCATAAGCACTAAGGGAGCAGAGTTCTTCACTGACTTTCGCTATACCGACCAGGCGCGTAAGCAGGTCAAGGGCGCCAGAGTTACCATCGTCAAGAGCGATCCCATTTCGGCTTTGAAAGATTTCCCCAAGCTAAATGTAAGAAACCGGAAGTACGCTTTCAGCAGCGAGCATATAACAGTCGCTCAAAAGGAGAAATTACAGAAGGCGCTGCCTGATTCCCTGTTCATTCCGGCTGACTCGATTCTTGCCGAACTGGGATGGGTCAAGGACACAGACGAAATTGCTAATATCACCAAAGCGGTTGAGGTGTCCGACCTTGCCTTCGAGCGGATACTGAACATGATCGCCCCCGGCATCCGAGAGAGAGAACTGGCGGCGGAACTTGAATACCAGATGGCCATGCTTGGTTCGGAAAGGCTGGCTTTCGAAACTATCGTTGCTTCCGGTTATCGCAGCGCATTACCGCACGGAGTGGCGTCAAACAAAAAAGTTAAAAAAGGTGATTTCATCACTTTCGACTTTGGGGCGACGGTCAACGGATATGTTTCGGATATCACACGGACTGTTGTCGTCGGCAAACCGACCAAAAGGCAAAAAAAGATATACGGAATTGTCCTGAAAGCCCAGAAGGCGGGGATCAGGAGAGTCAAAGCCGGAGTGATGGCAAAGGCAGTTGACAGAGCCGCTCGAAGTGTGATCGAGAAGGCCGGGTTTGGGAAAAACTTCGGTCACGGTACCGGCCACGGGATTGGCTACTATGTCCATGTGGGGCCGAGGGTGTCATTTCAGTCGGAAGATAAGTTAGTGTCAAACAACGTGATAACAATTGAGCCCGGCATTTATATCTCGGGCTGGGGGGGCGTACGGATTGAAGACGACGTGGTTGTCACCAGAATTGGCGGAAAGGTTCTGAACAGGGCACCAAAAAACTTGTTGGCACTGTAATCCGACAAGTGTATACTTTAACACTGGAGGTGAGTGCAACAACAGGATCATCGGCATTCCTAATCCGGAGCAAATTACCGTTGAGGTATGATTATGAATGAGAATTATATTAGGAAATTGATACGGCTGGTTGAAGAGTCACAGATTCAATCGCTGGAGGTGTCCAACTGGGGGCGAAGGATTAAAATTACACAGCGCCTCGTCGACTCCGCCAACGGCAACAGTGAACAGCCTGCCGTCATTCAACAGATGTCTGCTTCCTCTCCACCTGTCCAAACACCTCCCCAAACGGTACCCGAACAAGCCATAACCACGGCTGAGACGCCGATTGAGGAAACCAGCCGGCTGGTGCCAATCAAGTCACCCATGGTCGGCACTTTCTATGTAGCGCCTGCTCCTGACGCTGAACCTTATGTCTCTCTCAACCAGAAAATTACCGTCAGTCAGGTCGTTTGCATTGTCGAGGCGATGAAGTTGATGAATGAGATCGAATCCGAGGTAAGCGGCCAGGTAGCCAAGATTTTGGTGCGGAACAGCGAACCGGTGGAGTTTGGGCAGACCTTGTTCCTGATTGATCCGGATTAGGGAAAACACTTGGAAAGGGATTTCCATGAATCTTAAGAAGATGTTGGTTGAAATGCTCAACCGCAAGGCTTCGGATGTGCATATTCGGGTTGGTGTCCGGCCACACCTGAGAGTTAACGGCAGGCTGGAGCAGATTGCCACAGACCCGGTGACAATCGATCTAATGGATCAGATCGTTTCCCAGATATTGAACGATAAACAGCGGGAACGTTTCCAGCGCAGGAACGAGATGGATCTGGCGTTGTCGGTGTCGAAAATCGGCCGCTTCCGCATAAACCTGTACAGGCAGAGAGGCACCACAGGCATCGCCATCCGCGCCGTCAATACTATCGTGCCATCATTTGAAGAACTGAATCTGACGGCAACCATCAAGGAGCTCGCCCGGACACAGCGGGGCCTAATTATCATCACCGGGACCACCGGCTCAGGAAAATCCACTACCCTGGCGGCGCTAATCGAGGAGATTAATTCCAATCGCACCGACAACATTCTCACGGTCGAGGACCCCATCGAGTACATCTACCGTGATAAGAAGTCGATTATCTCCCAACGTGAAGTGGGCGGCGATACAGAATCTTTCGCCTTGGCACTGCGCCATGCCTTCAGACAGGACCCCGACGTAATCCTGATCGGTGAGGTGCGTGACCTGGAAACGATGTCGATTGCTTTGACCGCGGCGGACACCGGCCACCTTGTTTTGACGACGCTTCACACCTTAAATGTGGTAGAAACGATTACCCGTATCATTTCCTTCTTCCCTCCCCATCAACATCAGCAGATACGCCTGCTGCTGGCCGGGACTCTCAAAGCCATCGTGTGCCAGAGGCTTCTGACACGCGCTGACATGCCTGGGCGGGTGCCGGTGCTGGAGATCATGATCAATTCAGGGGCCATCAAAGAATGCATCATGGACCCCAACAAAACCATTGATATCCCAGAACTTATGGAACAGGGCAGCGTGCAGTATGGCATGCAGACCTTCGACCAGTCAATCATGAAACTGTACAAACAGGGACTGATCTCATTTGAAGAGGCTATGAACCACGCTAGCAATCCCGATGACTTCGATCTGCGTGTGAAAGGTATCGTTGGAACATCGGAAAGGTGGCAGGATGACGCCAGCGAATCGAGCGGCCAAGAAAGGTCTGATACCTCCGGGGATCTCATAAACTATTAGGTGGTGTGCCAACAGACCACACTTACCCAAAAGCAGCGCGACTCAAGAGAACATCCAATAAAGGCAACCTGCCAAACCAGTATCCGGCGCAAGTCACGGAGTGACTCAGTCGGCTGCCGGGAAAGCGTCAGGGAAGTGTTCCAGCTTGCCGTTGATAAATGTCACCACATCAAAGCGCAGATCACAGTTCTCAATCTTGTTCTCAATGAGGTACTGTTGGGCTGCTTTGGTTAGATTTGCGATTTTTCTGTCGTCGACGCGCTCGATTGGGTGGCCGAATTTCTTGGACAAGGCCGACTTGACCTCCACAAAAGCGATAAGATTGCTCTTTCTTACGACCAGATCAATTTCACGGTGACCAGCACGCCAGTTGCGCTGAATAATCTCATACCCGTTCTGCTCGAAATACGACGCCGCCAGCCGCTCGTACGTTTTCCAGGTTTCAGCTTTTGTGGGCGGCAGATGTTTATGTTTCATGGGCGGCGGATTTTTCGTACGCGGCACATGTTTTGTGGGCGGCAGATGTCCATATCTGCCCCTTTCAGAATGTCGGCCTTTCTTAGAGGATGGCATATTCTTTGAGCAGATCGGCAACCGGTTTGAACGACTTGCGATGAATCTTACACGGACCGTGTTCACGCAGTTCTTCCAGGTGGGCCGGTGTGGGATAGCCCTTATGCTGTGAGAAGGAAAACGAGGGATATAATGCCTCGTACCTGTCCATAATACGATCCCGGGTAACTTTGGCCACAATAGAAGCAGCCGCCACAGATCGGCAGCGCGCATCGCCGCCTACGATGGCATACTGCGGCTGTTCTATCTTTGGAATTGGGTACTCACCATCGACCAGGACAAAATCAGGCGTCTGCTTCAAGTCCATGACAGCCTTGCGCATAGCCATCAGCGAGGCTTTCAGGATATTCATTTTGTCGATACACTCACTGTCGATAACCCCAACCGCACAGGGAAAACCCAGCTCAACAATTCTATTAAAGCACTCTTCCCGGCGCACCGAGGACAGCTTCTTGGAGTCCGCAACGCCCTCAAGTGTCACGCCCGGTGGTATGATAACGGCCGCTGCCACGACCGGCCCCGCCAGCGGTCCGCGGCCAACCTCGTCTACGCCACAGATATCTAAGTATCCTTTGTCAACCAGCATCTGTTCGATCTGGTTGAAATCCTGAACGATATGGTCAATCTTGAGATTCATTTTACGTCCCATAGCCTAAATTGGTGGTATAATGCTTTCTTATCAACAAAATTCTCGTCTGTATGTATTGTCGACTCTGAAAAGGGCTTTTATTAGCTTTTTAAGCCGCTTATATTAAAACTGACAGAAACTTGCATAATTGAATGGATAAAAAAAGACGACCAGACTTCAAATTCACCGTTGTCGCCGGGAAGTTGAAAGGGAAAGTTATCACTGCCCCAAACCTGGGCGTCACTCGCCCGCCACTGACACGATTGCGCAAGGCTGTATTTGATTTTCTGACGCCGTATCTTGAATCCGCTCACTACCTCGATTTGTTCAGCGGTAGCGGTTCGTACCTTTTTGAAGCGATCTCACGCGGAGTCGGATCAGCCCTTGGGGTTGAAATTGAAAAGCAGCTCGCTGCCGCCATCAATCAGCAGGCTGAGAGGCTGCACGTTAGAGGCCAGTTGCTTTGCCTATGCGATGATGTGTTCAGGGTCATTCCACGTTTAGCCTCCCAAAAGCGGCGTTTCGACATAATCATGATCGCCCCACCGCAATATGCAGGGCTGATCGACAAGACGCTGCTGCTTCTGCGGAATCACCGTATTTTGAACAAGGGCGGGCTGATAATCTGCCAGCACGACACATCGGAGACGCCAAGGGTAGATTTCGCCGGTATTAAGATTGAGCAGCAAAGAAAGTACGGGAATACCACTTTTACCGTTTGTACATCTTTGACCAGGTGAGTACAAATCATCGGACTTGTTAAAAGAACAGGGAACAGGCTGAAAAGCGCTGTCCCCTGTTCTTAGCGTTACACTCGCGTTACTTCAACAGGATCATCTTCTTGACTTGTACGAAGTGTTCAGCTTTAAGCCGATAGAAGTAGACACCGCTGGCTACATGGCCACCCGACTCATCTCGGCCATCCCAGGTTGTTCGGTAGGTCCCTTGAGACATCGGTTGATCAACCAGATTAACAACCATTTGACCAAGCAGGTTATAAACCAAGACTTCTACCTGACTTCGACGGGGAACGGTAAACTCGATCACCGTGGAGGGGTTAAACGGGTTAGGATAATTCTGCGAGAGACTGAATGTTAAGGGTAACTCGCCCGAGGGTATTTCCTGCACATCGGTAGGTGCCGTCACACCCGTTTGCCAGAAACCGAAGTTCACCCGAAAGTTTGCCGACTGACAAGCGCCGCTCACCGACTGGCCGCAGGTAAGTCCCGACGCGAAGTTGGTCGAGGACTGCTCCGTCGCTCCTCCGGTGTTGATCGACAGCCAGGCCAGTTGTACCTGTTTCGACGTGGCATTTTGGCCTGAAGTTTCCTTTGATTCGGAAGCAAGCAGGTTACCCATCAACAACAAACTACACGCTGCCGGCAGTATTGCCACGAACCACATCGGTCGACCCTTATATACACTGCTTTTCTCAGATCGGCAGTGTCTGTGGTTTAGTTTATTATCAGACTGTTTCATTGTATCTATTCCCTATAAGTCTCCTTTACATGTTCACTTACCCGGTACCAATTCCAGCTACTACTTATTCTGATTAAGATTTTCAGCTTGTTTTTGTAGTTCTTCTTCAGCAATTTCTGCTTCGATCTTTCTCAGTTCATCACGAAGACGCGCCGCCTTCAGCTCCAATTCGCGGAGATCAACAACATAGCCACCCTCTCCAGTCGGCACTTCCTGCAATCCATTTGGGCCGGGTACTCTCAGTTCAGCCCTTTCAAACTGACCCACATCGGAGGACGAAGCAACTGTCAAGACAGAGCCGTACGAGGTCGGGAAATAGGTAGCTGTGATAACCGGGTTCCATATGTACTTGGCGCCATAACCTGTTTTGTCCATGGCTTCAAAGCGGTAGGTGTGCGATCCGGCCGAACTTTCATAGTACGTACGACGCATTGAAATTGGAAGCCATATCACATCAACATTTGGTGGAGTCGAAAAGCCAACCATGTGATAGTAATCGAGGTCATTACTACCACCTGCAGTCGAGTCGATCTGGCAGGCCATGTAATTTGGCGAAATTGTTCCGCCAAAATTAGCCTGGCCCGATGCCTCCACAACCACATAGCCCGGCGCCGGGATAGAGATCGTAACAGTGACTATATCGATCATGGACAACTCTCCGGCTACATCGACAAGCGTCGATTTCACAATACCTTGAGCTATCCCCGGCTCGTCCGTTGCCGCAGTCGTCTGCACTGTCCCGTCGGGAAACTTGAAGCCGCCGGAGGTTGATTCAATGGTGCTATCGGCCTGGACATAACCGTCATTGCTAATCGAAAAGCGCAGATTGGGTCCGGGAGTATTGTATAGCTCGAGCAGGTTGCCTGAGCTGGCATAGCCGGTGATCGCCGGGCCGGTTCCCTGATTCTGGCCCTTTATACCAGGCCCGGAACCGTCATTCCTGCCCATGATGGCAGCATTGGAATTACTGTTAATTCCAAGCACCGCATGCCAGGTATCACTGTATGCATACAGCCCAGCTGCGGCCCCGGTGCCACCATTGCTGAAAGCTTGAACGGCGGTGCCGTTGGATTCCACGACGTGAAGTCTGGCTGAGGGACTAGCCGTTCCGATCCCAACACTGTCCGTGCTCGTTTCCAGCCTCACAATATTGCCATCATCAGCCCAGCCGCCACCGACAGCAGCGCCTGACGAGCGAAAGGAATAAGGGGCAGTCGTAAGGCGCTGACGAGGGGTCATCTCCGGATCAGTACCAACTTTCATACCCAGCCATAAGAGCGTGTCGTCAAACAGCGAAGCTGGAAAGTCAACACTTTCTCCAAGGAGAATGTTGAACAAACCATCTGTTGTTTGAACGGTACGTGGTTCGCTCCAAAGGGCGGTGCCGCCGCTGGCAACATCATAGATGGAGAAAGTAACGGAGTGCGGCCCATCTGCAACCGGATCGCCGACAGCGTCAGTCAGCTTACCTTGGACGTTGATGAGCTGGGGCACATCGGCGGCGCCGGCCGAAGAGGTCACAGCCAGACACAGAAGCGCCAGTGAACACATGAGCGTTAATGAGGCTTTCATATGGATTCCTCCATAAGCTTAAAGTGGATAGGTTTATATCTCTCGTGTTTTGTCTAAAGCTAGCGCAGGCAGCAATCCTTGCGCCTATTGTCTTGTAATACATCTTCAAGAATTGTATGTACACTCTATAAGATATTCCGCTCATATTTGCGTATCTGCTTATAAAATTGAAGGCTACGCTTTTCACTTTCGTTGTTCTCAAACCAACAGAACCTATATGTTTGCTCTCATCCGGCAAGGTGTAGTGTTGCTAACCTTCAACAGTGCGAAAAACACACTGTCAAGGCAACTTAAAAAATGAATTTAAGCAACAGCAATGACTCGATGGCGATATGAGAAACCTATTATATAGTCTGTCAAGTGCTCCACCTTAAGATGGCAGTATGACGTCCCGTGTTAATGGAGTCGCATTTTTCGTGAAAAAAGTTACAAGAAACCCTTGACAGCCCAATTCTCGACTCGTAGTATTCACCCTTAATGAAAACGAATTTCAATTTCATTTGGCAATTACAGACATCGCTATGCAATCGCATACCAGGACGACACCCAGTTTCGCCCATTAATGAACGAAACATGAACAGGGTGACCGTCCACAAACAGTCACCATAGACCGAAACCGCATCAGGAGGTAAGTAAATGCTGCGAACAATACTTGCGCTGTCGCTGGGGGGCCTGCTTGTCGCCAGCAGCGCGTGGGGTCATCCAGGATCAATCAAGGGCATTGTCAGAGAAGCTGAAACGGGTAAGCCCATTCCATTTGCGACAATACAGATCGAGGGTACCGGCATCGGCGACGCTGCCGATGAAGACGGACGCTTCGAGTTGCACCCCGTCCCATCCGGTCGGTATACTGTCGTCGCTTCATCGGTAGGTTATACAACATCAACTAAGCCGGCCCGCGTGAGCGACGACAAGGTGGTGGAACTCGAATTTGAGTTGAAATGTACCCCTCTCCAGACCGGCAGCATGGTGGTAACCGGGACGCGGACACCAAGATACATCAAGCAGGTACCTGTTTTCACGGAAGTGATTACACGGGCCTCAATAGAAGAGAAATCCGCGCATAACATCTTTGAAGCATTGGAAGGCGAATCAGGGGTACGCGTTGAACAGCAATGTCAGGCGTGCAACTTCAGTATCTTGCGCATGCAGGGATTGGGTGCTGACCATACCCAAGTTCTTCTCGATGGTCAGCCGGTGTACTCAGGTCTGGCCAGTGTCTACGGACTTCAGCAATTGAGCACCGCTGACGTCGATCGGATTGAGGTTGTCAAAGGGGCTGGCTCGGCACTCTACGGGAGTAACGCTGTGGCCGGGGCAATTAACATTATTACTGCCTTCCCTCGCACAACCGAAGGGCATATCAGCGTCGAGGCCGGTGAATATGGCACCAACAAATACGAAATCACAGCCAGTATGCGAAAGGAAAAGCTGGGTGTTTTTCTATTCGCTCAGCAGAGTGAAGGGGATGAGATCGATGAAACCGGTGATACCGAAGCACCGAACGGCGTCGGCAAACCCGACGGCTGGATTGACCGTGTCCGCTTCAGCGCCAAGAATATCGGTTGCAACGTCTATCTTGACGATGTGCTGTCATCGGATCAACTGGTGCTGCGCGGCCGCCTGATGAACGAAACCCGTCAAGGGGGCTGGCTCCGAGACAACCTGTTTGAGAACCCTTTTGCCCCCGGTACGGAGCGTATCATCACCGACCGCTACAGTATGCAGCTTGATTATCACGTTCTCCTTCCATCCGGCAATGAGATCAGCGCGAACATCTCGATGACTCATCACAAGCGGGATGCTACCAACGACACATTTTTAGGCGATTATGAAGAAGCAAAAGGGGAGTTGCCGGCGGTGGATCTGCTGCGGCCTTATATCGCGGAAGAACGGCTCCTGGTGGCTAATCTCAACTTTGTACAGCCGCTTCTTCAAAAACACCGACTCCTGGCCGGGGTGCAGTTCACCCACAATGACCTGGAAGAGAGCGGCTTGTACCTGGACACCGACACTAAGGAGGCTTACTCCTCGACCTCCAAAAAGGAGGGCACAGAGATTGGCGCTTACCTGCAGGATGAGTTCCAAGTAACAGACGGACTCGAAATTGTCGGCGGGATACGTTTTGATCATCATTCATCCCAGGACAACTTCCACGGCTCAGGGGACGTGTTGTCACAGGGGCTCGACCCACTCGAATATGATGAAACGACAGTTAATCCCCGTTTCGCTATCAAAGTCGATGCATCGCCGGAGTTGGTTCTCAGAGGTGCTATCGGTACCGGTTTTCGGGTGCCTTACGGGTTTTCGGAAGACCTTCACCTCTGCAGCGGTTCGCCGCGAGTATACAAGGGCGGCAGCCTGAAACCGGAGAAATCACTCAGTTACTCCCTTACTGCCGACTATACGGCAGCGGATTGGAACGCAAGCCTCAATCTCTACCGTACGGAGCTCAAAGACGCCATTGCCTTTGCTGAGGCCAACAACGAAATAGCCGATTTGGGATACACGTACCAATGGGAGAATATCAACGACGCCTTTGTCCTGGGAGCGGAGTTCAACAGCTCGTACGCCCTGACGTCCAATCTGGCCATGGGTGTCAGGTTCGAGTACTTCCAAGGCGAATACGATAACCCCCGTGATGACTGGGTCGGAACGGAGTTTGAGGAGGCCAGCAAGAAAATCTCACGTTATCCCACGACCTCGGGCGGATTCAAGTTGGAATACACCCCCTCCACATGGAGTCTCATGTTCAATGCCGACTACAAGGGCAAGATGTATATTGACCTGACGGAACCTGCCGATCCCGCCAACGTCAAGATCCACGAAACGGAGTCTTTTGTCACCATGAATGCAAAGGTCTCGAAAACCTTCTTCAATCGTTACAAACTGTACGTTGGAGCGAAGAACCTGATCGATTACACGCAGGAAGAAAAACACATCGGTGACGCTGCCTTCATGTATGCACCCGTCTACGGTCGCATCGTCTTTGGTGGGCTACAACTGACACTGTAGAGCCCCGATCGAGACCGTTGAGTGGAATGGCATAAGGATAGGAATGCGGTTCGGGCACGGTAGGGCAGGTCCTTCCGATATCCGCCAAAGACAGACTGCCCTACAACAATAACTTACTTCGCAGGCGGTTCTTCTTCGGCGGTTTTTTCCTCAGGCTGGGGAACACTGGTCTTGTTCGTTTCGGCGAACTGTTCCTTGATACGGGCAGACTTGCCAGTGAGATTTCGCAGGTAGTATAGCTTCTTGCGACGCACCGAGCCTGCGCGTACTTTTTCAATTTTGGCGATGTTCGGCGAGTACAACGGAAACACCCGCTCCACACCGATGCCGGATGATATTTTGCGCACTGTGAAGCTGGCGCCGGTACCGCTGCCACGTCTGCCGATAACCGTTCCTTGAAAGACCTGTATTCTTTCTTTGTCCCCCTCCTTGATTTTCACATGTACTCGCAGAGTATCACCCGAACCGAACTCGGGATAGTCGTCCCGCATGTAGCTCTTTTCTATCTGGGCTATGCGTTTCATGGTCTGTTCCTTTCAGAAGATGTTGTCGGGTTTCTCATTCGTCCGCCTGAGGCGGACTCCATTCGGAACCCGACCTACTTCCTTTCAAATTCAGTCGATGTCAATATCTGGGTCGAGTTGTTTTATCTGTTTTATCTCTTCTTCGGTCAATTCCGCTATCTTTAACAGATCAGGGCGATTCTTGAGGCACTTTCTGATTGCCTCTGAACGCCGATGTCTTTCAATCTCCTTATGGTTACCTGACACTAAAACCTCAGGCACCTTCAATCCTTCGTACTCAGCAGGCTTGGTATAACAAGGAGTGCCGAGCATTTGTTCCATGCACGAATCGCCCAACGCCGACTCAAAATTGCCGAGTACTTTCGGTATCAATCTTGCCACCGCGTCAATAATAACCGCCGCCGCCGCCTCACCGCCGCTCAGGACAAAGTCGCCGATGGAGACTTCGTCCACATCGTACATCTCCAGCACCCTCTCGTCAACACCGAGATAGTGACCGCAGATTATAGTCAAGCGCTCGCAGAGAGAGTATTTGACCGCTCTCATCTGGTCAAACCTGACTCCCGCTGCGGACGTGAGGATGATGCGATCTTTGTCAGCCGTCCGAGCGCCATTCTTCTTGCGATTATATCCCAGCGCCTGCAGACAGCGATCGATCGGCTCAACCTTCAAGACCATCCCACCCCCTCCGCCAAAGGGGGTATCGTCGACCGTACGATGCCGGTCGGTGGCGTACTCACGGAGATTGATGATTCCTATTTCAAAGAGCCTTTTCCCCAGCGCTCTTCCCAGTAGAGACTGCCGCAGGGACAGACTGAAATAATCCGGGAAAAGCGTAATAATTTCAAACTTCATTGCCCAGACCAGTTCAGGTCTTTTCTTCTTTGAGCAACCCGGCCGCGAGAACAGTGATTTTCCGCCTTCGGATATCCACCTTCCTGACAAATTTTCTTACAACCGGACAACGCAGCACTTTTCCGGAGGCGCCTTCTATAACGTACACATCGTTCGCCGGATATCGCTCAACATCGACTACCCGCCCGATGAAGCGATCGGTACCTTCCTCCAGCACTTCACAATCAATGAGGTCGAAAACATAGTAGGTATCATCGGGAAGAGCCACAACCTGACTCTTGGGAACAGCCACTTCCCGGTTCGTAAGCCGGGCAGCTTCCTCCGGTGTCGTGACGTTCTCAAAACGCACCACAGGACGCCCCGAGATAAGCCGAGAGGAGGCTAACTTGCGTTTTTCCCAGCGATCTCGATCACGTACATAGATTTCTCTCAGGTCGACAAAACGCTGGGGGAAATCCGTTTCCATCGTGATACAGATCTCTCCCGACACTCCGCGGGGCCGACCCAGTCTGCCTACTATGACAAATGCCTCGGACGACACCGGCTATTCGAGAATCTCGAGGACCGCCCTCTTGCCCTTGCGAGCAGCGGCGGCCGCCAGCAATGTTCGAATCGATTTCGCCGTCTGGCCGTTTTTGCCGATCACTTTGCCCAGGTCACCCTGAGCGACATGCAGCTCGTAAACCGTGGTACGACTTCCAACAACCTCATTAACATCTACCTGATCAGGGTTATCAACCAGCGCCCTTGCGATAGACTCAATAAACTCTTTCATCTCAACATCCCTTTCTGTTTGTCGTTTTCGTTTCAGAAACAGTGTTTTCATCAAGTCCAACCAGACTAAACGTTGCAAGCGGTGTTGTACACGACAAGAAGCTATGTCATTCAGATTGGTCAGCGGTCTCAGTCTACTCAGTGGCCTCGGCCTGCTCTGTGGTCTCAGCCGGTTTGGCTGGGGTTTCGGTGGAGCCGGCCACGGCCGCTTTTTTCATTTTCCTCGTCTTTTTGGGGCGTTCACGAATCACAGTCTTGAGGCTGATCTCGGAGGTATCCTCACCTCTTTTGACCTTGTGATACTTCTCCGTAAAACCGATCTGCGTCAGCAGGGAACTGACCGTATCGCTGGGTATGGCCCCCTGATCCAGCCATTTCGTCACTCTCTCCTCGAACACTTGTACTTCCGCTGGCTTGGTAATCGGGTTGTAGGTCCCGAGGATTTCCAAGAACCGCCCGTCCCGGGCACGGCGCGAGTCGGCTGCAACAATCCGATAGAAGGGGCGTTTCTTAGCTCCCATGCGGCGAAGTCGTATGTGTACCGGCAATAAACAAATCCTCCATCTGTAACGGTTATGAAAACGGCATTATCCCCTTGGGGGGAATGCCTTTGAATTTGCCTTTGTTCATATTGTGAAACATCTTTTGCATAGCAAAGAACTGCTTCAGAAGCTGGTTGACGGACTGCACCGAGTTACCGGAGCCTACAGCTATCCGCCGTTTGCGTGAGCCATCGATGAGACCCGGGTTGCGCCGCTCCTGAACGGTCATCGACTTGATAATAGCCACCATCCGTTCCATGTCCTTCTCGTCAACGGTGATTCCTCTGAGCGCTTTGCCGACTCCCGGTATCATCTTTATTATTGACTCCAGCGGCCCCATCTTTTTGAGCTGGTCCATCTGCTGAAGGAAATCCTCGAAATTAAATTGCGCCTTGAGAAGCTTCTGCTGCATCTTCTCTGCTTCCTTGACGTCAATCGTCTCCTGGGCTTTTTCGACGAGTGAGACAATATCACCCATACCGAGGATGCGGGAAGCCATGCGGTCGGGATAAAACGGCTCCAGGTCGGCCAATTTCTCACCGACTGAAGCCAGCTTGATCGGGCAACCGGTCACCGAGCGGATAGACAAGGCCGCTCCGCCGCGGGCATCGCCGTCGAGTTTAGACAGGGCCACGCCGGTAATAGTCAGCCTCTGGTGGAACTGTTGGGAGATATTGACCGCATCTTGACCAGTCATGCTATCTGCAACCAGCAGGACCTCGTCAGGAGTTAAGAGGGATTTAATAGTCTCCAGTTCTGCCATCATCTTGTCGTCGATATGCAGCCGACCGGCAGTATCAAGAATCACCAAGTCTATGAAATTCTTCCGGGCATACTTGACCGCTTCACGACAGATTGCCGGCGGCTTTTTGCCTTCGAGGGAAAAATGCTCAACATCAATGGAATCAGCCAGCACCTTAAGTTGTTTGATGGCAGCGGGACGATAGATATCAGCCGCAACCATAAGCGGCTTTTTGTTCTTCCGCTTGGCCGAAAGAGCCAGTTTGCCACAGAGAGTGGTTTTCCCAGAACCCTGAAGGCCACAAATCATGTAGATGGTGGGTGACTTGTCTATCGGAGCCAGCGGTTCGGCTTTACCGCCAAGAAGACTGACCAGCTCGTCGTGGACAATTTTGACCACTTGCTGGCCCGGCTCGATTGACTGTAGCACCTTCTCACCGACGGCTTTTTCCTGAACGACTTTGACAAAATCGCGGGCGACCTTGTAGTTGACATCAGCTTCCAGCAGAGCCTGGCGGATCTCGCGCATCGAGTCCCTGATATTTTTCTCAGTCAGCTTCCCGGCGCCGCGAAGCTTTTTGAAAACCAGCTCTAGCTTGTCACTCAGATTGGCAAACATCTTAGCCTACACACTGCAACCTACATCAAAACCACATCACATGGCCAGTTTCTTGTAATCCCCCGGGCAAAAAGGGCAGATCACTGATCTGCCGATACTCACCTACGGGTAAATCGCAAAACTTTTAAGTATAACACAATCGCTCCGATTGGCAAGGAATTTATCCTCGAGGGATTATAGCCCGACTTCGATAACAGGAAAGGCTGCTGGCTTATAAAGTGACCCCAACGGGAGTCGAACCCGTGTTTTCGCCGTGAAAGGGCGATGTCCTAGACCACTAGACGATGGGGTCAGTCATCCAGCAATATCAGGCTGAAATAACATGGTATTTCACTTGTCTGTCAAGCTAATAGAGGCCGTCTCATAAACCTGCCGTTATAGCGAATCCACCCGCATGTGGTACGCGAGCCGCGGCGATATCAGTCAGTTAACTGGAAGTTG
Organism: uncultured Ignavibacteriales bacterium; assembly: GCA_964416195.1. GTDB lineage: Bacteria > Zixibacteria > MSB-5A5 > GN15 > FEB-12 > CAYQDB01. Next base: position 35,165 of record CAYQDB010000017.1, read on the forward strand.
TGACATAAGTCTGAATTATTGGCTTCTCCAAGTGGCGTCAGGCGTCTCTGCCTGACACTTCCTCAATAGGTCTGTATGTCGTAAAATGACCTATGGCTGTCGCACAGAGATACCCGACAGCACCTTTCATTGCGGCTACATTGAATACAGTCAGGAAGGGATTCCTGACTGCGCATAACACTAATTTCCCCTACCTGTGGTCAGCAGATATCCACATCTGCCGATTACGGGCGCCAATAAGAACTCACAGCCAGCTATTGGTGGGTGGGCCACCCAACCTATTTTTTCTCACCCAAAACCAACCATAGCTTGTATATTATATATATGTTGAGAAGTTTACCCAGAACAGTCGCTATAAGTGTCGCCATGCTGCTCTTACTACCCCTGTCTACCCTGGCACAGAGAGACCTGCCAAGCCGGTTAGCCGATAGGCTCGAGTATCAACAGCAAGATGCAACCAACCCTGATCCCTCGGCTGTAAAAGTCGCCCGCCTGCACTATTCCGGTGGTGGGGACTGGTACTGGGGTGGCTCAGCAGTGCCGAACCTGCTTAAGTTCCTGCGGGACAACACTGATTTCCCCGTCGACACTATCGAGCGACAGGTGACAATTATGGACGCTGAGTTGTTCAAATATCCGTTTTTGTTTGCCACTGGCCACGGGATAATCCGCTTTCCCACCGAAGAGAAGGAGCGGCTTCGCCGCTATCTGGCAGGCGGAGGTTTTCTGTTCGTCAATGATTCGTACGGCATGGACCACACCTTCCGCAAGGAAATGGCCGCTCTGTTCCCGGAACGAGAAATAGTCGAGCTTCCTTTTGACCACCCTGTTTACCACAGCTTTTACGATTTCCCCAATGGCCCGCCGAAAATCCACGAGCATGACAAGAAGCCGCCGCGAGGATATGCCATAATCCTGAACGGCAGAGTGGTTCTGTACTTTTTGGTGGAATCCGATATCGGCGACGGCTGGGAAGACCCCCAGGTGCATAACGATCCACCCGAAAAAAGATTGGAAGCGCTTAAGATGGGCGTAAACATTTTGACATATGCTCTGTTAGATTAGTATATTTAGCGTAAGTACCTGCCTTTTTCTTGCCGGCAGTCGATAGAGAGTAGAAAACGCCGTGGTCAACGGCTGAGCCATCGGGATTGAAGTCATGGCAGAAATGGACTCCAGTTCAGCGCTACTGAAGAGACTCCGAAACATACTACTAAAACAACGGATTGTTCTCTTTTTGGCGGGCTTGTTAACGACTGCCACAGTAGTCGTATTCACTTCTCTTGTCCTCTCATTTTTTGCCAATCTGATTGTCCTGCCGGTCTGGCTAAAAATTATCCTCTTATCCCTGTCGGGAATAGTGTCCCTTTTCTTTTTTGGGAAGTTCGCAGTAGGGCGCCTGTTTGACGGCAGTGTTGACGGAGTAGCCGTGCGTCTGGAGACCAGATACTCCGATCTCAAGGGCCGCCTGGTCGCTGCCATTGAGTTTGCACGAATGAAAAAGACTCCCGGCTATTCCGCTGAACTGATGACCCTTACTGAGGAGCAGGCCTTACAAAAGGCTCGGCTGATCAACTTCAACGAAGTTCTGACATTCCACCCTCTGTTGAAAACCGGTCGCCTGTTTCTCCTGGCCGGTGCGCTGGCCATAGCGCTGGTGATCCTTGTGCCCGGCCTGTTCAGCTACTCGGTGGAGGTCTACTCCCATCCAACAACAGAGGTTGCCCCACCCCTGGCCTACCGGGTAGTGCCAATTCCAGGCTCGACCGAATGGGTAAAATATCGCGACATCGAAATCGGCGCTGCTGTCTTTGGTGACAGACTACCTAAAAAGGCGAATATCAACTATCGCCTGGTCGGTGGAAACTGGCAGCGGTCAGAAATCGACCTGCGACAGGTAAAGAGCTCTTCCACAGAGAGCGGCGATTCGATCACGGCATCCATCATGCTAAGGCAGATCAGCCGATCGTTTGATTACTATGTCCAAGCTGGCCGGATAAGAACTGATATGCAGAAAGTTGACGTTGTTGATCGCCCGCGGGTCACCGGTATTAAGCTGTCAATTTTCTACCCCGAATACACTGACCTTCCGCCAACCGTCATCGATGAAAACAACGGCTCCTTTTCCGCACTCATCGGAAGCCGGGTAAACATGAAGATCGAGGCGAATCTGCCTGTCCAACAGGCTGAGATGCTCTTCTCGGACTCAAGTCACGTCCCCCTGAAGGTCGCCGGCAAAGACTGCGAGACAAGCCTACTAGTTGAGAAATCTCAATCGTACCACATCCGACTGATCGACCACCTCGGTGAACAGAATCCCGATCCAATTGAATACTACATCACGGCCATCCCAGATGAATACCCGTCAATAGATGTCCTCCGCCCCGGTTACAATGTTAACCTTAACGATGAGATGCTGCTGCCGCTGATGGTGCGCATCTTCGACGATTTTGGATTCTCTTCGCTGGTTTTGAAGTACAGCGTGGTCTCGCACGGTCAACCTTCCGATGAACATGTAGCGGTACTGCACTTCTCCGACCGGATCAAGACGGAAGGAGATATCGAGTTCAACTGGGATATGGATCAGCTCAACCTCTACCCTGGCGACTACGTCGTGTACTACTTCGAGGTAGCCGACAACGATCGGATTTCCGGCCCAAAGATCACGCACTCTCGGCAGTATGTCGCTCGACTGCCTTCGCTCGACGAACTGATCGCACAAACGGAGGCCGAAAACACACAACGGATTACACGCACCGAACAGCTTTACCGACAGGGCCAGGAGCTCTCCCAACGGCTGAAAAACGTCGCCCGCAAGATCAAGGCACAGACCAAACAAGCCCAGCAGTCCCAGAAGGCGGAGTGGCAGTATCAGAAGGAGCTGGAGTCGATTGCCGACAAAAACATGGAGCTGGTCGACAAGATCGAAGAGATGGCTCGCCAGATGGAAAAATCCATCGACAAGCTCACGGAGACCTCCCTGATGAGCCGTGAAATCATGGAGAAGTTGTCACAGATCCAGAAACTGTTTGAAGAGGTCGCCACTCCGGAAATGAAAGAGGCCCAGCGGAAACTTCTGGAAGCACTGAAAAACATGAACCCTACTGAGCTTCAGAAGGCCATGAATGATTTTAAGATGTCCCAGGAGGAGCTATTGGAACGGCTGGAGCGGACCCTGGCCCTTCTAAAATGGATACAGCTTGAACAAAAGATGGAGGCGATGGTTCGCAAAGTTGAGCAACTGGTCAAGAATCAACAGGAGATGAATGAAAAAACCGAAGCCTCCCACAAGGAAAGTCTCCCACCATTGGCGGCGCCGGAAGACGAGCTTCGTTCTACGCTGGAGAACCTGAAACAGGAGGCAAAGGAACTTGCACAGCTTGCCAAAGCTGCCGCAATGGAGGAATCGCAGGAACTCAAACAGTTCAGCAAAGCGATCCGGGGAACCGACGCCGACCAGAATATGCAAAACATGTCCCGGGCTCTCGCGGGGAAACAGAAAAGCGAAGCGGGGAAACAAGGCAAAACCGCCCTTTCCAAACTCTCGGAGATGCTGGATCAAATGCAACAACAGCTCCTGGCAATGAAAGGCGGGAAGGAGGATGAAATAGAAAAGGCGATGCGCATAGCAATTGACGACGCCAACTACCTCTCGCAAAAGCAGGAAGACCTTTTACGGGAGGCAGCGATGCTTAATCCCCGGTCGATAGTGCTGCGTGAGATGGCAGCTTCCCAGCAGGACCTGACCGCCTCCTGCAGTGGTCTGAAAAACAGAATCTCTGAACTCGGCAAGCAGTCTCCTTTTATCGCCGCCGAGCTTCAGAAGTTGGTGACTGACGCCATCCAAAATATGGAGTTGGCTCAGGAAGGGTTCGACTGTAATAAAGGTGTCCCGGCGCAGCGTTACCAGCGCGAGGCGATGGTCAAGCTGAACCGCGCTGCCATGCGGATGATGGAATCGCTCAATCAGCAGAAGCAGTGCAAAAAGGGTGGCAGTTGCAATAAGAACATGAGCATGTTACAGTCGTTATGCAACAAGCAAAATCAACTGAACCAACAGACCAAGCAGTGCAACAAGCCGGGCCAGTGTAACAAGCCCGGTGATAATCCCAATGCCAATCCTCAGCTATCCCGAGAGGGATTGCAGCGACTGGCCGGGGAGCAGGGTTCAATCCGAAAATCCCTCGAGCAGCTCAATGCCGAGTTCGGCAACTCTCGTCAAATCCTGGGGCGTCTTGACAACATCGCCAGAGAAATGAAACGGGTCGAGGAAGACCTTGCCGACGGCGAGATTGGCGAAGAAACGATCCAGAGACAGCTACAAATATTCTCGCGAATGTTACAGGCAACCCGCTCGCTTCAGAGAAAGGATTTCTCAGAACAACGTCGGGCCACAACAGCCCAGGAACAGCCGTATTTTGTTCCTCCCGCACTTCCGGCGGACATTTTCAACGACCAGAGCAACCTGGAGGATAGACTGCGGCGGTTTCTTGGCGATAAATATCCCCCACAGTACGAAGAGCAAATCAAGGCCTATTTCAAAGCTCTTTTACAGGCGGAGTCCTCTCTCAATAACCTCAACCAGCCAGTAGAAACGAACCCCCAATGAGAAGCAAACTTCCCTTACTAATACTGTTGGGTGTACTTGTAGGCACCCCCATGGGACGCGCCGTGGAAGCTCTGAAGGTCAAAGTGCCGGACACCAGGTCGACGCGGCGAACGCCTGATTCCGAAGCGGACCAGAAGGTGCGCGTGGCCCGAATGCTCATAAAGCAGAAAAACTACCAGGCAGCCTCGGCTCTGCTGGAAACGCTGTACGAAGATGATACGGGCAACCCTGTCATAATAAATCTCCTTTTGACTTGCTACGATCATCTGGGGTACTACCTCAAGGCTGAGACACTGACCCGACGCCTTGTTGAAAGCGATCCAAACAATTACGTTTACCGGCTCCGTCTGGCTGAGATTCTGAGCCGGCAGGCCAAGCAAGATGAAGCCAAAGCGGTGTACAGCCAAGCTATTGCCCTGATAGCCAGCGATGACATACCCCGGTACCGTACGATACTCCAAAGCATGATTGGCTGTGGGCTCGAGGAGATGGCTCTGGCCTTGATTGATACCGTCCGTGAGAGGTTGACTGACCCGGCCTTGTTTGCTCTCGACCGGGGCGAAATCCTGGAAAGGCAAAACAATTACCAACAGGCGACTCTGGAGTTCTTTGTCGGGCTTGGCGACTCCAGCCGGACGGCCAGTGAGTCTGAAAAGAAACTGCTGGCGCTTCTCAACTACCCTGAATCGTCCGCCGAGGCTGAAAAGGCTCTCCTGGGACAGACCAACAGAAAGGTTAACGCCAGAGCTGCCCGGATACTGTCGTCTTTTTATCTGAAAGCAGAGCGCTTTGATAGAGCGTTTGAGTTTGCAGTTTTACAGGATTCACTGGAAGCTCAGAAGGGTAGTTCCCTGTTCAACTTTATGCACAGTTGCCAGGAACGGAAGCTCTACCATCAGGTGACACGAATGGCAAAGGACATCCTCAGTAACTACCAGGACCATCCTATCTTGGGAGAAACCTACTTTCTCTACGGTGATGCTCTGGTCCAGTTGGGCCGTTTCGATGATGCTGTCGTGACCTATGACACCATCTTCGCTACTTTTCCTCGTGTGCAGGAAAAGGCTGAAGCGCTGTTCCTTATAGGCGATATCTACTTGAACTATTTGAACGATTACTCCCGTGCCATAACTTACTTCGATTCCGTTATCACCCATTACAACGCCGGCCTGGGGTATCTCAATTCCAGATTAGCATTGCCGTACTGTTACCTCCGACAGGGCCAGCTAGAGAAATCCAGGACCTCATTTGAGGAGCTTCTGACGAGACGTTTGAATGAAGATATGAAGGAGGCGGTGGAGTACAACCTGGCCTTGATTCTTTTCTTTGAAAAACAGTTAGATTCGAGCAGAGTTTCGTTTGGCAAGCTGCTGGTTGACTATCCCCGTGGATTTTACGTCAACGATGCCCTGCAGTTGCTGTTTCTGCTTGAAGAAGCGGAGGGGGGCGAGGGACTTCTGTACGATTTCTCCAACGCGCTTTTGTTCGAACAGATGCGCATGCCCGATTCAACCTCCGCGAAGCTTCTCCTCATTGCCGATGATCCGAACCGGGCGCTGGCCGACATCGCCTTATATAAGCTGGCCATGCTGAGCCTCAATAGACCTGACTCTTCGACAGCCATCAAGTTTATCGATCGGTTGGCTGAGGAGTTCCCCGAATCTTACTACCTTCCCTACGGGCTGAAGACAAAGGCAGATATGTACCTGGCAAAACCCGATGGTGTTGAGCAGGCCAGATCGATTTATCGCCAATTACTGGAAAAATATCCCAACTACCCTTTCATATCCGAGGTGCGCAAGACGATGCGTCAATTGGAGGGAGAGGTGTAGACCCTACATCACCTCGAGTCGCGTGGGCGGCAGATGTCCACATCTGCCCCTTTCGGATTCAAACAGATCAGGCAATTTCAAAGAGCCCACCCGGGGGAATTGGGCTCCCACGCATCTGACCTCTACGGAACCTCTAGTTTCTCCTTGCCCTCTTTGAGGGTCTTGACCTGCTGCTCAAGGCTGAAAATTCGATTTTCGTAGTTCTCGGTTTTTTTGGCTTTGATCTTGGTGGTCGTTCTGATCAGCAAGGCCAGTGAGATCAACATAAACATTACTGAGTTTACCTGCCTGAAGATCTCCCCCATGTTGAAAAGGGAGTCAAGAAACGCCATAAGTCCCAAAAAGAACAGGACACCACACCAGACAAACATCTTTACCTCCATACAGTTTGGAACAGCCCGCCAATGGCGGGGTAAAATTATCGGTTGTGATTTACCCGACTAATGTTATATCTTTGCCAATGTTATTCAAAGCAACACGTTCTGTTGATAAGTATCGGAGTGACCGATTCTGACTTTAGGAGGAGATATTGCCTGATAAAACCTATCAATCGAATGACAGGTTCGACAAAACCAACGCAGTGCTGGCGGGCTTAGTTTTCCTTGGCTCATTCGTGGTATATGCCCTTACGGTCCAGCGCTCTTTGTCTTTCTGGGACTGCGGTGAGTTCATTGCCTGCTCGTACATTCTCGGAATCCCTCATCCCCCGGGGACACCGCTGTTTGTTCTGCTGGGCCGGCTCTTCTCGCTGATTCCCTTTGCAGAAGATGTCTCTTACCGGATCAACTACATGTCCGTAATCTCCTCGTCCTTCACGGCCATGTTCAGCTATCTGCTGACGGTGAAACTGGTCGGCTACTTTTTCAACTCTGGTGAGAAGACCGGGTTGAATCGGTACATCGCCTATATCGGTGGGCTCGCCGGCGGTTTTTTTGTAGCCTTTGGCCGAACCAACTGGAGCAATTCAGTGGAAGCCGAGGTGTATGGCGTGGCGCTAGCCCTGTCGGTCATGATTATCTGGCTGACGCTGCGCTACTTTGAGCAAAGGGGAACAGTGGCAGCCGCCAAGACCATGATTCTTGTGTTCTTTCTTGCCCTTCTTGGGATCAGCATTCACATGACGGTCTTTCTCGTCGTCCCGATCTGCGCCCTGTTCTTCATTCTCAAGAAGGACGCTGAGACACGAGATTGGACAATACTGTGCAGCTTCATTATCGTAGAGTTGTTGCTGATTATTCTCTTCTCCAACGGTAGAGGCGGAAGTGACCTTTTCTTCCTCGTTTCCATGGTCCTGGCCGTCGTACTGGTGGTTTTGCTATACCGCAAGATCAACTGGGCGGTGCTTATTGCTGTCGGATCTGTTTCTTCGATCATAATCGGATTCGATGAGTATCTCATCGTGACGCCTCTGACCTTTGGAGCTCTAATCGTACTTGCCATTCTCTCGGAGAAATATGGGTGGAAATTACAGTGGAAGACGGGCCTGGCGATTGTGTTTATCGGTTTTATCGGCATGTCGGTTCACCTGTTCATACCGATCCGCTCGTCTTTGAATCCGAGGATAGACGAGAACAACCCTTCCCGCAGTCTGCGTACGTTCGTCAACTACCTTGACAGAAAGCAATATGGTCAGACCTCTATGGTTGACCGTATGTTCCATCGGCGCGGCGCATGGGAAAACCAGTTCGGTCGTCATCCGCACATGGGCTTCTGGTCATACTTCGAGGAACAGTACTCCCCCGGGGGATGGCTTTTTGTTTTTCCCTTCTTTGCACTGGGACTCATCGGTCTTATCACCGCCATCAAAAAGCGGCTTCAGGTCGGTTTACCTTTTCTGATTTTGCTGTTGGTGTGCTCCGTCGGGTTGGTTCTGTATATGAATTTTGCCGATGGCACCAAGTACAATCCTCGCACCACCGACGCTTACCTTGAGGTGCGCAATCGGGATTACTTTTTCACACCTGCTTTTGTTTTCTTCGGGATAGCTATGGGCCTTGGCGTGTCGGGGGTTATGCGGTATACAAAGGAAAAATTGACGGCGTCTGGTCCGGGGACACAGAAAGCAGCCGTGCTGGCCTCATCGGTCCTGGTGTTGTTGCCTGGCGTCAGCCTGGCCCACAATTATCACGCCTGCGACCGATCGAAGAACTTTGCCCCCTACAACTATGCCGCCAACATCCTCGACACCTGCGAACCAAATAGCATTCTGTTCACTTCAGGTGATAACGATACCTTCCCCGTCTGGTGTCTCCAGGAGGCATACAACTACCGAAGAGACGTGCGGGTAGTCAACCTCTCGCTGTTGAACACCGATTGGTATGTGGAGCAAATGAAAAACCGTTACGATGTTCCCATTTCCCTTACTGATGAGCAAATCCTGTGGTATCCGTACGAGCCCAGACCGGGACTGACAGCGGCTCGTCCCAGAAAGATATTCCACGACCGCCCTCGAAAGCGCATGACTTATCTTCAGGCGACCCCGTTTAATGGGCGAACTCAGAAAGTTGCGGAAATGATGATGGATGAAATCGTGCTGGAGAACAAATGGAAGTCCCCCATATACTTCAGTTCTCTTCCGTATGCCGAGTCTCCCTTGAAGCTGCGGGATCGAACCAGGGCTGTCGGAATCCTCTACAAACTTGAACGGGAACCAAAGGAAAGCCAGATTGATACTGAGCGCGGGTACGATCTCTTTATGAATACCTACCGCTTTGGTGGTTATGAGGATTCCAAGGTCTACCGCGACGACAACGCTACCGGTGTTTTCATCGGTGTCGGCATTAACGCTGTGCGCATCTTTGACGAACTGAACCGCTCCGGGCAGCAGGACAAAGCTGTCGCACTGGCAGAGAAGATAATCACGGTCTACCCCGAGTACTGGCAGATGTACCTGCTGTTGGCCGACGTTTATGAAAAAAGGGGTGACACAGCGCAAGCCGACCAGCTATTCCAACAGCTAAACGACACTCTGACTGCATTCTACAAATCGAATCCGGAAAATCTGTTTTACCTGCAGGACCTCGGTCTGGCCAAGGTGCAAATAGGAACCAGGCAGAAAGCCCCGGCGCTGATCAATGAGGGAACCAACCTTGTCTGGAAAGCTTTTGAGGAGAATCCCAATAGTAACTATGCCTTCCGCAAGCTGTTCTCTATTCTCAACCAGCAAAGACGCTACTCCGACATACAACGAGCGGCGAAGATGTTTGCCGAATACAAAATCAACCTGACCGACCCTGTGCTTCAGCAAATCCTCGGTACAAGCAATCGCGGCAATGCCCCACCACTCCGCGCCCGGTAATCAGACCATGTAGCGTACAGGACATGTCTCAAGACCATAATTGCTCTTTCGGATATGCTGGTGGACTGCCCATGGGCCTCTTTCAGATAAAAGTGGTTGTAAGCTAAAACCCTTCGGCTTCGACAACGGTGCGACACAAGGCTGCCCCCTACGCGATTCTGTGTGTGCGGCAGATGTCTCGAGGTTGTCCCAAAAGGTGTCCATTTCTACTCGCGCAGGGCGGGGGCTTGTCTCCCGCCATTTTACGGCGGACATAAAGCCCGCCGCTACGCGGAGTTGGCGAGTTGTGACTTCACCTGATGCGAGTACTTGAATGTTAAGATCAAACTTATGGGACAGCTTCTCCACATCTGCCCGTTTGCATAGCGGATGTAGGTCAGAAGCCTTTATGCTCCTGACAACGAAGGCAGCCTTACAGGTATCCTGCCCTACTCGTGCTACTCAAACAGCCATATGAACGCGAACTTAAAATCGTCACAACTGAAGCGCAGCGATTGATTACATCTCGTTATTGTCTAGACGTACCGCATAGACTGACAAAAAAGGTTATGGGCAGTCAGGCGGTGATGGTCCACTCTGGAAAAGGTAGTTGACCAGATAGGTTAAGTCAGCAACGTCAATTGGTCCACCAACACCGGCAATCCCGTCGACATTGCCTTGCTCTGGACAATTGGGAATCGATCCACTGGTGAAGAGATAGACAACCAGATAAGTCAAATCGGATACATCAATCGCCCCCCCTACACCTACTATGTCGTCAACATTACCGCGATCAACGCAGCAGCAGGCGTCGCCAATGTCATCTCCATCGGTGTCTGTTTGCTCCGGGTTGAAGTGATAGGGGCAGTTGTCACAGGCGTTGCCTAGCCCATCCTCGTCCGGGTCTTCCTGCGCAGGGTTGCTGGTGTCGGGACAGTTGTCCTCAGGACAGGTGTTGGCCGGAAAACCGGGATCACCGAAGCCATCCTCGTCTGTATCTGTGCATTCATCACAGGAATCGCCTTTCCCGTCGCTATCAGTATCCTCCTGGCCGGGGTTGTATGCCTCCGGGCAGTTGTCCTCAGGACAGGTGTTAGCCCAGAAATCGGGATTGCCGTAACTGTCCCCATCTGTGTCGGTGCATTCATCGCAGGCGTCTCCAAGTCCGTCGCCATCAAAGTCATGTTGGCGAACATTGGGGACATCGGGACAGTTGTCCTCTGCGCAAGTGTTCGTCGGGAAGCCGGGATTACCATAACCGTCTCTATCCGTGTCGGTGCATTCGTCACAGATATCGCCGATCCCGTCGCTGTCGAAATCTTCCTGGCCCGGATTATAGAGCGTTGGACAGTTGTCGCCGACATCACATACGTCATCACCGTCGCCGTCAATGCAGGTGTCCGCACCTTTGAATGCGATAGTCGGGTCGCCAAACAGCGTCAGCTCGTAGTAGCACCATCTCATGCAACTCTCATCAATGCGGTACAGGTTATCCTCTTTTGAGAGCTGATTGGCCCATCCCAGCCGGGTCTTGGCTTCTGCAGGATTGAACACGGCATCCCAGAACTCACGGTTGAATCGCTGCGAAGGACCGTCGGTGCTTTCATGCAATCCCCAACCGTAACGCGCGTTCATAATCACTGCGAAAGCGCCATGGTCAGTCTTGATATTCATGTACTCAGCCCAGCAATCTGTGCCATCGAAATGACCGGACAGGCAAGCCTGTGAATAGATAAAGCAAAGATCGGTGTTGGAAAGCAGGCTTAGGATTGTCCCGGTGTTCATCTTCATGGCGGAGCCTATGCTCCCGTGACCGAAATGACTGATGATGTGGACACCATCATTGATTCGAGAAACGAGTTCCGATTGCGGCCAGTAATGGCCTTCCCAATCCCGGTCGTACAATTTCTCGATAGTATACGATCCCGATGGAATACCGACGGTAAAGTATCCGTTCGCGCTCGAACCATCAACCAACTCGTCGAGAGAATTACCGGCATATTCCGATACTCCGCCAAAGCCAAGATATTCCCCTGCCAGCAGCACCTTCTGTAGGTAGAGTTGTTGACTTGTGAGATACGTTATGGTCTTGTTCACAAAGCGGTCAGCCTCGGTAGTGTTGCCGACTGCTGCCCGACCTATGTACACCTCCGCTACCATATCAACATCACCGCCGCCTTCGCCGTCAAAAGGTTCCCCCCAGTAGGAATCGCCATCGTAGTTGTAGGTGCCGTCAAGACAGGCGAAATAGATGTCAGCCGGCATGTGGTATTCGATGTCCCCACCAGAGTACGCGAGAACGTAAAGGTCCTTTGCTGGAATGAGGTCGTCATCGGCCCCAATCAAAAGATACTGGATTCCGTCAGATAGATACCGGTCTCGGATATAGTCCCGGATGTCGTCAGGATCGTTGCTTCCGACATCGTCCGTTGTTCGGATCTCTGTTGTAATGCCGGTTGTGTTATGGTAATCCTTCAGGGGTTGAAAGGAAGCGGCCAGCGAGGTCGTGGTCAAAATCAAGAGATCATAGCCCTTATCTCCACGCTTCGCTGCTGCCGCGTATGTTTCGACAGTCTCAGGATTGTCAACCCTAGCAAGAACCTCCCCTTCGTCCTCGGTAAAACCACGAAATAGAGAAGATGAGCGATCTGTGTCAACCGTCTTAACTGTAACGGTGAGATCGGGATAGTAGTAGAGCTCTCCGGATGTGGGAATGTACTGAACGGGCCGAAGCCTCAAAGTCAGGATTTGATACCCGCGGAAACTTTCGGTAGCCATCTTCCGGACAAGCATCTCGGGAAAAGGATGGTTGGAAGCATAGATAGCGCTGTCAGGAATCGGCGCTACGATCTCATCAGGATTTGATGACAACTTCACAGGGCGCGCCACCGGTTCAACCAGATAGTCGCTGCTCAGCACCACCTTGTTTCCCGGCACTATCTCGATGCTCTCAACTTCAGTTCCGAGCGGAAGCAGGATACGCGCACCTCTTGCCGGTAGCGCCGGTTGCCCGATATATCCGAAATTGGGAGCACCTGTCATAATGACCCTGTCATAAAGCTCGCCTGCTATTGCGATCTTCTGAAGTTGTGGACGGTCAAACGAGTATTCAACCGTTATCTGCTCTGCTGAGGCCAGAGTCCAGGGAATCGATACGAGCAAAAGAACCAACGTTACCAAAGGCTTCATCTTCTTGTCTCCTAAAATGGGCTCAATGTCACGATCAACCATATAAAGTAGTACTGGGGGATCCATGTGTTTGAGGATCCTCTAACTTACTACAAGATATATCATTATTTTGAACTGTCAACTATTTCTATGGCGCCTTCCGGTCAACTGAGAGCGTTGATCTGCTGCTTGTAAATATGGATGATGTCGATCCTAACGCGAAATACGACCAGAGGGAGCGTTACTGCAATTATCACCGCGCCCACGGAGAGCTGAAAGACAATTCACTGTACGAGGTACTGCGGGAAAAAACTAAATGTTAGAAAACCGTGTCAACCAAGGTATAGGTAATAATAACCTGTCCCTTTTCTTTTACCGCTGAGTTACCGTATTCCCGTGGTCATTGAGCATGATACAAACTCCTTTACAATTGAATCTCGACAAGTAAATTGTTGGCATCCGAGGAAAACCTTGGCCCGGTATGGACGCTGTGATTGGAGAGGTGGCTGAGTGGTCGAAAGCGGCGGTCTCGAAAACCGTTGTCGCCTAAGGCGACCCAGGGTTCGAATCCCTGCCTCTCCGCCATATTTTTTTCTAACAAATTTTCCTCTTTTATATCAATAAGTTATTGACATTTCATTCTTCGCTTTCTATCTTTTCTAACAAATTTCTAAGAGGTTGGTATGGCAAGTATACAGTCCAAGAAAGGAAAAGCAGGCAAGAAAACCTATTATGTGGTCATTTGTCATCGGGGGGGGCACAAGTGGGTAAGAGCAGGAACGCTCAGGGACGCCAAAATCCTGAAAAAGGAAATTGAATCTTTGGAGAACTCAAAGCGAATGGAAAAACTGGGTCTCACTGGTCGCCACAAGCGGATCGACGATTTTCTCCAGGAGTACGCTGACCACATCAAGCTGA
>CAYQDB010000018.1:0-47583 GCA_964416195.1 uncultured Ignavibacteriales bacterium
TCAATCGTGCCGACATAAGTAAGTACGTCACTGAGCCCTATCAGCAGGGCATCGTTACAATAGAGGGCTTACTGCTGGTTGTGCTGGTTACCTTTTTCATCCTGGCGCTGCGGCGGAAGTATAAGCGGAAGACGTTTTGATGGCCCATACCATTGTCATTCCCGCGAAAGGTCCTGTTGAAAAACATAGAAAGCGTCATCTCTGAAAGCGCGCCCTGTCAAGAGCGTTTTTCTCTATCTACGGCTCTGTTTTTCAGGCACTTCAGTCACAGGCCGGTTTCGCCGGAGTCATCTCTTTGTCCGCCTGGGGCGGACTCGCAATGACGAGAATGGGACTTTTTCAACAGGCCCTTAGTTTGAGGATACCACCCCGGTTACAGGCGATGATCTTAGCTTTTTGGCACTGCTTGTATGCCGCTCATGAGTAAGGAGGTAAATAATGAAACCAGAAGATTTGATTACCTATTGTGGACTCTATGGCGGGGCTTGTGCAAGATGGTGTGAGTACACCGCTTTTAGGGAACTGGCGACTACTTTAGCAGAGTGGCTGGATGTACAGGGCTACCAGTACTGGATGCCGACAGAGGTTAAGGAGTTTGACTATACTGAGTTCAGAAAAGCATTAGGCTTTTTCAGTAAGAAAGACACCTGGCTCGTCTGCACGAAATGTTGTAAAGGTGGGGATGCATGGCCGGATTGTCCGATTCGAGAGTGTTGTAAAGAGAGGGGAATTGATTTATGCTTTGAGTGCAGCGAATTCCCTTGCGATAAAGTCAAAGAGCATACAGAAATAGTCGAGAGAGCAAGGGAATACAAAAAACTCGGCAAAGATGAGTGGCTGCGACAGCAGGTTGAAAAAACCGGGCAGGGATTTGAGCTTCACGCAAAGAAGTACTATCAAATCTGGGCAAGGGAACATCCGCCCGACTGAAACCGGGAGAGAGAATAGGTACAGGCAGGCTTTCCGTGAGAGATGTCAACGAGTCAGGTTCTGGTATGGTGAGGTCTTTGGCAGGACTGTCCAAGGTGGCAGAACTGCTGGCTAGTTTTGACAAGCCCTGGTTCGTGGCCGGTGGTTGGGCAGTTGATCTCTTTCTGGGATGCGTAACACGAGATCACAAAGATACTGAAATCGCAATTCTCAGGCGCGACCAACTTACGCTCCAGAGTTACTTGAAGGGGTGGGAGTTCAATAAGGTAATCCCCGCCACTAATGTGGGAATTGAACCATGGGACAGGGGAGAATGGTTGGAGCTACCCGTACATGAGATCCACGCCCAAAGAGCGGACAGCGACCTCTCGGAGCTGGAAATTCTCCTGAATGAGTCCTCAGGGGAAAAGTGGAGGTTCCGAAGGAATCTTGAGATCGTCCGGCCCCTAGCGCTGTTTGGGTTGCATTCAAAAATGGGGATACCGTTCCTGGGTCCTGAGATTGTGCTGCTGTTTAAGGCGAAGAATCCCACAACCGATGACGAAGCGGACTTCAACAATCTGCGCCATGTGCTCGACCGAGAACGTCAGGGCTGGCTGAGGCAAGCCATTGAAGCCTGCTATCCCGGACACGCTTGGCTTGCGTACCTTCTTCGGTAGCCTAATGAAGCCTTTATGAAGCATGTTACATTGGCAGCGACAAACACAAGCGTGAAGGAAGGTCCAGAGGCCCGGAAGTCTCAATGCGACAAGGGACTGACGCTTATTACAACTCTGTTTCTGAAAAATGGCTGCCCCCTGGGTCGGATGATCTGCTATCGTAGCATAAAAACCACTTGATAACTCCATACGTTCGTTTTACATTCCCCCGTAATGCGACCGGGTTCTGGGCGTTTGTTCAGCAACTCAAGTTTGCCTTGTCTTTGCAGACTGAGTCGATGAGGTTTCTATTGCATCTTTGTGATGTGCTGCGGACTCTAGGCTGACGCCTCCGCGTGAGCGAATGCTGACAGGAAAGGAAAAACATAAATAACATTATGTGGAGGAGCGACGTAATATGAGAAACCACAAATGGCAGATTGCGCTGGTCCTGGCGTTGTTTGTGGGCTGCATGGTCATTAGTTCCTGCAGCTCTCAGGGCACTTCAAAGGTGCCGGAGCTGATCCCAAGAGAGGTCATTTTCGGTAATCCGGAGAAGGCCAGTCCCAGACTGTCGCCGGACGGAACAATGATGTCGTACCGCGCCCCGGTTGACAATGTCATGAATATCTGGGTCGGTACAATCGGTAAGGATGATGTCCGGGTTGTGACCAAGGATACCCTGCGCGGGATCAGGGTGTATTTCTGGGCCGCCGATAACAAGCATATCATGTATCTCCAGGACAAGGGCGGCGATGAGAACTGGCGGCTATATGCGGTCAATCTGGAAACTGATGAAATCCGCGACCTGACACCTTTTGACAGTGTCCAAGTGCGGATTGTCGACCGCAACAAGCACTTCCCAAACGAACTGCTGATCGGTATGAACAAAGACAATCCGCAGCTTCACGACGTCTATCATCTTGACCTTACTACCGGGAAGTTAGAGAAAGTAGCTGAGAATCCCGGCAATGTGGCCGGATGGCTGACGGACGCCAATTTCAAGGTTTGCGGCGCTTTGATGTCCAATGCCGAGGGTGGGTTCGACTTCATGATCAGGAAGACCGAGAAGGCCAAATGGGTGAAGCTTGTAAGTTGGAGTTCACAGGATATACTGAACAGTGGCCCGATCAGTTTCACAAAGGACGGCAAAGCAGTCCACATGCTGGATTCCCGCGACGCCAACGCCGGCCGTCTGGTCAAGTTGGACATAGCAACCGGAAAGATTGAGGTCATTGCCGGAGACCCGCAGTATGATGTCAGCAATATTATGATCCACCCCGACAGCTACGAGGTTCAGGCAGTCACCTTTACAAAGGATCGCGACAAATGGGTTGTCCTGGATGAGTCGATTAAGGAGGATATTGAGGTCATCAAACAGCTCCATCGCGGTGACTTTTTCATAAGCAGCCGCGACGACCCCGACGACACCTGGCTGGTCGGCTTCACAGCCGACAACGGGCCGGTGCCCTATTATTCTTACGATCGGGCAACCAGAAAAGCGACATTCCTTTTTGACCACCGACCGGATTTGAATGAGTACACCTTGGCCCAAGTGGAGCCGATTTCCTTTACATCGCGCGACAGCCTGACTATTCATGGGTACATCACCTTTCCTCCCGGCAAAGAGAGAAAGAATCTGCCGATGGTGTTGAATGTGCACGGCGGTCCTTGGTATCGCGATACGTGGGGTTACAATCCTGAGGCTCAATGGCTGGCCAACCGTGGGTATATCTGTCTGCAGGTCAATTTCCGCGGTTCCACCGGCTATGGAAAGGACTTTGCAAATGCCGGCGACAGGGAGTGGGGCGGCAAGATGCATAATGATCTGGTAGATGCCGTACACTGGGCGGTTGAGAAAGGGTATGCTGATTCCGAAAAGATCGCCATCTATGGCGGGTCATACGGAGGTTATGCGGCTCTGGTAGGAGCAACGTTTACACCCGATCTCTTTGCCTGTGCTATCGATCTCTGCGGCCCCAGCAGCATCATTACGCTGATGGAGTCTATTCCCCCGTACTGGACAACGATGATGGAAATGTTTTACGCTAAGGTGGGCAACCCCAAAACAGAGGAAGAATTCCTCAAGTCACGCTCGCCGCTGTACAGAGTTGACAGTATCAGGATACCGATGATGGTTGTCCAGGGAGCCAATGACCCACGGGTTAAACAGGCGGAGGCGGATAGAGTTGTAGAGGCCATGAAGGCCAAAGGGCTCGATTATGAGTACCTGCTGTTTCCCGACGAAGGACACGGGCTGGCCAGACCGGAAAACCGTCTTAAGTTCTATGCGGCGGCGGAGAAGTTCCTGGCCAAGAATTTGGGTGGCCGATTCGAGGAAACTCCGGTGGAGAAAACAGATTAATTTATCTGACTGCGCCTGAAGAAACGGATTAGCCGGTCTTTGACGTCGGGTTTGTATACCCGAGTGGGGAGACCGGCTTTCTCTTTTTTATTCTGACCGAGTTCTCCTTGAAGCTCTCCTGTGGTAGTACAAAAACCGCTTGAAAAGCCTACACGTTCGTCTTACCTTTTGCCTTGAGATTAACGAAGTTACAATTGGAAACAGCTGTGTACGGAACGTAGGGGAGACCCCTCTCCTGCTGGCTTGGAGGTAAAGAAGGATGCATTTTGATCTGTTGAACAAGAAGGACACAAAGGCAATCGACGCGCTGATCAACGCCTATGGGGGAGCCAGGGCTATCAATGACAAAGTCGTTGCCATGAGAGACTACGATACCAGAAAGAAAATCGCCAGCGGTAAGGGGTTCGGTCGCACACTTGAGGAGGCGGAAGGATACGTAAAGGGCTTTGCGAAGGTCGAGGACTTCGTATCCAAGGAGGGTATCAAGGTAACAAAGAAAGGCGTCTGCACCACTCAGGTCTCCGGTTTCCAGGGGGCAAGTGTGACTCTCGATTGCATACGCCGAATTGCCGAGAACCCCGAGATCCTCTTCCCCACTGAAATGATTTCAGTGGTTGCGCTCACTGAGGACTATGTATATAGCGGCGATCTACTGGCGACCCTCGCTATGGCGGAGAACATCCTTGGGGCCAGCAAGTTCTGCTCAACGAATCTTGTTACCACTGCCTGGCCGGAGGAACGATTCGCCAAAGTTGAAAAGACTACTGGAGAGAAATTTGATCGGCGCGATCTCGGTGGTGGGCTGAGCCAGTTGATACTTAAGAACATGGGCACTCCTTTTGGAAATCTCGGCGGCGTTGAAGTCGGCGATAGCAACCACCTGATCTACCTCGACGGCGTAACGCGAGCAGCGCTTGAGACCGGGGCCAATTTCTTCCTTAACCCGAGTTGGTCTACGATCGTGGCCGCATGCTATTATGGTAGGGAGATTCCAGCCATAAGCTTCAAAATATCGATGCTCCTATCGGCACAGAACGCAATCCAGTTCCGGATGTTGATGAATATCTTCAAAGAATATCTGCGCGATGACGGCACAATGCCCATCTATGAGATTAACATTGGCAACGCGGCTAGCCCTGAGACCTTTATGCAGTGTGCCAGAGATCTCAAGGAATCGGGTATCCAGGGAGTTTCGCTGGCTGCGCACATACGGATCAATCCCGATCTTGGAATAGAGGGCTTCAACTGGACCGAAAACGCGCACAAGGTGCTTGATGGCGGCTTCGATATAACCATCAAATATGAAAGCGATGGGACATCGCGCCCCTACGACACAATGGAGACGTATTTCCTGCCCGATCAGGAGCGGAAAGAAAAATCGGAACTCATCGGTGATGTGATCTACCATAAGTGCATCCGCTGCGACAAGGATGCCAAGGAGATCATGCGTCGAGGCCATGAGGTCAGATTTGCCAAGATTGCCCACAAGGGTTAGGAAAAGACTGTGAACAACCGGATAAAGCAGTGGGACGGCACGGTGTACCCGGAGATGATCCGGGGTTTACCGGAAATTGATATCCAGGTGAAAGGAATCCGGGGTTGGTTGCTTTCGAGTGCTGATAAGCAGGTGGTGTTCTTTGATATCCAGCCGGTTGGAGTAATTCCTCCGCATTCGCACTGTGCCCAATGGGGGATAATGCTCGAAGGGGAGATGTCGTTGACCATAGACGAAGAAACAAAGACCTATCGAAAGGGAGACCGGTATTATATCCCTGAAGGTGTTGTGCATTCGGCTAACTTTATCTCTCGGGTTAATGTCATAGATATCTTTGATGCCCCCGATCGTTATAAAACGAAGTAGTCCATGTAGGGCAGAATCCATAGTGGTTCTACCTATCAAGCGATGGCAGAAGTACAATGTCTTCAACCCTACTATCTAACTATTGAAGACTATCATAAAGGAGAATCAAATCATGCGCTTACTGTTGGTTGGTTTTGGAACTGTTGGCCAGGGGCTGGCCGAGCTATTGATTGAAAAGGAGAAACTGCTCCTCGACGAACATGGGTTGAAAACCCAGGTCGTTGGCATTTCGGACATGCTCAAAGGGAGCGTGTACAACGCTGGCGGTATAGACCTGCGCAAGGCTCTGGATCTGGCAAAGTCCGGCGGCAAAATCTCTGAGTTGCCGGACAAATACGAAGGTGATGCCCCCGGCATGATTAAGGCGGCCGAAGCTGACATGATGGTGGAAGCAACCTACACCGACATCAAGACTGCCGAGCCGGCCACATCGCACATCCGCGCCGCCCTTGAGAAAGGGATGCACGTCACTACGACTAACAAGGGTCCGACGGCGCTGTATTTTCATAAGTTGGCCAAACTTGCCAAAGATAAGGGTGTGAAATTTCTTTATGAAGGAACCGTGATGAGCGGCACGCCTCTTCTAAACCTGATCAGGGAGACTCTCGCCGGCAGCCGGATTTCCGAGATGAAGGGGATTCTCAACGGGACGACAAACTATATTCTCAGTCAAATGGAAGAGGGGCATGCCTACGAGGATGTTCTTAAGAAGGCACAGGAACTCGGTTATGCGGAAGCTGTCCCGGACGCCGATGTCCTGGGCTGGGATGCTCTGGCAAAGGTTACTATACTGGCCAATGCCGTCTTCGGTGCGACCTGCAAGCCTGATGATTTCCCGTGCAAGGGGATTACAGATATTACCGTTGACGCCATTGCCGATGCGAAATCGCACGGTAAACGTTTCAAATTGATCGGCAAGGTCTGGCGCGAAGGCAACCAAGTCAAAGGAAGTGTGGCGCCTGAGGAAGTTGACATGACCCATCCGTTAGCCGGAATCATGGGGGCCACTAACGCCGTCACAATCTCGACGGACACTCTTGGCGACGTAACAATCGTCGGGCCGGGCGCTGGTCGAACCGAGACCGGATACAGCGCCCTTGTAGATATCATCCATGCGGGAGGTAAATGATGAAGATGCTGCTTGACGGTCAGTGGGTTGACCGTGATGAAAAAATCGATGTGCTTGACCCTTTTGATAATTCAGTTATTGATACGGTTCCGAATGGGACAATACAGGATGTTGAGGTCGCTCTTAAGGCGGCCGTTGAAGGCTTTGAGATTACCAGGAGAATGACTGTCTATGATAGGGCGCAAGTCCTGTATAAGGCGGCGAACATTATATCTGACAAGCTTGAGGATTTCGCTACTGTGATCGCCAGGGAGGGATCAAAGACAATCAACGAGGCCAGAAAAGAGGTGTCACGCTGCGTCAACACGCTTACCTGTTCGGCTGAAGAAGCCAAACGCATCTTAGGTGAGACGATTCCGTTTGATTCTTTTCCCGGCGGTGAAAAACGGCGCGGTTTTTACTATCGTTTCCCAATAGGCGTGGTGCTGGCGATAACTCCTTTCAACGACCCGTTGAATCTTGTTGCTCACAAGTTGGGGCCGGCTATTGCCGCCGGCAACTCCGTCATTCTAAAACCGGCCACGGTTACACCTTTGTCTGCGATAAAGCTGGTGGAAGCATTGCTTGAGGCAGGCTTACCACCCAAGGCGATTCAAGTCATCACCGGTATCGGCTCGAAGATCGGCGACCCGCTGGTCTCCGATGAGAGAGTACGGATGGTCTCCTTCACCGGCGGCGTGGAAGCGGGCAAGCATATCGCCTCGGTTGCAGGAATCAAAAAGATCGGTATGGAGCTTGGCTCCAACTCACCGGTGATTGTCTGGAAAGACTCTGATCTTAACCTGGCGGTGGAATCATGCGTCTCCGGCGCTTTCTGGGCGGCGGGGCAAAACTGTATTGGTGTACAACGACTGCTGATTCACCGTGACATTTATGATGAGTTTAAGACAAGGTTTGTGGAGTGTACGAAGCAGTACAAGATCGGCGATAAGCTTAAAGAAGAGACCAATATGGGGCCGATGATTACCAAATCAGAAGCCAAACGAGTGGAAGAGTGGGTCAATGAAGCAGTCAAGAAGGGTGCTACTGTCCTGTGTGGCGGAAAAAGAGAAGGCACTTTGTTTGAGCCGACGGTGTTGGAAAAGGTGCCTTCCAATGCTACGATTCACCACGAAGAGGTGTTCGGACCGACAGTGAATCTATACCCGGTTGATGATCTTGATGAAGCGATCAAAGAGGCGAATTCACTTCCCTATGGCCTTCTGGCTGCCATCTTTACCAGTAATGTCGATGTTGCCTTCAAAGCAGCGTATGAGCTTGACTGCGGCGGCGTGATAATTAACGACTCCACGGATTACCGGCTTGATTCGATGCCGTTCGGCGGCGTCAAGTACTCAGGTCTCGGTCGGGAGGGGCTGAAGTTCTCCCTGCAGGAGATGACAGAACCGAAAGTGGTCTGTTTTAATCTGCCGGGGATCTGATTAGCTGAGGCAGGCTGGAGACAAAAACACTTGCACGAGCGAGTAGTTGTGTACGTCCATTCGAATGGATACGCAACCATGTGATCCTAAAGGGAGGCGGTATGCCGTGGAATACCAGTACATTGTATTGGCAATGGTCACGCTGTTAACGTGTGTTTTTGTCAAGCCGTTAAAAGCCGACACGGATGCACGGGACACAACCGGCCTTGCGGCGGCTCTGGCAGAGATAACATCGGACAAACGAATAACGCTCTTTAATACCGATAGTTCTCGTGTAATTGGTCGATTGGTGTCAGTGGATTTTGAGCAATCTCTTCTGAGTATTCACGAACAGTATCGCTCAGACAGAGGGTACACGACCTACTCGTTTGCTCAGTTGAACAAGATTACATTCCGCAAGAAAGGGCATCTTAAACCGGGATGGATGCTTCTGGGGCTAGTTGCCGGTAGCGCTGCAGGCTATGCAATCGGGTATTCAGTGGATGACGACTTTTTACAACCAATTGTTATGGGCATGGGTGTGTGTATACTTGGAGCTGGAGGCTTTCTCGCAGGCACACTGATCCCTGTGATAACATCCTCTGAAATGGTGGAGTACAGGTTTAATGGCGGAGACGAATGACGACATAGTGTCGAGTAGCTCAAAAGCCCCGGGCTTTTGACATTTCACTGCTGGGCTTGTAACCTACTCTGGTATTTCGCCACCGATATTCTTACAAAGTTCATCAATCGCTTTTCGTATCTGAGGGGGTGGCTCAAGACGATTGGGCGGCAGTAATTCAAGCATCTTCTGTTTAATATACTTACACTCTGAGTCGCTGCCACTCTCCATTTCGTCGTGCGCTAAAAGGACAAATCCCCTATACAGATTAAAAGCCATCCATTTCGAGGGTTGCTCAAGCGGAACTGTTGGGTCTGCATAACAGCGATAAATATACCGCTCCAGCAAGTTTTTACGTAAAAGTTCTTTGTTAAGGGGTGGCGACGGCTGTGGAATCAACCGCTGAGACATTCCGTCATATCGCAGGTATGGTCGCAGCCATTCGGGCGCACTCATAAAGTACATCGGACGCTTCCACTGGTTGTTGGATATGATCTGAATTAGTAACTGGTCCTGGACCATCAGGTATCCGCCGCTTATAGTTGGTTTTACTTCGAGATACAGGGAGTCGGGCAGAACCATATCCTTTTGCAATTGGAATGTTTCGGGATTGCTCTGAACCGGTACAACAATCGTTGTATCTTTCCATGGTAATATGCGAAGCTGTGAAATCTCTTCTTGCGAAAGCCCTAAGGGAAACGTGCTGTCCCTTTTGATGACTTGATCGATAAACCACGGTGTGTTCATCAGGCCCAGATTACAGATCGTGATGTCGGGTCTCATCCCTTCCGCGGCCTGCAGATACCAAAGTGGGAAAGTATCATTGTCTCCGCTTGTAAATAGTATGGCATCAGCGGGAAGGGTATTGAATATGTTCATTGAGGTGTCATAAGTGAAGTAATTGTTTGATCCGTCTATACGGTTATAGTTTCGAACGATCTGGTGAGTGGGAGAGGCGATTATTAAAAGTCCCACAAGTCCTGTAGCCGGTAGACGGTATTTCTTTCTAAGATTCCATGTTATCTGAAGGATAGAGCCTGCGCCGTAGGTAATAAAGACGGAAAAGATCACAAAACATGGAAGATAATGGCGGTGCAACGATCGGAAGAAATTAGCTGGAATATTGAAATAGATAATTGTCGTAACGCTGGTTAGCAGAAAGAGAGCGATCAGTCCTCCAGCCAGCTTTCTGTTCCTTCGCCAGAGCAGCAACAATCCGAGTAAGCCGAGCGCTGCCGGCAGGACACCGAAAACACCCAGGCCGCCACTAGAGAATAGGAAATTAGCAATAAAAGCATTCACCCAATCCATTACCTGTTCATTGAAGAAGTCAGCTTTGCGGGAAAAGAAACTGACAAGGAAACCGCCGCCGAATTGTTTGAGAGACACGTAGTGCCAGAAGCGTGTTAGCGAATCAGGATTACTTATGTTAAGGTAGGGTTCTCTCGATGCCATCGGGATTAACAACAGGTGCAGCAATAGTCCCGCAATAAGGCCACAAATACCGCTTAACCAGGATTGTATTGACACTATCGTCTTCAGGCGCCTCAATAGAATCCAGAAGAACAACCCCGGGACTAGGAGGAAGTTCGTTCGATGAACGCTGAAATCAAGGCCGAAGAAAAAAGCGATCAAAAATAGCCATCGGAATGTTTCTACCTGATCAGCACGTTCCCACCAGCGTATCATCGCCCAGATAATCATTGCTGTGAATAGAGCTGTCAATACATACGGGGTGAACTTGATCGCATACAGCCATAGGGTCTCGCTGAAAGCCAGGTTCAAGCTGCCAAACGCCGCTCCAATCAGAACTGCAATAGATGATCCTTTATATGGCGCTATCATCCCTGCAAACTTTGTGCTTCGGATCAGATTCATGGCGATAAAGCAAACCAGGCCTGAGGTAATACCGGCCAGCACCCCTGCAAACAGATTAAGAGAGAATATGTCTGAAACGCCCAAAGGGAGTTTTGTAACGACCCATCCCAGCAAAGTCAACAGCAATGAACCGGGAGGGGCGGATATCCCGAGAATAACCGCCGCCAATGAATAGTCCGCATTACCCCACCAGGTGATTGTCCTGAAAGCCGTCTGCGAGTAGATCGCAACGGCAACAGCGATAACCATGAGGGAAGACAGCAGCTTGGCTCTGGACGCATGAACGCTGTCATAGGAATGTCGGATTGTGTTTTTTCTGTGTATTGAAGGGCTCATTGACTATCGTTTTGCTGTTTGGTCTCTTTGTGAATCTACCCAGAGGTCCTGGAAATTGTCAAGAAGCAAGTGACAAAACGAAAAAGTTGTTGACAAGAATGCGGGCGTGTAGTATTTTACTTGTAAGTCAGGGTGTAGGAAAGCTTTGGCTAAGTGTTTATTCAAGTCCCCACCATACCGTCAAGAAAAAAGCTAAGTTATAAACTCTAGCAAGGAGTGTAGAGATGAAACGCGGAACTTCATTATTGGCAATGGTTCTACTGCTCATCGTGATCCTCTGTGGTGAGTCATTTCCCATGGCCCATCCTCAAGGTTATCGAGACCCGGGTATGGGTGAGGATCATAACTGGGGTGGAGAACAGGAAGGCTCGGACTCCCCTGTTCTCAGGGCCGGACAACGCAACCCAGGCACTGTTGTGACCGGCTTTGTGCACCTGGATATTTTTATCAACAGCTTCTTCATGGAGTGGTTGTACGGTGATCTGCCTAGCGAACAGAAGGTGGACCCCACCATGTACTATATCATTCCATACGAACAGCAAGATATTGAGAATCCCGGTGCAACCGCGAACAACAAGGGTAATTAGCAATGAGAAACCAAGCTATTGACAGCAGGGAGTTCCGGTACGCGATGGACCATTATATGGCGTCCCTGGTCCAAAGGCGGGACTTCGCCGCGGCTGTCAAGTACTACGAAGACAATCACTGTGAGCTTGAAAGGGCTGGCAGTGCATTGGCGGGATCGGTCCTTCATCATGCAGCTATGGCCTACGCGGCCCTCTCTAACTACCCTGCAGCTCTGAAGACGGCACGGGTTGCCCAGAACGTTGTTGCCAAAGAGAGCGACAGCGTGCTTCTGGCGGAGATTTTCCTGACACTGGGCGGGATTCTGCGCGACATGGGTGAGATGAAGGAAGCGGAAAGGGCGTTTCGAGACTCCGAATCGATATTCCGGCGTAAGGACTGCCTCGAAGGCCGGAGCCGGGCACTTAACCTTCTGGCGGGGTTGCTCTACAAACAGGGCGACTACAAGAATTCTCTTTCCCTGATCATGGATGCCGTTGAGATTGCCCGCAAGCTGAACGACCGTAAAAAGCTGGCCTACATGATGGGTAACCTTGGCCGGATTTTCACGTTCATAGGCGATTTCAGCGAGGCTGAAAAGCGTTTGCAGTTTAACGTTAACCTCTCTACTGAGCTTCGCGACTGGAAAGAAGTCACCCGTGCGCGTATCGCGCTGGGATACGTTTATATTCAACAGGGTGAGTTTGGGAAAGCCGAACAGTCTCTTGAGAACACCTATCGTGAGGTCGTTACGAGGGACAACAAGAGAAACCAGGTGATCTGCCTGAGTTATCTTGGCGAACTCTATTATCGTTCCGGAAGGCTCCGAGAAGCCCTTGGGACGCTGGAAAAAGCGCTGGTACTGGCGGAAGAGATCAAGCCCAACGCGACATTAGCCGGTCGAGTGATACGCCATCTGGCAGAGGTGCATGTCCGGCTCAAGAACTACTCGACGGCTCAGCGCTTTGTTACCAGGGCAATGAGGGTTATGCGGAAAGCCTGCAACAAAGTAGAGATTGGAGCCTTGTGGAAGATCAAGGCTATTATTGCAGAAGTGAATGGGCATGCGGCAGAAGGACGGGAATGTTTTACTAAAGCCATTGACATTCTTACGGAATCCGGGGTGCGATTCGAGGAGGCGGAAGCTCTGATGGCGGCAGGAAGTCCCGGCCTTTTTGGCGACAGGCGGCGTTTAACTTATCTCTTCCGAGCCGAAGAGTTCTACCGGAATAGCGGCCTTTCAATAAAGCTTCAAGAGATTGAGCGAATCATCCATTCCATTGATTATCCTGTGGCTGCGTCAGCCGGAACTGGCCCTACCCGGCCCACTCCCTCTCCAGGAGTCATTGACTTTCTGACCAACTGTTTGGCGATCAAGCGGTTCATAGCGCAACTTGCAATAATTGGTCGCTCTGATCTACCTTTGCTGCTGACCGGCGAGACAGGTGTGGGCAAAGACCATATGGCGCGTTATTACCACTCTCTTGTTCGGCCGGGCGCTCCGTTTGTGTCTGTCAACTGTGCCTCGCTCCCTGACACTCTCCTTGAATCCGAGCTGTTCGGGTATCGCAAGGGAGCCTTCACGGGAGCTGACACCGACAAGAAGGGGCTTATTGTAGCCGCGACCGGCGGGGTCCTGTATCTCGATGAAATCGGTGATATGCCGCTGTCGCTTCAGGCCAAGCTCTTAGGCGTCCTCGAAACGCGGCGAGTGATACCTCTCGGCTCAACAGAAGAGATTCAGCTTGACATCAAGCTGGTAGTAGCCACGAACAAGTACCTTGAGGAGATGGTAGAGCAGGGGACATTTCGACGTGATCTGTACTACCGCCTTAGCGGTTTCACTTTCCACATACCGGCGCTGCGCGACCGAAAAGGGGATATCCCTGTGCTGTTGCATCATTTCATGGAGCGCAGCCACCTCCTGAACAACAATACTGATATACCATCCGAGCTGGTTCATCTGTTCGTGGAGTATGACTGGCCGGGCAACACCAGGGAGCTGCGCAACAAGGTGAAACGACTCGAGGTGATGGCTGAGCTTGTTGCCGAAGGCGACCTGGTGGAGTTGTCTCGTTCCATGTTCACCAGGGAGAGGCCGCAGATTGAAGGATCGCTGTTTGATCGCCTTGAGCAGCTTGAGCGCAGGATGATTGTTGAGGCCCTTTTGGTGTCCAGAGGCAACAAGTCCCAGGCTGCCCGGCTACTCAAGATCCATGAGGCAACGGTTCGCACAAAAGTCAAACGGTACGGAATCGATGTCAGCGTCGAAGGAGGCATGGTTCACTGACTGATTGAATAATGAATGATATGACAGGGTTGCGGATGTCAGCCCGCGCCTTGTGCCTCGTGACGGAATACGATTTGTCAAGAGTGTTCAGTTGTAGCGGTAAGCGCCTGTCTGTCGGGCGCTTACCGTTTCCGTTTATTGATCCTGCTCGTACAAATGTACGAATCTCCAAGGAAAGCAAAGTTAACGGAGCTTCGCGCGTCCTTGTAACTTGCTCTCTGACAATAAGGTAGCGCCCCTTAAAAGTACCCGTTTAGGAAACGGCATCACTGTTGCTATATATTCCTATGTCATTTTTACTCTTGTGCGCCGCTGTTGGTGCGTAGTTTAATTTTTCTCTCTTTGGCGGACAGCCACCCGTGTTCGAGGGGAGTACGGGTGGCATCCTTTTTTTGAATCGGTTCGCTGCGAAGGTGCCCGGCTGTGTGGGTGATACAATTCGTAGAAGCGCAGAATTTACCTATCATGTCATTTGCTTTCATCGAGAGATCGGTTATCTTTCACGCATGAGCGCAGATACACCATGACCTTGTCGAAACCGAAGGATTGACAATCGCCTGTAAAGCACTGGAGGACTGATAGTGTTAGACCGTATTACGTGTGGAATCAAGTGGTATCATGTTGTGGGGCTCGTTCTTGGGTTGACCGCCATAGCGGTTGTGGTGTTGTGGCTCACTCGGCGAGACAGCCAACCAGGAAAACTCCCCATAAACGATGACGGGGATATTATATAGTTAGTCTGCAGTTCGACAGTCCTATGCTCCAGTCGATGGTCGTATGCGTTCCCTTGAAGGCAAAGTCGTAGTCATCACCGGCGTCTCGCGCGGTATCGGCGCGGCGACGGCGCGCTTATTCACCAAAGAGAAGGTTAAACTCGTTTTATCTGGAACGCCACTGTCGGTGTAGGCAAGGAGCTATACGTAGGGTCCCCCCCTGCGCGAATGAATTTTGTATTAGTACAACCAAAAAACGATATAACCTGCCGGGCTCTCACTCTTTTCCTGTTTTTTGCTCCTTGCCCTTTTCCCCTGGCATCTTAAAAACGGAGTCATCGATGTCGACATTCGTTTCGATTTTATCATATACCATCCTGGACACCGTTTGGTCTCCCATCTTCGTCTCAATTGAGTGTGCTATTACAATTCCACCTACTTCCTTGTAATCAACCGGGTAGCTATCGACTTTGAAAACAGTACCTCCTGTTTGGCCTTCTATGGTAATTTTACATTCAAGAAAAGACTTCGCATCGAGATATATGTGGGTGATGAAGTCACCAACGGCGGCTCGTAGGGAATCATTTGTGGTAGTCAGCTTCAGGTGATAGACATCGCTCCCATCCATCTTCTCCTTACCGACCAACTCCGCTGCAAAACCCGCTTCCTCGTAGCCAACGAGTGGGCCATCAAAGTCAGCCTGGGTCCGAAAGGCCTTAGCCTGCATAGAGGGCATCTTCTGTGGTTTGCCGGTGCTGCCCGGCAGGATAGCCCAGGCGGTCTCACCATCGTAAGCCTGAACGACCGTCTGTCCCCCCATCGTTGCTTCCATCCTGAAGAGAGACGGTCGCTTCTGGTAGATGGTAAACGGTAACTCCACGCCCTGCACCAGCGTCCTTCCCCTCATCTTCTTGGACATTACCGCTTTCAGTTTCTCTACCCCGCCTTTTGCTTGAATGTTCTTATCAATGATCTCTTCCACAGTGAGAGCGTACGATTGTGCACCCAGCGCTGCTACCAGCGCAACGATCAACAACAGGTATCCTTTCTTCACCGTATTTCCTCCTGGTTTAGGTTTTATGACGGTTTGGTTTGTAAGTACGTGAATTTTGGAAAAAACATCTTTATAAGCACATCAATAGTATGTACATGCTGTCAGTATTTGTCAAGTAGTGGGATTGACTGGCCCGCTCAGAAGGCTGACTGCGGGTACCTGCGTTCAAATGCTGTCCGCGAATCCTTGGCGAGCCTTTCGAGGTTACCTGGCGAATGAAAAACGGAGACACCTGCTTACACTTTTTTTCTGGACGTTTCCTATTATAGAAAGCATCTGAGTAGTTTTCTGAGCAATGTGGGTTTGTGCATCGATTTGCGGAAAATGAGCAACAAAGCAGTAAAATGTGCTTGATTTATAGAGTGTGGTGCCGATACTTTAGTTAAAACCAAGTCAGGAAAATGGCTAAGAAAAAAGTGAAAATACTGGTCATTGATGACGACCCCAAGGTATCGTGGCTTCTGTCCGAGGGGCTTTCAAAGAAGTTCGACTTCGTCTCGGCCCGCGATGGAATCGAAGGCCTGCAGATGGTTTCCACTGAAAAGCCGGATGTTGTCCTACTGGATATCAAGATGCCGGGCATGAACGGTATCGAGGTACTTGAGAGACTGAACAAGGAAGAAAACCGCCCCGAGGTCATAATGGTTTCCGGACATGGGGACACGGATTATGTGGTACAGTCGATCAGATTGGGAGCGGCGGAATTTGTCGACAAACCCTTTGACGTCCAGGAAATAGAGG
This sequence comes from uncultured Ignavibacteriales bacterium, assembly GCA_964416195.1. Lineage (GTDB taxonomy): Bacteria > Zixibacteria > MSB-5A5 > GN15 > FEB-12 > CAYQDB01. The sequence goes on from CAYQDB010000018.1 coordinate 16,522, forward strand.
TTCGTATAAATGGCGTCCTTGAACGCAACCAGCTCAAACAGCAGGTGAAAGAACTTCAGACGGAACTGGAGGTCAAAGGCGAGCAAGCCAGTTTCGTGGGTGACTCCCAGTCTATGCAAAAGGTAAGGGATATCATCGAGCAGGTGGCCAACTCCGAGTTGACGGTTCTAATACGGGGAGAGTCCGGCACCGGCAAAGAGATTGCCGCTCGCCTGCTGCATCAACTCTCCAACCGCAAGGGCAAGCCATTTGTCAAGGTCAACTGCGCCGCCATACCGCGTGATTTACTCGAGGCGGAGTTGTTCGGGTATGAGAAGGGCGCCTTCACGGGGGCTCACAAAACAAAGCAGGGAAGGTTCGAATCGGCGGAAAAGGGGACAATTTTCCTTGATGAAATTGGTGATATGTCGCTGGAACTCCAGTCGAAGCTCCTTCAGGTTTTAGAACAGCAGGAGTTTGTGCGGGTTGGGGGGATTCACAATATCCATGTTGATGTAAGGATAATTTGCGCCACCAACCGCAACCTGGAAACTGCCATTCAACAGCAGGGTTTCCGGGATGATCTCTTTTACAGGCTTAACGAAATCAGCTTGTTTCTTCCTCCGCTGAGAGAGAGACCGGAAGATATCCCTCTACTAGCAAATCACTTCATAAAAAAATACAATGCCGCTTACGGCAAAGACTTTTCCCAGCTTTCACCAGAGGTCACCAGCCAACTGATCTCCTTCTCATGGCCGGGTAATGTTCGTCAACTTGAAAACATGATCAAGCAGGTAGTTGTGAGAGGGGGTGACTCTATCATAATTGATTTGATATCATCGACCGCCATTCAGCCTGTCCGGTCTCAGGTTTCCGCACCTCAGCTGGTTCCCGCGCTCGTGACTGGTGAACCTGACTCTCTGCATACATATTCCCTCAAAGCTCGGATCGGCAAGACGGTGGCTGAGGAAGAAAAGAAGCTTATCGGCGAAGTTCTCACCAAAACCAATTGGAATCGACGTAAAGCGGCCGATATGCTTGAAATCAGTTACCGTTCACTCCTGTACAAGATCAAAGACTACAGTCTCGACGCCACCAAGTAGTCTATAGTGCCTGATTTCAGCAGTAGGGGGCAAGTATTCTGTAATTAATATGCAATCTCTTGCGTTTTCATTGTTGGCTCGTTTACCCTTTTGCCTGCCCTTGTCACGTCGGCTGCATTTGGAATCCTATTGTACGCTAATGGATTATGGCTTACCTTGAGTTTAGCAGAGGGCAAAAGCGATAAAAAACCCCCTATTCTCTGCCTGGGGCCGAGTGGTGGAATGACAATTGCTGTCTAAATCTTGAACAGGTTTGGCGGAATAATTATGAATGACCCACGTGTTGGACGTACTAGTGATAGCTCCTTCTTTGAGCAAGCTGACCTCGAACTGAAAAGGGCGGAGAGGTATCGTCTCTTTGTTTCGTTGTTGGTGCTTGACTTGTCATTTGTCAGCGGTCTTGATGGGTGTCAGAGTCCTGAACTGGAAGGTGAGCTCCTGCAGGTAGTGCAGGGAAACATACGTGTGGTCGATAATGTTTCCATCTTAGCCGACCACAAAGTAGTCCTTCTGCTTCCCGAAACCTCTCGCCAGGGAGCAGAGATTGCCGCGAGAAGGCTAAGCGAACTGATTCGCGGCAACCTGGTTCGACATACTGGCGGTACTATTGATAGTGCGATCCCTCTGGAAATAACCTCGTATCCCGATGCTGCCGGCGCTAAAACAGTGACCGATTTTTTGCAGGAGTTGTCAGAGCAGAGAAGAAACTGATTTCCCCTGCTTTCTATACCTCCCATTCCCAAGGAAGATCGTCCATCCCCTCCGGACGATCTTCCCTTTTTTAAGCTCCCGCCAAGTTCCTTTGATCGCTTATAGCGAGGTTGTCCTAAAAGTGTACTGACATTACTTGCACGTTTCATTGCGAATCCACCCTAGGCAGATGTGGCAGAAACGGCTGTACAATTGGGATCGCCACGTCCGCCAAAGGCGGACTCGCGATGACGGGAGACTTATGGGACAGCCTATAGCCCTCGGCCGGCCAGGGCCGATGGCCCGGTCTGGAGCTGAATTGGGCGTTTTTTGCATACTTATTATCATTGCGACTGCTATTCAGGAATGGCTCATATAGGTTTGACAGGAATTGACGAAATATATAACGATAGGCGTTATTTGCGTACAAACGGAGCAGGAAGGCTATGTCACAGGTATAGCTTATGTTTATTTTCATCGGAGCCATAGTCGTTCTTGGGGGGGTACTGACAGGATTTGTCCTCGAGGGTGGCGAACTTCTGGCCTTGAAACAGCCGATGGAATTGCTGATCATCGGTGGCGCCGCTCTTGGAGCGCTCATGATTTCCAGCCCTCTGCCGGTAATTAAGGGGATAATCAAGCAGGTTAAGGGGGTCATTGGCGGCGGTCTCCAGAAGCAGGATTACCTTGACCTGTTGGTCATGATGTATGAAGTCTTCAACGTCGCCCGCAAGGATGGTTTGATCGGTCTCGAGAACCATGTCGAGCACCCTGATGAAAGCGAGATATTTAAACGATATCCGAGTTTCCTGAAGAATCCGTCTGCGGTAGCTTTTTTTACGGATACTGTGCGTGTTATCATATCGGGGGCAGTCCAACCGCACGATCTTGAGGATATAATGGATGAGGATATCGAGGTCTTGCACGAGGAGGAAATGCGACCCTCGGACGCCTTGAGTTCAACAGCCGATGCTCTACCGGGGCTCGGTATCGTGGCAGCGGTCCTGGGGGTGGTTATTACCATGGCAGCGATCGATGGCCCTCCGGAGGAGGTCGGTCACAAAGTGGCCGCCGCGTTAGTGGGGACGTTCCTGGGTATTCTGGGTTCATACGGATTTGTGGGCCCCCTGGCGGCCAGCCTGAAACACCGACTTAACGATACCAAACAGTATATGACCTGCATGAAACATGCGCTGTTAGCGTTTCACAAGGGGGTGGCCGGTGTGATTGCCGTTGAGTTTGCACGCCGTTCTCTATATGCAGAGGTGCGCCCCGGTTTTGTCGAGTTGGAAACCACATGTAACAAAACTAAGAAGAGATAACCGTCCATGGCCGAAAACAGCGAACAACCAATCATAATTAAGAAAAAGAGAGGCGGTCATGGCGGTCATCACGGGGGAGCCTGGAAGGTGGCGTTCGCTGATTTCATGACGGCTATGATGGCCTTTTTTCTGGTCATGTGGATGGTCGGTCAGAAGGACGAGGTGCGCCAGGCAGTGGCAGGATACTTCCGCGACCCGGGGAGATTTGAAACCGAGGGGACCGCAGGAGCACTCAAGGGTTCGCAAGCGATCATTCCCGTCAAAAGTCCGACTTTTGGCGTCAGTACCAATCCGAGCGAGAGAGGCCTTGCGCCGGCGGAAGAAGAAAAGCGGAAGCTTACCGGTGCTGCCCGGAGGATCCTGCGGAAGCTGAAGAAAGAAGAGGCATTCCTAAAACTTCGCAACAATATCAGTTTCCAGATGACGCCTGAAGGGCTCAGAATAATTCTCAACGAGTCGGAGAAGTCAGCAGCCTTCTTTGAACCTAATTCAGCCAAACTTCTCCAACAGAGCGCCACTATTTTGGTTACGATTGCCCACGAACTGGGTAATTTGGACAATCATGTCATCATAGAAGGCCATACCGATGCTGCCGACGGCAGCGACAGAGACTACACCAACTGGGAGCTTTCTGCCGATCGGGCAAACGCCGCCCGGCGCTTGATGGAGGTCTCTGGTCTGTACAAGGGACAGGTACGTGCAGTTCGTGGATTCGCTGATAAGTTTCTAATGTTTTCCGATAACCCCCTTGATGAGAGGAACCGTCGTGTGACTCTCGTTGTCCTATACAAATCTCGCGATAGCCAATACGATCAGCTCGCCGTTGGGGCGGATCTCATGGCGGAAATCAATGAGTAGATAAAGTGTCCGTAAGAAGGATGGATTCCCATAGCAGGCTGCGAACCACTGCTGGTTATAAGAAATAAGGGCGGGAAAGGCTCCTACCCTTAAAAAATGTAGAAATTACAGGCAATCCGGTGGCAACACAAATCCCGATACTAATAAACCCCCCACGGATAATGAGATCTGTATACACAGTGCTGACCAGAAGAAGGTGAAGAAGAAAGATTTATGTTGAATTCCAATGGTTCGTCATCCGGATCCTTGTACGGTTCGATTACCTTTACAGTGTATTCTCCTGGTGATAATCCCGTGATTTCGTAGCCTAAATCAAAAAGACAGAGGCAATAACATCCTCCGGTGTAAAGATATTCTACCTCTTCTATCGTGATAACGTTACCCTCAATGCTTATAATGGCTGCCAGTTCGTCCGGACAGCAATTGAATCCAGCATTGATATGATTGATCGAAAGAAAGCCTTGTCCATCATACTGATATTCTATGCAGTCTTGGTCTGGCGGCATGCTATCTGGAGGAGTCACTTTCTGGAATGTTTTGCATTCACCGAAATCAACCGCAGCGGTCTGGTAATATCCCCAGGGATAGTGATCTCTGCCTACGCAGTGGCTGCCCGAAGAAGGTGAAGAAGAAAGACTAATCGTGAAATCGAGTATTTCATCACCCTCATCCAAATTCAGTTCGTTTACTTTTATTGTATACTCTCCCGGTGGCAGATTGATAATCTCCATATCTACATCAAAAAGGCAGAGACAAGCACATGGCCCGAGAGAATCATAAGATTCGCTCTCCGTTATTGTGATAAGGCTGTTTTCAATAGTTATATCAGCTTCAATAGAGCCGGGACAACAATTAAAGCCGGCGTTTACGTGCTTGAGTGTAAGTTTGCTCCCCCCGTCGTACTCATATTCTACGCAATCCAGATTTGGGGACGTGCTGTCACTTTTTTGAAATGTTTTGCAACCAGTGTGATCAACCAGAGTTCCAGTTGGATTACTGCAAGGGGTCGGACCTCCACGGAAAAGGTAGGAAACCAGATGTGTCAAATCGCCGATATTGACATCGCCGTTGAAGTCACAATCACCCGCTAGTAAGGGAACTGGTTCCGGCCCTTCGGTGAAGAAATATCTAACCAAGTAGGTTATATCGGCTACATTGATTTGGTCGCTCCCATCGACATCTCCACACAAGTATTGAGATTGTGCGGACAAAGCCAACATAAACATAAGGACAAAAAAGATTGCGGTTTTTAAGTAAAGATGTTTTGACATTTCTTCCTCCCTTAATGAACACTAATGTACTATATGCATACAAATTTAACGAATTAGTCCCACACGTCAAGTGTTTTTTTAAAGAGATGATCGTAGATGTATTTATCCGCTTCTTCCATATCATTCAGTGAGGGATAGCCTAACATCGAATGCGACTGTCTCTGTATCAGCGTTCCTTTTGGCATTGTTATGACTGGTGAAGGTTTGCTTAATCTGTAGGCAAGCAGCGCGCGAAAAATAAGGATGCATAAGTTATTGTAGCGTAATGCAATAGTGCGGTGACACAAAAAATTTCCGGTTATTATTGGCTAATCGCTTCAGGTGTTTTATCTTATACATTATGGATGATAAGGCTATCTGGGCTCCGTGGCGGGCGGACTTTGTGCTGGCCGAGAAGGAAAAGGGTTGTATCTTCTGCAACCGCCTTAAGATGAAGGACTCTATTGAAAACCTGATTGTCTGTCGTGGCAGCAAGAACTTCGTCATCTTGAACAAGTTTCCATACAACTCCGGCCACACTATGGTTGTTCCGAATCGTCACATTGCTTGCCTCGATGAACTGACCGACGAGGAAGCGGTTGAATTCTTCGATCTAACGCGCAAGTCAGTGACCGTAATAAAACGGGCCATCCAGCCTCATTCACTCAATATCGGCATGAACCTGGGCGAGAGCTCAGGCGCCGGTGTTCCCGAACATCTTCATCTGCACGTGGTGCCACGGTGGCAGGGTGACACCAACTTTATGCCGGTGATCGGGAAGACGAGAGTAATATCAGTGTCGCTGGAACCCATCTACGAAGCGCTGAGAAAGGGATTTTCCGAACTATGACCCCTCGGCAGAAGATGCCCACCAAGGCTGAATTGATCCAGCTTCAGAAGCTGTACAAAACCGATGAGAGAATCGGCGAGCGACTTGGTGGTGTGCCTGCCTATCTCGTTGCCTACTGGCGACGAAAGAAAAATGTGCCTCGGCACTCCCTCCCCAAATTCTCAGAAAGTGAAATTCGCAATCTGTGGGAAAGGTATGGGGATGATGATAGGTGTGGGCTGGAGCTTGGGATATCCAAAGCAGCCTTTTACAACTGGCGGCGGCGCTATGGAATCCGCGAAAAACCACCTTTTCTCAGGCTCGAGCAGCTTGAGCTGAACTTCCCTGGCATCAAGACGCTCAGTCATGCCGCTTCGCTCTATGGCAAACAGACAATGTCTCAAAAAATCCTAGCCCGAGCGGCAGGGAAAGAGAAAGTTGAAACGGGTGAGTTAGTAGTGATCGAGCCGGACATAGTCACGTCCCATGATGACACCGGCGAGATTATCAAACTATTCAAGGAGATAGGCGCCGAGTATGTTTGGAATCCAACCAAGATCGTTATCTCTATTTCTCGTTACGGCACCGACGGGACAGGGAACCTTGCGGCAACTCACAAGTCCATCCGCGAGTTTGTCAGGCGGCAGGGAGTGAAGAGCTTTTTCGATATTCAGCAGGGGGTCTGTCACCAGATGGTTATCGAGCAAGGGAGCATTCTCCCAGGGCAATTGGAGTTGGGTACTGATCGACGCACGACCTCTTATGGCGCTGTTGGCGCATTTGCGACGGGAATTGATCCTCGTGAGATGGCTGCTGTCTGGGCAAGTGGTAAAATGTGGCTGAGGGTTCCCCGAACGCTGCGTGTTGATATCATCGGTCGTCGTCCTCGGGGAGTGTATGCTGCCGATATTGCCCTTTCCATTATTAAGCAACTGGGAACTAAGGGGGCAACATATAAAGCAATAGAATATTACGGCTCAGCAGTCACACAAATGAGCATCAGTGAGCGCGCCTCTCTGGCCGGGCTGTCAGTGGAGACGGGAGCCAAAGCAGCCATACTCCCCTTCGAATCTGTTACCCGTCGTTACCTGACCGGTAGGGCAGCATCCAGCTATGCTCCAGTCATGGCTGACAAAGATGCCGAGTACGAAGATATCTTCCAGACAAACATCGATCGTTTGATACCCCAGGTTGCCGGACCCGGTTGTTTCGAACAGGTTAGAGCTGCCGCCGAACTGGAAGGGCTTTCCGTCAACCAGGTGATAATCGGCGCGGGAACAGGCGGTCGCTATGACAATCTGCGTACGGTAGCGGAGATCCTCAAGGGAAATCAGGTTCACCCTGATTGCCGCATGTTCATTGTTCCTGCGTCCCGGTCTGTCTATCTTGAGGCGCTCAAGAAAGGGTTGATACGGGTCTTTATTGAGGCTGGAGCGGTTGTTATGGACCCTGGTTGTCGGGTGCATCCGGGTGACTGTCAAGGACTGCTGGCGCCGGGAGAACGATGTCTGGTTACTGCCAGTGGCGAGAATCCGGAAACTACAGGTTCCAACAAACGCGAAGTATATGCTTGCTCCGCGGCGACTGCCGCCGCCTCGGCTCTCAACGCCGCCATCACCGAACCGACGCGGTATGGGAGGTAGGGGTGCATCAGCTCTAAGGTGCTCTGCTCCCGGAATATAGGGCAAAACCTGTAGCGGTATTGGACGGGTGGTCTACAGCTCTGCTGTGGGAAGTCTGAATCGGGGTATGGGATTCCAGTTATGCCACCACCTGCGCCAATACTTTACACAGCCCGCCCGCCGAAGGCGGAGTGCGGCACCCATGCCGGATTCATACTGCGGCAGATGTGGACATTTACCGCCCACAATTCTGAGTATTCTGTCTTTGGGACAGCAGAAGCTGCATGCTAAGATACCAAACGACTTTGACGATAATGGGAATTAACCGTGCGTTTTGATAGTATAATTGATGCCATAGGCAAAACACCGCTGGTAAAAATCAATCGCCTGGCTCCTGCCGGTTCGGCCGTGATTTACGCCAAGCTGGAAAGCTTCAATCCCTGTAGTTCGGTCAAAGACCGTATCGGTGTAGCGATGATTGAGGCGGCCGAGCGAGACGGCCGGTTGGAACCGGGGATGACCATTGTCGAGCCGACTTCCGGTAATACTGGGATCGCCTTGGCGATGGTTGCCGCTACGAGGGGATATAAGTGCCTGTTTACGATGCCGGAGACGATGAGCCTTGAGCGCCAGGCGCTTCTGAAACATTTTGGCGCTGAAATTATTCTGACTCCAGCTTCTGAGGGGATGAAGGGAGCAATAACAAGAGCCGAAGAGCTGTCACACATGGAGAATTGCTTCCAGCCGTCTCAATTCAGCAATACGGCTAACCCGGAAATCCACCGGAAGACTACAGCCAAGGAGATAATTAAGGATTTGGCGGAGCTGAATCTGGATGCTTTTGTGGCGGGTGTAGGCACTGGTGGGACGATTACAGGTGTCGGTGAAATTCTTAAGGAAAAATATGGCTGCAGGGTTTATGCCGTCGAACCGGAGACTTCGCCTGTGCTTTCGGGAGGCGAGCCCGGGCCACATGATATTCAGGGAATAGGGGCGGGTTTTGTGCCGGAGGTTTACAATCCTGACGTTGTTGACGAAATAATACGTGTAAGGGATGAAGATGCTCTCAGAACCGCCCGGCAACTGGCTCAGAGAGAGGGTATGCTGGTTGGAATCTCATCGGGAGCTGCGGCTTGGGCGGCGCTGCAGGTAGCATCGGAAATGGGCGTTGGAAAGGTAATCGTGGCGCTGCTGCCGGATACAGGCGAACGGTATCTGTCTACGCCATTGTTTGATAATAAGTGATCATTTGTTGTTAACGTTTTTCTATCTGGAAGAAAATGCTGAGCATTATTGAGGACATCAGGGCTATTTACCGCAACGACCCGGCGGTCAGGAATATCGAGTTCTTACTTTATCCAGGTTTTCACGCTATCGCTGCTCATCGTATCAACCATTTTCTCTGGAATCTGGGTGTTCCATTCATACCGCGACTGCTGTCGCAAATCGTCCGCTTTCTGACCGGTTTGGAGATTCATCCTGGGGCAACGATCGGGAAAGGCTTTTTCGTTGACCATGGCGCCGGCCTAGTAATCGGCGAGACCGCCGAGATCGGAGACAATTGTGTCCTTTTCCATAATGTAACTCTGGGCGGCACAGGTAAGCACAAGGGCAAACGACACCCCACCTTGGGTAATAATGTTCTGGTCGGCACCGGAGCTATCCTTCTGGGGCCGATTACTGTCGGCGACAACGTGAAAATCGGCGCCAACAGTTTTGTAGTGATGCGTGATATTCCCTCGAACTGTACTGTTGCCGGCACGCCGGCTATAATTACCAAGCGGGACGGTCATCCCTGCAATGAAAAACTCCCCAGAACTGTCTTAAGCCTTCAGACTCAGCTATAGGGATTGGTGATATTGGGTGACTCGAGGTTGTCCCAAAAGGTAACTGTCTTGTCTCGCGTAGGGTGAAGGCTTGACTCCCACCAATTAATGGCGGACATAAAGCCCGCCGCTACGCGGAGTTAGAGAACGGCGACCTCATTTGGTGTAGACCTAATTTAACTGTAATCAGCTTTTAAGATAACCTCTCAAGACCCGCCGGACACACGACTATTAACTATGCAGGTCTGTTTCCTACACACTGCCCTGCCAGCGGCAGCCTTGACATCCGATCTTTCTGCGTCTACCTTATCAACTTGACGTAGGATAAGTTATGAAGATACCGTATCTCGACTTGCATCTGCAATATCAATCCATCAAATCGGAGATCGATAGTGCCGTGCGGGCTGTTATTGACAGTTCTGCGTTTGTGCTGGGGCCGGCAGTCGGTGAATTTGAAAAGGCTTTTGCAGGATACTGCCGCACAAAATACTGCATAGGTGTCAACAGCGGGAGCAATGCGCTGCTTCTGGCGTTGAAAGCCCTTGACATCGGTCCGGGAGACGAGGTTATCACCGCTGTCAACACATTCGTTGCCACCGTCTCTGCCATTATCCATGCGGGCGCTAAACCGGCGCTGGTCGATGTTGATCCCGATTCGTGCAACATTGATCCGGGGCTTCTGCCGCTGGCGCTGTCACGCAAAACCCGAGCCGTCATACCGGTGCATCTCTACGGACGGATGTCCGATATGGACCGGATACTACGAATAGCCGGCAAACATAGTATCGCGGTTCTCGAGGATGCCGCACAGGCGCACGGTGCGCGTTACAAAGACCGACCGGCCGGATCGATTGGACAGGCGGCGGCATTCTCTTTTTATCCTGCGAAGAACCTCGGCGCCTTCGGTGAAGGGGGAGCGGTAACAACGAATGACGCGGCAATCGACAGGCAAATACGCATGCTTCGTGACCACGGCTCGGCAGGCAAGTATTCTCACGAGCTTGTCGGATACAACGCCCGCATGGATGGTATCCAGGGAGCGATCTTGAATGTCAAATTGAAACATCTTGATCGTTGGAACAATGCTCGCAACCGCATTGCCGGATGGTACCATGAACTGTTACAGAACCTGCCGATAAGACTACCGTCAACAGATGATGACTACCGGCAGGTTTTTCATCTCTATGTTATTGAAACCGGAAAGCGCGAACAGCTTCAGCAGTATCTGACGGAACGCGGTGTGCCGACCCTCGTTCACTACCCGATACCCATTCATCTGCAGAGAGCATTTGAATACCTTGGTTACCGTACAGGTGATTTCCCTGTTGCAGAAAAGCTTGCATGCGAAGTTCTCTCTTTACCGATTTACCCTGAACTGACAAGGCAGCAGGTAGAATATATCTGCGAAAAAATCAGCGATTTCTTCAATGGGCGTTAGCAAACCGACCACCTATCGTCTTGAGATCATCACTGTCCTGGCGCTGCTGTCTTTGATTGTGCTGGTGCGTATCTACAAGCTTGACGCCGATCCTCCCACGGGCTTGTCAAAATCAGCCGATGTGTACACTGACCCCGCTCAGTACACCATGTTCGCCAAAATGTATGATCAGCACGGCGAGTTCAACCCCTTTCATGATCATCAACTGGCTGTTTTTCTCAAGTCCAGTGTGACATTATTGGCTGTTGTTGTGTTCAGGCTTTTAGGCGTTGGTTTATGGCAGTCGAATTTCATCGGTCTGTTGTACTCGTTGGGAGCCTTGTTTTTGTTCTTCCTGTTTGTCAGGCGAACGGCCGGGACGGTGGCGGGTCTTTTGTATCTGATTCTGATTTGCTTCAACTACAATTTGCTTTTCTACGGCCGGCTGCCATTCCTGGAACATGCCATGGCATTTTATGCTTTTCTATCCTTGGTATTGATGACCTACTTCAGTAGGGGGATCGGGTATCTGGCAGCGGGACTCTCTCTGGGAATAGCCATATTCTTTGGGAAAATGATCGGTATGGTGTTCCTTTTTCCGTTCGCCTGTTTTCTGTTGTATCGCTTTTTCTACGAGGAGACGCCCCGCAAGGCGGTAAAGCCACTCTTGTTTATTGCCGGCGTGGGTGCGGCTGCTGTGTTCTGGTATTTCTTCACTTATGCTCCTATGAAAGCGCAAGTTGCCGGATACTTTGGCGAGCAGGCCTTCTCTCTGTATGGAGCGCCCGAGGGGCTGAAATCGCTGGATGATTTCGTCTGGAAGATGGTCTCGTTGGGCGAGAGCTCCAGATTGTTTTCGCGGATGCCGCTGGTAGGTCTGCTGGGGGCTATTTTCATCGGGATGATCCTGTATCATATAGCTCGGGGCAAATCCTGGCGAGAGGGGTTCGGATCATTTAACGCCGGGCATATCTTTGTAGCCGCCATGATAATCGCCTTCTATGGCTCTCTGATGATATGGAACTACCGCCCCCTGCGCTATCAGTTGGTGCTGATCTATCCTTTCTATGGTGCCGCGGCAATTATCCTTTCGATGCTGTGGCAGAAGCAGCCTTCGGCCAAATCCGGCAGAATGCCTTATCTTTTTTATCTCTTCTGCTTGCCCCTGATAATGGTGTCGCTGTACCAGATGTACTCAGCGATTGCGGATCACGTGGGATATGAGTTCTGTTATAATGACAACAAGTATCTGCTTGTTGGTATCTCGGTGATGGTCTCGATCCTTATCGGTCTGGTTGTTGCGCTTTATAAGGGTGGGAAAAATCCTTCTCTTGGTTTGACCAGAAAAGTCATCGTCATAATCGTGCTGGTGGTGATGCCGTTGATTGGGTTTTTACACTACCTTGGCTGGTCGAATAGATCAACATTCACCGCTCGTGACAATGCCCTCGATTTGGGGATGATTCTATCGCCTGAAGCTGTACTCTCCGGTCCTTATGCTCCAGCTCTGACCCTGGAAAACAACCTGGGGTGTGTTATACACATGTTTGGTGTCTCTGCTGCTGACCCGGATTTTTTCATGAGGTTCCCGATAACTCATCTGCTGGTGGATCAGACTAATGAGTCACGGGCGGTAGAGGATTATTCAGACCTTATGGACAGCGCCGTTCACATATTGACGTATCATGTCGGGCTCAAGCAAATCCGTCTTTTTCGTGTGGTCGACGGCACCAATAATCCTGAAGCACACCGCTACCAGCTTTCTCATTTTGAGAAAACGTTGGATCGATACAATGAAAACTCAATTGATGAAGCCAATGTAATGGCTCTGGCATTTCTGAATGAGCACCCGGATAACATTTCGTGCCATTCCCTGGTGGCGGAGGAGGCGGAGCTGCACAATAATCCGGAGATAGCACGTGGAGCATTCAAAAAAGCAGTTGAGTTTTCACCGACAAATTATCATCTTAATGCCAGACTGGCGAAGTTTTTGAAAGACCGCTATGAAACTTCCGGTGACAGGCGACTCAGAGAAGAGGGTCTTCAATACTTTGAGCGGGCGATCAAGTATGCCCCGACAGTAGCCACGATTAAGAAAACGTATCAAAACCTGAAGGAAAACGACCCTTGGCAGTTGAAGAGCGACACGATTCCCTCAACACCAATGGTGATAGACTCGTCATCTCCACCATAGTCCCGGCTATGAACGAGGAGGAGAATATCGGCGAGTTCTGCCGCCAGTACGCGGACATGCTGAAAACAGCGTCGTTTGATGGTGAGTTGGTTTTTGTTGATGACGGTTCGACCGATGGGACGTTGGAGAAAATCCGCCTGGCCGCACAGAAGTACGATTTCATCAAGTTTGCCTCTCATCAGCGCAACCGGGGGTTGACTGAAGCGCTGCTGACAGGCTTTTCAATTGCATCGGGTGAGGTCTTTGTCTTCTACCCGGCGGACCTTCAGTATCGGCCAGAGGATATTCCGGCACTGGTCAAGCCGGTCGCAGAGGGCGCCGATCTGTGCGCCGGTTGGAAGCAGGGAAAATACAAGAAGAAATTGGTATCCGGCATATACAACTGGGTTTCGCGTAAGATATTCAACCTCAAAGTGCACGATCTCAATTCCGTCAAGGCATTCCGTCGGGAAGTTGTTGAAAACGTCTTTATGCGCCGGGACTGGCATCGGTACCTGGTGGTGCTGGCTGCCGATGAGGGCTATCGGCTTGAGGAGGTAAAGATTCCCCTGTATGACCGGCAGTGGGGCCAGTCCAAGTTTGCCGGCTTCTGGCGCATCATGGTCGGTGTGCTGGACATGCTGGCGGTCAAGTTTCAGATAACGTTCCTGCGCAAGCCGCTGCTCTTTTTTGGGGTTACCGGGTGTTTCTGCTTTTTAGCCGGTTTGTTTGTCGGTTTGATCGCGTTTTACCTGCGCTTTGTAGTTGGCGAAGGCTACCGTCCCCTTTTGTACCTGGTCATTTTGCTGATGGGTGTCGGTATGGGCTTGTTCATGATGGGTTTCATGGCCGAAGGTCAGACAGCTCTGAGAGAAGAGATCGGCGATTTGCGCAAGAAGTTGCAGGCGGCGCTGAAAGAAAAGAAGTAGGTCAACCCCCTGTGGTTTTGACGGCTTGTTTTATCGAAAGCACAGGGCTTTCGACCTACTAAACAGCTTCGTAGGTCGAGTTCCGACCCGCCTATGGCGGGGAGAAACCCGACATTTACTCTAGATGAAAACTAAAAAGACCATCCTCAACCTCCTTAAAATAGCCCTCACCCTTGTCATCCTATACTTCCTCTACCGTCAGGTGGCGCATCACTGGCAGGAGATCAAGGCGTACCAGTGGCAGATACATTGGAGTTATCTGATACTTTCCGTCGTTGTTGGCATTGGGACATTTTTCATTCTCTCGTTGATCTGGCGCAAGATTATAGCAGGCTTCGGGCATAAACTGAGCGTCACAAAGGCCTTTCGGATTTTCTATTTGTCGGATTTGGGAAGGTACATTCCCGGTAAAATCTGGCCCCTTTTGGGCGTTTTGTATTTATCCCAGAAAGAGGGAATCCCACCGGAGAGAGCGGGGGCGTCGTTTGTGCTTGTGCAGTTGTTTGCCATCCCGGCGTCGTTTCTGGTGTTTGTGTTGGCAGCGCTGATCGAGCGGAGAGTGCTGGTCGATCAGGTCGCCTTCCTCGGAGACAGATCCGCTTACCTGATTACAGCAGTGATGGTTGTGGTTTCACTCGTTATTATCCTGTGGCCGCAAAAGACGCTGGCACTCGGCAATGTGATTCTTCGAAGACTAAAGCGGCCCGAGGCCGTGTTCACACTGGATAAAAAAGTTGCCCTGATTATTTTTCTTGGCTATTCTGTGGCCTGGAGTTGCTATGGAACAGCCTTCTGGCTGTTTGTCCGTGGTGTGACAGACGGCGTTGGACTTGGTCTGATTGCTGCAATTGGTGTGTTTAACGCTGCTTACCAGGTCGGGTATTTGATGCTGTTTGCGCCGGGCGGATTTGGGCCGCGCGAGTTGGTCATGGGCGTGATGTTGGCGCCGTTTCTGGGGCCGATCGCCTCGGCTGTGGCTGTTGCTGCCCGTCTGTGGGCAATCGTTATCGAAGGTCTCGCTGCCCTGCTGGCGCTCACTGTAAGAAAATAGACGCTGGGAGAAGCACTTGGCAAAGAGGAAGAAAGTATCGTCCCCACCGGCGCCAAAAGCCAAGAAGGCATTTGATCCTGAAGACTCACCCCTGTTCGCGCCGATTGCTTTTGCCGTTATCTTTGTTGCTCTGCTGGTTCTGTTTCGCGACTTCATCTTTTCGCATAAAATGCTCTATGGCTCGGACACGATCCAGGCCGGAATATTCTTTAGATCGTTTCTCGTTGATTACTTCAAAGAACACTGGTCGGTTCCGCAGTGGAACCCCTACATCTTCTGCGGGATGCCCTATGTGGAAGCCTTCCATGGTGACATTTTCTACCCCCTGTCGGTCTTGAAGTTCTTCGGTTCCATCTACCGCATGTTAGGGATAAACCTGTTCCTGCATATCTTTATGGCCGGTTTCTTTATGTATCTTACCGCGCGGCAGTTCAAGTTGTCGAAAATTGCTTCTTTGATGTCGGGCGTGTGCTACATGTTCGCCAGCTACTTGGTCTCTATGGTAGCGCCCGGTCACGACGGCAAAATCTTTGTCACTACTCTTTTCCCGCTGGTGATTCTCTTTCTTGACCGTGTTTTCGAGCGCAGAGCCTTCCTCAATGCCTCTCTGATGGGATTAGTTCTGGGGGTTATTGTCTTATCTCCTCACCCTCAGATGTCCTATTTTGCGCTGTGGGCGGCGGCGTTTTACACAATCTTCAAATTAGCTGTTATGTACAGAGAAAAGAAAACGCTTGTGTCCTTGGTTCGACCGGCGGCGCTAGCGGCATATGCCGTTATCATCGGCCTGTTGCTTTCCGCTATTCAGTTCTACCCAGGGTACATCTATACAAGCCATTTCTCCCCCCGCGCAGATTCCAAGAGCGGCTGGGAGTGGGCGACGTCGTGGTCGATGCACGAAGAGGAAGCGTTTTCCCTGATCATTCCGGAGTTTTGCGGTACCAGTAGCAGCAATGTGAAGACATACTACTGGGGGAAGAACGCTTTTAAGGACAACTCGGAATCTATTGGAGTGGTGGCAATCTTTGTCGGCCTGATCGGGCTCTTTTTCTCGCGTCGGCGAGAACGCTGGTTCTTCGGCGGCCTGGCGCTGTTTGCTCTTTTTTATGCTCTCGGTGCGACCACGCCGGTCTTTAAGCTCTTCTACTATCTAATACCGAAAGTCAAATCGCTGCGAGCGCCGTCGATGATTATGTTTTTGTTCAGCTTTTCCACAGCGATACTGGCCGGTTTCGGAGTGCAA
Organism: uncultured Ignavibacteriales bacterium; assembly: GCA_964416195.1. Lineage (GTDB taxonomy): Bacteria > Zixibacteria > MSB-5A5 > GN15 > FEB-12 > CAYQDB01. Next base: position 32,814 of record CAYQDB010000018.1, read on the forward strand.
CACCTGATCGATGTGCGGCGTGGCGCTAAGAAAGCAGCAGATAAGCGATTTAACTACCTTCTGTTTGGTGTGCCGGTGTTGATGCTGGCGTTGGCTTTTTTGTTCAGCGTGGCTGGTCGGGCAATGATGTCGTTCTGGTCTTCTCTGTTTTACAGTGACGCGGCGACAACGTTCATTCAGAAGGGGTTCAGCAAACTTGACGTGGCCTACCTCAACCTGCCGGCAATTCAATCAGGCGCCTGGCTGGCGTTCCTATTTACTGTCGTAGCGGCGCTTCTCATCTGGCTCTACCGCAGCCGCAGAGCTGGAATCGGACTGTTGATCGGACTGGCGCTGGTACCGGTGGTGAACGGGGTCAGGTTTGACTCACGCTTTATCCGCACCTTTGACCAGAACCGGGTCTGGGCGCCCAATGCCTTTACAGAGTTCTTCCGGCAACACCAAGGGCACTACCGGGTAATGAGCTTTTCCCCGGTAGTTCAGCCGGATTTGCTGCCTTTTCACCATGTCGAGATGGTCACCGGCTATCATGGCAACCAGCTTCGCTGGTACGATGAATTGCTGGGTGGAATTGGAGCAAAACACCATGGCAATCCGCGGCTGCTCAACCTGACTGGAGCCAGATATTTGTTGATGCCGGCCGATAGGCAATTGCCCCCCGAAGCCCTGGGAGCAAAACCGCTCTCGATAGCAACTACGTTTGGATCCATCCAGGTGATGCAAAACGACAACGCTTTCCCACGCGTCTACCTTGTGGATCGTTATCATTTATTCGCGGACAGGAGGGATATCTATCCTGAAGTCCTGAACGGCTCGGAGGACCTCAGAAAAATAGTGTATCTCGAAGAGGAACCAGAGATAAGTATCGTACCGGATACTCTTGGAACGGAATCCGACTCGGCCTGGATTATCGATTATGCTACCGATTCGGTGTTGGTGGGGCTTTCCTGCTCACACAACGAGTTGCTCGTGTTAACGGATAATTGGTATGATGCCTGGCACGTCTATGTCGATGGCGCCCCGGCCAAACTGCTTCGTGCTTACGGCTCCTTCCGGGCGGTGGCTATCCCGAGAGGAACTGAGAAGGTGCTGTTCGAGTACAATTCTGAAAGGTACCGGCTGGGAAGGCTGGTTACCTGGTTGACGTCGCTATATTTGATCGTTATTTTAGCGTTTAGTTTGATTTGGTCGAGAACGCCGAAGACTCCGGAGAAAGGGACAGGTTAATGCCCCATACGCAGCGTGCACTTATAATCTTCCCGACTTACAACGAACGGGAGAACATCGAGAAAATTGTTCATGCGGTGCTGCCGCTTGACCCGCGTATCCACGTTCTTATAGTTGATGATAACTCGCCTGATGGCACCGGCGAAATTGCCGACAGGCTGGTACAACAGGAATCAAAAGTTAACGTACTGCACCGGGGAAAGAAGGAAGGGCTGGGGCAGGCCTACCTGGCCGGATTCAAATGGGCGATTGAAAGGAAATTTGACTACATTTTTGAAATGGACGCCGACTTCTCCCACGGACCGGAGTACATCCAGCATTTTCTGAGAGAGATCAAGGAGTATGACCTGGTGATCGGCTCCCGTTACATTGCCGGGGTGAACGTGATAAACTGGCCGATGTCACGGCTGTTGCTTTCCTATTTTGCCAACGTCTATACGAGGGTGATCAGCGGGCTCCCTCTGCGAGATGCAACCGGCGGATTCAAGTGTTTCCGTCGCGAGGTACTGGAGGCAATTGATCTTGACGCGGTGAGGTCGACCGGTTATTCTTTTCAGATAGAAATATCGATGCGTGTCTGGAAGAAGGGTTTCAAGATTAAGGAGATATCGATCATTTTTGTCGACCGCAGAGCTGGGGAGTCAAAGATGTCCAAAAAGATCGTCCGCGAAGCGGTCTGGATGGTCTGGTGGCTGCGCCTCAAGGCGATCCTGGGGAAAATGAATTGAGTCGAGAGTATGTCGATTACCAAAGACAAAGTATCTGTTATCATAGTAACTTATAATTCGCTCCCGGTGCTGAGTGATTGTCTTGGCAGCCTCAAGGAGGGCCTCAACGGGTACGGCCACGAGATCATCAATGTCGATAATTGTTCGTCCGACGCCTCCCGTTCTGTGGTGTGCGAATGCTTTCCCGAGGCCAAGATCATAGCCAATTCGAAAAATCTTGGTTTTGCCGTCGCCTGTAATAAAGGGGCGCAAAAGGCAAGTGGTGAGTATCTACTCTTTTTGAATCCCGATGTGATAGTTGACAGCGGTGCCATAGAAGAACTTGTGGGCGCTATCAGGAGCTACAAAGACGCAGGAGCGGTCGCGGGACGCATGCGTTTCCCCAACGGGTCCTTCCAGGCCACCTGCCGCAACCTACCGCAGATGAACAACATGCTGTTCTCGCGCGGTTCCATTTTTTCCAGGCTGATTCATAACAACAAAGCGTACACGCTGCCGGATTACAAGGTCACGACCGCGGTCCCGGCGACAGCAGGGACAATGATGATGATACGAAACGAGCTCTTCAATGCGGTTGGTGGCTTTGACAGCGGGTTTTTCATGTTTATGGAAGATGTTGACCTCTGTTTGAGACTGGGTGGGCTTGGTCATACAAACTACATCGTTCCGTCGGCGGGGGCGGTCCACCTCTGGGGTCACGGCAGCAACGCCGGTAAGCTGCGAAGAAACTGGTACCATCACTGGGCTGTGTGGAAGTATTTTCGCAAGCACCATCCCAACGTGTTGACCTTCTTTATACTGCCGTTTGTGTTAGCTCTGAACTTGCTTTTAGTCACAGTCTTGCCGGTTCCCCAGCCGGCCAACAGGCGGTAGTTGGGCGGTTGTGTTGTAGGGCAATAGGCTCCGCGCCGCGGGTGCGCCACTTACAGGTTAGCCACAAAGAAAATCAAAATAAGACTTGACGAGAAGGAATCTTATTCATCTTTCGGTAATGGAAAACAAAAAGCCTAGAAGAAAGTGCTAAGTTTGGGGTAGAAATATCAGAAGAGCAATTTCTATAAAAAGTATTAGTTGGAGGTAATCCTATGGTTAGCAACAAAAACTACAAGGTGAAAGGGGCGGCGCTTGTTCTCTTTGTCACTGTAATTGCCTTGTCCGCTTCTGCTTACGCCAGAACCGAAAGCAAGTACCCCGAATTCAAAGCAGACTGCAAGGTAGAGATCATTGGTGAACCGAAGCTCGGTGAGCCGTTTGAAGTGGTTTTCACTTTCACACCGTTGGACTCCTTTTCGCACTCCCGCGGCATACCCGATTATGCTTACATCGGATCTGATTCAGGTGTCGAATTCTTGGGTGGCGACACCCTTTGGACTGGTTTCTTACAGACAGGACAGCAGTACGTGTTACGCGGCAAGTACATGGTGAAATCAGAGATTAGGTTTGACTTCATAGGAGTAGTATACGCAATGCAAGTTCTCGGGATTATCATGCCATCTACGTATGACCAAAACAAAGGCATTGATTTTGGTATAAAGGCATACAGTGTCACCAAAAGTCAGGCAGTAGATTTTCGTTCTGAAGTGGAAAAACAAAAACGGAAACAACAAAAAATCTCTGCCTTCATGGTCACGGACACCGGTCTGGTACCGATGGAATCAAGCCTCGTGTCTCCCCCGCCTGAGTTTGCCCGGAGACCAGTCATCACGGAGGTAACAGATAGTCAACTCCCAAGAAGGAAGAAAGGCAAGTTGAGAACTTGGGATGAGGCAATCCAGCAAACGATCCACAAGGCTGACCTGCCGATCAAACTGGATTCGTCGGTTCCTGACACCATCAAGATAACATACGATTCCGGGAGGGCATGCGTGTTTGTGACTGACACGTCCGTGATAAGTATAGAAGTGGAACTACTTGACGGCAAGGGGGAATATGAGAAAATCGAAGAAAAGAAGGGAGCTTTTCAGCTCGAGTCAGACAGCGCCATCTTCATAATCAGGGCTGGCGGATTAGAGAGAGTGCTAATCGTGAAGACGGCCCTGCCCGCAACTTACCACAGATGAACAACATGCTGTTCTCGCGCGGGTCCATTTTTTCCAGGCTGATTCGTAACAGCAAAGCGTACACGCTGCCGGATTACAAGGTCACGACCGCGGTCCCGGCGACAGCAGGGACAATGATGATGATACGAAACGAGATATTCAATGCGGTGGGTGGTTTTGACAGCAGTTTTTTCATGTTTATGGAAGACGTTGACCTCTGTTTGAGACTGGGCGGGCATGGTCATACAAACTACATCGTTCCGTCGGCGGGGGCGATCCACCTATGGGGTCACGGCAGCAACGCCGGTAAGCTGCAAAGAAACTGGTACCATCACAGGGCGGTTTGGAAGTATTTCCGCAAACACCATCCCAACGTGTTGACCTTCTTTATACTGCCGTTCGTGTTAGCTCTGAACTTGCTTTTAGTCACAGTCTTGCCGGTTCCCCAGCCGGCCGGCCGGGGGTAGTGGAGTGGCTGCATAGGGGCGATTGTACTGTAGTTTTGCAACACATGAGTTCTCGGGCGCGCCCAGCGAGGGGATTTTATAGTTGTCATTTTCGTCCAATTTGTTACTATATCGTTTGCTTTATTGGCAGGTAGCGGGCAAAGCCGGTGCGCGGGCGTGGTGGCGCGGAAAGCAAAGAGAGAGGTGAGCAGACGCCGTGGCTCGGCACTTGGCGGAGGCAACCTTATTGGATATTGACCAAGAAAGAGGGGTATGGGGATCCCATTCAACAGCGTGTTTTGCCAACGAAGGCATAAGCGCGTAGACGTCATGAGCCATCAAGGCTCGAGCAATGATTGCGACATGCCTGTCAGGGCCGGGCCTGACTGGCCTCCGAGACAGAATTATGTCCGCCTCAGGCGGACGAAGAGATGACTCCGGTGAAATCAGCCTGGGGCTGAAGTGCCCGAAATGCATAGCCGAAAACAAAAAACGGCCTTGACAGGGCGCGCTTTCAGAGGTGACGCATGGAAGTGATGACAGTACACTTTTGGGGCAACCTCCGGGTATCTGTCGCCCAGAGCAATAATCGCCATATAGGCGCATTTGTAAGGTCACTGCGAGCGAATAGATGCAACCTCGCGTGGTAGATTGCGGTATAAGATGAATAAACATCTGGACAAGGTAATTGTCCGGGAAAACCATACAAATGAGTAAGGGTTTTTTGTTGACCAAGGCGTGATGGGGAGTTATCTTGTAATAGAAAGTGAGGGAAGGTCAGAATGGAAATTGGCCTTATATATTCCAGCAAGGACCCGCGTCAAGCTAAAACAATGGATTTTGTGAAGAAGTTCGTACGGGAACGGGGGATACTGGCAGATATCGTCGAGTCAGAACAGCCGGTGGAATCGCCTACCGTTATTGTCAACGGCCGTGCTCTGAAGGACCAGCGGCAGAAGCGGAGAGGCACGACGGAGGCGATGTATCCCTCAACTTCCGATATAGCTCGCTTTCTTGAACGACAACTTTGGGGCATATAGTACTGCTACCCGGTTAGCTCTGAGACAGCTTTTCGTACGAACTGCTTTCCGACGAAGAAACGCTAAGGCGTCGGCGGTGGCTCTTGGCGGTAGGGGGAGTGTGTGCATTTGTCGGTCTGATATTTGGCAGGTCAGACCCCCTGTAGACCCAACCTTTATACTTGGCCTGTTATCTTTCCGTCAAGAAATGCGATTAGCTCCGGGGTTTTCATACGTACCTGCTCCATCGTATCGCGCTCACGAACAGTCATGGTTTCGTCCTTGATCGTTTGCCCGTCGACCGTTACGCAATAGGGGCAGCCGGCTTCATCCATACGGGCGTAGCGGCGGCCAATCGCGCCGGAGATATCGTAGAAGGTCTTGAATCGTTTTTTCAGTTCGTGATAGACATTCTCTGCAAACTCCGGCATGCCTTCTTTCTTCACTAGAGGGAACACAGCTACTTTTATCGGGGCTACTTTGGGTGATAGGCGCATGAAGACGCGCTTTTCCCCTTTGATCTCCATCTCGTCATAACCGTCCACCAGAAGGGTTAAAAGCGTACGGTCGCATCCGGCTGAGGTTTCAATAATGTATGGGATGAACTTCTCGCTGAACTGCTCGTCCCGGTAACCCATGTCTTTCCCGGTAGCTTCCTGGTGACGCTTCAGGTCAAAGTCGGTGCGATTGTGGATACCTTCCAGTTCCTGCCAGCCAAACGGGAATTCGTACTCAATATCATAAGCCGTCTTGGCGTAATGCGCCAGTTCCTTGTCATCGTGTTGGTGCCAGCGGAGTTTGGTTGTTTTGATTCCAAGTTCTTCATACCACCCCCAGCGCTGCTCGCGCCAGTATTCGAACCACTTTTCATCTTCAGGGGGATGCACAAAAAACTGCATCTCCATCTGCTCAAATTCGCGTGTACGAAAGATGAAATTGCCGGGGGTGATTTCGTTGCGGAAAGCCTTGCCGATTTGAGCGATTCCAAACGGTATTTTCTGCCGGGAGGAGTTCTTGACATTGAGAAAATTGACGTATATCCCCTGAGCGGTTTCCGGCCGCAGGAAAACGGTGCTGGCATCGTCTTCTACCGGCCCCATAAAGGTTTTGAACATCAAGTTGAACTGCCGCGCTTCGGTGAGTTCGCCGCCGCACTCCAGCGGCGTTTTTGAAGGTTTGAGAGGGCATCGGCTTTCGGCCAGTTTGTCAGCTCGAAAACGCGCCTTGCAGGTTTTGCAGTCCACCATCGGGTCATTAAACTCCGAAACGTGACCGGAAGTGTGCCAGACCTGTGGGTGCATCAAAATAGCGGCGTCAAGTCCCTCGATATCGTCGCGGCGGTTGGTCATGGCATCCCACCAGAAGTTCTTCAGGTTGCGTTTCAGTTCCGCTCCGAGAGGTCCGTAATCCCAGCAGGAGTTGAGGCCGCCGTAGATTTCTGATGAAGGATAAATGAACCCACGCCGCTTGCACAGCGAGACGAGTTTATCCATGAGGTCGTTGGTGTTTTTTTTTGCGCTCATTGTTGCCTGTTTCCTTTTCCGTTCGCCAGATTACCGTTTCTCAATTCCTCGAGGAACTCCAGTGATTTCAGTCCCGAAACAAGACCCGTCTGATAATTCGCAAACTTAGTCAGCGCGTCCAGAAGACGTGTCACTTCACCGTAGCCTATCGGCACGCCGGCAGCCTCGCTAAGGGAAGCGTTTTGTAACGCTACCAGGCGCTTTGAGCTCTCACGAGAGAAGGGAATATAGTAATCTCCGGCGGTTTGGCAAGCGCTGCAGACAATCCCACCCCGCTCAGGGCAGAACAACACCTCCCCGGTCTCTGTTTCACATGTTTGGGCCGTCCTGCCGCAACCGACACAGTTGGCCAGCGAGGGATGGTAACCCAGTTGAGACAGCAGGCCCATGAAAAACGCAAGAAATACTGGCGGGAGAGACCTCTTGTCAACGGTCTCTGTCAGTTTGAGAAATGAGACGAAGAAACTGTACAACGAGGGCTGAGGCTGTTCCTCGGAAAGCAGGTGATGCAGCAGCTCGCACGCTGCCGATGCATACGCCAGCCGCCCCATCGTCCCTTCTTTCTCGAAGGCAAACAGCTCCACCAGTTCCGTCTCAGACACGTATCCTTTTGAGGTCCTCACTGACTTGTAGAAAGTTATCTCCAGCCGGGCAAACGGCATCAGCCTGCCTCGCTTCGTTTTGAAGCGTCGCCCCCCCTTGTCAACCAGGATGATTTTGCCGAAGTCACGGCTGAACAACTCTACCGTTCGCGATGATTCCGACCAGTTGAATGATTTCAGGATGATGGCTTCGGTTTTTTCCAGAGCCATTACTTTACTGACCGGGGTATCGGTAAATCGTCTCGTTGGGGCGGGCCATGCGATACTTGGTACGCGCTATGTATTCGATGTAACTGGGATCGTTCTCAAGCATCTTCTTGACCCTAGCGGCGTCGATAAGCTCAATAGTGAGTTGGCGATTGGTTTCGATCAACCCCTTCCTTTGCAGCTCCAGGCGTGCGATGCGAGGTACACTGTAGGTACCGACCATCACCGAATAGCAGAATAAAAGACCAAGCGCCCAGAAACCATATCTGATTGCCTTCCGCCGCAGCCGCTTGTCGGTATTGGCCAGCCGACGGACGAAGTTCTCCGCCAGCGGGGCAAAAAATGAACGGGACTGTTTTACTCTGCGTGGCATATCATAATTATAATAGCCCTCTTCCTACCGGGTGCAAGTTAAAATTGCAATCTTTGATGATTGATCTGAACACCTCCTGATTGTGGGGCAACCTCTTCGAGTCTGCCCACGTTCGATTGGGTTAGAGAAAGGGGCAGGACTATCCTAACCCGCATAATTTATAAGATACTAACCATGTCATTGCGAGGAGTCCGCCACAGGCAGACGACGTGGCAATCCCTTGCAGCGGAGGTAGCTACACAATTGAGATCGCCACGTCCGCCTTAGGCGGACTCGCGATGACATACTGTCAGAACCGCTATGGAATAAGTTTCAGTTTGTGAATAATGCGGGCTAAGAGTCTCAACATAGCAGACGTGGCACGAGTACGTATGGTCTTTTGTATAAAGTTTTAATTGATTTGGTTAGGCATCGTGGTTAAAATTAGGATCTAATGTGCTTATGGATGGTGCGTTATGAGTGACGAAAAAGAGACAGGCGAGATATCACAAACGGGAGTTTCGACTCGGAAAGAGACGATTCTCTCCGGTATGCAACCAACCGGGTCGCTGCACGTCGGCAACCTCGAAGGGGCACTGCGTAACTGGGTTCGTCTTCAGGACCGCTACTGGATGTATCTCTGCATTGTCGATTGGCATGCACTCACGGCGGAATTCAAAGATCCTCGGGGCCTGAAAGATAACATCTTTCAAATGGCTGTTGATTTTCTGGCAGCCGGTCTGGAGCCCGATAAGTGCGCCATTTTTATTCAGTCTGAAGCGAAAGAACATGCCGAACTTCACCTGATCTTTTCCATGCTGATTACGGTTCCGACACTGACCCGGCTCCCAACCTACCTTGAGAAGAAGGATGAACTCGATTCTTATGGTTTTTTGGGATATCCGGTCTTGCAGGCTGCCGATATCTGTATCTACAATGCCAACAAGGTGCCGGTTGGGAAGGACCAGGAGAAACATATCTGGCTGGCCAACGACCTGGCCAAACGGTTCAACAGTCTGTACAGAAAGGTCTTCAATGAGCCGGAGGCTCTACTTACCGAGATTCCGTTGATTCTGGGTTCCGACAACCGCAAGATGTCCAAAACATTCGAGAACCATATTCCCATCGGCTATACTGAAAAGCAGACTGAAAAGCGGATCAAAAGCTTCTATACTGACCCCGAGAAGATCCGTAAGGGGGACCCCGGCCATCCGGAAGGTTGCCCGGTGTTTCTCCTGCACAAGGCGTACACGCCCGGGGCGGAGGATGAAATAGCTCCCCCGTGCCGGACGGGCGAACTGGGGTGCGTAGACTGCAAGGAGCGGTTGAGCCGTAATCTCAACCGGGCGCTTGAACCTGTCCGGAACAAAAGGGTAGAGCTGCTCAAGCAGCCGGATTATGTCTGGGATGTGCTGAAGACAGGAGGCGCTCGAGCCCGCAGCCGGGCGCAGAGTGTTATGGAAAAAGTCCGCTCGGCCATGAAAATGAACTATAGAGGAAAGAAGTCATGACCACAGCGACGGCGAATCTGCAAGCTGATGACTACCGGGTTGATCTGGCCGTTTTTCAGGGGCCGCTTGACCTGCTGCTCTATCTGATCAGGAAAGAGGAAGTAGATATATATGATATTCCACTGGCCAGGATTACCAACCAGTACCTGAAATATGTTGAGCTAATGACGAACCTCAACCTCGAGTTGGCGGGTGAGTTCATCCTGATGGCGGCTACCCTGATCCGGATAAAGACGAGAATGCTCCTGCCCCGAGATGGAAACGAATCCGAGGAGCCTGACCCCCGCGAGGAACTCATTTGGGCGTTGATCGAGTACAAGAAGTACAAAGAAGCGGGGGAAATCCTGCGCGAGAAGGCTCTTCTGGAGGAAAGGAACTACATCCCACCGGCGCCTTTGGGGAAGATTGACAGCAGGATTGATTGGGCGCAAAACACAACTCTGTTTGATCTGCTGACAGCTTTCAAGGATGTGTTGTCGGCTCGTCGGGATGAGACGTTTCATCAAGTCGCTACCGAGGAAGTATCGGTGCTGGACCGGATGCGTTACATTATCGACCGGTTGCAGGCCGTGGAGTTTTCGACGTTCAACGACTTGTTTGCTGATATGCCGATAAAAGTTGTCGCGGTAGTTACTTTTATTGCCCTATTGGAGCTGGCCCGCACGCGACGAGTGGCTATTGAGCAGTCCCGGCTATTTGCCGAGTTGCGTGTCTATCGCGGGGAGGCGTTTGAGACTGGACAGCAGGCTATTGATTTGCTGGAGCGCTCGGAGGTTGAAAAAGAGGTGATGGTATAGGTGATGATCGATGGGATTCGCAACTCAGTCGTTGAGGCGCTGATCTTAGCGTCCCCGGAACCGTTGAGCGGCCGGAAAATAGCCGAGGTCGTAGATGATATGACGATTGGCAAAGTCGGTCAGGCAGTGGCTGAACTTAACAACCGTTACATGCAGGCCGGGGCCGCCTACCGGATACGCGAGCTTGCCGGTGGATACCAGTTCTATATTGTGCCGGAGTTCACCGGCTGCGTCGAGGAGCTGTTTACGCGGCGGCGCAAGATGCGGCTCACCAGAGCGGCGCTGGAGACATTGGCCATCATCGCTTATCGTCAGCCGGTCACGAGGGTTGAAATAGAACATATCCGCGGCGTTGCCTCTGATGGTGTAATACACAACCTCTTGGAAAAGAGCTTGATCACGATCAGGGGGCGCGCTTCTACCGTTGGCAAACCTCTCCAGTACGGCGTTACCGATGAATTTCTGAAGTTCTTCGGCCTTAACAGCCTGGAGGACCTTCCCCGGATGTCCGAGATCGAGGAGCTGATTTCATTGCAGGATTCAAGGTCACAAACAGAGTTGGAGTTGGGCGGCGGCGACTATGCCGTGAAGTTGAACATTGCCGACGGTACTTACGATCCCAATCGAACAATAGAGATCGATGAGATCACTGGTGAACTACTGACGTCGAGTGACCCCTCACCTTCCCCCGACACCGATATCGATTCGACAGACGGCACTGAGGAAGAGACAGTCGATGCGGACGAGGCCGATCAAGCACAGACGGGTGTAATTGTTGACCTGAATACCGCACGGGAAAGCTCATAGCTTGATCCGATAGAAAACCATGCGGGACCTGATGCTCCTGGACTTGTTCAGGGAGCCTCAAGTGATAGGGTCACATTATCTCGATGGAGGGGAGAGGCTTTGATCAGACTCAGCAAGTACCTATCTCTGTGTGGAATTACCTCTCGTCGCGGCGCGGAGGTTATGACTGCCGAGGGACGCGTTACTCTCAATAATGTTACCGTGGAAAAGGTGGGGACGCTTGTCGATGAGACCTCCGATTTAGTGAAAGTCGACGGCGCAGTTGTCGTGCCTGTGGCAGAAAAGGTCTACGTTGTTCTCAACAAGCCGCGGAAAGTAATGACGACACTGCACGATCCCTTTAAGCGAAAAACTGTTTTACATTATCTGAAGAATCTGAGCCACCATGTCTACCCGATCGGGCGACTCGATTTCGACACCGAGGGCGTCTTGCTCCTTTGTAACAATGGCGACCTGGCCTTCCGGCTGGCACATCCGAGATACCAGGTTGAAAAGGTGTATGAGGCGACAGTGGCCGGTCGTTTCAGGCGTGAGGATGGTATGAGTATTCAACACGGCGTCATGCTGGAGGATGGCGTGATAGGTCGGGCGCGAGTTGATGTTCTTGGGTATGGAAAGAATGCAACCCGTCTGAGACTGACATTGACTGAGGGGCGCAAGAGGGAAGTCAAGCAACTGTGTAAGAGTGTTGGGCACCCAGTCAGTAGGCTGCGTCGCGTGGCATTTGGAGGTATTACGGCAAGAGGTCTGCCATCGGGCGCCTGGCGACATCTGACCGGGAAGGAGGTGGAAGGGCTGAAATCTTTAGTGGGGTTATGATGGGTAAAGCACTGCTGCAGGGTCTTCTCTCGAGGCAAAGGATCAAGACAGTCTTGCTAAGTTGGGATATTTGACTATCTTTATTAAATGTGTAGGATTATGAAACAGGCTGTTGCCGCGTGGCTGGCCTTGACAGCAGTAGCCGTCATGGGGCAAGCCAAGGGGATTCCTGACGCCATTGAGCGAGATCATTTCATCTACTATGTTGACAACCCGCGATACGTTCAGCCGTCCGACTCTCTTCTCAACAGCGTGAGGCTGCGATTGAAAGAGATGTTGAGGGATACGCTGCCATACAAAGCGTCGATCTACATTGTTGAGGATGATAACTCTTTCAAGAGGCTGATACGGGGGCGCTTTCCCGATTGGGGCGCGGCGGCGGCTCTCCCTGAACGCAAATCTATCGCCATCAAGTCACCGGACAAATTCAACATCGGCAAGTCCCTGGCTGAGCTTCTGGCTCACGAGTACGCCCATCTTGTCGTAGCAGACAGGAGAGGGTTTTACTCGGTGCCAAGGTGGTTTGACGAAGGCGTCGCGATGCTGGTGTCTACGGAGTGGAGCTGGTCGGATAATCTGGCCATGGGCAAGGCTGCCATTTTCGGGGAATTCATCCCTTTGAGAAAAATCCAGAGGGTGAACCGTTTTAACCAAAGCCAGGCGCAGGTGGCCTATGCCGAGTCGTATCTGGCGGTGAGTTATCTGATCAATGAGTATGGAAAAGAGGCGCTCAACAGGTTCCTTGACGAAATCGCGAAAGGTTCGTCAGTTGACGATGCCCTGATTGCGACCAGCGGAGCGAACTACAGCGAGTTCGAAGAGGAGTTCGAGAAGCATTTGAGCACTCGTTATAACGCTAAAGCCCTTCTGATAGACACTATGTACTTCTGGGTAGCCCTTGCTATAATCGTTGTCATCGGGGGACTGTTGCGCTATCGAAAGAGACGGCAATACTACAAGAAGTGGGAACAGGAAGAGCGACTGCAGTCAACTGACTTTGACTATGGCGATCCCAACCGTCCCGAAAAGATAGACGACGAAGACGAACCATGGCGTGGTTGAGCCATAACATCGAATATTGTTTTACTCTGCTTGGCGTGAAGCTGGCCGGTCTTATGTCACCCCGACTGGCCGATGCTCTTGGGGCGGCGCTCGGCAGTCTGGCCTATGTGCTACTTACCTCGCGGCGACGGATTGCCTATGATAACTTGAATAAAGCAATGGGGGACGTGCTTTCCCAACAGGAGATGCGGGCAATAGTCAAGCGCGTGTTCAAAAACATAGGGCGCACGCTTGTGGAGTTTAGCCGCTTCGGGAAGATCAAGCTCGATGGGGCAAAGAGAATTATCGTTGGGGATGGATTGGAACATCTGCAGAGAGCGCATGGTGGAGGTAAGGGGGCGATTGTTGTCACCGCTCACTTCGGCAACTGGGAGCTCCTAGGGAGTTGGGTTGCTGCAAGTGGTTTTCCCGTTGATTTTCTTGTCGGCACACAGCACAACAGGAAAGTGGATGGCTTGTTAAACGACTTTCGAAGGGAGATGGGAGCGAGCATCATCCCTCTCAAGACAAGTATCCGCGGTATCTTCAAGTGCCTCCGGGCAAATCACATTACCGCTCTCGTTTCCGACCAACATGCGCCCTCAGGCGGTGTGGTCTTGGACTTCTTTGGACGCAAAGCGGCCACTCCCAAGGGCCCGGCGGCGCTTGCTTTGAAGGCGGGGTGTCCCCTAATCCCACTTCTAATGCGTCGTGAGCGGTACGACCGGCACGTGGTTATGGCCAGTGAGCTGATTTACCCTCCCAACAGCGGCGACGATGAAAAGGATATTGAAACAATGACGATGGCGTACACAAAGTCCTTTGAGGACGGGATACGCAAATACCCGGATCAGTGGATGTGGACCCATCGCCGGTGGAAATTATGAGAAAGGAAGCAACTTTCCTTTCGGTGAGCCGGTATAAAACTGATATGGAACAGGAACAGAGCTATTGTCGGGTTTCTCATTTCGTCCGCCTGAGGCGGATTCCATTCGGAACCCGACCTACTATGTATCTGCTTGGCCGGGGTCTGTATCCAGCAGAGTAGAGTCTCAACCGTGAGGGACGGCAATGTGAAGAAATCCGTTCTTGTTGTTGGTGTGTTAGACAATCATGGCAGGTCTCGGAGAAACCTGCCCTTGTATCTTATCTCCTGTCATAAAGCGATGGCATTAATCTTTTTTTCCCATCGGTTGTCATAATACGTTACAGCTATGTTGAATGGTAGCCATGAGATTGTTGAACATCTTGTACGCCAGACGAAGATTGGCAACCGAGAGACCTTTTCCAGGCTGGTGAGGGTGCTGATGAAAGATGTACAAGCTTTGGCATTAATAACACAGAATTGTAAGGCAGGAGTTCCTGGCTCCTGCCAATTACGGCAGGTCTCGGAGAAACCTGCCGTACAAATGGCGCTGACGTCTTGTTTAGCGGAATATCAAAGATGAGGAAAAACACTTTGAAAAAGCTCATATTTGTCGTCATCATAGTCACCGTAATTCTTGGCGGCTATTACGGCATTAATGCCCTCTTTTCCACATCGTATGAGATACCAACGGCCAAAGTCGATAAAGGGGAGTTTGTCATATCTCTAAATGAGAACGGCACGGTCGACGCCACGCGCGCCGTCACTCTCTCCACTCCGCGGATAA
>CAYQDB010000019.1:0-45049 GCA_964416195.1 uncultured Ignavibacteriales bacterium
GGCGCTACCATAAAAACTACCCGCTACACAGCCGGCGATTTATTCCAACTTGACACCCAAATGTCACACCGCAAACCAGCGTAACCTACTGGAATCTGGTTTTGACTTTTGGCTACATTTGTTATATCCTGTGAAAAATAAATCAGGCGATGCTTGTAAGACTGACGATGCCTATAAATCAGGCTTAGCCTGTGCTAGGTGGGGAGCTAGCGGTGCCCTGTAACCCGGAATCCGCTATACCGGGACTGAATTCCCACCCGAGGGCTTAGCGGTCGATTTACTTCGACGGGTAAGCGGTGTTGAGGGTTGGGTCCTGTACAACAGAAGCCTATGAACCCCGTCAGGACCGGGAGGTAGCAGCGGTAAGTAGTCACTTGTGTGTGTTGCAGGGACGCCCGGCCGGAGCTGGCTGCCTGAAGGGTTTTTCGGCAGCGGCTCGGAGGTGGGTGCACGCAAATTCCAAAGCCCGCCGAGAGCAAACCGGCGGGCTTTGCTTGCAGTAGCAGAACTCGCCTTAACGGAACTTATCACGGCGCTGTCAGGACCGACTACCGGATAGCTTCTGAGAGAAGACTGATATCAGTTCCCGATTTTAGGAGTCGGATATTTGAGCAGTTGCAACTTTCACTCCACGACGGCAAAGGCGTCAGGCAGGTATTCAATCATGTCGCCGGCTATCATACTCCGCCTGGTCAGGTTGGCAGCAGCAAAATCACCGGCCAGGCCGTGAACATAGACCCCGCAGACAGCAGCATCGATAGCTGACATTCCCTGGGCCAAAAACGAGCCGATCGCTCCCGACAGCACATCGCCCGAACCACCGGTGGCCATGCCGTTGTTGCCGGTGGGGTTGACGTAGCAGGAGCCGCTCGGATTCGCCACAAGAGTAGGACTGCCTTTGAGCACCATCACGCATTGAAGATCGGCAGCAGCTTTTATTGTCACCTTGATACGTTCGTGTATCTCGGATTCCGGTGGCGGCATATCACCGGTCAGCCGTTTGAACTCTCCTGGGTGCGGCGTCAGCGCCAGTGGCACCTTCATTTCCTTCACAACATCAACATGCCCTACCAGAGCATTCAAACCATCGGCATCAACAATTGCAGGTTTGACAAGTTTGGAGAGAAAGCGGCGCACGAGTTCTTGAGTTTCATGGTGCTGTCCCAGACCCGGACCAATAATGACGGCGTCATGCTCCAGCGCCAGCTTGCGTACTTCACCCAACCCTCGCAGCGCCAGCGCACCCTTTTTGGCAACATCGGGAAGCGGCCGCGAGGTGGCTTCCATAGCCAAGGAGGCAATAACGGGCATGACTGTCCGAGGACAGCCGACCTTCACCAAACCGCAGCCGGAGCGAAGAGCGCTTTTGGCCGCCATAGCGGCAGCTCCGGTCATGCCGGACGATCCTGCGAGAATAAAGAGCTTGCCAAAATCCCCTTTGTGACCGTTGGGCTTTCTAACAGGAAGTCGCGCCGCAACCATCTTGCGGGTGATAAGCTCGACAGGGAGATCGAACTTTTCCAAAACATAGTCGGGGACGCCGATGGGGACGACCTCTACCTCTCCGGCCATCTCTCGGCCCGGGGAAACATGCAAGCCGTATTTCGACAACGCTAGGGGGAAGGTATAGTCGGCCTTGACAACTTCTCCTTCGTATTGACCGGTGTCGGCATTCAGCCCCGAAGGGAGATCGACAGAAATGACTGTCTTGTTATCCTGACTATTAATGTACTTGATAATTTCAGTGGCCAGTCCCTGAGGAGCGCCACTGAAGCCCGTACCGAAAATGGCGTCAACGATGTAGTTACAGTTATGTTCCTCCGGCAGAATGTCTATTGACGTCATCTCAATCAGACCCATGCCAATCCCGGCTGCACGGTCGAAGTTCAGCCGTCCATCCGCCGAGAGTTTATCGATTGGGCCGATGAAATAGATAGTGACATCGACTCCAGCCTGGAAAAGATAACGTCCGATCACAAAGCCGTCGCCGCCATTGTTCCCTTTCCCGCAGAATATAGCGACTTTTGCTTCTTGAGGGGTGTCGATGACACTCGCCAACAACCTTTCGGCGATTCCGCGTCCGGCGTTCTCCATCAGCTCCGGACCGGGGATATTCTGTCCGTCGATCGTTGCCCGGTCTATCTGGCGCATCTGTTCGGCGGTTACCAGTTTCATAGGGAACTGCGTCCTTCTCAACCCGGAATTCTGTTCGTTTTTTTCCGTTTCTGATCTGACCTGGTTTTCGGGGCTGTTTCCAGAGCAAACTTAATAGCAGCAAGCGAGTCGGAGAAAAACTTCAACTTTATACCTTTTTTGATTTCGGGTGGCAGTTCAATGGTATCCTTGTGGTTTTCCCTAGGGAGTATGACCGTATCGATTCCCACCCGGTAGGCAGCCAGCAGCTTCTCCTTCAGCCCTCCGACAGGCAGTATCTGTCCCCGCAGAGTAATCTCACCTGTCATCGCCAGGCAGGGCTTGACGGGCCTTCCGGTGAGCAGCGAAGCGAGGGCCACCACCATTGTAATTCCCGCCGAGGGGCCGTCTTTTGGGGTAGCCCCGGAGGGAACGTGGATGTGAATCTCTCGCTTTTCGACGGCGTCTGATGGGATATTCAAGTCAGCGCTATTGGAGCGTATGAACGACAATGCCGCTTGAGCCGATTCCTTCATGACGTCGCCAAGGTGTCCTGTCAGGGTCAACTCCCTTTTGCCCGGCATCGAGGTTGCCTCAACAAACAACAACTCGCCGCCGGCGGCCGTATAGGCCAGTCCCGGGACGACACCAACCTGTCCTTTACGACTCAACGCCTCCCGGACATACTTCTTCGGCCCAAGGAGTTTTGATATGCCTTTGGCGTCGACGATTATCTTCTTTTTTGATCCTGTCGCTACCCTGCGAGCAGCCTTACGCGCTACTGAGGCAATCTCGCGCTCCAGGTTGCGCAGTCCGGCCTCGCGGGTGTAGCCATCGATAATAGCCTTGATAGCCGAATCCTTGAGGTCGAGGTTGTCACTCGTTAGGCCGTGGTTTTCAAGCTGCTTGGGAATCAGGTGCCGCCGGGCTATAGCCAGCTTTTCAATGTCGGTGTAACCGGGGATCGGGATCACTTCCATACGATCACGGAGGACGGGTGGAATCGGTTCCAGCCAGTTGGCGGTGGTGATGAACATGACCCGGGAGAGGTTAAAGGCTATTTCAAGATAGTGATCCGAAAAGGAGTCGTTCTGCTCTGGGTCCAGCACTTCCAGCAGGGCTGAGGAAGGGTCGCCGCGAAAGTCAGAGCCAAGTTTATCGACCTCATCAAGCATAATCACGGGGTTATTGGAACCGCACCGTTTGATAGATTGAATGACGCGTCCCGGCATAGCGCCAATGTAAGTGCGGCGATGTCCCCTGATCTCGGCTTCGTCACGCATACCGCCCAGTGAGACCCGGGCAAACTGCCGCCCCATCGCCCGCGCGATTGATTTCCCCAGCGAGGTTTTACCCACACCCGGCGGGCCGACAAAGCAGAGTATCGGGCCTTTGACATCGGATTTCAGTTTTCTCACCGCCAGATACTCAAGGATGCGGTCCTTTACTTTTTCAAGATCGTAGTGATCCTCATCGAGAATCCTCTTGGCTCTCTTGAGGTCCAGCTTGTCGGCTGTGGACTTGCTCCAAGGGAGCGATATAAGCCAGTCGACATAGGTTCGCGACACAGTATATTCCGCAGAAGAGGGGTTCATATGCGAGAGGCGATCCAGCTCCTTTCTGGCGGCCTGCTCAGCATACTCCGGCATCTTAGCGTCCTGAATCTTCTTCGCAAACTCCTCGATCTCGGAGCTTTCGTCGCCGTCTCCCAGTTCTTTCCTAATCGCTTTCATCTGCTCACGGAGGATGTAGTCACGCTGTGACTTGCCAAGTTCATTGGCCGCCTGCGCCTGGATCTTCTGCGAAAGCTGCAGGACCTCAATCTCCTTGTTCAGGGCGAGGTACAGCTTATTCATTCGTTTGAGAATATCTCGCTCTTCCAGCAATTGTTGCTTCTGCTCCATGGAGATGTTGATGTTGGAAGTAACAAAATCAGCCAGTTTAGACGGTGTATCCTGGTTGATGGCCGATACATGGAATTCTTCCGTCAAGTATGGAGCCAGATCGGACAGCATCTTGACCTGCTCCAGTATATTGCGCTCAAGAGCCTCCAGTTTGACCGTTTCCTTGACAATTTCCTCAAGCTCTTCCACTTCCGCCATCATCGAGGGGGTTTCGGAGCTGAACCTCGTTATCCGGATTCGCGCCAGTCCCTGTATTAAAAAACGCACTGTCCCATCGGGGAAGCGCAGCATTTTGAGGATATTACCCGAGCATCCGACTTGATACAAATCGTCCGGAGAGGGATTGTCCTGTTTTGGGTCCTTTTGCAAGAAGAGGCCGATGCGCGAACCGCGCATGAGAGCATCGTCAACCAGACGGGTCTGCTCTACAGACTGTATCATCAAGGGAACAACCAGGTAGGGAAACACGATCGTGCCTTTCAGGGGCAGAATCGGCAGGACCTGGGTAGCGGTGGCTTCCTCTTTTTCTGTACTGTCCATCACGTCAACCACGAACACCTCATTGTCATTACAATGGCGCAACTCTCAATGTTACCCTCTCTATCGGCACCATTTATCATCTTATGAATAACCGGCTTATTGTCAGATTTGTGGGGTCATCCCTTATGAGTTACACGTTGAACCGAAATCGGACCACATCGCCGTCCTGCACCACGTAACCCTTGCCTTCAAGACGTGTTTTCCCGGCTGCCTTCAGGGCGGCAGGGGTTTGGTAGGCGATGTAGTCCTCGCATGCGGTCGTTTCGGCGCGAATGAAACCGCGCTCGATATCGCTGTGTACGACACCAGCGGCTTTGTGTGCCACAGTACCTTTTTTGACAGGCCAGGCCCTCAGCTCCGGCCCCTCGACAGTGAAAAACGAAATCAAACCGAGCAGTCCGTAGGATTTTTGAATCACCTGCTCTACTGCCGGAGAGGCTATACCCAACTCGTCTAAGAATGCTTTCTGTTCTTCTTGCTCAAGCGAAGCCAATTCCATTTCAATTTCGCCGCAGACGACGGCCAGCTCGCGTTTGCCCGGTGCCACCAGGTGCTCATGCTCGCGACAAATCTCCTCAGCGTTTGAAAGCGCTTCTTCGGCGATATTGAAAACAATCAACAGGGGCTTCTGGGACAGAAACATATAGCCGCGGAGGAGTTTCGCATCGTTTTCCTGCAACTCAAGATCAATCAGCGGCTTCTCCTGTTCCAGCGCTTGGAGAGACTTCTTGAGCAGTTCAAATTCCCGGTTTTCAGATTTGTCTCCTGTCAATTTGATCTTTCTCGATTTCTTCTTGATGCTGCCCTCTATCAATACTTGATCGGCCAGGATCATCTCGTCAATCATGTCCTGAATGTCGCGGGCCGGTTTGGACTCAGCCGAAAAGGCATCTACGACTACCACCAGCGCGTCGGTCTGGCGGAGTTCCGGGCTGATGTCGAAGCCGGTTGAGTGTTTGCCCTTGCCCGTGAAGCCAGGGGAGTCAAGAAACTCAATCTCAGCATGTGTGACCTTTGGCGGCTTGACCAGGGCGGCCAATTTCTCGAGTCTTTCATCGGGGACTTTGATTACCGATCGGTGCGTTGCCTGACTGAAATCGCCAACTGTTTCATGACGGCCCGAGGCGGCATTGAACACGGTCGTCTTACCCGACTGAGGTTTTCCGATAATTCCAAGCTTCATATAGCGTAATAGTATAACGTGACCGGCACCTTTGGCAAGGAGTATGTTAAGCTGTGGCAGATGGCCTAAGTTGCCAACCTGCTGACATCGACCTTACATCTGGTGCTCAGCGGGAAATCCGTTCATCTTTATCTGGGAAAAGAGTCCCCTGGAATGTTTTTTGATTTGATTACAAGTCAAGGCGCCGATGAGCTGGTCGGCCAATCGGCGCCTCTGGTTTGAAAGTCGAAAGCGTAGCTTCCTATTTGGCCATTTCGGCCAGCTTGTCGTAATCGAACTGTTCTGCCAGTTTTGTTAATTCGTCCAGGGAGGTCTGTTCGTCGCCTTCAAACATTACCATTACCCGATCAGCGACCAGCAGGATGATTTGATAGTTTTCTATCTCACCATCGTCCTTTTCAGTTATCACCCAACCTCTGTGCTTTTTGATCTCGGTCGTCTTCATGCTGCCGTCGGGGGTATCATACTCCATCATCATGGTATAGGGAGCAAGCATCATCTTGTTGAGGCCGTAATCCAGAATCCTGATAGTGATCTCCTTGTCATCTTTTCCCTTGGTCTCGGTGGTGAATGTGCGTTCGACCGACGAATAGCTGAACTGCTGGCCGGGATTGGTTGGGTCTCCCATGGTAAATGTCCCGCCGTCAAGATCGCCGGCCTCCATTCCCTTGATTTCTTCCGGCAGCACTTTGGAGAGTTCTTTCCAGTCGATGGCCTTGACTGAGGTGGGCTTTGCCTCCTTGGTAGGTTTTACCTCCGGTGTTGATGCCGGCTCTTTGTCTTCTGACAAGATTGTCGCCGGCATGCAAATCACGACTGCGGCGAGAGTCAAAACGAGCAATCTCTTCATCATGATGTTTGCCTTTCGAAAATATGGTTAAGAGGTTTTCCGTATTTTATCCAGTTGACTTGATTTTGGCAAGAAGAAAAGGAATCTGGTTGCGCTGCCGGTTGCCGGGTTTATATTCCCAGGGTCATCATGAGTCGACTCCTGAAGGATCTGAATAAGGTACAGCGCGAAGCTGTTACGATGGTCTCTGGCCCTCTGCTAGTTATTGCCGGAGCGGGATCGGGCAAGACGCGCGTACTTACTCGTCGGCTGGCGTATATCCTCACCGAACGGATGGCCGAGCCACATCAGGTCCTGGCGGTCACATTTACCAACAAAGCCGCCGGAGAGATGAAAACGAGGATTTCCCGACTGCTGGGCAGTGAAATACTGGAAATGAATGTCTCCACTTTTCACTCCTTTTGCGCTCGCTTTCTACGGCGGGAAGCCGGCGCACTTGGTTATGACAGCTCCTATACGATCTTTGATGCTGATGATTCTGAAACCCTTGTGAAACGGTGCATCAAGGAATTGGGGCTGCTGGGTAGTCAGTTCACGCCGAAGTCCCAGTTGCGAAAGATTTCAGCAGCCAAAGATCGGATGCTGTCAGCCGATGCTTTTGCCGGTTCCGCTACAGGTTATTTCGAAAGCGCCACCGCTCGGATCTATAGCCTCTACCAGAAACGTCTCAGGGGATGCAACGCCATGGATTTTGACGATCTCCTTTTCAATACTGTGTGGCTGTTGAGAAACAGTGATGAGATCAGCCGGAAGTATCGACACCGCTTTCGGTATCTGATGGTGGATGAATATCAGGATACCAATCACGTGCAGTACCTGCTGTTGAAGGCGCTGACGGGAGAGCATAACAATATCTGCGTTGTCGGTGATGAAGACCAGTCCATCTACGGCTGGCGTGGGGCGGATATACGCAATATCCTCGAATTCGAGAAAGACTTCCCCGGCGCGAAGATCATCAAGCTGGAACAGAACTACCGCTCGACCAGCGTCATCCTTCAGGCAGCCTCCTCGGTAATCGAGAACAATGAAGCTCGCAAAGGCAAAACTCTGTGGACTGACACGCAGGGCGGGGAGAAGCTGAAGCTGCTATTGGTGGATTCCGCAGCCGAAGAAGCCGTGCACGTGGTGGAGGAGATCAATCGCCGCCGACCGGAAACCGACCTCAAAGAGACAGTCGTGCTCTACCGCACCAACGCTCAGTCACGTCCTTTTGAGGAACAGTTGCGGCGGAGCTACATCCCCTATCAGATCATAGGCGGCATTTCCTTCTACCAGAGGAAAGAGATCAAGGACCTGATGGCCTACCTCAGGCTGGTTGTCAATATCAAGGATGACATTTCGTTCGGGCGTGTTATAAACTATCCCCGACGAGGAATTGGAGACAAGACGGTTGCCGATATTACTACCCTTGCCCGCCGCAACGGTATCTCCGGGTATGAAGTCCTGTTACACGCGGACGAGTATCCGGAGCTGGCGAACAGGCGGAATCGGTTTGAGCCGTTTGTTAAGCTGATTGAAAAGTACCGGGCACAGGCCGAGACAGTTGCCATAGACCTCTTAACGCAGGCGCTGGTTGAGGATCTGAACTTGCTGGAGGAGTTGCGCTCGGAGGGGGAGATAATCGGCCAGACAAGAATAGAAAACGTGGAGGCCTTTATTGAGGGCATGGCCGAGTTTGCCCGCTCCAATGTGCACGCAACCCTGGCGCAATATCTTGCCGAAATCTCGCTGTTTACAGATATCGATGAGTATGACGAGACAGACGATAAAGTGACACTGATGACCATTCACTCGGCAAAAGGACTGGAATACGACACTGTTTTCCTGGTCGGTTTGGAGGAGGGGCTGTTTCCATTACAGCGGTCCATTTCTGAACCGCTGGAGCTTGAGGAAGAACGCCGCCTCTTCTATGTTGGGGCTACCCGCGCCCGGAGGGACCTCTACCTGTCGTCGGCCACCGTCCGATACCGATTTGGCGAGATACAGTCGATCCCATCACGCTTTATAAAAGAGATACCCGAACAATTGGTGCAAGAAGTCGACCTGCGTACTACTCGCCACTTTGAGCATATCTCTGATTCCTCCCAGCTACCTTCTCGCTTTTCGCGCTCGTTTGCTTCGACCAGCCGGAGCAAGGAGGGAATACACTACGATTTCGATCAGGATGACAGCTTGCAGGCCGGTCGTATCGTCCACCACCCCACCTTTGGACGAGGGAAGATCGTGAAGGTAGAAGGGTATGGCGATTCGCTGGTACTGGAAATCATGTTCTCCGGGGTGGGCCTCAAGAAGATCATGGCAAAATATACGAGGTTAAAGATTATCGGCTGATTGACTTGTAGGAAAGCAGAGCGCACTGCTGCCTACCAAAACGTGTATTCGAGGGAGTCCCCCTGGATACAGCGAAAAAACTCTTGAGAATTATCATCTGTAACCCAAACGTGTATTATATTATAGAAGAAGGTCGAAACACATGTTTGGTAGCCGGTGGGGATTCGGATCGGGTACCGGCACCGCCGAGCAAGCGTGAGGAGCCTTGAATAACCATCTTTGGGGAGATGATACTTATGAATAAGTCGCCTGATGACACTGCCCGCTCAGGGGGCGGAGGTCGGAGACTTCGACAACGGGTGAGAGGATACTTCTCCGGGAAAAAGGCGAAAACAGCCGGAGCAGCCACTATCCTGGCCCCAATTGTCGGATACGTCGTTAACGATTTGAGAAAACCGGACAGCCTGATTCGCCGTCTGGCGGGGACAACGGTGCGGAAGCTTCTATCTTCAAGGAGCAAGGGAACAAAGGCAATTGATATCTCCGACAAAGTCGACGTTGTTGCCGGTAAAGATGAGATTGAACCGCGACCTTGACCGTCAATCATCGTCGGGCTGTTTATTCCCGTGTGCCTGACCGGAGAAGAGCTGGGGGAAAGTAGCCGGTTCAGTTCCTGACGCTCGTTATTTCCAACCCTTGACTCCTATAAAGGAACCTTCCCCGTAACCTTCCCTGAATGGTTGCCTTCCGGCGTCATTATGCATCTCTTCAAAAAGGGTTTGAACGAAGGTAAAATCTCTGAACTTTGCCTCCTGAAGACGCGAGACGACTTCATCTACCGAATAGAAGGTCGCATCCTTGTAGAAAACATTGTCTTTCTTCTTCTCCTGGTAGATCTTCCCCAGCCGGCTGTTGCGGTCGATAAAGCCGATGATAAGAGCCCCCTCCGGCCTAAGGACCCTGTATGCCTCCCGGAATGAAGCATCTATGTCGTTCAGGAAACAGATAGTGGTCACCATAAGTGCAAAATCAAACTGAGCTTCCGCAAAGGGGAGGGCTTCAGCCACCCCGGTGATGACATCAATACCTCTTTTGCGTGCCACTTGTCCCATAGCTTTGGATGGTTCAACCCCAATCGTAATCCCCAGGGGCGCTGCAAAGCGACCGGTTCCGACGCCGATCTCAATTCCTGCGTTACTCTTCGGCAGTAGAGCCTTCAGAGCACGAAGCTCCGATTGATAGATGTCTGGGTGTTTGTCAAACCATTCTTCGTACTTGTTTGTATGTGTCTCAAAGGGCGAGGTCCTTGGCATAGCTTATCCTCATTCAAACTTGGTAGGGCCGGCTGCCTCAGAGCAGCAAACCACCCGCTGTTGTGATCCCCGAGTCTCGGAGCTTTGGCCGGTGGCACCGTCGGCGGTCGTTTTCGCAATAGCTTCATGGTTGTACAATGGTGAGTATACACTACTATTACAGTATCAACAAGAGTCGACCGAGGTTGTATCCTCAAGCTCGTTTGGGGATGTTGTGGCGGAGTAATTTGTTGTGAAGCTGTTTTTTGATATTTCCCTACGCTGTCAAGAGCCCTGTCGTAACGGCTACACTGGTTGGGTCAGGAAAGGATTGCTGACCACGCACAAAAACAGCTTTGATCGCCTTGTTGCTACCGTTTGGTGAATCGCAGAGCTGAGAAACCAAATATGACAATGGCGAAGACCGTCTGAGCTATGATGTCCGGCAGCAAATCGAAGAACCCGGCGCCTCTCATCATAATGGCACGGACAATGCTCAGGAAATAGCGCATCGGGTTTAGATATGTAAGGTACTGCAGCCACTGTGGCATATTGGCAATAGGGGTAAAGAAACCGGAAGTAAGCAGTGCAAAAATCGCAAAAAACCAGGCGAGAAACATCGCTTGCTGTTGTGTTGTTGTCACCGTTGAGAAAAACATCCCCATACCTAACGCAGCCAGAAGGTAGATTGCTGTCAGTACAAACAGCAATACCGGTGAACCGACAAAGGGGACTCCAAACCAAAGCGCGCCGGCAGTCAGAACAAAGACTGTCTCAAACAGTCCCAAAATGGCGAACGGGGTGATCTTTCCAAGCAGGAGGGTTATCGTGGAGATGGGGGTGACGAGCAATTGCTCGAGGGTGCCTTGTTCGCGCTCGCGCACGATACTCATTGAGGTAAGCATAACCGCCAGCATCGTCAGCAGGGCCGCCACGATGCCGGGCACCATGTAGTAGACCGACTCAGCCTCTGGGTTGTAAAGAACCTGCTGTCTTAGTTCCACCAGTGGATGTAAATGGCTCTGCTCCTGCGAGAACTTCTGCGTGATCCGGGCGGCATAACCTAACCCGATCAGGGCTGAGTTGGAGTTGGTGCCGTCGGCTACCAGGCCGATCGTGACCTCCTCCCCCTGGACGATTTTCTCAGAGAAGTCTTCTGGGATAATGAGAGCCATTTCGCCAGTGCCCCTTTTGAATCGGTTCTGCAGGTCTATTAGTGAGGTCTCGACTTGGTTTGGTATGAAGTAGTTCCCGGCGCGCATGGCGCTGATGAACTCACAAGCAAGCTGGCTGTGGTCAAAGTCGTAGACATCAAGTGCAATCTGTTTAACCTCGGTGTTGACGACATAACCAAAGAGGATAAGCTGGATTAGCGGCATGGCGAAAATAAGCCGAAGCATGTTCGTATCACGGAAGACCTGCAGGAATTCCTTCTTAACAAGTCCTACAAATGCTCGCCACATGGCTATCCGACCCTCGTGCTGAACTTCCGTGACGCAACCAAAATCATTACAGCCATTAACAGCAGTAGCGACAGACCCTGGCCTGCGAGAAGACTTAGTCCGGCCCCCTTGAGCATGATCCCGCGAATAATAGTGACGAAGTATTTGGCCGGTACAATGTAACTTAACAATTGCAGCGCTGTCGGCATATTCTTAATGGCAAAGATGAATCCGGACAACATCACCGACGGCAACATAGTTGTCATAACTGCAAACATCCCTGCGACCTGCTGCGTTTTGACCAGTGACGATATCAGGATGCCTATTGAGAGCGAAGTGGATACATATATGAGACCAAATCCGAGTAGAAGCAGATGCGAGCCGACAAAGGGTACACCGAAAATGACTTTGGCGAAGATGAGGACAAGAATCCCATCAAGGAAAGCGATAACGACATAGGGGAGGATCTTTCCCAGAAGTATTTCTATTGGTTTGACGGGAGCGGTCAGAAGTTGCTCCAGGGTGCCGGTTTCCTTCTCGCGGGCGATTGTAAGCGAGGTAAGCAGAGCCGAGATCATCAAAAGGACTATTGCCACCAAGGCAGGAACGAAGAAATGGGCGGATTTTAGATCGGGATTGTACAGGATTTGTGGTGAGATCGTTATGCCCTGAATACGGGTGTTAGGGTCAAGGCGGTTGACGAGGAATTGTTGCAGCATCTGGTTGGAATAATTCTGAACGGCGGCGCTTGTATTGTTATCTGAGCCATCGACAACCAGACCTAACGCAAACGATTCCCCTCGGTGTAGGGCCTTGGCGAAGCCCGGCTTGATGACCAGGACAGCCTGTGTCTGTCCTGACCTCAGGATCTGATCCGGGTCATGGTAATCAACCGTCTCATTGGGTCTGCTGAAGTATTTCGAATTGTACAGCCTCTGCGCCAGCTCACGAGACTCTAACGTCCTGTCGTAATCGAC
Source organism: uncultured Ignavibacteriales bacterium (assembly GCA_964416195.1). Lineage (GTDB taxonomy): Bacteria > Zixibacteria > MSB-5A5 > GN15 > FEB-12 > CAYQDB01. The sequence continues at coordinate 12,593 of CAYQDB010000019.1, forward strand.
TATGGAAATGACGATGTTTTCTATGTCCATGTTGATGGCATAGCCATACAGAAACGTCATCATGATCGGCATGAGAATGACGATGGTAAGCGAGCGGGCATCGCGTAGGACGTGATAGAACTCTTTCTGGGCAATAAACCTAAGCCTGCGCATTGGCTTTTTCCTCAGACCTGATCAGCTTGATAAATGTATCTTCAAGGTTATCGCAGGCGAGCTTTTGCACAAGGTCGAACGGTCGTCCCACCTCGACTATGCAGCCTTGGTGCATGATGGAGATGCGTCCGCAGTACTCCGCTTCATCCATGTAGTGGGTGGTCACGAATATCGTCACATCTTCTTCGGATAGTTCGTATAGAATCTCCCAGAATCTGCGGCGGAAGACCGGGTCCACCCCGGCGGTCGGTTCATCGAGAAAAAGTATCTGTGGCTCGTGCAGAAGAGCCACGCCCAGCGCCAGACGCTGGCGCCAACCGATAGGAAGAGAGCCGGCCCGGCGGTGGATGAAGTCGTGCAGCGACAGGCGGTTGGAGAGTGCTGCGATACGTTGCTGAACATAGGATTTCGGTAGCCCGTAGGCGGCTCCGTAGAAACCCATATTTTCCTGTCCGGTGAGGTCGGGGTAGAGCGAAAATTTCTGTGACATGTAGCCGATGTGTTTTTTGATTTGTTCCGGCTGCGTGTAGATGTCGAAACCAGCGACTCTGCCCGTACCCGAAGTAGGTAGCAACAGGCCGCACAGCATTCGTATGGTGGTTGTTTTACCCGCACCGTTAGCGCCCAGGAAGCCAAAAGTCTCTCCCTTATTAACTGTCAGCGAGATGTTGTCGACCGCCTTGAACTGACCGAAATGCCGCGACAGGTTTTCAATCACTACCGCCTGCTGATTCATTTCGCACGCTCCATCAACTGGATAAAACAATCCTCAAGGTCGGGTTCGATCGGCGTCACTTTGCTGGCGTCAACGCCAATCCGCTTAAGAGCTGCTGACACGTCCTCTTGATTCAGGTCAGCGCTTGTGTAGAGATGCAAACCGGAACCAAAGCGTTGTGAGCGAACCAGATGCGTTTCATTGATTCTGTTGACGAGTTGTCTGGTCGGTTCGATATCCAGGAAATACACTTTTCCATCAAACAGGTCTATCAACTGCGCCGGTATTCCCTCGGTAAGTTTCCTGCCGTCAAATACAAAGCAGGCTCGGTCGGCGCGGGCCACTTCATCCATGTAAGGAGTCGTGATTATGATAGTGCTTCCCTGCTTCTTGAGGTTCAACAGGATTTCCCAGAACTGCCGCCGGGATAGCGGGTCCACACCGGTCGTCGGCTCGTCGAGCAGCAGCAGTTGCGGATCGTGCATCAAGGCACAGGAAAGCGCCAATTTCTGCTTCATGCCGCCGGAAAGGTCTCCGGCTCGCCGGTTGGAAAATGGCTCGAGATTGGAGAAAGTGTAAAGATAATCGCGCTTCTTCCTATACCGATCACCGGTGATGCCATAGATACCGGCGTAGAAGAGGAGATTCTCCTCGACGCTCAGGTCGGGATAGAGCGAGAACGTCTGGGGCATGTAGCCCAGCAGTGGCTTTATCCGGTCAAACTGCTTGAATATGTCCAGGTTTTCAACGAAGGCTGAGCCGATATCGGCATCCAGGAGATTACATAGAGTACGCATGATGGTTGTTTTGCCGGCTCCGTCCGGCCCCACCAGGGCATAGATTTCACCCTCGTTAACCTCGAAAGAGAAGTCGTTGACGGCAAGAATTTTTCCGTAGGCTTTTGATAGATGGGATACTGTTACAAATGCCATTACTTCTCGATAGTAACAAAAACGGGCATACCGATCTTCAGCCGACCGTTTTCATTTCCGACTCGCACCTTGACAGCGTAAACAAGGTTGGCGCGCGATTTTTTGGTCTGGACATTCTTGGGTGTGAATTCCGCTTCCTCCGATGTCCATACAACTTCACCGTGGTACTGCCTTTCGCCAGATTCAGTATCGATGGTTGCCTTGTCACCCAGCTCAATCTCAGCGAAATCCCCCGTGGTCAGGTAGACCTTGACCCAGAGCGTGTCAAGACGTGAAATCTTGGCAATGGGCTTGCCGACTACCAGCAATTCTCCTTTCTCGATGTGTTTTTCAGTAATAGTCCCGTTCATAGGAGATGTCGGATAACAGTCCTGCAGTTGACGTCGCAGCCGGTTTATGTCAGCTTTAATCTTGGTAAGTTCTGCCTCGGTAGCTGTGATATTGGCCTGGGCGGCGCGACTTCCAAGCGCCGTCAAGGCACACTCATGTTCAAGCTGATCGAGCTGCTTCTGGGTGGCGGTGCCGGTTTTCGCAAGCGAAGCAACACGGTCGCGCTCGGAGCTGGCAAATCGCTCCGATTCCTTGGCCTTTTCAAACTGCAATTTTGCGGTTTGCAGTCGGGTTTGCGCAACCTTATGCCCTGCAAGCGCCGATTCCAGTTCCAACTTCAGGCGGCTGGCATCAATTATCAGAAGGGTATCACCCTCACTGGCCTGTGAGCCTTCGTTAAAGCGAACTGATTCCACTCTGCCGGTAGCCTCGGCCGACACGATCACTTCATCGGCTTCAAGGAATCCAGAGCCGCTGGCAACATCGTTGCTCCTATTACACCCCGTCGAGGTAACGCTCAGTACAAACAAAATCCAAGTGACCAAGAGATGCTTTGCGTCCATTTTAGAAACCCTCCTTTAGCTTTTCCGAGCCCACTGAGAAGTAGTATGCGCTTCGGGCTATGTAGTAGTCGACAAGCGTGGCCGCCAGCGCCGCTTCTGCCTCACTTAGAGAGGCCTCGATTTCAAGTAACCGGTTCGATGAGAGAACACCCTGGTGATGCTTCTGTGCAGCCAGACGGTAATTGTCGGAGGTTATTTTGTAGTTGTACCGGTTCGTTTCATGCTTCAGGTATGCGAGCCTGAGGTTCTCCAGGGCAAGTTGTCTTTCGCGCTGGAGCCTATCGGAGATTTCGTCACGCTCTCGTTGAGCTGCCAGCAAAGAATATTCTGCCCTCTGCACTTCGTAGCGCTCTTTCCTTCCCAGGTTTAACGACCAGGTCAAACTGACGCCTACGGTGAAGTAGTCGTTCCACTTGTTGTTGAAAAAATCGAGGTTTGGTTTTCCGTACGAGTAACCGCCGTAGGTTGAAATAGTTGGGAAATAGGCTGACTGGGTCAGCCGCACTTGTGCCCGACGAAGGTCGACAGTCGCCTCAGCAGCACGCAGTTCCGCCATGGGCACTGAAGTACCTTTTATCTCCATCGTATCTGGAGGAGGCAGAATATCAGAGATCACCAGATTGTCTTGCACAGGCAGATTGAGAAGAATAGTCACCCTGATTTCAGCTGAACGCCTGAAGCTGGCAGCCTCTTTTACTTTGAGATCTGCCTGCACCGAAGCCAGATCGGCCTCCAGTAGATCCACCGAATCAGCGGCTCCCGCCGCAAAAAGCGCGGCGATATCATTCTTGATAATTGTCGCCCGTTTCAGTGAGGCACGGGCGGCATCCAGCAGTCGATCAGCCCGGCACAGGGAAAGATACTCGACATGCGTCTGGTACAAAAGTTGATTGAGATTGGCATCTTTGAGAGCCCGGTATAAATCGACAGAGGCGCTGGCCGCACTGACATTGCCGCTGATCTTTCCCCCCGTAAACAGAGGCACTGACAGCCGTAGATTCGTCTGATAATTTTCTTTGCTACCAACCTCACGAGAAAGCGACTGGTTAAGGGGCAGTTCGATATCGAACGAGGGGGTTGCGTCGTTATAGAAAGCGACGGCCTGCACGGACAGACTTGGAAGGCGGCTCGCCTTGGCTGATCGCAGCGTCCCTTCGGAAATCTCCCGCTCGGCCCGGGCTCTCTTCAGACGGTGTGAATACTTGACAGCAAGGTCAAGAGCTTGTTGCAGAGAAAGTTCTCGAGCCTGGCCCGGTAAAGGCGCCAACGCCATCCACACAATCCCAATACCTATGACCGATAAAAGGCACTTGTGCCTCATCGTTTCATTACTCCATATAAAAAGAGGTCTAATACTGCTTCTTTGCGTTCGATAATGAACTGGTCGCGGTCGGCAACCTCCCAGATTCTATCGATGAGCGGCGCAAGGATGAAGTAGCCGACATTCATCAGGATAAACGAGACAAATGCTTGCCGGATATCAACTGACCGAAAACGTCCCTGCTCGATTGCGTCTCGGAAGTTACTGACAATCTGTTTGGGCAACCCGGAATCTGCAATGGTTCCCGCCAACCGGTCTACCATTTCACTTGTCGGGTCGGCCAACTCCCGCAAGAACATCGGGCGGAACTCAGGCCTGTTTGAAAACGTCTGGGCGTATACACCGGCAAAGATGGCTAGAGCATCTTCCGGACGCGCCGACCCAGAAAAAGCCCGGTGAACCCGGTCCAGGATTAGCGAAAAATGCTCATCAACTATTTCCTTGTGTAGGGCTGCCTTTGAGGAAAAGTGGTAGTAGATCATTGCCTTGTTAACCCCTGCTCGTTCGGCTATCCGGTCAACCCGAGCTCCGGCGAGGCCGAAGAGGCCAAACTCATGAAGCGCTGCCGAGAGGATTCTTTCTCTTGTCCCAACGTCTTTGTGGGCTGGCTTGGAATTTTCACGACTGTTTTCTTTATGGTCCATATTTAACTAACCATTTGGTTTAACTAACTCGTTAGTTAATATAATATCATAATCGGTTAACGCAAGACTTTTTTACATTTTTTTAATATCCTTCACTTTCCCTTATTCCCTTAAGCTGCCATAATGGGAGTGTTGAAAAACTCCCCTTTCGTCATTGCGAGGCATGGCTTCCGTGCCGTGGCAATCTCTAACATGTTGAACCACAATGAACCGAGATCACCACGCTTCGCTCGTGATGACGGAAAAGCCACTTTTTCAACAAGCCAATAATGCTTTTTAGCCTTATGCTGCGGGCTTATGGTCCTACAAGTATATTCTTAGGGATAACCCCTTATTGCTTAGTCTGTTTCTAAGCTGTCCTACTTATCTGGGACATCGTTCACACGGGTTGAGTGAGGTAACAATGTGATCTGGCGTTTATATCAGGCCAAGCAATATCTGCAAGCAGGTGTCGTATTTTTTGTCGAAATCCGTATCGGCCTTCACAAAATAATAGCCTGGGTGCCCGCGCCACACCTTGGCGATCGCCGTTTCGATCTCAAGGGCGGCTGAGGCCGGTTCTGACCGAACCTCATCACGCTGATAGAACTGCTCTCCAAGAACAGCTGTGCTGCCCAGTTGTAGTACCGTGCTGTATCTGGAGTACTCCTTTTTCAGGGTGGTCTCAACATCCGCCAGTGTCTGGGGGTGAAATGCAAAGGCATCAACCGTTCCGCGATCGGTAATGAACGGTTTGTCACCGATCTGCCTTTCCCGTGCTAGCTGTCGGCGGTAAATCTCTAAATGAAACTGACTCCAGTTATCTCGGTATCCGGGATTTTCGACCAGGAGCTGACGGGCCAGTTCATCGAAGAAAACGAAGTGAGAAAAAGCTGGCTCGCTTTTCAGCCGCTTCCAGACCTCTGTTTTACCCGACGCCGGGGCGCCGGTGATGACAATGTGGGGAACCATGGCCGGACGGAAGGTACCTATGGCTGTTATGCCTGTCAATGTCGAGACACATTTTCCTTGATAGCAAAATGCAAATGGCATATTGTATTTTGGAGTGGAAAGGGCAGATGCTTTGGCAATGAAGTTTGATATCGACGAAGCGATTTCTACTATAAAGAGATTTGTACAAGAAAAGCTTGTGCAATCGGGGATGCGCGGATATGTCGTCGGCCTCTCCGGGGGGATAGATTCGGCATTGTCGGCAACACTGGCGGTTGAAGCAGTGGGCAGGGAGAAGGTGCTGGCTCTGCTGATGCCATACCGGACTTCCTCAGAAAGCTCGATCGCTGATGCCCTGCATCTTGTGGACAAGCTGGGTATCGAGTATCGCAGGATCGATATTTCACCCATGATTGATGCCTACTTCACCGAGATCGATGCCACGAGTAGACTGCGGGCAGGAAACAAGATGGCGCGAGAGAGAATGGCAATCCTTTTTGATATTGCCCAGGAGCGGCAACGACTTGTGCTTGGAACCGGCAACCGCACCGAGATATGCCTCGGTTACACTACCTGGTATGGTGACTCAGCCTGTTCCATCAACCCGATAGGTGAACTGTACAAGACTGAGGTACGTCAACTGGCCAACGCCCTGGGAGTACCGGAAAGCATCGTAAAGAAAGTGCCCACGGCTGATTTATGGGCTGGACAAACAGACGAAGGGGAAATCGGTGTATCGTACGAGCAGATTGACCGGATGTTGCGACGCTTGGTCGACGATGGCGTGACCTCTCGATCGGCGTTGGAAAGCGAGGGATTTGACGTGACCGATCTTAATCGCGTGGTTTCGCTTGTAAACAGGAACTCCTTCAAACGCCGGGCACCCGATATCGTCCCCCTGGGAAGAGCGATGATTCCCGAAACTATTGAACTGGGCAAGTAGGATTTCTCTGATGGCTGTTGATGCCGGGAAGCTGTACCTCGTTCCCACTCCGATTGGAAACATGGGCGATATCACCCAGCGTGCACTGGAAACGCTGGAAAGCGCTGATCTCGTGGCCTGCGAAGACACCCGTCATTCCGGCATGCTGTTGAAGCGGCTCGGCTTGAAGAAACGGCTCATAAGCTACCACGACTTTAATGAAGCCTCTCGATCCACTCAACTCTTGGGAAAGATTAGAGAGGGAATGTCAGTGGCCGTTATCACTGACGCCGGTTCACCCGGAATCTCTGATCCCGCGTACCGTATCGTCCGGGCGGCCATAGCTGACAATATTGAAATAATCTCTCTTCCCGGTGCGACGGCCATAATTCCCGCTTTGACTGCCTCGGGATTGCCAACGGACCGCTTTTTCTTTGAAGGGTTTCCGCCACACAAATCGGCAGCCAGAAGAAAGCGCCTTGAGACACTGAAAGAACTCAAGCACACGCTCATCTTCTACGAATCGCCCCACCGCGTCAAGAAGTCATTGGGTGATATGCTCGAAATACTTGGCGACAGAGAGGCCTGCCTGGCCAGAGAAATAAGCAAACGCTATGAGCAGTTTCTTCGTGGGTATATAAGTGATATTCTAAACGCTCTTGGGCAGAAACCGGTGAAAGGGGAAATAGTGCTGGTGATCGGTGGAAAGGAACGGGAGTAAATGAGCAATCGGGCGGCGTGCAAACCGGCGGTCAGGCTCTATCCTTTCGACTGGCTTATTGTCGGCTACTCCTCACTGATGGTTGTGATCCTTGCTTCGTTTGGCCGACCCCTGTCATCGTACTACGACGAGATCGCTTTTTACGCTTCTATGGCCGGTCTGGCGGTGCTTATCGCCCGCTATGTCAATGAGGACAAGAGCCGTTGGTCAACCTTGATTCGCATCGCATACCCCGTCCTGCTTTTTACATTTTTCTATCGGGCTACCGGCGGCCTTATGTTCCTGGTCTTCGACCAGTTCCATGATGCCCAGCTTGTAGCGTTTGAGAAAGAGCTCTTCGGCGTGAATCCAACTCTTTACATTGACCGGCATTTGCTCAATGTCTGGATCAACGAGATATTCTCATTATGTTATGTCAGCTACTACTTCATAATGTCTGTCTTCGTGCTGGTTCTTTTTGTGAAGAAGCATTATGAGACGATCAAAAGCTCTCTGACGGCCGCCTGTCTCGTTTTTTTCCTTTCATATATCCTCTTTTTCCTCTATCCCATCGAAGGTCCCCGCTGGTATTTTGCCGGGCAATATGTAAACCCGATTGATGGTCCCGTGTTTGGAAGGTTGGTGGAAATTATCATCGACAATGGCGCTGTTCGAGGGGGATGTATGCCATCATCGCATGTTGGCGTGGCATTGGTTATCTTAATGTACTGTTTCAGATACTATCGGAAAGTTGGGTGGTTCCTGTTGCCGGTGAATATCGGCCTGGCGATCGGCACTGTGTGGGGGAGGTTCCATTATGTATCCGATGTTGTCGTAGGCGGTCTCCTGTGCTTGGTGTCTGTGCTCGTAGTTTGGAGGTACTACCCAAGATGGAGCCACACGGATGTTACACCTTTAAGTCAAACGGAGTTGAAAGCAGAACATGTATCCTGAACTATTTCACCTTGGTCCCATTACGATTCGCAGCTATGGAGTTATGCTCGCTATTGCTTTCCTGGTTGGCGTGCTTTATGTCAGGCAGGTAACGCTGCGGGATAAAAAGTCATTCGATCAGTTTTTGACCATTGCCTACATAATGATTTTCGGGGGCATTATCGGCGCGCGTCTCTCCTACGTCCTGTTTCACCTTGACGAATTTGCGGGTAATTGGACGGCTTCGTTCAATCCCTTCGGATCAAACGAATTCGGTATCGCCGGCCTGAACGTGTACGGCGGAGTGGTGGTAGCAATTATAGGCACCTTTGTCTACTGCCATTGGAGGAAGATATCTACATTGGAGGTGTTCGATTATTTTTCACCAGGTTTCGGATTAGGGCTGGGAATTGCACGAATCGGGTGCTTCCTGAACGGCTGCTGCTTCGGCACACCTACGGACCTGCCCTGGGGCGTTTCATTCCCGCCCGGTTCGATTCCCTATGCCGTCTATCGAGACACCCCGATACATCCTTCGCAGTTATACATTTCATTGTACGGGTTCGCATTGTTCTTCCTGCTCCATTTCATGATGAAACGCAAGCGGTTTGTCGGCCAGATAGTGGCTATGCTGTTTATGATCGAGGCGGTTTTTCGTTTTGCTATTGAGTATGTTCGTTACTACGAAGAGGAGATGCGGTTTCACCTGTTCGGGATATACCCCACGTACAATCAGGCTATTGCGCTGGCTCTGTTCCTTCTCGGTTTAGGGATATACGTTTTCCAGGGAAAAAAGGAGAGAGACCGGTAGGTCGGGGGTGTGACCCGACCCAACCCAACAGCGGACTTGTGTCGCAGCTTCCGCCAAAACCTTTGGGTCCTGTCATGTGTCCCTGCATGACAGCCCTTTCGGAATTAGATGTCGGGCAGGGTTGCTCGACAACACCAAGGCCGTTAGTATTTTTTTGAATGCAACTTGGTATGAGAATCGATAGCGACTGATGGGGAGGAGCAACTGCTCCTCCCTACTCTCCTATCAAGGGAGCAACTTCACCAAATCAAACAACTTGCGAGGATTGCCATCTCGTCGTCACCGAATCCCGGTATCACGTCCCCATCTCCCACGAGCTGAGGTACTTCTTCTGCTCAGGAGTAAGCCTGTCGACCTTGACGCCCATTGATTTGAGCTTCAGGGACGCAATCTCCTCGTCGATCTTTTCCGGCATGACATAAACCTTGGGCTGGAGCTTTCGGTGGTTCTTCATAACATACTCCGCCGCCAAGGCTTGGTTCGCAAACGACATATCCATGACCATAGCGGGGTGCCCCTCGGCGGCTGAGAGATTTACCAACCGCCCTTCAGCCAGAATGTAAATCTTTTTGCGGCCGAGAGTGTACTCCTCTACGTTGGGACGCACCACTCGTTTCTTTGACGATGCCCTGGCCAGCGAGTCGAGATCAAGCTCTACGTTGAAATGGCCGGAGTTGCAAACGATAGCGCCGTCTTTCATCTTTTTGAAATGCTCTAAGCGAATAACTCTAATGTTGCCCGTCAATGTTACAAAGAGGTCTCCCTGTGGCGCCGCTTTGGCTATTGGCATAACTGTGAAACCGTCCATGACAGCCTCGATGGCCTTGACGGGGTCCACTTCGGTGACTATGACATTGGCGCCCATTCCCTTGGCGCGGACGGCCAGCCCGCGACCACACCAGCCATACCCGATAATGACCACCGTCGAGCCGGCGAGGAGCATGTTGGTGGCGCGCAGGATACCATCGATGGTTGACTGACCGGTGCCATAGCGATTGTCAAAGAAATGCTTCGTCTTTGAGTCATTGACTGCAATAACCGGATAAAGCAGCGCCTTGCCTTTAGCCATGGCCCTAAGCCGGATTACGCCTGTGGTAGTTTCTTCGGTACCGGCCAGGACATTCTCGGCCAGTGCCCGGCGGTCAGTGTGAAGAGTCGAAACCAGGTCGGCGCCGTCATCCATAGTTATATGTGGTCCTACATCCAGCGCCTGGTGGATATGCCTGTAGTATGTTTTGGTGTTTTCACCGTGGATGGCGAATACCGGGACGCCATATTCCTTGACGAGGGCTGCGGCAGTGTCGTCCTGCGTTGAAAGAGGATTCGAGGCGCACAGAACGGCGTTGGCTCCACCGGCCTTGAGGGTGCGCATCAGGTTGGCGGTTTCGGTCGTGACATGTAGACAGCAGGCCATGTTTATGCCCCGAAGAGGCTTTTGCTTTTTGAATCGTTCGCGAATCAATCGCAGAACCGGCATATTTCGCTCGGCCCATTCAATCTTGTCTTTGCCCTGTCGAGCCAGCTTTATGTTTGCAATATCATGTTTGATTGCCATACTATGCATCCTTTGCCAGAAGTTTCGCTTTGTCCGTTTTCTCCCAGGTGAATTCCTTTTCGGATCTCCCAAAATGCCCGTACACTGCCGTTTTGATGTAGATTGGTTTGAGCAGGTCGAGAGCCTTGATGATGCTGCGCGGTGTGAGATCAAAGTGCTTTTTAACCAGCTCGACAATACGTTTCTCAGGGATTTTGTTAGTCGTATCGGTGAAGATCATCATCGATACCGGTTCGGCAATACCAATCGCGTAAGCAAGTTGAATACTGCATTTATCAGCCAGCCCGGAAGCCACGACGTTTTTTGCTATGTAGCGTGCCATATAACTTGCCGAACGGTCGACTTTGGTCGGGTCTTTACCGGAGAAAGCTCCACCGCCATGCGCGACCATTCCGCCGTAGGTGTCGACAATAATCTTACGGCCAGTCATACCGGTGTCGGACCGGGGACCGCCAACTACAAACTTCCCGGTGGGATTGACAAAGAACTTAGTGTTGGCATCAATCATGCCTTCGGGGATAACCGGCATGACCACTTGGTCGATAATCTCCTCGACCGACCTTTTTTTCATTTTCTTCTTAGTTCGGTCGAGAATCTCCTCACTGTGCTGAGAGGCAATGACAACAGCTTCAGCCCGGTATGGCCGGCCGTCCCGATATTCAACTGTCACCAGTGATTTGCCGTCGGGTCCGAGGTAGGGTAGAATCCTCTGTTTGCGCACCATTGCCAGTCGCCGGCATAACCGGTGTGCCAGCATGATCGGCATCGGCATCAACTCCTTGGTCTCCCGACAGGCGTAACCGCAGGTAAGCCCCTGATCGCCCGCTCCTCCCACATCTACGCCCTGAGCGATATCGGGTGACTGGGAATGAATGGCGTTCAGGACGGCACATGACTCAGAGTTAAACCCGAAATTGCCGTCAGTGTAGCCGGCTTTCCTGACGATCTCTCTTACCAGGTCGTCGATATGAACATAGGCTTTGGTGGTAATCTCGCCACCGACAATGACGAGACCTACCGTCACGAACGTTTCGCAGGCGACCCGCCCGTTCTTGTCCTGGCGCAGTACCTCGTCAAGAACCCCGTCGGAAATCTGGTCACAGAGTTTGTCCGGGTGACCCTCCGTAACGGATTCCGATGTAAAAAGATAGTCCCTTTTTGTCATAACTGTTTGCTTTCCGTGGTTTTTTTGTTCGTTCCTTGTGCGTCTGCTTCGTGGGCAGAACCTTCAGAGCATGTCAACTCTGTATTTCCGAAGAATCGCCGATATTGACGACCTGTGTCTTACCTGTAACAATCGCGTTGTGGCCCACAAGGGAATCCTTCAGGGCAACGCTTTCAACGTGTGCTTGGGAATCGACAATAGTGTCTTTCAGTATCGAGTTTTGGACTGTAGCGCCGTCGGACACGGAAACGTTGGGCCCCAGTATGGAATTAACAATGCGAGCGGTAGGCGCTACAAAGACCGGAGGAATCAGCACTGAGCCTGCAATGTCGGGGGGGGGCGGCAGTTTCTCAAGAAGGTGGCGATTGGTTTGGAGAAGTGTTTCCCTCTTACCGCAGTCATACCAGTCTTGCACTTCATAGGGAACAAACTTGGCGCCGGCTCCTATCATGCCCTGCAGGGCGTCTGTTAGTTGTATTTCGCCGCTGGTTTGTTTGCCTGACTGGACCAACGTTTGCAGCTCATTCTTCAAACCGGCGATCTGCTCAAAGTAGTACAGGCCTATGAGCGCCAGATTGGACTGTGGGCGTTGTGGCTTTTCCACAAGAGCGGTTACATATCCGTTGGAGATGTCCACAATTCCGAAACGCTGTGGGTCATCTACCTGGCGGAGCCCCAGGACAAATCGACCCGCTTTGGTGAACTTCGCGAGATCACATTCCACGATAGTATCGCCCAAAATTACGAGAATGGCCCCATCCTTGACCGTTTCTAACGCCAGATGAAGGGCATATCCAAGGCCGAGCAGCTTTTCCTGATAGACAAAGCCCGCTTTGAAGGAGTAGTTCTCCCGTACGTATTCCTTGATAAGTTCACCCTTGAAACCGATGACGAAGATTATTTCATCGGGCTGAAGCTTTATCAGAGGACCCAGAACGTGAGCCAATACAGGTTTACCACCCACGGGCAGCAGCGGCTTGGGGATTGTATGAGTGTGGGGTTGCAGCCGTGTCCCCGCTCCAGCCATCGGGATAATAACTTTCATGCCATACCTTCAACAACGACAGCTACTATGGTAGGAAGTGAATCTCACTTTGACAAGTAATAATGTTCGATTGATAACGTCAACAGGTCTTCCAGATGGCTGTTTTGCGGTATCCGTGAGAATCGGCAGCTTTAGGGGAATTGTCTTGAACTGTTTTTCATATGGTGCACCAGCTTTTCGGGGTTGTAGCTGTAGCCGGCCACCAGTGACAGGCACGAAACTAATAGCGGTTTTTTGGACATATACCATTTTCTATGATCTGATACGTAGCTTCCTCTGCTTGGCCTCTCGTGTACGGATCTATTAGAAAATGGATTTGAATGACGGCAGCCACTCATTGGCAAGGAAATAAACACGGCCGATCAGCAATGAGATACGCGCCATTACCGTATACCCGAAGTGAGCGCCGAATGAGATCATGATAAACCAGATGCCCACCTTAGCTGTGACGCCCAACGCACCGGTGTGTTCTTTTGAGAAATAGAAGTATATCAGGGTGGAGATTACGCCGACAACCACCACTATCGCCAGTAAAGCTGAGGGTAGACCGTCAGTTCCACCCAGCGGCAGCATCGTGGCTCGTACCTGCGGCAATACCACGCCATGGAGCTGTGTGATCAGGAAGATTCCAGCAGTGTTACCCATCACGAAAGCCAGGGCTATTCGAGATACCCACGAAATGCGCGGCCACAAACGGGCAAACATCAGTACCCCCAACAACCCGGGGATGACCAACCACCAGCTTCCGCTCACCAACGGATCCCACAACTGCTGGATTATGACAGATTTCCAGATAAGTCCGACATAGTAACCGGCTGACAGACCGGCAAAGACGTGTTCAGCAAACCTGTAAAAGGGGTTATCCTTGTAGAGAAAGGAAAAGATCGCCAGTGTGAAAAAAGCGGCTACCCAGATTTGGATAATCTCTACTGAACTCACCCGGATTTCCCTTTCTTCGACAGCCGCCCGGCAAAAAAGGCCAGGTTTCCAATGATGACCATCAGAATAATCATCAGGTGGACCAGCGACTGCATCCCCATCCCTTTTTCCGCCAATCCTCGCGCGTCCGCCAACAACTCATACTCGGCGGCGCCTTTCATACCGCCCAGAAGCCCCGTCAGTTGCCCTGAGCCAACGAAAGCGTAATACTTCGGGGCACCGACCGCTGTAACTCCGGCGCCAACTGGGATTCCATACTGTGCATTCACAATTGAGACCCAATAAGTGACAATGTCGTTATCAGAGACGACGAAGATAAAGCTGACGTCATCATAGTTTTTAACCTTTGTCATCAGGGGTAACTCTGAAAGAGGCGTACCGGAGTTGTCGGTTGGATAGATGGCTTCGATGGACGTGCCCATACCTTTGAGGACCGCGACATAGTTGGCCTTGTAACCGAGATTAACGAAGTCGACTCCATATTTCTTGTTGTATTGTCTTGCTATCATGCGAGTGACACGTTCTGCCATAGACGGCCCGCCGAGTGGGATAGTGGTCATAGTAACTACCTTGCAGTGCTTGCGAAACAAATGATGCAAGGCGGCGGTTGCCATCGGTTCGGTTTCTGCGACCGTTGAGGGGTAATAGTCAAAAGTGAGCATTACGACCGACGAATCGGGCAGGGAGTCAACCGCTTCGTACAACTGCCGCGCTTCCGGCGTTATACTGATCTTGAAGGACATCGGCACGATTAATGGAAAGATTACGGATAGAGCGACCAGCAAGTATATCCAGCGGCGATCCAGAGTGCCTAATCTGTCCCAGAAGTTCAAGTGGTTATCCCTTTCCCATGTAGGTGCGCTCAATTCCAAGCATGATGCGCAGCGACATTGATGCTGCCCCCAGTGCGGCTCCGATAAGAATCCCGCGCTGCACCGCCAAGTTAGCGCCATTCATTATGTACGTATTAATCGATTCGGGAAGATCGTATCCAAACAGGAAGGTATCTCCAACCTGTACCAAGAACGCCTCGCCCATCGGGATTCGCCAGAGCATAACAAGGGTAGCGGTAACCAGTAAGAGGATGGCTTCAGGATTGCGGGCGCGGAAAGCGCGGTAGGCTGCCGAGGCAATATAGAAAGCCAGCATGGCGAACATCGTGGCCATCATCGGGTAATCCACGTGGAAAAAGAGCCAGTCGTAAATCGAACCTTCGGTGTCACCAAAGAGTGGCGACCATGAGGCGGGAAGGATAGCCGGAAGGGCCATGACGAAAATGGCTAACAGCGTAAACACGTTGTACCCCCAGCCTTCTTTCTTCGCTCGTACGGCGTGCCAGTTGACCCGTGTGATCGAGACCCCTCCCAGTAAGAGCGTAAAACCTCCGACAATTGTGACCCAGACCAGCACTTCCGACTCAATCTGGCCAAGAAACGTCCTCTCCGGGTTGAAGAAGAAGGATACAATCATGACAAAGCCGGATAGAAAAGCAATAATGACCGGTACGATGGTTCTCATCTACACAGCCTCAAACAGGTCGCGGTAAGTATCGCCGATCCCGAAAGATGCCAGCACAACGCCAATGATGATCAGCGCTACGATAACAACTTTCATCAAATCCTGTCCCTTAAGCCCGCCCAACATAAGCGGCTCGCGAGAGAGGTAGGCCGAAGCGGCATAGAGCTCTTCGCCCATAAGGGTGTAGTCGCAGGCGGCAATGAAAAAGGGCAACTGTTCCGGACGGGCTGTGCCGGCAATTTGAATGGAACCGGCGGCGTTGCCGGTTTCCGCCAGCAACAGCGACTCGGCAAAAAAAGCGCCCATATAGATATTCGCCGCCGGCCGATCACGCATCATCATACCATTGACGGTAGCGGTAAACGCAAACTGCTCTCCGGCGACATAGCGGACAATATCTTTGTTGTACGAATCGCGCTTGCCGACTTCAATATATGACTGCTCAACTACTTCCTGGCCTGCCGCCAGCACCATCGGGTAGCGCACCGGCACGACCAAGGGGGTATCATACTGGGCAGTTATTTTGGCCACGCGGCCCAATATCGAGATACCGGCGATTGTTTCAATCTCATCAATTTCCTGTATACCGGGGATAAACAGAACTGGCCGGCCCATTTCGGTGGCTCGCCCGACGGCTTCTTCGACCGCGTCCAGGCCGGCAATCTTGCGCACGAAGAGTGACTTACCCTGCTTGGCCCACCTGGTGTAAAGCAAAATGACAATAGAAAAGAGTACGAGAATGCAAAGAGCGTTTGTCCTATCGATACGAAAAATGTCGTCCGAGGTTTGAGCAACTGCAACTTGATAGTCAGCGACTACAATCAGCAGAAGCGTCAGTAGACAGGGAATTCTCAGATGCTTTAGCATTTCGGGCATGGCGGAATATACCAATTGCGTTGCCGTTGTCAAACCTAATGATAGACGGGGTAATACTGCAAGTTGTGCAGATTATTCGGCGCATCATTAATACTCGCGCTAAACCCATTTGGTGTACTGAGAGCTGGACTGGGGTAGGTGAGGAGAACGAGGCTGTCCAATAAGTCTCCCGCCATCGAGAGTCCGCCTTTGGCGGACGTGGCAATCTCACTCATCAACTATCGCTGTACAATGGCCTTTGCGATTCCTGTCCTAACCGCAGATTGGATCAGCCCCCTCAATGAACAGATAGGCAACTAAATAGGTAAGGTCCAGGATGTTTATTCCACTATAACCATCCACATTGGCTGCTTCCAGGACCGGCGGGGGAGGGCCGCCGTTGAACATATAGTCAACCAGATAGGTCACGTCGGATACGTTTGGAGCTTCGCCATCACCGTCAATATCACCACAGATGTATGGCTCATTAATTGATATGATAGAAATGTATGGCTCCCGATTCTGCGCCGTGACAACAATGTCCGCCGTGTCATGCGCTTCAAAGGGCGTAATGGGGACATCAACAGAACCGGTCTCATTAACGTAGACCGCACCGTGAAGCTCACCGTCGAGAGAGATTCCAACATAGGAGCCAGGATCGGCTTGCACTGTGACATATGTATCTGTTGTATAAATCGCGCCGGGATGGACGACATTGTTCACCGACGGTACTCCCAGGTATGTCATCATCGATGGATCGCCCATCAGGTGATAAATTTGCCAGTAGTAGGCGGTCTGGGCACTGCCGGATTCTGTAACAGCCATATTCCCACAAAAGATGATTGCGTCGTTAGTTATGTAGTGCTCTGTGACCGGTTCACCATGGTCGTGGAAAACCCCGTCATAAGCGCCCAGGCCGGTCTGCTCGTAGGTGGGACCCGATCCATTTATCGGACCATAGCCAACACCCCACCAGTAGTCCTCATCCCAGTAGGTGCTGTTAGTACCGCCGATATAGCCAATGCCGCCTTTGTCTTCAGCCTGAAGCCAGACCTCCCCGAAGCAAGGGGTACCATAATCAGTGCCGAATGTATTTGACAGGCAACAGTTGCCGATACCAAGCAGATACTTATGAACATTAGTCAGGTCATTAATATGGCTGGTAGTAAAAGAAGGATCGCTAAAGCCGCTGTGGCCACAGTGAGCTGTGTAATTGATAAGACCGATCCCGTCATTGACCGTCTGTCTCACGGCACCGGAGACCCCCGAACCGCTCGAAGCCGGGTAAAGCCAGATATGAGGATCGATGCCGTGCGCCAGGTTAAAATAGAGCTTCGTCCCGTAGTTGATCTGCCCGTTGCCGTATGTCTCCGCATACCAGTAATCCACACCGGACACAAGCGTGACTTCACCCAAGTAACTGGGGTCGGGCATAGTGTACTGCTCATATTCTAGGGTCTTGTCGATTTGCGGCTGTAGCTCGGTGGGGTTCTGGGCGGAGAAGCGGCCATAGTAGATTTCCGGTAAGTTATCGCCGGTGAACTCGCAGAAGTAGAGATCGGAAATGTGCTCGCCGTAATTATACGGCGGTATCTGCTGGGCGTCCCCAACCAGCAGGACAAACGAGGGGGCAGGATCCTCAGGCGTCCCGGCCTCATAGACGCTTTGTATGTAGCTCTTGATAGAGCTTGTGTAGAAACCAATCTTGTCCGTGTATGCCGTAATGACCGTAAAACCTTTCTTGGTCTTCCACTCAATAAACGGCTGCAACTGGGCTTCAAACATCCTGTCGGAAATAATCAGGTATTTGACAGGATAAGTGACAAGGTCGTCACGGCCTTTGGCTGACTGCTGCGCGTAATTGGCAATACGGTTGTATACCGGCTCAAAGAATGGAGAGCGGTAACGTTCCAGCATTGTTTCCGTTTTCGCCCAGTCCGGATGCTCGTAGCTCACTCTGACAGTCAGGCTCTTGTAAACCCTGATTGTATTTTGCGTCGGGTTATACTCTATCGGGGCTAGGGATACCAATCCAACGTGTAGGGAACGCATTGTCCCCAGAACATGAGCTTCCGCCAACGGCAAGGAATAGAATCCGCTGCGATCGTAGACACTGCGATCGTATTCAAAGGGCACCAAGGCCGGATCGTCGGACTTTGAAATCGACGGCTGCACCGGCAGAAGTGGCTGGTGCAGATTCAAAGCAGTTAGCGAAATCTCCTCGACTTCGTAATCCAACACATCCACCTTCAGTTCACAGCCAAAGGGAACCGACAGCAGACGATTCACCGTCGGGAGATTCGGCTCGCCGATATTGTGCGAACGCGCACAGCCTTCGAAGCTCAGAAGCGTGAACAGGCCTTCTGAAGTTCCGACTTCGTGGAACTGAAGCTCACCAATGCCGATTTCTAAAATGGCGCCCTCCTGTTCCATATCGGTAAGGACTGCTCCCGGTGAGACATTCTCGAGCTTGACCGTCTGTCCGGCTAAGACAATTGGGACAAGACAGAGGGTTGCCAGGATCGTAGTAGCACCTAACCATAACCTCTTCATGATGACCTCCATAACTGTAATCACTATTCTATCTACATGATGGCTTTCGACACTTTGAGCTCAAAGCTAACACCTCGGCAACCTGGAAGCATGAGCGTGGAGCTGGAGTGTACATATTGCTCTTACTCAATTTAACTTATTATGCTGAAAAACAAAAGCAAAATATTGCAGCCCCTTGTAGCTTTTCCTGTCAAGAGGTATGCGTAAATTGAGTATCAGGCATATCCGATTGCTGGTTTAGGACATAAGCAATTATGCCATAGATGATTCCCTCAATGCTTTTACATTGTTAAAGGCTCTCATACTTGCTCAGCTTCAACAGGTAACCCGAAGGTACACAAAAGCAACATCGATAGCAAATTGTGGCTGGCGATGCTCCGCTCAGTGGTGGGTTCTTCAACGGGAATACTTGCAGAGTAGGTCTCGTCGATATCCGCCAAAGGCGGACAGGAGTCAGGGACTATTCTCGTAGAAAAAAAGCCCGCCGGTGATATCACCGGCGGGTTTTGTAAATCTCAGTGCTATCAAGTTACTGGTGCTGGGGTACCGAACCACCAGTGAACAGGTACTTGATCAGATAGGTCAAATCTGCAACGTTGGGGTTATCACCAGAAGCGTCCACGTCACCCAGTGCGAGGTTGAAGGGAGCGGGACCGCCGGTGAACAGATACTCGACGAAGAAAGTCACATCGGCTACGTTAACATCTCCGTCAACGTTAAGATCGCCGGAACGATGGCCTACGTATGTGCACTGGCCATCCTTTGAGAACGGCGTGCCGTCGTTGAACTCTCCGCTGACAGTATATGTCTGCAGGGTCGTGTCGAACAGGAAGCCATAATACAGCACGAAGTCCCTCATGAGGAAGGTGACATCCAGAACCGGTCCTATCATCTCGGGGTACGCCGGGATAATGGCTGTCCCTGTCGGGGTGATAGTGCCGTTCACCATTACCGTCGTCAAGTTGATATCGCTGACCGAATATCCGGGGTAGAAGTCATTGCTTAGATAGATATCACCCGGGTTCGGGACAACGGTAAACCCATCGGCAACATGGACCGGGTCGGGATCCAGATCAATAGTTATAGTTTCGCCACCAACATTGATGGTGTAGTCCTCAACCTCACCGTAGGAATGTGCGCCACAGGGCGTTGGCTCGGTGTTCCAGGTCAGCCTGATACGCATCCGAGTTTGACCAGCTAACGCGTCTCCAGGAGGAGTGATGGTACCGGTGTATGTCGGTCCGGAACCATGGCCCACATCAAGAGGTTGCAGTTCACCGGGATCATCAAAGTCCACATCCTGGTTCCAGTCAACCCAGACAGCACCGGTGTCAGAGCTATATCCGCCATTAATAGTGATCGTAATCGGATACCCGACGCCCGGAGTCATTTCAGTGGATAGAGCGGTGAAATCACCATAGCCCTCACAGTCGGAACTGTTGTCGATAGTGCCGACCTCCACTCGCTCGATGTACTCGTCACAGCCACCGCTAGCTTCGCAGTATACCGCTGCGGTTGGAACACAGGTCGCGGTGATCCCGTACTTCCACGGGCCAGCAGCACAAGTATAGCCTGAATAATCCTGGCCTGACACAAATACAATATACGTTCCGGGCGGGAGAGTAGCGACCACACTCGCTGGCGTACATTCATCGACAGCGGCGTATGGATTGAGATACCCTGTTATGTTATCGCAACCCGGGACACCAAGCACATACTGCTCAGCGAAACCAAACACGATCGGGAAACCGCCTTCAGCATCCAGTGTTACTTCATACCATCCATCAAGCAACAACAAATACCAGTCGGTATCACGGTAGTTGGAGCCACCGAATAGATACGTACTGAATTCACCACAGACGGTCTCGCCACAGGAGAGCGAACCGAACACCGGCGGCTCAGAGTTGCACCCACCATTGGTGTCATCGATGG
Organism: uncultured Ignavibacteriales bacterium; assembly: GCA_964416195.1. Taxonomy (GTDB): domain Bacteria; phylum Zixibacteria; class MSB-5A5; order GN15; family FEB-12; genus CAYQDB01. Next base: position 33,109 of record CAYQDB010000019.1, read on the forward strand.
ACTCATCAGTAAGACACACTTCACCTTCCGGCGTGGAACCTTCAGGGCACTCATACACACACGGCTCCGAGACGGAGATGTTCAGGATACCGGTGCCGGTATTGCTGCTATAACCACCCACCTCGACCAGGTAGGAATTGCCTGCCGTGACCGGTATTTCAACTTCGGACTGCACGCCGCAGGCGTCGTCATTGCAGGCCAGCTCGGTTCCCAGCGGCTCACAGGTGCAGCCGTCGTAAACAGCCATCTTGGTGTCGTAATCGGAACCACAGAGACTGATAGTAGCATTTCCGGTTTCAGTGGCGGTGTAGCAGTACCAGATGTTCGGTGAAGACAAGCACGTACCGCCGCCGTCAAAGGTTGCCGGGTCAGTCGAGAAGGCCAGATCGACGACCTCGTTGATCTCAGTAGCATTAGCGCAGTCGTCGTTCTCAAGGGCCTCGCAGGTCGTATCGACAATGCACAGATCGAACTCCGGAATGCAGTAAGGTGTTGACCAGGTATCGATCATCAGGTAGTAGACACCGGGTTCGAGATTCACACAGGTCATCGACTTCGGCGAACTCGACGAGCTGGTCTCAAAGTCGACGCAGTTGTCCAAGGTCGGTGGGCACGAGGTGAACAGACCCATACCGGCGTACGAGGTGCCCTTCGGATCGAGGTGAAAGTTCACCGTCACCTCTGACAGCACAGTGATCTCGTAGAAGATGTCCTCACCGTTGGTGTAGTAGCCCATACAGATTTCGTCGTTGGGGTCCTCATAATAGTTGCCCCGGCCGCAGGTAGTCTGACCGTTATCACACCACGGCAGCGTCGGGATGTCGACCTCGATCGGGTTGGCGCAGTTGTCACCTTCCTGCGGACCGGCTGCGGCCTCAATGATAATATCGAGATCCGGAATACAGTCAGGTGTTGGCCAGGTGTCAACCATGATGTAATAAGTCCCGGCCGGTAAATCAATATTCGAAATAACTTTCGGGTTGCCGTCGCTACTGCTCACGGTGCCCATGCAAGTAACGTCAGCATCCGGACACTCATCATCAATCGACATTCCAGAATAGGTGGTACCCTTCGGATCGAGGGTGATGTTGACAAAGCCCAAGTCATCAGTCACAACCAACTCAACGATCAGGTCCTCACCACCATCATAGCTGCCCAGACAGGTCTCGTTGTAATTGTCCGAGCGACCGCAGGTGTACTGGTTGGCAATGGTGTACGGCAGATCACCACCACCGATGTTGACCACGAACGGTTCGCTGCAGTTGTCACCCGGCTCGGGCGGCGGGCATTCGAGAACGTCAAGCGTGAACTGGAAGGGGCTCTCGATAGGCAAGCAATCAGCGTCACCGATAAAAACTGGAATATAGTAGGTTGCTGGCCCGGGCAGATTGTTCCAATAAATCTTCGGCTGGGTCAGTCCTTCACAGTCGAGCCACTCAATGCTATTATACAGGATATAGTTCGGGCAATCGTCGCAAGAAGCGTAGAGTACAACGCCGACACACAGTATCTCATACGGGCTTCCGCAATAGTCGATCACGACGTCATTGCACTCATTTGGGGCATCGAACTTGTACCAGACAGCATTCCAGTCCAGAACACCCGGGCAGTCGATAGTTGCGCCCTCAGTTGTTCCGCTGGCCGTCGCCGGGAATGGCGGAGGGATCAGCTCAGCGTTAGTGCACTCATCATTCTCAGGGGCGGTGGGGCAGGGATTATCCTCGCAGTTGAGACCTTCGTCCCAGCTATACCCTCCCATCGCCTCGCACTCAGCTTCGGTCACGTCAACACATAACGGGGCCGCCGGGTCGTCGTAACAGCAACGCCCAATCGGCGCCGCTTCGTTGTTAACCGAGATAGCATCGATCGAGAACTGGGCACCGTCGTAGCCGTAGTACCTGAAACCCAGTTTCACGTTGCTCTCGGTTGAGTACGCCGACAGATCAACCGTCGCTTCATACCAGGTAAAAGTTGTAAACTCGCCAACATCTTCCTCACACCACAACTTGGTTGTGAAGTTGGCGCCGCCATCGGTCGATATCCATACTTCGAGATCACAATTGTCGTAGGGGTCGACAGACCAATAGTAGCTGCCCATCCAGACAAACTCCAGCTTCCAGCCGGATTCCCCGCTCAGATCAATCGCCGGGCTGATCAGCCATTCGTCCTGCGTTCCGGTGTAGCTATCATCATAATAACAGGAAGCGTTGTACGTACCCTCATACGGGTTATAGTCGTCGATCTCCCATGTATAAGGATTGTTTACAACCGCAGTCCAGTTCGGAGGCGGAACGGTGCCGCCTTCAAAACCCTCCCACAAAATCTCGCCTTTAGGAGTGTGGGTTGTCATTATCGGCTGTCTTTTGAACGGATTCACCCTGAGGTCTTCCTGAACAGCAGGCCTGCTCGCCGTCGGCAGTCCCAACTCGTAAGACGGATCCTCATGGTGTGACTCTCCCTCTTCTTCGGCCTCCAGCTTTGCTTGAATCTCAGCTTCCATCGCAAGCTTGGCAGCCACAGCGGGGTCAATCGTTTCAGCCTGCGAGGTCGAACGTATGGCGTTTAGCTGCTGCTCATACTCCGCTTTTTGATTTTCATCAGTGGTGGCAAAACTGAGGGCCACAACACACAGCGCCAGGACCGACAGTGTCACCAATAGATTTGGAATCCATTTTTTCAACTTCCCCATTAGCTTACTTCTCCTTGCTTATTAGTTACTCTTAACATGTCTCTTGCCATATTGCATGGCATCTGTCAAACGGGATTACCTAATTCGATACGCATCACCTCCTCGCGTAGCTGCCCAGCTATTATGCGTTGTACAAATGAGTTACGGGGCAAATCTCCTCGTGTAGTAAGTTCGCTGGTCGCTCTGTACTTGTTTAGTTACACATAAGCGATTGCTTTTACAAAATATAGACATTACGACTCAGAGACAAGTACTATATATTGAAATTTAACCTCTTTGACACTGGATGTCAAGCGAAAAAAGGAGTTGCTGGCACTGGGCGAGCCGGTGTGCCAGCCCCAGGTACTCTCCGTTAAAACAAATTGTTGATTCTTTTTCTACCAGTTGAAAGTTTATTTCCCATAAAGACCAAGGAAAGTTGTGGAGGTAACAAATGATGCCAATAATCCGATATATCGTAGCGCTTTCAATGCTTCTGGGAACTTCGACCCTCGCCCAGAACAGCCAAGATATCCTCGAAAATATCCTCGGCGAGGTGGGCTTTTCCAGAGAGGACTTAGGCTACCAGCCGGCGGGCTATTGGAATCGCTTCCCGCTTGACGTTCCCTACAGGTTGACCTCCTTCGATGCCCTCTTCGCTGAGCCGCTCAAGCTATACGAATATGCGACAGTGATGGGCAACGCAATCGAGCTCTATCTTGACCCGGCCTACGCCGACAGTGCCCATGATGGCCTGTACAAGCTGGTGTACAACCTGGGAGTGGATAAAAAACGAGGCGGCTTCCGGTCCTATTCAGCCAACCTGCTGCCGGCTCCCGAGGGAGATGACCCACTGGTTATGTCTATTGAAAAACTGTTTGCCCTGGCCGACAGGCAAACGGAGTTCTACACCTTCGGCTCCCGCTCCGACTGGCCGGACATCAAAAAGGAAATCAGAGAGAAAACCAAATATCTGCCTGATTCAGTCAGATCAATTGTGGCCGAACTGATAGTCGATTTAGGCGAGGCGATCAAGTGGCGCAACCTGGCTTTCCGCAACTGCGACCGCAAGGATATGGAAAGAGCCTTCGACATTCGTGACTTGGCTAACACACAATCGGATGGGATGGTGTACTACCCTGAGCTGGATGACATTGCCGCTACCATCGATTGGGCCTCGCTGCATTACGCCGCGTTGAAAGTAGCGGCCGCATCGGAGAAAGCAGAAACAGCCCTGGTTGCTTTTGTCAAGGAGATACCAAAGGACTTCCAGATGGAGCTTGGGACTCCATTTGGGAAAATTGCTATCTTCTCGCCGGTCTATAAGACTGAAAAGATTCCCCCGCCTGAGATGTTCTCCTTGCTGCGTGCTTCAATCCCCGACTGGATGGAATACGACGCCAGCAACTCGTTGCTTCTGATTGACTTCGGACGAAATACAATCTACCAAGGGACTCCCGGTGCTACCAGCTCACTTGCCAACCCCATCTCGGTCGTTATCGACCTGGGTGGGGATGATTATTACGGTTACCAGCGCAGCAACTACCCGCCTTCTGCCGGCGTCGGTCTTCTCGGCATCGGTCTGGTCATCGACAGCAAAGGGGATGACCACTACAACGGTTCTACTTATGCCCAGGGTGCAGGTCTGTTTGGAGTTGGTATCCTGCTGGATAGAGAAGGCAATGATAAGTATAAGGCGGACCTGTCCGCGCAGGGATGTGGATATTTTGGGATTGGACTTTGCCTTGACGGCACTGGTAATGACGAGTACTACCTATACGGCAACGGTCAGGGAATGGGGGGTATCGGCGGCGGTATTGGTGTCTGCGCCTCCTATGACGGCGACGACAAATACACTGCCGAGCCTTATGCAGAAGTCTACAACCGCGGGGATTACCACAGCAAGGGCAAGATCAATGGCAACGAGGCTCAGGGGGCTGGATTTGGGCGGCGTGGCGACGGCTCTGACGGTCATGCCTGGGCCGGTGGCCTGGGAACTATAATTGACATCCACGGCAACGACCACTATTACTCCGGCAACTGGACCTTAGGAGTGGGCTACTGGTTCGGCACCGGCATAGCCGTCGATAGGTACGGGAACGACATATACGAGTCGTGTTACTTCACGCAGGGTTCCGGGGCGCACTATTGCAACGGAATACTGATCGATGAGTCCGGTGATGATCGCCACGAACTATACGAAACTGCCGGAGCGGGTCTCGGGTTCGGCTGGGACTTCACCAATGCCCTTCTAATCAACAAAGGCGGCAATGACACCTACCGCGCCAAAATTATTTCGATGGGGCTGGCACAGATTCGCTCGAATGCCTTTCTTATCGATATTGGTGGGGATGACAAGTACTTCCTCGGGGAGAACACGCCCGGCCTCGGCGAGGCCAGCTACCGCCAAGGATACGACAAACCGGGACGTCTAACGAGTTACTACAGCTACGCCAAGTCCTTCGGCGGCTTTATCGACATTGGTGGGCGGGACCAGTATTACTCCTTCAAGGATAAGGAGAAATCCGTGCATCCTCTTGCTAAGAACAACTCCATGTGGTTGCAACCAGCAAGAACCGATTCCCTTTTCGGGTTTGACAACTACGGAGTGGGCATAGATACCGAAGAAGGTACGGTACCGGAGCTTTTCAAGTGGGAGTAGATGCGTTAAAAATGATATTCTGTTATAACAGTTCTGTCAGAGTTTGTGTCGTTTTTGCTCGTTCGACTCTGGCGGACTCAGAACCCTACCTACTGAATTCAAGCCTGGGTAATCAGATGTTTAATGCTTCCGATAATAAAAGTAATGATCTAACTTCGTTGATTGACCGTCGAAATTGAAAAGGAAAGACCTAAGCTGGGAGGATAGAATGATTGCCCAAATCAAAAGAAACAACTGGTCGCGCTTTTGCAAGAAGTTCAACATAACCAACCAGTTACGCAACGCCACAGTGAGCGTGAAACACGAAGGTGGAAACGAAGTCGAAATCAACCAGAACTCCCCTTTCCTTGGCATCTCGATAGCCAAGAAGGGCCGGTTGATCGACGCTGTCGATCTGTTCACCGGTCAATATGATCCGGAGAAACTGACAGAGCCGGTTGTCTCAGTCAAACAGCCGGTCAAAATGGTGCTTGAGAAAGACAACGACGACAAAGACAACCGCCTTACGGTCGAAAGCAAAGACGGCACCATGGCCCAGGTTATACTCTGCGGCGAGAAGGTGGCTGACCAACGTAAGGTGTTTGTTGAGAAAGTAGCCTACTCCATGTACGAACAGCGCGGCTTCACATCTGGTGGTGATGTCGATGACTGGCTCGAAGCCGAGAGAAGAATCAGAGAGATTGAGCTCCAGTTAGTTCAGTAACCGGACATCTCGCTATATGCAAGCCGGCGGGGCTCGAGGAGGAAGTTTCGCTTATCATTACGGCTCTAATTTCTCCTTCGTGTCCGTGATAGTGCCGGAGACATGGTCGAGAATCTTGGTCGAGCGCAGCCGTTGATCGGCTTGCAGGCCCCAACCGGTAATGACATCCTCACCCTTGGTAAGTCGTACGAAGGCATCACTCTTGATACTGTCGGCCTCAGCATCCCAGTAGAGATAATCAGTTTCAAGCTTGAAGCTGTCTACCGTGAGCACAACCACGTTACCATATATGGATATGTTCCCTGTCTTCTCGCGGATGATACCTGAATCCCCCACGATATCGGTAGTCACAGCGCCGGTTGAGTCCAATATGTCGATATCCAGCGTGTACGCCATGGTGGAATCAAGGGACTCGAATTTGACGATCTTGTCAGCTATGATCTCCGTGGTCACCTGACCCCGGTCGTAGAGATAAACTCGTGCTCCGCTGACCTCGGAATCAGGTAGCGAGCTGCTGTCCGTCGGCGCTGCCTTGCCGCTCAAAGCGCTCTCCTTGCTGCTGCACCCGGCAAGGCCAACAACGCCAAGAAGAAACAGAATCCAGATTTGTCTGGTCAATGCACTCATCTTACTCTTATTACGTATATCGGCTGACAAAGGTCAAAGATTTCGGCAAAATGTCAAGCAGTATTCTCAGGCCGGGTGTGCCAGCGATTGTGCAGCCAGATCCACTGCGACTTGTTTTCCTCAATAAGTTCTTCAAGCGCCCTCGTACATTCGGCGGTCATTCGGTATGCATCCTCCTCAACATTGCCGCTAGATTGGATGCGCACCTCCGGTTTAATGACAACGCGGTAGCGGTTGTCATCAGTTCTTAAGCACGCCGCCGGCACAAAAGCGGCGCCCGCCTTAAGGCCCAGCAACGATTGCCCAATCGGCGTGTTGGCCAGACGTCCAAAGAACGGAACAAACTCACCACGCACCCTGATGGAATCGGTATCTATGAGAACCCCCAGGACCCCACCGGCTTTGAGCCAGCTTAGAACCTTGCGAGGGGTCTCCGTCGTGGCAAAATTTGTAATACCAAGGGATTCCCTGTTGCCGACGAGGATATTGTCCAGGCGGACGTCATATATCTCACGGCCGATAACAGCAATCCGGTAGCCGAGATTCGCCAGGTATACCGCCAGCAACTCAAAATTACCGATGTGTCCGGTAATCCCAATCAATCCTTTTCCTCTCTTGTATGCTGCGTCGAACACATCAAGCCCCTCCGCCGATACAAGCGGCTTGATCTCAGTCTCAAAGTGTTTCTGGAAACGAACAACATCAGCTAAGTTCTTACCGGTATCGACAAAGAAATCTCGACCGATGTTGTGCTTCTGACTTGTGGATAAGTTGTTACCAAACACCAATGAAATGTGTCGGAACATCTTATGTCGGTCATTGGGGAGAACAGCCCATGCAACCAGGCCAATCCCTGCACCCACAAACGTTGCCAGCCGCCGGGGAATTACATTAAAGAGAAAAGAAGCCGCACGAGTCAGAAAGTATACGGCATCTCTTTTGAGCTTCTTGGGTAATGTCATGTCAGACCGTAGGTCGGGTTCCGAATCCCCGCCTCAGACGGGGATAAGAAACCCGACAACAACGTTTTTCCTTTCTCCTCATGCCAAGTTGCTATCAAAGGTAGAGTATAACCCGCAAAGATGGTCATTCCCGCGCAAGCGGGAATCCAGTAAATCCTTAGATTCCTGCCTTCGCAGGAATGACAGGCAAGGTATTTGGAGTTTAATCTTTGACGTCCAATGGGTATCATCTCCCAAACAGCACCGTTACCAACAGGGCCAAGACCCATATGCCTAAAGCGGCCTCGAGACCGACAAAAATCCGTATCCAGCCGGCCGGCTCATGTTCTACCGGCTTCATTCGGAAAAGCTGCAGCCACTGCTTCGGTCGTAAAGCACCATACCCGACAGTGGCAAAGGCCAGCAGGCTGGCATAGAGACACTCATGCGGATGTTTCCAGGTCAGGCGCTTCTTTCGTGTTTCGCCTTGTTTAGTCATGTAGATACCAGCTCTAACACGAGGGAACAAAGACAGAACGTAGAAGACAACGGTAAACAAACCAATAACACTGAGCGAATACCACAGAAGCCGCCAGGGCCGTGAGCCGTAGCCATAGGTCAATTCAAGAAAGAAGAGTCGAACAATGCGGTTTGGGAACGACGCTTGTCTTGTTTTCGACCAATTCTCCCAGTAGTGAAACCTGGCGATAAGCTCATCCATTCTTACATTGCGATAGAGTGACTTTAGTTGACGGTAGGTAACCAGGTCATCCCCCACATAACAGTTTCTCCATTCGATATCTCTGTAGCTCACTGTTGAATCAAGACATGGACGATATAAAATGGTATTTTTGAAGACAGCGTAACGGAGGTAGGCTCCTTGCAGATCGGCATACCTGAGGTAGGCTCCCTGCAGATTGGCTCCTGACAACTTTGCTCGTTGAAGATTTGCTCCTGTTAGAGAGGCTCCCTGTAGATCCGTCATAACGAGTTCAGTAGAATCTAGTCGACAAGAAGCCAGATCGGCACCTTGCAAACATGCTCCATTCAAATAGACTCCCGAAATATCTTTGTTATTGAAATTGATTCCACGCAGATCTGGACGATACAAGGACATTCTTATATCAAGAATTTCGGTGCTATCGTACAGACTATCTATGAAATTAGGCAGAGGAGCATTGTGCTTTAGCGCTGCTATCACTGCTTCAGTCTTCTCATCCGTCCATCTGTCACGCAAGAACTCCCTTTCCTCGCGGGTATACTCCCGCCAGTCCTTTAATGGAACAAAAGTGGTGTCCTCTGCCATAACAGGTAACACAAAAGAAGCTGTACAGAACAAGAAATAGCAGATGTAGGTCAGTACGCCACAGCAGATTGCAGTCCTGAGGTCCTCCTGGATTCCTGCTTTCGCAGGAATGACATTTCTTGTGTCAAGAGCATAAAGCTCCTGACCTACTTTTGTTTTCAGGGGTCCCATGTCAGACGAGCTTCGACTTGAGAATGTCGTGCAGGTGGATAATACCGACCAGCAGGCCGCCTTCGTCAATGGTGGGAAGCTGGGTAATCGAATGCTTTTCCATAAGAGCCAGGGCGGCATCCAGCACCGCCTCGCAAGAGATTGATTTCGGATTGGCTATCATCACCTCTTTGGCCGTAAACTTGTAGAAGTCGTCATGCCTCTCGGCGACCCTGCGAAGGTCACCATCGGTGAAGATACCTCCGGTGCGTCCCTTTTCATCCTTCATAAGGACACAGCCAAGTCGCTTTCCGGTCATCTGCAGGATCATCTCCTTCATACCGGCCTTCGGACTGACCAGAGGCACTTCATCGCCAACATGATGCAGTTCCGAAACGCGCTTGAGCAGGCGTATACCCAAAAAGCCGCCGGGATGCAACACCGCAAAGTCAGAGGGCGAAAAGTCTCGTGCCTTCAGTAAAGCCACCGCGAGGGCGTCTCCCATAACCAGAGCCGCTGTCGAGGAGGAGGTAGGCACGAGGTTGTTTGGACAGGCTTCCTTGTCCACTGAGCAATCAAGGACAATATCAACACGTTGACACAGGTCAGAGCCTGGTGTGCCGCACAGTAGAAGAATAGCCACACCGAGACGTTTTGCTGCCGACACCAACAGGTCCATCTCACCCAGTTGACCGGACTTAGAGATCAAAAGAAGAATATCCTCTGAGCGAATCAAACCCAGATCGCCATGTATCGCCTCTGCCGGATGGAGAAAAAACGAGGCAATACCGGTGGAATTAAATGTAGCAGCGATCTTCTTGCCGACCAGACCAGACTTGCCCATCCCGGCGACAATCACTCGTCCTTTGCACTCAAGGATGGCGGCCACTGACCTGTTGAAGTTCTCATCCAGACGGTCGGCCATCGCTGCTACGGCCTGGGCTTCAATCTGAATGACTTGCTTGGCGTACTCTTTGAGGTCCGTCATACCATGAAACTCTTGGGGGCTTTGCCGACCGCTTCAAAGTAGCATTCGAGCACTTCTCTGACCGCTCCCTGGCCGCCCTTGTTCTGTGTCACATACGACACGATTTCTTTCAGCTCATGATTGGCGTCGGCCACCGCGATAGACAGGCCGACTCTCTCGGCCAGCTTGATGTCCAGAATATCGTTGCCGACAAAGGCTACATCAGAATAATCCAGATTGAGTTTCTCCAGGAGCGGTTCGATCTGTTTGGTTTTGTCTTTCATATCCTGCAAAACGTGCCTGACACCCAGGTCTTTCATCCTTGTGTCTGTAGCCGGCGAACACCTGCCGGAAATGACAGCTAGTTCTAACCCGGCGCGCATCGATAGAACCATCAACAACCCATCGGAGATGTTAAACCGTTTCAGCTCGAATCCGTCAGGACCGAAGTAGATACTGTCATCAGTCAGAACACCGTCGACATCAAGCGCTAGGAGCTTTATCGTTTTCAATCGAGCGACAAATTCTTCACGTGAAAGCATTGACATATTCGATGGTCAGTTCGTAGCCTGTCTAATTCTCAACACTGACTCAAGCAGCTCTTCCATCTTATTGAGCGGAAGCATAGCACCGGCGTCGGAGAGAGCTTGCGATGGTTCGGGGTGTGTTTCTACGAACAGCCCGTCGATCCCCACTGCCGCGGCCGCCTTTGCCATAGGTATAATATACTGTGGCTGCCCGGTCGAGACAGCACCACCACCACCGGGAAGCTGCAAGGAGTGAGTGGCATCGAACACAACTTTGAAACCAGTTTCCCTCATTATCAACAAGGAACGGAAGTCAACAACCAGATTGCAGTAGCCAAAAGTCGTTCCCCGCTCGGTTAGCATCACTTTCTTTGAATTGGCCTTCGCGGCGATCTTAGCCATGTCCTCCGGCGCCAGGAACTGGCCCTTCTTTATATTAACCCACTTGCCTGTTTCAGCCGCTTTGACTACGAGATCCGTTTGGCGGCAGAGGAAAGCCGGAATCTGGAGAATATCCACCACCTTTGCAACCGCTTCAATCTCAGTTGTCTCATGGACATCGGTCAGGATAGGCAAGTGGAACTTGTCTTTCACCTTGGCGAGGGTCCGCAGGCCATCGTCAAGCCCCGGGCCGGAGTACGAGCTTGCCGAGAGGCGATTTGCCTTTTTGTAGGACGATTTGAAAACAAATGGCACACCATACCTCTCAGCGAGAGCAGAAACCTGTTCAGCCACTTCAAAGCAGATGTCGTCTGATTCAATGACACAGGGTCCGGCGATAAGAAAGAAATCACCCCGCTCGATCTTGTCCAGTATCTGCTCGGTCATGCCGGAGAATATAGGCTACCGGTCTGAAAAGGAAAAGAATAATTCAAAGCTGCGTGCCTGTAGACCGAGCGTAAGCGGCGGGCTTTATGTCCGCCGTCAATTGATAGGAAAAAAGCCCACACCCTACACGAACCAGAACAGTCGCCTTCCGGGACAACCTCTCCACATCAGCCGTCCAATTAGTCCTCGAACAAGTCGTCAAGCCGCTGTCTGCGTTCGTCTTTGGAGTCGGTCTGGGTGGTGATGCCGCCCGGACGTTTGACCACGTTGCGCATCTGGAAGAAATCACAGAAGTTGCTTTTCTCCTTGTTGGGGATATTTCTGTCGATATTCTCACGACACTGAGACCGGCTGTATGGGTCAAAAAAGCGGCAACCACGGCAGCAGCGCAGATCGGCCAGACAGTGGGGGCAACTATCAGATCGGGTTACGCCCCCCACCAAACCGGTCGGACGGCCACAGTTCCAACACAGCAATCCTTCTTCGGGCATTCCAATTTCTCCAGCTTGCTCTAAGATAATATATATCATCAGGCCATAAATGCAAGTTGGACGGGTCAAAA
>CAYQDB010000020.1:0-42375 GCA_964416195.1 uncultured Ignavibacteriales bacterium
TATAAATTATTTGTCAAGCCCCGGCAGGCAGTCATATATTCTACGAAAACTCATGCGGAGGAACTATGAAACAGATCATAAAGACCGACCAAGCCCCGGCCGCTATCGGCCCCTATTCCCAGGCAGTCAAGGTATCCGGAAACATGATGCTGTTCTGCTCCGGGCAGCTCCCACTCGATCCAAAAACGATGGATGTGGTTGGCGCCACTGCGGCGGATCAATGTAAGCAAGTAATGGACAACCTCGGTGCGGTTCTCAAAGAGGCCAAAGCGAGCTTTTCCGACATAGTCAAGACAACAATCTTTCTGGCCGATATGGGCGACTTCGCTGCCGTCAATGAGGTCTATGCTTCTTACTTTGATGATGATCCACCGGCCCGGGCCACTGTACAAGTGGCACGCCTACCAAAAGATGCCAAGGTAGAAATCGAAGCTGTCGCGGTGGTTTAATACCGTTTAATAGTTTTCCTCATACGAATTGTCTTCCTCCTACGGACACGGTGGAGGTGCTGGGCCACTCTTGAACAAGTAGGCAACCAGGTAGGTCAGGTCTGCCACGTCAATAGGTCCGCCAATGCCAATAATGCCGTCAACATTTCCCTCCTCAGGGCACGGTGGAGGAAAACCGCTTTGGAAGAGGTACGCCACCAGGTAGGTCAGATCAGCAACATCGATAGGCCCACCAACACCGACAATGCCGTCCGCATTGCCGCGATTAACGCAGCAGCCGACATCACAGGCATCACCGACTCCGTTGCTGTCGGCATCTTCCTGCTCGGGATTATATGCGTAGATACAGTTGTCGCAACTATCCCCGACTGAGTCGGCATCTGCGTCCTCCTGGACCGGGTTGTAAATCTCAGGACAGTTGTCGCATGCGTATCCCAAGCTATCACTGTCAGGATCATATTTGGCAATTTGCTCGGTTGACCAGTCCGATCTCATGTAGCATCCGTCCTGACTCTGGACTGACCAATAGATCTCGCAGAACTGGGTCATGTCGAGGTAGAGCGTCCAGTTCTCGTTGTGCTCAACATTGGGCCACCATGGGGGTGTTACACCTGACATGACTTCATTGCCGCCGGTAGTGGTGCCAACTCGGAGATTGTATTTCAAAAGTGCTTCCGGAGTAACATCGTCATTTGCTGGCAACCACTCGAAGGTTACCGAACTGTCTGTGACCGTTGCCGACAGACCAGTGGGCACGACGGGAGCCAGATTAGGAGACTCAGCAAGGGTGTTGTAGTACACGTAGCCATCACTGTAGACCATGTCGAGATAACCGTCATCGTTAAAATGTCCCAGCCCTGTCCATAGTGTCCATCTGTCAGTAATATCCTCCAGATTTCCAGCTCCATCATTCAGATATCTGAAGCACACGTCGTTATCGCCATCATTATCAATATCTGGAGATTTGTATGTATTAAATTCACCATGTAAGCTTAGTATGGTATCACCAATTAATGAATAAGTGCCGTCGTTATTATTGATGTATGTATTCGAATGGCCCGGAATTAGATCACCAGTGTGCATAATAATTGCATCAAGGTATCCATCCGAATTAAGATCGGTAAATGTGCTTTTCGGTGATATGCTGACAAAACCCCAAGGGAAGTTAAACTCAGGTGATAAATTTCCGCGGCCGTCATTTGAATAGATTTGAGTATAATACACGTTATTCGACCATAAGACATCGAAATCTCCATCATTATCAAAGTCACCAACATCAACGCCTGCACCAACTCCGTAGGGCGGAACATCTTCAACCTGGAATACTCCTGTCCCAAGATTCCAGAGAATGTTTGCTGGATAACTGTACCCCTGCCCCGCTACAATTATATCAATGAATCCATCATTATTCAAATCACACGTCCGACTCTCGTGGACATAGCCAGGTGAGCAATCATAAACGGTGTCTGCAGCAAAATGGCCGGTGCCATCATTGACATAAACTGCAACTGCCTCTGGGAAACTAGGGTTGCCACAAACAATAAAATCCAAATCACCATCGTTGTCGGTATCAGCCAGCTGGTGACCATTGTATGCAGAGTTATAGGCTGTGTCTAGACCGATGGAATCATAAGGGACGAACAAGCCGGTGCCATCATTGATATATGTCATGTCTGCTATAATATCATCATATCCATCATTATTAAGGTCAGCTACTAGATTTTTCATGTTCCCACCAACGAATACATCGGACCTGGTAAAAATATCAACAGTACGAATGCCTTGGTTTAAGCAAACTACCAGACTATCGTCAGGATCCGCTCCTGCTATGTCCAAGTCGCCATCTTGATCGACGTCTGCAAATACATGCCTTCTCATCACTCCTACAATCGGGTAGACTATATTATTTTTAAAGGTAGCATCTCCGCGGTTCAAATGAATAGAGATTGTGTTGTTATGGTTTGGATTTCCCGCTCCAATCATGATAATGTCAAGATCACCATCACTATTTAAATCGGCAATAAACAGTTTGGAATACGAATCATCATCACTAGGAATTAAACTGAAAGTGAAAGTCGCATTACCATTATTTAACAGAATGGGCGAAACACTATCTGGACCACCCGCGATTGCCAAATCGATATCACCGTCACTATCCAGATCAGCAGCAAAGATAGAATAAGGGTGAGAATCCATTGAAATGATTAAAGGCGGATCAAAACTGCCATTGCCATCGTTCAACAATATAGAAATATCATTTGAATAGTAGTCGAAAGGGCCAACTGCCAGGTCCATGTCGCCATCATTGTCGAAATCGCTTGCTGATACTAACGACGAAGTATCTCCAACTGGATAGCATACCGCTGTACCGAACGTCCCATCTCCATTATTCGGCACAACGGCAACTGTGTCTGTATAACCACCGGGGCTGATAAGATCAGGATCACCATCACCATCGATATCAGCAGTTATCAGGCCCCCTGCTCCACAGCTGCCGGGCAAATAGAATTTCGTTAAGGAATCGAGCGTACCATCTCCTTGATTCGACAGAAGTTGTACCCTTCCCCATGGACCCGCACCGCTACCCACGGCTAAATCTATATCCCCGTCCGAATCTAGGTCAAGAGGCACAACCGACCGTATGTAGTAGTAGCCGGTTACGAACTCATCTCTAGGTGAAAAGGTACCATCACCATTATTGAGATGTACTGAAATAGTATCATAATGTCCTGCGACTAAATCGATATCTCCATCGCCATCAAGATCCGCAGCAGCAACAACATCTCCACCGCCCACATAGCGGGCTGGAGGACCAATTGCGCTAGACTTATGATCGAGCACCAAGTCGACTGCCATGGTAAAAGACCATGCAAAACTTTTCTCAAGAGGTGAGCCATCTGATGATTCAATACCAGTAGTCAGTACTACCGTGACTATTTCCCCAACAGCAAAGTCCTGACTCAAATCAAGTATTGCCGTTTTGGTGGGTAAATCATAAGCGATAGTCCCCTGATGTAAACCGGTCATGTTGGCATTTACGACAAACGTTTCGTTGGTTATGGTTGTCTCATCCATATCCGTATCGAAAGTCACCGATATGTTGGTGTTAACCGGCACATTCAGCTCATTCTGGGCCGGTGAGGTAGAAACAATGTGGGGGGCCTGAGCAAAAACTGTTATGCTACCCAGAAGCACATCCACCACGAACGTGGCCACCATGACCTGTAGCAGATTACGCGTACGTCCTCCCTTCAAAGCGAAGAAATATACCATTCGATTCATAACAAACTCCCTGCTAAGCAATAGCTTGAGAAAGTTGCTTATTCAGTCTTAATTTACTCTAATCCTTTCCAATTATCAAGAGAAAATGTCGGGTTTCACCCCGCCACAGAATAGATGCCCTCCCCGGCTACGGACACGGTGGAGGTGCTGGGCTGCCATGGAATAGGTAGGCGACCAGGTATGTTAGGTCAGCAACATCAATCGGTCCACCCGCGTACATAATGCCGTCGATATTACCTTCTTCCGGGCAGGGTGGTGGCGGACCGCCAAGAAACAAGTAATCAACCAAGTAGGTTACATCAGCACTGTCAAGTTTATCTGACTGATCACCGTCAATATTACCTCTAACACCGACGCAGCAAGAATTCTCACTCACCATGTAAGTCCAAACGTCTCCGGTTGCTTTGTACACCCCTTCAGCAATACGGTGTTTCCATGTCATAGTGACACTAAAGCCGTCGATCTCTACCAGCACATAGCCGATCTCATGGTCGTGCCAGAGGCGCTGTGGTGTCCAGGAACCATTGTTACCATTGTATGAAGCGTCGCTAACAAGAGGCGCCCCGGCTACCCCAACAACCAACTGGTGTAGATCATTACTGGGGTCACCATCACCGTCGTCAAGACGGGCGTGATCATAAAAGTGATCGTGGCCACAAAAGTATGTCCGCCCGCCTTCGGCAGCGACACTGTTCCAAAAAGTGTTGCGATCGTCCGGATAATCGTCAAGACAATCCCGATGGCGAACCTTGAAAGCTGGTTCATGAGCAAAAACAAAAACATGCGGCTGCATATTGGCAGCAAGCTGCTTATCCAACCACGCCTGGTTTATCCTATGGGTTTGAGTATATAGATCGAGGCCGACTACAAAAATGTTGTTGTGTGTGAATGAAAAAGTGATGTTATCCTCACCGCTCGGGCCGTTATCGGGAAGAGCGTAAGGCCCTGAAAAGACATTGTCCCAGACAGCTTTATTGTCGGCATCATGGTTACCGCGGCAGGGGTATACGCCGATGCCCGCATCGTACACCGGTTGCATGATGCTGCGCCATTGGAGGAGTTCCGATTCCAAGATGGTTGAGTCGGAGGATCCCGTTACGAGATCACCCGGGAACAAGATAAAATCAACATTCTCTTCAAGGGTTGCCTGGACAATCTCGGCCAGGATAGCGCTATTAACGCCATTTGAGCTACCGCGGGAATCACAAGTAACCATGAAACGAGTAGAGTCATCCTTCTCGTTAACCAAGTCCGTGCCTGTCTGAATCGACGGCTGACCGACTGGTGCTTCAATCGCGGCAGCGCTGATACTTGCTGTGCAAAGAGCAGAGGTGAAAAATATTGCTAAGCGATTCATATAATTCCTTAAATATTTCATTTCCTTCCGCCAAGACAAGATATGCCAAATTCTCATTGAAAGAAAGCAACTTAGTAGGAGGCCTAAACGTCGAGAAAGTACTTGACATAACGGCAAGGGGGCGTTTTTTGAGCCTTCAAAACCTGCGAACTCAGTCATATATAGTTTGACCGGAGTGGGACAACAAGTGTTGCAAAATGACTGAATATCTGGCCGTCCTGGTCTTTATCATCCTCGGGGTGGGCATGGTCCTGATTACCTTTTTCCTTGCCCGCCTGATTCGACCGCATAACCCATACCCTAAGAAAACTGTAAACTACGAATGCGCCGAGCTGCCAATTGGCACATCCTGGATTCAGTTCAACAACCGCTTCTATATCTTTGCTCTCATATTTGTTGTCTTCGACGTTGAGGCGGTTTTTCTAATCCCCTGGGCGGTGGCATTTGGCCGGTTGGGTTTGTTCGCTCTCGTGGAAATGGTCATTTTCATCCTGATCCTCTTTTATGGTCTTTTCTACGCCTGGCGGAAAGGGGTGCTTAAGTGGGTATAATCAGGAAGGTTCCCCACTATGCTGAGAAAATCCCTGGCGGCGGGATCATAACCACAGCCTTGGAGACGGTGTTGCATCAGGCGCAGGCGAAGTCGCTATGGTATCTTCTGTTCGGCACCGCCTGTTGTGCTATTGAGCTCATGTGTACCGGCGCTTCCCGGTACGACTTCGACCGGCTGGGGATGATCTACCGTGCCACTCCACGTCAGTCAGACCTGATTATTGTCGCGGGAACAATCACTAAGAAAATGGCCCCTCGACTGCGGCGGCTGTATGACCAGATGGCGGAGCCGCGTTATGTGATCGCCATGGGCGGTTGTACCATTAGCGGCGGCCCGTTCTACTATGACAGCTACGCCGTCGAGAAAGGGATTGACCACATCATTCCGGTCGACATCTACATCCCCGGCTGCCCGCCACGCCCCGAATCTCTGCTCGAAGGCTGTATCCACCTGCAGGAAAAGATCAAAAAGCAGAAGCTCTCCGACTGGCAGGAAAAGTAGCATGACCAAGGACGAACTGAAGGATTACGTGAGCAGCCACTTCGACGGCAAGTTGACGCCGTTGGATACCGGTCGCTACGATCCTATGTTCCAGGTCAAGTCGGAAGACCTGATGGAAGTAGCCCGGGCTCTAAAAGCTGATGAGAATCTCCAGTTCGATTATCTATGTAACCTTGCAGGTGTCGACACCAAAGAGCACTTCGAGGCCGTCTATTCCATAGCTTCTATTTCGAATAATCTTCGCCTCGATTTCAAGGTGATCCTTCCCTACGATAAGGCCGAAATTGAATCGGTTCAAGAAGTCTGGCCCGGTATCAATTGGTACGAAAGGGAAATATGGGAGCTTTACGGTATTAATGTACTCAATCACGGCAATCTAAAACGCTTCCTTCTACCCGATGACTGGGACCAAGGACACCCGATGCGCAAGGATTGGGATGCACCCGACTTCGAGCGGATGCCGGAGTTTTAGCTATGGCCGAGTTGCGCACGGAAGAGTTTGTCGTCAACATGGGCCCGCAGCATCCGTCGACACACGGCGTGGCACGGTTGATGTTGACCATGGACGGCGAGAAAATCGTCAAGATTGAACCGGTTATCGGCTACCTGCACCGGGCCATCGAGAAGGTCTGTGAAAACCGCACGTACGCCCAGTGTATTCCGATTATGGATCGGTTTGAATATGTCACGGCCATGTCGTGTAGCTACGCGTTTTCCCTGGCGGCGGAAAAACTCGCGGGAATTGAAGTACCTGAACGTGCGGAATATCTGCGGGTTATTATGCTCGAACTCAATCGCATCGCCTCGCACCTGATTTTCTATGGTGTCACCGCCATGGACATTGGAGCAGTGACGCCATTTCTGTATGGGTTGCGCGAACGCGAGCTAATTGTAGACCTTTTTGAGATGACCTGCGGCCAGCGGTTGACATATAGCTACAACAGGATCGGTGGCGTTTCCAGGGATATTCCCAAGGAGTTCATCCCCAAGACTCGCGAGGCAATCAAGATAATCGGCGCCAAGCTTTCCGACTATGAAGGATTGCTCAACAAAAACCCGATCTGGCTGGCGCGCACCAAGGGGATCGGCGTCTTGTCGAAGGAAACAGCCATCGCTTACGGAGTTTCCGGCCCGGTCCTGCGAGCCTCGGGTGTGCAGTATGACACCCGTCGAAACGACCCCTACTCCATATATGATCGGTTTGATTTTGATATTCCTGTCCGGTACCATGGTGACTGCTACGACCGGTACCTTTTACGGCTGGACGAAATCCGTCAGTCGATCAGGATTATCACGCAGGCGCTTGACGGTCTTCCCGAAGGCGAAATCAGAGCCAAAGTCTTGCCGAATTTCAAGCCGCCGCCGGGCGAAGTCTACAGCCGCATCGAAAACTCACGTGGCGAGATGGGTATCTATATGCTCTCTGATGGCAGCAAGAAACCCCTTCGTGTAAAGGCTCGCGGTAGTTCCTATAACCACTTTGAGGCCCTGCCTGAGTTTGGTACTGACATGCTCATTGCTGACATCGTTGCCACTTTTGCCACCCTCGACATCATTGTACCGGAGATTGACCGATGACAGGCAATCCCGTTTTATTTATAGAACTACACGGTTTATTTCGGTGGCTCTATGAGAAACTACTGGCAACCGGCCTGTCGCAAACATGGGTCGATATTATAACGTATACCGCTCTCGGGCTGGTTATATTCGCTTTGCTGGCTTTGGTGGCGCTTTTCTTAGTTTGGTGGGAAAGAAAGATATCCGCTCACGTTCAGCAGCGATTCGGCCCGATGCGTCACGGCTGGCACGGCTGGTATCAGACCATCATGGACGCTATCAAGCTCCTTCAAAAAGAGGATATCCTGGTTGACACCCGCGACCGGCTGGTCTTTTTCTGGGCGCCGGTAATTTGCTTTGTTGCGGCGTTTTCAGTCTACGTCGTGATGCCATGGGGCAAAGGTCTGATCGTGGCCGACCTTAACATCGGCATTCTGTATATTATGGCCGTTACAACCTTCGCTGTCATCTCACTGTTGATGGCCGGCTGGGGTTCCAACAATAAATATGCTCTCCTGGGAGGGATGCGTTCGGCGGCGCAGATGGTCAGCTACGAAGTCCCACTGGTAGCCTCGGTGCTGGTCGTAGTCATTTTCGTTGGCTCCTTATCGATGGTCGATATTGTCAAGGCCCAGTCCGGTCTGGTGTTCAACTGGTATATCTTCCGTCTTCCGTTCGGACCGATTGCCTTCCTTACGTATATTACCGCCGCTACCGCCGAAGCCAACCGCACCCCGTTTGATATCCCGGAAGCGGAACAAGAACTGGTAGCAGGTTACAATGTCGAGTACTCCGGTATGAAGTTCGCCATGTTTTTTCTGGCGGAGTTCGTCAATCTGTTTACTGTGTCGGCTATCGCTGTCACGCTGTTCTTGGGCGGGTGGAACGGATGGGGGTTTATCCCGTCGTGGCTCTGGTTCCTGGGGAAAACGCTTGTTATCGTGCTGTTGTTGATGCTGTTCCGCTGGACCTATCCTCGTCTGCGGGTAGATCAATTGATGGAGTTTGCCTGGAAGTTTTTGGTCCCTGTGACGTTTACCAATCTTGTCGTGGCGGGCGTTTTCAGGTATCTGGGATGGTACTGGTAGGAAGAGATAAGTGAGTGTGAGCTTTTTGTCGAATAGTCATATTTCTGCTTCGCGTAGCGGCGGGGCTTGTCTCCGCCGATCGAGAAGAGTTGTCGGGGCGACACAAGGCCGCCCCCTACGCGAGGCAAGTGATTTGTGTGAAAACAAATAAGAGATGATATAGATGAATCCGTTTGAAAGCTTCAAGGAACTGGTAAGAGGCTTGCAAATAACAAGTAAGCACCTGGGCCGGCACGCCATCACGATACAGTACCCGGAAGAAAAATGGACCATGCCGGAACGGTCGCGCGGGATTGTGGTACTACTGTCCGATAAAGAGACCGGCGAACTGAACTGCACCGCCTGCCTGCTGTGTGAGAAAGCCTGCCCTACCGCTGCTATCCGCATTGACGCTCCTCGCAACCCGGAAACCAAGAAACGGGAGCTCAAGCAATTCATTGTTAACAACGGCATCTGCTGCTTCTGCGGTCTGTGCGAGGAGGCCTGCAACTTTTCAGCCATCAAGATGGCCACCATGTACGAGTTCTCCTCCGAGCATAAAGAGGATCTCGTCTGGAATATGAAGAAGCTTCAGGAAGTGGGGCGTGACGTGCCCTATGTCGACACGCGCAAGAAGAAAAAGGCAGCCCCGCCAAAGCCTGAAAAAACAGAGCCGGAGAAGAAAGATCAGTCGGGTAAGGACAAGAACAAGATAAGCGATCAAGAGGGGCCGATGCAGAGCTCCCAGCCCAATGATGAGGGGAAACCCTCTGGCGAGGAAGGACAGTCCTGAGTATGGATCAACCGCAGGTTGGCATAGTCTTCTGGATACTTTCGTTTGTGATGCTGGTGTCCGCCTTTATGGTGGTCAGTCTCAAGAATATCTTTCACTGTGCCCTCTTTCTGATTATGTGCCTGTTCAGCGTGGCTGGGATTTTTATTCTGCTTGATGCGGAGTTCCTGGCGGCGGCACAGGTGCTCATCTACATCGGAGCGATATCCGTCCTGATAATCTTTGCTATCATGCTGACCAGTAACCTTGCCATTAAGAAGATCACACAGACCAATGAAAACGCGGTCGTTTCCTTTTTCATCTCCCTCATTTTTGCGTTTACCGTCGTTCTTTTGATCGGCAACACTCATGTCTGGCGTTACTCCGCCGAGATCCCGGCGACTGGTAACACCCTTAATCTCGGCAGGTATCTGATGACTGAGTATGTGCTGCCGTTTGAGGTAGTTTCGGTGTTGCTGCTGGCCGCGATGATCGGCGCCATCGTGCTGGCCCGAAAGGAGCGGTCGTGATGTTTTATTACCTGGGCTTGGCGGCGGTTCTGTTTTCGGTCGGCTTGTTTGGCGTTCTCACACGGCGCAATGCGATTGGCATCCTGATGTCGCTGGAGCTGATGTTTAATGCTGTCAATATCAACTTCGTTGCCTTCAACAAGTATATTGTAACCGACGATCTGTTGGGGCAGATCTTCGCTATTTTCATAATTGTAGTAGCGGCAGCGGAGGCGACCGTGGGCCTGGCGATTGTCTTGGTGCTGTATCGCAACTGGCGAGGCGTGGATATGGATCATGTCAACATAATGAAGTGGTAGAATAAGACGATGACGGAATATGCATTCTTAATACCCCTGCTGCCGCTTTTGGCGTTTGTATTGGTCGTCTTTTTCCTTCGATGGAATGAAAAAGTCTCATCCTGGTTCTCCATTGCCATGATTTTGGTCTCGTGGTTGATATCGGTGGTGGTGCTGATCGAGACTCTCGCCCGTCACGGCGCACCGTATGAAGCTCAGTACACGTTCATTAGCTTCACCAATTTCCACCTTGAGATCGGGATTCTGGTTGATGCCCTCACAGCCGTCATGCTGCTGGTGGTTACAACCATTGGCGCTTGTACTGAGATCTACTCGATCGGATACATGAAAGGTGACCGTCTTTTCAGCCGCTTCTTTGCCTATCTCTCGTTGTTCCTATTCTCAATGCTGGGGCTGGTTGTCGCCAACAACTTCTTTATGATTTTCATCTTCTGGGAACTGGTTGGGCTTACCAGTTACCTCTTGATTGGGTTCTGGTTTGAGAAAAAAGTTGCCGCCGACGCCTGCAAGAAAGCATTCATTACGACCCGTATCGGGGATTTGGGATTCCTGGTCGGTCTGTTCATGATTGGCATCTATGTCGGCACATTCAATTATGGCGACGTTTTTGACAGTGTAGCTTCCGGCGCCATACCGGCGGGCATAGTCACCGCTATGGCGATATTCGTTTTCTGCGGCGCGGTCGGCAAATCCGCCCAGTTTCCACTTCACGTCTGGCTACCCGATGCAATGGAAGGCCCCACGCCGGTGTCGTGTTTGATCCATGCCGCCACGATGGTAGCCGCCGGCGTTTACCTGGTGGCGCGCTCGATGAGTATCTTCGTAGCATCCGCGGACGCTTCCATGGTGGTAGCTATAATTGGCATAGTTACGTCGCTCATTGCTGCCACTATTGCTTTGGTACAAATAGACATCAAACGCATCCTGGCTTATTCAACGATAAGTCAGCTTGGCTATATGATAATGGCGCTGGGCCTGTATGGTTATGACACGGCTCACGGGCATCACTCAGCCGGGTACGTGGCGGGAACGCTCCACCTGACGACCCATGCCTTTTTCAAAGGATTGTTGTTCCTCGGAGCCGGTTCGGTGATTCATGCGGTGCATACCAACGACATCCGGGAGATGGGCGGGCTGGCGCCAAAGATGAAGATAACAACGTTGACCTTCTTGATCGCCTCGCTTTCGATTTCGGGCATTTTCCCGCTATCGGGATTCTGGTCCAAAGATGAAATTATCGCAGCGACCGCTCACCACCCGGTATTATTGATTCTTACACTGGCTATTGCCTTTATGACGGCTTTCTACATGTTCCGCCTGTGTTTCCTGACATTCTTCGGGGAGCCGCGCGATCAACAACGTTTCGATCATGCTCATGAGTCCCCGCGCATCATGACCTGGCCGCTGATGGTTCTGGCCTTTCTATCAGTCTTTGCCGGCTGGGTGGGTATTCCATGGCTGCATCATGGGTTCTCCTCGTTTGTGTACCATGGCCAGCCTCACCATACCGAGCCATCCTGGGCATTGATGATAATTTCTACTGTCATCGCCGTATCTGGAGTTGGCCTGGCTTATCTCATGTACTATAAGAAATCGGTCTCTCCGGAGAAGGTCGCCGACAGATTCCGGCCTTTGTACACTCTTCTGTTCAACAAATACTACTTCGATGAAATATATCAAAAGCTGGTTTTAGACCCGGTTATGGCATTCGCTCGCTTTATGTGGACGTTTGATGCGCGGGTTATTGATGGAGCCGTCAATGGCACGGCCTGGTTGACTATCCTCTGGTCGAACGTCAAGGAGTGGTTTGACACATGGATTGTCGACGGCGCTGTCAACGGCTCCGCATGGGTCGTCAAACAAGGGAGCAACCTGCTACGTTTCATTCAGACCGGGAATGTGCAGTTTTATGGGCTTTTCATAGCGACGTTTGCGGTCCTGTTTGGCCTGATCAAGGTGGAGATTGCGTCGCAGGGGTACAACTGGCCAAGAATGACCATCATATTTCTGGCGGGGTTGCTTCTTTTAAGTCTTACGTCCCGGGCAATATCCGCGCGGGAGAAATCACGGCAGAATGCCAAAGAAGAGAACAGACTGTGAGTTTGGAGGATAGATCGTAGAATGGATTTCCCCATCTTGAGTTCACTGATATTCGTTCCCCTGGCGGGAATGGTTGTGGTTATGCTGATGCCCAAGCAGAATGTGGGAGCGATACGGTGGACCTCCCTGATATTCAGCATCGTTCCTATGCTAACATCGTTCTGGTTAGTGTGGGACTACTTCTTTAATCATGCCGCCTCGTCGGTAATGGCGTATGTTGAAGGGCCTTATAGTTGGATTCCCTCTTTGAATATCCAGTATTATCTGGGCGTGGATGGGATCTCGGTGCCGATGGTGTTCCTGACCGGGCTGCTGACCGCTGTCTCCATCCTGGCCTCTTTCAACATACAGGTTAGGGTGAAGGAGTACTTCGCCTTTTTCCTGCTGTTGGAAGCGGGGATGATGGGTGTATTTGTGGCGTTGGATTTCTTCCTCTTTTACGTTTACTGGGAAGTCATGCTGGTACCGATGTACTTCCTCATCGGTGTCTGGGGCGGTCCACGCAAGGAGTATGCCGCCATTAAGTTCTTCCTCTACACGCTGTTCGGCTCGCTGTTTATGCTGGTTTCGATATTGATTCTCTACTTCACGTCGGAGCCGCATACTTTGAATATAATGACGCTGATTGACATCGGCCCGACCATGTCGCACTCGTTACAGATGGTCTGCTTTATCTTCTTCTTTATCGCATTTGCCATCAAAGTCCCTGTCTGGCCATTCCATACATGGTTACCGGACGCGCACGTGGAGGCGCCGACAGCCGTATCGGTGATCCTGGCCGGCGTCCTGCTGAAGATGGGAACATACGCTATGCTACGGATCAGCTGGCCGATGTTTCCCGAGGTTCTGCGAACGCTGTCGTTCTGGATTGCCGTGCTGGGTGCGATAGGCATCATTTATGGCGCCTTGGTTTCAATGGCACAGAAAGACCTGAAAAAACTGGTGGCCTATTCATCCGTGTCGCACATGGGATACTGTATGCTGGCGCTGGCCGCTTTCTCGTCCGTCACCGCGATTTCCGGATGTATGTTCCAGATGGTCTCACACGGCTTGATCACCGGGGCATTGTTCCTTTTGGTTGGGGTACTCTATGATCGAGCGCACACCCGTGAGATAGCCGCTTTCGGCGGGCTGGGCGTCAAGGTTCCTGTTTATACGGGGATCATGGTGCTGTTCTCCATGGCTGCGCTTGGGTTGCCGGGTATGTCCGGTTTTGTGTCTGAGTTCATGGTGTTTGTGGGTGCTTTTGGGGCATTGAACAAGGTGCTGGTAGGAATCTGCGTGCTCGGTGTAGTTCTGGGTGCAACCTATATGCTTCGCATGGTTCAGAACGTGTTCCTTGGTGAATTTGACATGGCGCGCTGGGGCGGGTTGAAGGAAATCAATCTCCGTGAGATTATCTCGGTGGCTCCGTTGGCAGTGCTGACGATCCTGATTGGTGTATACCCCAAGCCACTTTCGATATTGATGTCGGCCACCCTGCAGAACCTTGTAAGTTTGATGGCTAGGTGAGATGGACTGGCAGCTTCCCGAATATAACTTGCGGATGATGCTCCCGGAGATATTCCTGTTTCTCTGGGCGCTGGTAGTAATGACATTTGATCTTGTTACCCGGCGAAAGGAAGGATCGGCAGTCGGTTACCTTGCGCTGGTAGGGCTGCTTATCACCGGTTTTATCCTCAGTGTCACCGGGTATGGTTGTGGTTTCACCACGATGTTCTTCAATGATCCGGTGTCGCTGTTTTTCAAGATCGTTTTCCTCGGGGCGGCGTTCATGGCGATCGCCAGCTCGTTCGGTATTATCAAGCAGAAGATTGTCAACCACCGGGGCGAGTATTTCGGCCTGATTCTGCTTTCCACTGTCGGGATGATGTTTCTCGCCTCCTCAAACGAGCTGTTATCGCTGTACATCGGGTTGGAGTTGACCACCATTCCGCTCTTTGTGTTGGCGGCCTTTTTCAAGGATGACAAGCTCTCCCTCGAGGCGGGGATCAAGTACTTTGTTGTGGGTGCATTCTCTTCAGCCCTACTGCTTTATGGCATTTCATTCCTGTATGGTCTGTCGGGCACAACGGACCTGGTCCAAATGAAAATCAATATAGCCATGACCCATCTGACCTATAAGAACATCGGCCTTATCATTTCCCTGTCGGTTGTGCTCCTGGTGGCCGGGATCGGCTTCAAGCTGGTGCTGCCGCCTTTCCACCAGTGGGCGCCGGATGTCTACGAGGGGTCGCCCACACCTGTCGCAGCTTTTCTGTCTGTCGGGTCAAAAGCGGCCGGTCTGGTGGCCTTTATCAAAATATTTCTCAATGGTCTGTCCGCATTCTATGGGCCTGAGATGGCTCCCAACGACTGGGGGAGACTGGTCGGCCTGCTGGCCTGCCTTGCAATGATTGTGGGAAATGTCCTGGCAATTCGCCAGAGCAATATCAAACGCATGCTGGCCTATTCCTCCATTGCCCATGCCGGTTATATCATGATTGGTATGGTAGCTATGAATAAAATTGGTGTTGCCTCGGTCGGGTTTTATATCTTTACATATCTGTTTGCAAATATGGGAGCTTTTGGCATCGTTGCCTTTTTTGAGGACAAGAGCGGGTCATGTCAGATCGCAAGCTACAGCGGTCTATCAAAAACCTGTCCGTTGCTGTCTGTCTCCATGGCTGTGTTCCTTCTTTCTTTGGCAGGGATTCCACCGCTGGCAGGATTTGTGGCGAAATACTATGTCTTTGCCGCAGCCATCAAGGCCGCCGGAGTCGACACTGCCTATAGCTGGATGTACTGGCTGGTTGGAGTTGGCCTTCTGACTGCCGTCTTTTCGCTTTACTACTACGCTAACGTCATAAAGCAGATGTACTTCTCAGCCGAATCTTCTCCATATAGGATCCGTCTTTCGGCGCCGGCAATGTCGGTTGTGCTGATCGGCCTGATCGGTGTTTTTCTTTTCGGGCTCTACCCGGAGCCGATCATGCGCTTTGCCTCAAAGATGTCGTTGGTGCTTGGGCTGATCCAGTATTAAGGGAGAGAGCTTGTTTTTTGCATAACTGTCTTTTACTATCCTTGTGCACTTGGTTGTTTGTGTAGTACGATTATGTTTTATGCGAGTAAAATAATGGCAGTCATCAAGCGATATTTCCTTTCCGGGGTCCTGGTTGTTGTTCCGATTATCCTTACCTATATCGTGCTCAAATTCATGTTTGAGGCGATTGACGGTATCTTGCAACCGGTTCTCTACAGAGTCTTCGGATATTTCGTGCCCGGCCTGGGAATTTTCACTACTTTCCTGATTATCATCTTGGCTGGCGTTTTGACCCGCAGCTTTATCGGCGCCCGTCTCTACCGCATAGGCGATCAGATGTTGGTGCGAATGCCAATTATCCGGCCTGTTTACTCAGCCGCCAAGCAGTTATTGGAAGCGATCACTATGCCCTCGACGAGGTCTTTTAAGGAAGTAGCTTTGGTCGAGTATCCCCGGCGAGGAGCATATGTTCTCTGCTTCATATCCAACCGAATTGATCTGGAAATCAACGGCGAGTTAAGGAAGTTTGCATCGGTCTTTATACCATCCACGCCTACGCCTGTCTCCGGCATGGTAATCCTCGTGCCGGTTGACGAGGTTAAGCGCGTGAATATGACTGTTGAAGAGGGGATCAAGTTCCTAGTCTCCGGCGGTGTGACATCAGCGAAACTGGTATCAGCCGTCTCTGCGCAGTCCAAAACAGAAAGCGATGAGGTAGCAAGTGAAACTCGCTAATCTTTTGATGGAACGCCGCGTTAATATCGACCTTGGGGCCCACACCAAGCAGGAAGCAGTCAGGGAATTACTGGAGATGCTTAAATGGGAAGGGATCAGGCTTGATTATAAAGCGGTAGAGAAATCAATCTGGGAACGGGAGGAGGTAGAGAATACCTCCTACGGACGGGGGTTTGCTTTTCCCCACGCTCGTACCAACGCCGTAGAGGAAATGTACATTCTTATTGGCATATCGAAGGAGGGACTTGAAGATAAAACGCCCGATGGCACCCCTGTGCACGTTATCTGCCTTCTTTTGACCCCTTCAACGATCGCTAAGCTCTACCTTCAGATGCTGTCCGGGCTGGCGGCTTTCGCCCGCATGGAGGGGACACTGGATAAGTTGCTGTTGATTACGCACGGGAGGGACTTGATTAAGCTGGTTGCCGACGCCAATGTGACTGTTGACAAAGAGCTGATGGTGAAAGACGTGATGCGCCACGACGTCTTCAGCGTGACCCCCGATGACACACTGAAGGAGGTCGCCAACAAGATGTTTCGCAACCGCCTGTCGGCACTGGCGGTTGTGGATGAAAACAACAAACTCTTGGGCGTCATCAGTGACCGCGAACTGATCAAGGCGGCCCTGCCCGACTACCAGGCGCTTATCTCTAACCTCAACTACTCTTTGGACGTGGAACCATTTGAAGAGCTGTTGAAACGTGAGGACAAGATCAAGGTTTCCCAGTTGTACAAGCAGCAGTATGAAGTCACCACGCCCGAGACCCGAATCGTGGAAGTTGCGGCGATGATGATTTTTAAGGACGTTAGACGAGTTTTCGTTACTTCCGACGACAACCTTGTCGGCGTCCTGTTGCGTAAGGATATTGTCAACATGGTCATACGGGGCTAGTGTAGTGTTCCGCAGGTTAGTCACAATTGAAGAGCGTAGGGCAGAACCTCTGGGAGGTTGTCCTAAAAATCTCGTAGGTAGGGTTCTGAGTCCTCCTTTG
The DNA here is from genome assembly GCA_964416195.1 of uncultured Ignavibacteriales bacterium. Classification (GTDB taxonomy): domain Bacteria; phylum Zixibacteria; class MSB-5A5; order GN15; family FEB-12; genus CAYQDB01. The sequence continues at coordinate 17,217 of CAYQDB010000020.1, forward strand.
GCGGACAAGAAACCCGAAATTCATTACTTACCTTTGATAGATACCGGAGCACATCGGAAGTCTTCATGACACCTCCCTCACCAAAGTACGACATCGACCCTTATCTGTACTTCCTCCTGGGGCTGGCTTTTCTGATTTGTCTGCCGGGGCTATTTATGGGAGTATTATCAGTTCATCTTGTTCCCTATGTAAATGTCATCGTATTTGGAATCGCTATCTTTGGAGCGGCGTTTATCATCTCGTGGGCGGCGGAGGCGGCCCAGATCGACATCTCCGAATCACTCGCGGTGGCTATTATTGCCCTGCTGGCGGTCCTGCCGGAATACGCTGTTGATTTTGTCTTCACTTGGAAATCGGCCCATGACCCCTCGCAGGCACACTTCGCGATTGCCAACATGACCGGCGCCAACCGCCTCCTGGTCGGCCTGGGGTGGCCGGTGGTGCTGTTCCTCTACATCCTGGCTAAAAAGAAAAAGGAAATTGTGCTCGATCAGTCACAGCGGGTGGAGATATTCTACTTGGCAATGGCTACGCTCTACTCTTTTACCATCCCCCTGAAGGGAAGCCTCAACCTTATTGACACCGTCATTCTGGTATCTCTTTTTGTCCTATATACAAGGAGGACGGCCCAGATGGAAACAGTAGAGCCTGAACTGGTGGGGCCGGTCAAGATTGTGGCCAATATGGGCAATGTTGGGAGGCGTATTGTTACGGTTCTCATGTTTGTTTTTTCCGGCGCAGTTATTTTCTTTGCCGCTGAACCATTTGCAATGTCCCTGGTGGATATGGGCCGGCAGTTCGGGATAAATGAGTTCCTTCTCGTTCAGTGGCTGGCCCCGATCGCATCCGAGTCCCCCGAGTTCATTATTGCCGCTACCTGGGCGATACGCGGGTCCGCCGGCTCGGCCTTGAAGGTTCTGATCTCATCGAAAGTGAACCAGTGGACTCTCTTGATCGGCACTATTCCCTTGATCTTTGCCATTTCCGGTGGAGTGGTAAGGCCATTTATGCTTGACAGCCTGCAGGACCATGAACTGCTGCTGACGGCAGCGCAATCATTGTTTGCAGTGGCGGTGTTGGTAAACCTGAGGCTCAGCCGTACCAATGGACTGCTTCTGTTCGTCTTGTTTACCAGTCAGTTGATCGTTGAGAAGATCAGGATGGAAATAGCTGCGGTGTATATTCTTCTGGCTCTAGTGTATCATATCAAGCACTGGCGGTGCCTGATACCGGCTGCCCGGATGGGACTGGGTGTGAAGAAAAAATAACCTCTCAAGGCAGGTTCACTTCTGCTTTGTTTTCTCCCGAAAGCCAATACGCGGAAACGGATTGACTATCGCACTGGCAATATTGGTCAGGTGGGCATTAGTTCTTTTAAGAAACCTCGCGTAGAGAGCCAACACGACGGCATCACTCGTTGTTAGGGATTTGCTCTTATTCTCCCCGCAGATGATCTCATTAGCTATTTTGTCGCTCTTCTTAGCTATCCCATCCTCAAGTTGCATCACGGAATGACCCAACTTCTTATCCTGCTTGGACAGGATTTGTATAACTTTCGGGAAATGATCCCGGATAGTCTCTTCAATCTCGATCAATTCTTTCTCCCACGGCCCAGCCTTGAGTCTGGCCGGATGTTGCGTAGCCAACTCAGAAATATTTTTGGTGTAGTCGCCAATACGTTCAACGTCGATGACAATCGAAACCAGAACCAACCCCGGAACGATATTCTGTGTTCCTGCAATTGACAGATGAGTCAGGACGTTACGGCGCACTTCTCGCTCGTACTTGTTTATCTTGCGATCGGTTTGATGGATATTGAAAGGAAGATCTGCCGTGTCCTTCTCGCGCAACGTTTCACTGGACGCCAGAAACATCTTGTGATCGAACTCGAGCATGGTCAGTGTGGTATGAAAAGCGGCGTCGAGCAGGTTTTCAGAACTGAATAATTCTTTGAACTTATTGAACATTTCTAACTCCACTGCTAATTCAGCAAGAATAGTATTATCCCCGGTATAATAAAAAACATAATGGCAATATACAACAGAGGAATAAACTTGCTCTTCTGAGTAGCTTCGGCCAGCTTCGTCGCCAGCCAGATAGGGATTTTTTTGAGAGGCCAGAAGATCGCAGTTCCGTAAGCGTTAAAGATCAGGTGCGCAAAAGCCACACCAACGGCTTCCTGTGAACCGAGCGCAAACGAGGCCAAAAAGGCGGTTATAGTAGTTCCAACATTGGCGCCAAGCGTGTACGGAAAGACTTGAGAGAGCGACATAACACCGGCTCCGATCAACGGGATAGCTATGGAGGTCGTAATGGACGATGACTGCACCAGGACCGTCAGAATAACGCCCAGCAAGAAGCCAAGCGCGGGAGTTCTAAATATATACTGCTGGAAAAACTTCTCTACACGCGCCAGGACTAGCGATTTCAGGAGCAGCACCAGGTAGCGAAGAGCAACAAACAGCAATAGCAGAGCCACACCGATGGCAAGCCAGGCGGTGTCGCCGGTCAAGTGTACAATTTGTTTGGCCACCGGTTTAGTAATGATAGCCAGCGGAGAAGTAAACTTCAGGCCGCCGAATCCGGCGAACAGGAGCTCGACATGCCTTGCTGTCCAGCCAATGAGATCAAAATACACTTGGAGAGGAAGCAAGACAATGACGGAACAGATATTAAAGAAATCATGAACTGTTGAACCGGCAAAGGCGCGCTTGAATTCATCTTTTCGGGAGATATGTGCCAACGAGACGATAGTGTTCGTGACGGAGGTACCTATATTGGCCCCCATCACCATCGGGATTGCAGCTTCCAGCGAAAGCATACCTGACCCGACCAAGCCGACAATAATTGATGTCGTGGTGGAAGAGGATTGAATCACCGCCGTCGCAAGCAGTCCGATAGAGACACCTACCAGAGGGTTTGAAGTCGCCTGAAAGAGAGTCGCTGCAAAGTCACTGCCCAGCAACTTGAACGCCGCCCCCAACATGGTTATCGAGAGAATAAAAAGGTACACCAGGGCGGCAATTCCTAAGAACTTCAGAACAACAGCATTAGCCGGCCGCGAGAGGAAGCGGAGTCGTTTGGTGGGTTCCGACTCTTCAGACATAAGGAGCTGCTTCTGGCATTGGAGCTTGTCCTATAAATTGGCGGCAATATACACCTGCCCGCATAGGGGTCAAGTCAAAAATGCACGTGTACCCCACCGCTTGTGGTGGGTTAATTGACCTTCCTCCTCTACTTGACTTCCACTTTCCATTCAATATAGTTGAACCCCCTAACACATCTCAGACACTATGACGGGCTAGGAACGGAGCGGTTTATTACGTTTTCATGCGCCGTCACGAACCCTTTCGTGACGGCTAAATCGGTGCGGTCAGGAAAGGATTCCTGACCGCGCAAAAAATCATCGGTGAAATCAAGTCAAGGGCCGCTCGTGAAATCTTAACCCAGTGGAAAAGGACCAACAACCGCAATCTTAAGCGGTTGCTGGTCGATCGGAAGGGCACAACTCGGTATATATTTTGGCAGAGGCGATGTTATGACCACAATTGTCGCACAGAGAAGACTGTTCGCGAGAAGATAGAGTATTGCCACAAGAATCCCGTAAGTCGGGGCTTGGTTGCTGACCCCGGTGATTGGAAATGGTCCAGCTATGGCTGGTACAGTGGCGGGGAAAACGTTGCTCTGAAAATTGACTCTTTTGAGCTTTGATAAGGGGAGTAAGAAATCCATCACCCGCCACTGGCGGGGTGGGCCACCCAGACTCTCTCGACCCTCCGCTTGAGATTTGATGAAAGATTCCGATAAATAAACTAGAAACAATAATGGGGCAAAATTCCTTCCAGATCGGATGCGGCTTTGGAAAGATCTTTAGTGGGGGATCAAGAAGATTGACAATTACTGAGGAAAAGGAGGCTATCGCGTGGTTGACAAAGACATCACCCAGCGCAAGCAGATGGAGAAGAATGTCCAGGGTGCGTTGGACTATGCTGAAAGTATAGTGGCGACAGTACGTGAGCCTTTGCTAGTACTGGATGCTAACCTGCATGTGGTTTCAGCGAGTCGTAGTTTTTACAGTACGTTTAAGGTGACGCCTGACGAGACCGTGGGGGGATTGATCTATGAGCTTGGCAACATGCAGTGGGATATCCCTAGTTTGCGGGTGTTACTTGAGGAGATTCTGCCAAAGGCCACAGTATTTGACGATTTTGAGGTGGTCCATGATTTTGAGACTATTGGCAAACGGATAATGCTACTCAATGCCCGGCGGTTATACCAGGGGGCGCATAAGACTCCGATGATACTTCTTGCTATCGAAGACATCACCAAGCGCAAGCAGGCGGAAAAGATTCTGGACGATTACAACAAGCGGCTGGCGCACAACCGAGAGCTCAAGTCAAAGCAGCAGGAACTTGAGGAGTTCACATATACGATTTCTCACGACTTGAAAGCTCCAGTTGTTTCCATCCAGGGTTTCGCTAAGCTTCTGCAAGAACAGTTGTCTGATCGGCTGGAGGAGAAGTCGGACAAGTACCTCGGGCGGATAATTGCTAATACGAATACGATGGAGCGACTGCTGAAGGACCTGCTGGAGCTTCTCCGTATCGGATATATTGAGGACGAAACTGAGAACGTTAACTTGAACACGCTGGTTCATGACTGCTTTGAAAACTTCTCGGTAGAGGCCGGGGAAAAGGGAGTTCGTCTTGTGAAATCCAATAGACTACCAGCAGTGATGGGGCGACAAGAGCGGCTGAGCGAAGTGCTCGCCAACCTTGTAGACAATGCTATCAAATATATGCCAGCGCGTGATCAGGCTACAGTCGAAGTAGGCTACGATCCGAACGTGGCTGGGCCGAGCGGCACAACCGGGGCATTCTATGTTCGCGACAACGGAGCTGGCATTCCGAAGCAGTTCCATAGCAAGATCTTTAAGATATTCCAGCGCGCTCCTGCTACCGCTCACGCCAATAACAGCACCGGCGTGGGCCTCACGATTGTTAAGCGAATCATTGAAACACACGGGGGAAACATCTGGCTGGAGTCTGCGCCGGATAAGGAGACCACTTTTTATTTCACTGTGCCTTTAGCTGACATACAAGATAAAGGAGGCACGAGTTTCCAGGTGCCAGACCATGCAGACAAAATAATTCAAACTAGCGCTGAAGCGCATTTCTGAAACGGAGGTGGATAGTATGGTACGGCCGGCTCTTATAATGCTTGTCGAAGACAATGAGGACCATGCCGAACTGACGATCGGCGTATTGAAGAACTACAGTGTGTCTAACGAGGTACGCTGGTTTGCTGACGGAGAGTCAGCCTTGAACTACCTCTTCGGCAACCAGCAATCGCACGACGACAGCGATTCAACATTACCCGACGTCATTTTGCTCGATGTGAAGCTACCTGGGATCAGCGGCTTTGAAGTATTAGACAAGATTAAGACCACACCTAAGACAAAGCGCATCCCCACTATTATGCTCACGACCTCGAAACGCGATGAGGAGATTGCGCGTGGCTATGACTGCGGGAGTAATAGCTACATAGTCAAACCCGTTAACTTCGACCAGTTTCGAAAGACAATCGCCAACTTGGGGATGTATTGGGTCTTCACTTCCGAATTACCGAAGCCGGTAAGCTCCATCCCTCAATCAACCCCCGTTGCTACAAAAGACACGTGATCGGTTTTCCGGGGAACGAGGTTTGGACGGGTGATTGTCACTGTTTAGCCTGTTCAGGATAACAACAATTTCGATCCATGGGCGGAGATTATATAGTAATGGCCAGGTTCATGTAACGTATTAGTTGGCAAGAGGTTGAGCTCATTTGTTGGGGTATGACCGTGCTATCAGCAAATAAATCCACGCAAGACGACGACCGATAAGCACCTGTAGGCAAATACACTGCAAGAATGGGGGCTACGATAATGGGGGCTACGATGAATCCGAAAGAACTCACCATCATGTGCATCGAAGACAATGATGACCATGCTGAACTTGTGCGCACGGCCATTACCCAGAGTGTGAGAGGCTGCCGATTCATCCGGTTTGTCGATGCCGAATCAGCCCTGGAGTACATTTTACAAGATTGCATCTTCAATGATTTGAAGCAGGGCTTTTCATTCGACCTCATTCTGCTCGATCTGGCTCTGCCCGGAATGGACGGTCTGACTTTTCTGAAGCGCTTGAAATCTTACCACCGTACGAAGCGGATACCTGTTATTGTGCTGACGATCTCGGGCAGCGAAGAGGAGATCGCCAACGCCTACCACTTAGGTGCTAACAGCTATATTGTCAAGCCACTGCATGAGGAAGAGTTCATCATCAAGCTGGTCGAACTCAGTATGTACTGGTCTTTAACAGCAGAGGTACCGAACCCAATCGGCGCTGCTGTTGCATCCAGATAAAGAAGACGTTAATTGAGGGGGCTGCATGACTTCTCCAAACGCTCCGTGTGAACAGGAGACCGCAACGACTGATGGGAAAAAACCGCCGGTCTCGATTCTCATTATCGAAGACAACCCTGATCACGCCACGCTGGCAAGGGCTGCACTTGAAGAGAGCAATTCTTGGTCACTTGATATTGCTGCAACCATTACATCTGCTTTTAAGATGATAAGTGCGAAGGACTATGACGTGCTACTGGTGGACTACCGTCTCCCCGACGGGAACGGACTTGATCTGTTGGACTGGGTAAAGAAAGACTCCGTGGTTATTATGATGACAGGGCAAGGAGACGAAAAGGTGGCTGTCCAGGCATTCAAAAGCGGAGTATTCGACTATGTCGTTAAGGATGCTCTCTTTCGGACTACATTGGTGGATGCCGTCGAGCAGGCAATAACGAGGCTTGATGCCCTGAAAGGAAAGCACACGCTGGCTGCCAGCCGGTAATATCTTTAAGAGTGCGTAAAAGACAAAAGGTGTATCCTATGATTTTTCAACAACTTAAAGAAGGAGACACCTAATGTCTTACAGTTTTGTGGGTCAAAAGCCCTGCCTGTCTGCAGGAGTTTTGACCTACTACACTACGGTCGTTTACCCGCGCTCGCCAGAACGTAGGCGTCGGTTTTAAAATACTTTGAGGCAACCTGGCGAACTGACTCAGCAGTAACCTGCGAGAGCTGCTCCAATAGGGTCTTATCGTAATCCGGCTTGTGAAGGGCGGGAGCTTGCCCGCCCACCACCAACAAATCGGCGGATATGAAACCCACCACTACGCTAAGTCAGCAAATGATAGCTGTACCAGATGCGATGCTAAAATGTAGCTAAAATCGATTTATTAAACGGCCTCAAATACAGTGGCCTCAAACACGTCATGTGACGCCGGAGGAATAAACTTGTTGATTGGTGACACATGTGGTGTAATTTAGCTCCTTAAGTATTCCGTCGTGCTGTTATACCGGTCCCGTATAGCAGGAGACATCATGACCCTGAGAGTCTCGATTTTGTAATTCGCCTGTGCAATGTGAAGGAGATGGCTGTGGAGGCAAGTTTTACTCTGGTAGCATCGTTCGTTGTTTACACGGTTGGAATAATCGGTGTCGGTATCTATTCGACCAAGCTAAGGAAGAAGACGGAGGATGATTTCGTTCTTGCCAACCGTGAGCTGGGACCATGGGCGTCGGCGCTATCGGCATCGGCCAGCGCCGAGTCGGGTTGGGTCATGCTCGGTCTGGTCGGCGAGGCTTACCTCTTCGGTATGTCGGCTTTCTGGATTGTGCCGGGCATCGCCGCTGGATACCTCTTCAACTGGTTTGTGATCGCTGAGCGATTGAGGAAAATCACGCTGGAATCCGGGGCAGTCACCTTACCGCAGCTTATAGCCCACCGTTTTGGGGTGAATTCAATGGCCCTGCGCGTTATCCCAGTGGTAATCATTACTGTTGCCATGCTCGGATATGTTGCCGCCCAGATGAATGCTGCCGGTAAGGCTTTTGACGCCGTGTTTCACCTACCTTACTGGATGGGGGTACTGGTAGGGGCGGTGATTATTCTCACCTACACCGTCACCGGCGGTTTCCGCGCTATCTGCTGGACCGATGTCATCCAGGCCAGCTTCATGTTTGTAGCTCTTATCTGTATGCCCATTATTACCCTGTCCAAAATCGGTGGATGGGAGGCGCTTATAACCAATGTTAGTCAAGTTGACCCCAACATGCTCACCTGGGCTGGCGGAAAGGCCGGTTTTGCCATGCTCGGCTTTGTGGTAGGGCTGCTGGGAATAGGTCTCGGCTACCCCGGCCAGCCCCATGTACTCTCCCGATTCATGGCGGTAAAAGACAAAGATTCCGTGAGGCGTGGCGGCACGATCGCCATCACGTGGATGATGCTGGTGTATCTCGGGGCCATTTTCTTTGGTCTGTTTGCCAAAGTTGTCTTTGGGGTAATGGACGATCCAGAGCAAGCTCTCCCGCGTGCTGTTGGCGAATTCCTGCCCCCCGTGCTAGGTGGGTTTGTTGTCGCGGCAATTGTGTCGGCCATCTGCTCAACAGCCGATTCACAGCTTATCGTGGTTTCCTCTACCATTTCGCGCGATGTCCTGCCGTTTTTCAGTAAGGGGAAAAACAGCGGCAACAGGTTCGAACGAATACAGAGGCTTGACCGCCTGGTCCTGGTGATCTTGGCCCTTCTGTCGATCATATTCGCCCTGTCCGAAAACAGGGTGATTTTCCAATTCGTGCTCTACGCCTGGTCGGCGCTTGGCGCTTCCTTTGGGCCAGTGGTTATTTTAGGGCTGCTGTGGAAAAGGACTACCAAGGCGGGAGTAATTGCGGGTATGCTGACGGGGAGTGTCGTCACGGTTGTCTGGAGAAACGTGCCGGCGCTGAAAGCTACTCTCTATGAGCTGGTACCGGCCTTTATTCTGGCTTTTCTTGCGGTTTACGTTGTCAGTCTTCTCAGCAGCACAAAAGAAGACTAATTCAAGGAAATCATCATTTTTTGTCGGCTTGATTGGTGGCCCACCCACCCACAATATATGTTGAAACGGCGCTAACAATTCCATATATAAAACTATCATGGAAGAGCAGTTCATCGGCAGTTACAAAGTGCTCAAGAAAATCGGTGAGGGTGGAATGTCCAAGGTCTACCTGGCGGTCCACCAGGATGTGCCGAACCTCAAGGTTATTCTCAAAATACTGAGTAATCCCCGCCTGGGCGAGCGCTTCAGGCATGAAGCCGACAAGCTGGCGCTGCTCGATGGTCACCCCAATATCTGCCGCATTAAGCACTTTTTCAACCATGGCGAAGACACCGTCATTGCTATGGAGTACATCGAAGGTATCACGCTCGACGAGAAAATAAAAACCGAGGGCCAACTTCCCGTTGAGGAGTCGCTACAGATCATCAGCGAAGTGCTTGACATACTGGATTTTGCTCACGGCAAGGGTGTCTATCACCGTGACATCAAGCCGAGCAACATCATGATAGATAAAAAAGGGCAGGTGAAGATCATTGACTTCGGCATTGCCAAGAGTGAAACCGATCCCAACCTGACCATCGCCGGCACTGCCTGTGGGACCCCGGCCTACATGGCGCCGGAGCAGTTCAGCCCCACTGCCGATACTGACTACGCCCTGGTTGACATTTACGCTGTTGGAACCACCCTGTACAAGATATTAGTCGGGGAATGTCCATATAAGGGCGACAATGAGTTTGCCATCCGCGATGCCAAGCTGTTTTCCGACCCACCCAAACCGCGTAAGCTCAATCCCGATATTCCAAAACAACTTGACGAAGTTATCATGAAATCGTTGAGTAGGGACCCTCAGGCGCGCTATCAGTCGGCAAGTGAGATGCAATCGGCTATTGACGCCCTACGCCGTTCAACAGGAGAAGCCGCTTCTCCACGTCCGGTGGATGTAACTATCGATGTCGGCCCTATTCGGAAGCGAAAGAGCCGCAAGCCCCTGCTGGCTATTGTCGCGCTCATCCTCGTGGCAATCGCGGTCTATGCAGTATACCATTTTAGCGGGAGCAAGACGGGGACAATCGAGATCAGCGTCATCCCTTATGGCGATGTCTATGTCGATGACAGTCTGTTAGGACAGAACGTAACTGGTGCCTCTCTCACGAGCAAGGCCGGGACGCATGTCGTGCATGTTCGCAACGAGGAGGCAACTGAGAGAGCGCTTTATGATACCGTATGGCTGGCAGCGGATACTGTATTGGCACTTGCTTTTGACTTCACTGCCTACCTCCTCCCTACCACTGGCACAATTGATATCAGTGTCGTGCCGGACGGAGATATATATGTCGACGATAGCCTTCTGGGTAGGAAGACGGCGCAAGCCTCCCTTACGTGCGATACCGGCATGCATCTAATACGTGTTGAAAACAAGAATGCGACCAGAAAAGTGCTCCACGACACTGTCTGGCTGGCGGCAGACCAGGTGGTGCCGCTTACCTATCAATTCACTATTTCCAAACCTCCCCCCGTTACGACGGAAACCAAGCCGGTCTTTAAGAAAGTTGTGGTCGTCACTAAACCGCGAGGCGCAGATGTGTACATCGATGGTGAACTGCAGAAAGAAAAGACAAACTATACCTTCAGGTTATCTTACGGCGAACATATCGTGAAAGTAAAGTTGACCAGGGGGGGAGAAGAGTTGGAGCAGCAACGCAGTATTGAGGTGACAAAACACGGCCCCGACAAGGTCGTCTTCGACCTCGAAAAATAATGCTTTTAGGGACGTTGATAATTCCCTATCTTGCTGGTGGATACGAAGCGAGGGAACAGTATTTACAAGGAGTGAATTATGAGAAAAAACAGCAGACCTCTCGTCATTGTTACCACTTTTTTCCTTGTGGTCTTGACGGTTGGGTTTTCCGTCACGAGAGCCTCCGCTCAAGGAGAGGCTAAGGTTGCAGACGTACTTGCTGACGCGCTCAAGTACTACAACGAGGGAGAATTTGACAAGGGGATCGGGGTGTCCAAGGCTCTTTTGGAGCGGAGTGATTTGACGCCTCAGGACAGCATCGCCATCTATGAGGTTCTGGGTATTTTGACCTATGCCAAGGGCGAAAGCTACCGGAAACTGTCGTTTTCTTATCTCGACAAGATTTCCAGCGTCGGCCCCTGCATCATTCATCTGCCCCACGAAATGTGGCCGGCAGAACTGCGCGACAAGTGGTACAAAATTCTAACAGTCAAGGGAAATCTCTCCTGCCCCGAGGAAAACCGTCCCGATATCAAGACTATTGCTATCATGGAGTTCGACAACTTTTCGGTTGGGAAGTACCAGGAAAAACTGGGGCTGATCAGCAAAGGGCTGGCGGACTGGTTTGAGGGTGATTTTGGCAAGATCAGCGCGATGAGAGTGGTCGAACGTGACAAGATTAACTATGTCCTCAAAGAGCAGGAGTTGCAGAAGTCAGGAGCTGTCGATCGCGCGACAGCGGTTCGAGTCGGCGAGATTCTCGGCGCCAAGTACATGGTGTTCGGCAGTATCACCCAGCTTGACGACAAACATACCCGCATGGTGGTTCGTGTGGTCAGCGTAGAGACATCGGAGATCATAGCTTCCGTCGACAAAGAAGCCAAGCCGGAGTACTCCAAACTTGAAAAGGAGCTGGTGGAAGAACTGGCCAAGAAGCTTGATGTAAAGTTAAGCGACGATGTTAAGGCTCTGATAAAGGAGGGTGGCACCGAGTCTCTCGACGCCACAACCTTCTATGCCAAGGGGCTTGAGTATATGGACCGCTACGATTACAGGAAAGCGTACGAGTTCTTCAAGAAGGCATACGACCTCGACAACAGCTTCGTTGAGGCAAAACGAAAGATGGAGATTTACCAACCACTTGCGACCTGATAGCAAAGTTAGATCCATGGACTAATACTGGCTGAGGAGAAGAAATGCTGAAGAAGGCGAGCACATTGCCGTTGTTGCTGCTGTTGCTGGCATTGGTAGTCGGGTGTTCCCAAAGCCTGTACATGCAGGGTCGGCGGCACCTTGAGAAAGGCCAATACGACCCGGCTGTTGAGGCTTTCTACCAGGAGATAAGCGCCAACCCTACCAACGCCGCAGCCTGGCGGGAGCTTGGTGTCGCTTACTATGAAAAGGGAAACCTGACAAAAGCTGAGGATGCCCTCAAACAGGCAAACCAGATTCAGCCGGACGCTCGAATCCATTTGTACCTCGGCCTGATATACGAAAAGCAAGAAGACTATGACAAGGCTATTAATGCCTACACCACCTCGCTGAGTCTGCAACCCAAAGGCAAAACGGCATCAATGACACGAGCCCATCTGGATCGGCTAATGTCTAAAAAGATCGAAGTTGATATTTCCCGGGCTCTGGAAAACGAAGCGAACATTGACACCGACACCATCCCCGAGAACACCATCGCTGTAGCCAACTTTGACGCTTCCCATCTTTCTCCCGAACTGGCTCCAATTGCCCGGGGTCTGGCCGAGTTTACTTCGATTGACCTGGCCAAGGTGCAATCGCTTACGGTTGTTGAAAGGTTGAAACTGGACATGATTCTGCAGGAACTCAAGTTGGGGGAGTCGGGGTACGTCGACCCGGCCTCGGCGCCGAGGATGGGCCGTTTGATGGGAGCCCAAAGGCTTGTAACCGGGTTGTTGATGGGTATCGGAGAGGAAGGTCTCAGACTGGATGCGGCAATTGTGAACACGATTGACAGTTCATCCGCACGTCCCGAGGGTGTTGAAGGAGAGCTGGAAAAGTTCTTCAAAGTGCAAAAGGATTTTGTGTTTAGAATTATCGACTCACTGGGTATCACTCTGACTGCCGAGGAACGCGATGCCATCAGTGAAGTCCCCACCGAATCGTACCTGGCATTCCTGGCTTACTCCCGGGGGCTGAACTACCAGAGCCGGGGAATGTACGGCGCGGCTGAGCGGGAGTTCAACAAAGCTGTTCAACTTGATGGAAACTTCCAGCAGGCCGGTCAGCGACTGCAGGATGTAGCCAATATTCAGGCCGGCGGGGGTGGATACGAGGATTCATTTAATCGCTTCGAGGGCTTGGTCAGGCAACAGAGTGATAGCGAACAGCCGTCAGAAGGCTTGGACTCTCGCCTGTCGTCAGTTGCTCAGAACGCCGGCACCATTCCCAGCTCCTCTGGTGACAGCCAGTCTGAAAACTTGCATGGGGCCGGCAATACCGGGACCGTTGAAATAAGAGGTGATCTCGATGCCGACCAATAGAATTGCACTTATGGTAATAGCGATGGCTGGGCTATTTGCGCCTCTGTCGCCAACTCACAGCCAGATCATGTACGGTCAACCTACATCCGGCGATATGGGGTTCATATACAGCCACTGGAGTCTGGATAACGGTAGCGGCACCACCGAGATCAGTCAGTTGACAATCCCGCTTACGGGTTTTGTGCCGATCCGTGATAATTTGGAAGCCTTCTTCTACGTTGCCAACTCATCCAACACGCTGGAAGGTTCGAATACCGACTATAGCCTGTCGGGCCTGAGTGATGCTCGATTGCAGCTCAATCGCTCGTTCAACGATGATCATCTGTTGTTGAGTGTCGGGGTTAACCTGCCCACCGGCAAGAAAAAGCTCAACCGGGACGAGGAACTGCTTGTTCTGCAGATGCTGTCGCAGAATTACCTCAATTTCCCGATGAGACGGTTTGGCGAGGGCTTCGGGGTTAATATGCTGCTTGGCGGCGCGCAGATGCTTGGAGAGTTCCGGTGCGGTGCGGGGATCATGTACCAGTACAATGGAAGTTACAATCCGTACGAAGAGATGGGCAAATACGATCCGGGCGACTTTGTCAGCATCAATGCTGGAGCTGATTGGCAAAATGACCGGCTGAAACTCACCGGCAATGTCATCTTTACCGGTTATACTGACGACAAGTTAGAGGGAAGCAAGGTCTTACAACAGAGCAGCCAGTTTGATCTAAGGTTTGGTGTAATCCATAGCGGCAATGCCTATGACATCAGCGGCGGAATCGGTTATCTTTTGCGCGGACGCAACACCTTCTACAATCCGGATAAGAGCGAAAGACGCCTTTTTGGCGATGTGCTTTTGATTAATGCCAGCTTGACGCGACGTCTTCAGCAAGGCTGGCGCTTGACTCCCTCGCTGGAGCTCAAGCATATCGTTGGTGCTGATGAGGATAATATCGGCAGCGCCACGATCTTTGGTCTTGGCGGTGCGGTGGGACGAACGTTTGGCGAACAAATCGGCGTTACAATCGGTGGCAAATACTTCACCGGCAACGCCGATGACGGCGATATTGATCTGAGCGGTTTCCAGTTAACAGCGAGCCTGACGGGAAACCTGTAGGAAAGGATATAAGAAATGAAAGCAATAAAGGGAAGTAACTCCCGGGTCTGTTTCCTTGGTATCGTCTTGGCGACAGCGATCCTTTCCGGTTGCTCGCAGAAGAGTGTAAACGAAAACAGCCCGCCCTCGATTTCGCTGAGTATGAAGGTATCTTCGCCGGCCCTGATGGAAGCTGTCAGCCGGTTTTCCCTGTTCGTCACTGCGCCTGATATGGATACGGTGAGAACGGAGCTTACTCTCAATGGGAGGTACCTTGAAGGCAGAGTCGAAGTTCCCGCCGGCAGAGAGAGGAAATTTGATGTCAGGGCGTATGACGAAGCAGGCACTCTCATCTACCAGGGCGACACTACTGTCAATGTCGAACCGGGTGTTGAAATACGACTGACAATCGACCTTCACCCAAACCCGGAGGTTCCCCTTGTCAGGCTGTCGCCACGATTCCAAAGGATTGACGCTAACTCTTCTTGCTTAGTTGTGATCAAAGTGTTCAACATCGATAGCTTGTACAATATTTCCTTCAGGGTGTACTTTAGCCGAACGTCATTACAACCGGATAGTGCTGTTAAGAATAGCACTCTTGATACAGGTGTTGAATTTGTCCCTTTTCTCATTGATTCAATCCCCCTCACCTCCTACTACGCCATCGCAATTACACAAACTGATCAAACCACCCCTATAGTTGATGACAGTGGGTATGCAACGCTTGGTTCCATCTATTTCACCAGCTTGTATCCCGAAGTAGCCGTTGACACAGCAGAGCTTACCATGCAGGTAACTGGTTTGTTTAAACCGAGCAGAGATTCTATCCCAGTCGCAAGCGTGTACACTGATAATGGACTGATAGAGATTCAACAGGGTATCAATCCAGTCGTAGCTTTCCCCGATAGCGCCCTGGATTTTGCGATAAGAGACAAACTCTCCAAGTATGAAGGCGATATATTCTTATCGGATGTGCTGACTATTGATACTCTGTTCGCTGATATCGTTGGGATCTCAGACCTAACCGGTCTGTCGAACCTGACGAATCTGGAGTTTCTAAACCTGGAGATGAACCAGATCAGCGACATCAGCGAGCTCTCTGATTTGACCGGATTGAAGCTTCTGTTCCTGGACAGCAATCAAATCAGCGACATTAGCCCTCTCTCCGGCCTGACTAACTTACAGTGGCTGGACCTGAGCTACAATCAAATCAGCGACATCAACCCCCTCGTTTTGAATACCGGCCTTGGCGCTGGCGACGTGGTATGGCTCACCGGCAACCCCCTGGATCCTACATCGATTAACACTCACATCCCGACCCTGGAGGGTCGGGGGGTAACCGTGAATTATGACACTGGAGGTTACTAACATTAGTCGGTCTCGACTCATAGAAATGAGGCGGTAATCGGTACGGCGTTGGCGCCTTGACCTGAATCGAGTTTTCTTTGGTTACTATCATGCGCCCCGAGGCAGTTTCATAAGACCGTTCCTGCTGTATTCAGTCTTACGCAAAATAATACAAAATCATTTGTTAACTTCGCATAGCGGCGGAGATTGTCCCTGCTGAGGAGTGGAACATATCTTGGGGCAGATGTGGATATCTGTCACCCACGGATTGCCACGTCCACCTGCGGAGGACTCGCAATGACGAGGAAAGTACTTTTTCAACATTCCCTGGCGCAAGGGTCCGCGTAACTCTTTTCGGCAGAATGCCGATTATCTTTTCCAGTACACGTCGACCGATCCAAGGCCGACATCGATAATCAGGGTAATGCGGGTATCGGCATCTTCGAAGTCAGGCGATTCATAGATGCCGTCGTCGATCTCTTCCAAACTGTTCTTGTGAAGATCGACCGAGGAAAGCCAGTTGGAGCCACTCGTTTCAACTCGCGCGGGAATACCGCGGGGGAGAATGATGTCGGCAGAACTGACGCCTATGTCGATGTCGATTGTTGACTCTCCGCTGTACTGGCCACGAAAATCGAGATCAAACGAGCCGGCGCCACCCGAAAAGGTCATCAACTCGAAGTTGGCGTTGCCGATCGAGTGCATATCTAATGACGAGGCGCCCGCATCAACGTTGATCTCTTTCAAGCGGATCGGGTTCGGTTCGGAGAAGTCAATATCACCCGAGGCCGCTCCCACATCGATTTCGAGATGCTCAAGGGGAACACCACCAAGGTCTATGTCGGCGTCACAGGCGCCAATATCCATATCCAGCGAAGTATGGTAACTGGTGGACAGGATTATCTCAAGCCTGTTATCGTCAGTGTCGATATTTCTGTGTTTACGGTGCTCCGTCTCGATAAATAGGTGTCCGGTCGACTTCTTCACCTCGTACGAGACATCATATTCAACACGACGCGGATCGTACAGCATGTCCAACGTGACGACATCAGACATATCCTCAGGGATGATTGTCAGTATGCCGGCGGCGAAATCAAGTTCCGTCTCAATCGTTTTTGCTCCCTCCGCATTTATACTGCGGGTCTCGTGCTCCTTCCTACCGGCTATCACCAGACCTCCACAAAAGACTATCAGCGCAAGACTAACCGTCATAGCCTTCTTCATTGCTCTCCCTCCTTGTTTCTACTGAGGTTACTCGTCACTCTCTGGTATACGAGGGGAAAGCGGCGGAGTTGCACCGGGGAGCATCGGTCCTCTCGGTGGTGTGCCGAGGGGCGGACCATCGGGTATCGGAGGGGGGGCCGGCGCTGGGGCGTAAGAAGCTCCCGGTTGTTCCCGGCCGCCGGCAAAGAGGCGGTATTCCTTAAAGCCGAAACGGGTCAAAAGAGCCGCCCCCACACCCGCAAGAATCGGAAAGGAAGTGAGTAGGATAGAGATCACCAAGAAGAAAATCCCGAAGCCGTGAGACACATCGTCACTGGCGCCCAGAAGCACCGCCACCACAAACCACAGGGCCATCAGCAGAAGAATGCCCAGCATCGACTGGAGCAGCATGCTTTTTTCCCCTCCCAGATATTTCCGGGAGAACTGCCCGCCGAGCATGTTTCCAAAGGTGACGATACCAAGACCTAAGGCAAAGGCGTAGACCAGGGGTATGAACGGCAACACCAGAAGTCCAACGATGGTAATCATAACCAGCGCCAAAATCGCCGGCATCAGGATCACGAACAGCAACCCCAAAAGGAAGGTCTTTACCTTGTGTTGATTCAGGCACTGCTCAAAATTCCGTATCTGTTTCGGCATCAAGGATACCGTTAAAAAACCAAAGAATAGCAGGAAAGCCGTTAATGACAGAACCACGACCAAGCCGTCAGCAGAAAACGGCCGGGTAATGTCTTTCAGCTCGAGGGGTGAACCAACCTCATTGATCTCGCCCAGTACCGCTCCTCCATCTCTCACGATAACCTTGGGCGCTTCAACATTACCGTCAACGCGGCCCGACTCAGTAATAAGAACCCTTTTCCTGAGTGACTTAACATCCCCCTTCACCCAGCCCTTGATCGTTACCCGGCCATAGGCTATAATATCACCGTCAACGTATTCGTCGTACCCAACCCATACAGATCGCTCGAAAGGTTTTACTTCCTTCTCTTCGGTGCACCTGTCCTCGATACTGGTTTCATCCCCGGTACGGTTGGTACGCTCAAGGCCTCTTGTGTCAGTTATGTCTATGGGTAAAATACCTGGAACAAATACCTCTTCAGCGAAATCATAGTACCACTCATAACCGGCCGTATCGATGGCCGTGATGCCTTCCTCAGTGAGAAGTATCTCATTGAAGACAGTATCGCCCTGCTGGTCTACATATTCGGAGTCATCCGCCTGAGCGTATGTTGGTTCCGGACTGCTCAGGGTAAGCAATCCCAGACCAAGGAGCGTAAGACCAATGTGAATGGCTTTGCTCATACTACATCCCATGTAAGCGGCTCAGCTCAATAGAGAGCCACAGTAACATCGCCGGAGGAGGAAGAGAGCGTAATCTTAGGTCCTCCCCGACCAAACTCGCCAACCAGGCGATTGCGCGAAACGGACTTGATAGAAATGGGCATTTCCGACTTGACATCGCCCGACTGCGTTTCGATATCCAAGACCCCAGAGGAGGTTTCGGGAATCACGAACGTAATGGAGCCACTGCTTGTCTCCACGAAGTAGTCACGCGGACTGTCGAGCTCGGTTTGGATCTTTACGTCACCCGTAATGGTCGAGAGATCAATAGCTCCGCGGCTTTGGGTGATGATGACCCTACCCGAGGATGACTTGATACGGATATCGCCTTCGACCCACTGCAAATCGATTTCTCCCTGTGGCTGACAAACCGTCACCGGTCCGAACAAAAACTCTCCGTGAGTCCTGCCGGCGGTGTTGTCAACTTGTATTTCACCCTCGATGCTGGAGAGCTCGATGTTTGCGGCTGTGCTTTGAATCCGGACCGAACTCTTAAGAGGCAGGGAGATCGTGTAATCGACCGACCCATACGAATCGGACCCGCCCCCGAGCACTTTCTGCCAAAAAGAGGGGCTGCGCTTGAGCATCTTGAGATAGTTGGTGTTGATTGTTACTTCTTTGGGTGAAACGGCAACTTTTATCTCAATATGGTCGGCCACCTCCTCCGCTTCGTCCCTATCGGTAGCTCGGACGCGCTTCACGGCGTCTATAACCAACCTGTCATCCTCGCTGCCGGATATATAGACGCTGCCCCGCACCATGCCCAGGTCCAAAACAAGCGGCTGCTCGACATCTATCGTCTTCTGATAGCTGAAGGTGTATTCCTCTGCATAGGTACTTGAAACAGCCAGCCAGAGCAAACCACCTGCGGTAAATATGACGGCCCGGAGCCAATACATCCCTACACTCCTATAACCTTCCTGAACTTGTAAACCTTATATAGATTTCAGTTTTTTCTTCAAAAGCTCTCTTGCTCTAAAAATCCTTGCCTTTACAGTTCCAATGGGTATACCAAGTAAATCGGCTATTTCCTCGTATGATTTATCGTCTTTGTGCCGGTAGATAATGACTTCGCGGTATTTATCTGGCAGCGATGCAATTGCTTCCTGGATACTAAACCGGCGCTCCTTGCGCTCCAGGTCTCTTCCCGGGTGGTAGGAATAGTCAGCGACATCAATCTGCCGACCATTATTATCATCGTCTAGGTGGCGATCCAGGGATAGTGCCTGTATCCTTTTTTTGCGTAGGTGGTCGATGGAGCAGTTGGCGGCTATTTTATACAGCCATGTCGAAAACCGGTATTCCGGCCGGTAGCTCGCCAGCGAGGCAAAGGCTTTCATAAAGGTTTCCTGGACCAGATCGTCGGCGGTCTCCCTGTCATGCACGATCTTGAAAACAATATGGTAGACAGACGGGCGATGCCTTTCAGTCAGGTTCCGAAAGGCCCTTTGGTTGCCTTCCAAAGCCCGTGTAATCAGTTCTGTATCGTCGTCCTGCAACTAGTTCTTTCTCTTACATACGGTTCGGATAGAGCACTGTTTCACCGGCCCGGCAAATAATATACAACCAGACAAAGAGTTACAAGGGAAAACTTACTTCGGCCCACGGCGCTCCTGCAATGACAGTAACGGGAGGCACCCACACAAGAACGGGATCGGCAAAAGTTCCCCTTTTCTCTTGCCCACAGCCAAAAAGCAATTGACGTCTCGTGTCTTTTGACTGACATTAGATACAGGTGCCGCTTTTGGCAGGTGGCCGAACGAGTCACACCTGACCGGTCAACTCGTGCGACAGCCGCTCGCCGGGTGTTTTGTTATGCACGTGGATGTCCGGCCTGTTTTGCTGCAATTGGAAAAGAGATGAGTGCCCCGTGAAATTCGCTAATTTCGTTCATCTTCACACCCACAGCCAGTACTCCCTGCTTGACGGCGCCTGTCGCTTGGATTCCGTAATCAAGTTAGCCAAGCAGTACCGGATGCCGGCGCTGGCGATCACCGACCATGGCAACATGTTCGGTGCCATGGAGTTCTACAAGAAGGCCACCAAGGCCGGCATCAAGCCGATAGTCGGATGTGAGGCCTATGTCGCCGGGGGAAGTCGGTTTGAGAAAAAGCCGTCCAACAAGTACCCAGACAGCGGATTTCACTTAGTCCTACTGGTCAAGAACATCACCGGCTACAAGAACCTGATGAAACTGAGTTCGGCTGCTTTTCTGGAAGGCTTTTATCACCGACCTCGTATTGACAAACAACTGCTGCGTGAATACTCTGAGGGACTGATCGCCACTTCTGCTTGTATGAAAGGGGAGGTAAGCTGGAATCTTCTCCGGGGGAACACAGATGCTGCTGTAGCCGCCGCCCTGGAGCTGCAGGAAATCTTTGGCCAGGGCAATTTCTTCCTAGAGCTTCAGGATCACGGACTGGAAGCAGAAAAAACGTTGGTTCCCAAGATCGATGCCATTTCGCGCGAGACCGGCATACCTCTTGTCGTTACCAATGACTGCCACTATCTCCAACAGGAAGATTATGAAGCGCATGACGCCTTGTTGTGCATTCAGACGGGCAAAACAGTCGAAGACACCGATCGCATGCACTACAACACCGACCAGTTGTATTTCAAGTCGGCCGAAGAAATGGAGAAGCTTTTCGAAGATTTCAGGCCGGCAATCGAGAACACGATCCGGATTGCCGAGGCCTGCAATCTGGAGTTGCAGTTTGGTCAACTGCTTTTGCCTGTGTTTCCTATTCCCAGGTCGTTTACTGACGCCGACACTTACCTGAGACACCTCTGCGAGGAGGGACTCAAAGAGCGCTACGACAAGATCACTGGTGAAATCAAGCAGCGGCTTGAGTACGAACTGGGCGTTATCAAGCAGATGGGCTACGCCGGTTACTTCCTGATAGTAAAGGATTTTTGTGATTATGCACGCAGTCGGAGTATTCCCGTTGGTCCCGGCCGTGGCTCGGCGGCAGGATCGCTTGTGTCATACCTGCTCAAGATTACTAATATCGATCCGATCGCCTTTGAGCTTCTGTTCGAGCGCTTTCTCAATCCGGAACGCGTATCCATGCCGGATATCGATATCGATTTCTCGGACCGAGGTCGTGATAAAATCATCCACTATGTGATAGACAAGTACGGCAAGGATAATGTCTGTCAGATCATCACATTCGGCACTATGGCTGCACGTGCGGTGGTACGTGATGTCGGGCGAGTGCTGGGATTTCCCTATGGCGAGGTGGATAAGATTGCCAAGATGATTCCTTTCGCTGTCGATATGACTTTAGAACGAGCCTTGAAGAAATCACCGGAACTGGCGGAGCTGGTCAAAGAGAATAAGCGGGTCGCCAAGCTGATCAGGTTTTCTCAAACACTGGAAGGCCTGGCGCGCCACTGTTCCACTCACGCGGCAGGGGTAGTCATTGCGCCTTCGGCATTGACCAACTACGTGCCGCTGTTTAACGGTTCCAGGGATGAAATTACCACCCAATACGACATGAAAATGGTCGAAGAAATCGGCTTGCTCAAGATGGATTTCCTGGGGCTGCGCACACTGACGGTGATTGATGATGCCGTCAGGATGATCCACAAGAACCATCCTGACACAACTGTTGATATTCACGCCATTAGTCTCGATGACCCTGAGGTCTACGACCTGTTTGCGAAAGGTGAAACAACCGGCATATTCCAGTTTGAATCGTCTGGGATGCGGGACTATTTACGCAAGCTCCACCCGGAGAGCTTCACCGACCTAACCGTGATGAACGCCCTGTACCGCCCCGGCCCGCTTGATTCCGGCATGATTGACACTTACATCGAGCGCAAGAAAGGGGCCAGAAACATCAAGTACCTGCATCCTAAGCTCGAGAAGATCCTCGGCAGCACCTATGGTGTTATCGTGTTTCAGGAACAGGTGCTCAAGATTGCCAACTCACTGGCAGGGTATTCAATGGGCAAGGCGGATCTGTTGCGTAAGGCAATGGGGAAGAAAGACGCTGCCTTAATGGCGGCACAGAAGAGGGAATTCCTTGAGGGGGCACAGGAAAACAGGATCGACCACAAGATAGCCGAAGAGGTTTTCAATCAGATTGAAACTTTCGCCCGGTACGGCTTTAACAAGGCACACTCGACTTCCTATGCCAATATCGCTTACCAGACAGCCTGGTTAAAACGTTATTATCCCAGGGAGTTTATGGCGGCTCTGATGACTTCGGAAATAAATGATACCGACCGCATCTATGTCCTGCTGGAGGAGTGCCGTCGCGTGGGGATCGAGGTTCTCCCTCCTGATGTCAACCAATCGGGTGTCGATTTTTCCGTCGTTGAGGGAAAGATCCGCTTTGGCCTGAAGGCAATCAAGAACGTTGGTGAGGCTGCCGCCATGGCCATTGTTAAAGAACGAGAGCAAGGCGGCCGTTTTGACGCCCTTGCTGACGTGGTCAGTCGAGTGCCGAACGGCGCCCTTAACCGGCGGACACTGGAATCTCTCATTGCTGCGGGCGCCTATGATTCTCTGGCTGGTAACAGAGCTCAAAAGTACAAGGTGGTGGAAATAATGTTGGACTTCGGCCATCGGATTAGCCAGCAGGTTGCAACACACGACCTGTTCGCAGGAGATAGCGGAGAAGTGCAGCGTGTCGCTCCTGAGCTACCTCCGGTCGAGGAATGGTCAAATTCCAAGAAACTGGCCCAGGAGAAAGCGATGCTCGGTTTCTATATTTCCGGTCACCCCCTGGATAGATACCGGAATGAATTGACATCGTTCACTACCAATACCATCGGCAAGCTGTCTGAGGTCAGCGACGGACATGAGGTGACAGTTGGAGGGATTATTACCGCCGTCAAAGAGATGCTGGACAAAAAAGGCAACATGATGGCTTTCGTCACCCTTGAGGATTACACTGGCGGGGTGGAACTTATTATGTTTTCCGACTGTTACGGTAAAAGTCGGGAGTTTATCGCCGTTGATCGGTTGGTGCTCGTGACCGGCAGAGTGTCGACACGTGAAGGCGAAGCCTCCAAAGTCATCGGGTCTGAGGTTTTGCTGCTTGAAAAATTAACGGAACGATATAATTGCCAACTGGTTATAAAGATCAATGTCGGCTGCTCCGATACTCTTGTAGACAGGGTGCTGGCCTCCCTTGAGCAGTTCAGGGGCCCCTCGCCGGTGCTGCTGGCAACAAGAGAAAATGGTACTGAGGTGTATATAAGGTCAAAAAAGTACGCAGTGAATCTGGATTTCAAACTGCTTAACCTTCTCAAGGAACTACTCGGCGAGTCGAGCGCTTTTGTAAGGCCGCTCACCGGAAAGGAAAGCTAAGGCATAGTTCCCACGGATATCTTTATGAAACAAACAAAACTCCTCACTCATTTGTTGCTTCTTGTAGCTCTTTTGGCGGTGACCGTTGGATCACAGGAAGACAAGAATTCCGACCGGAAACAGTCATCGCAGAAGAAGACTAACCATGAAAAGGTTGATTGGATGGCCTATGATGTCGGTTTAACCAAGGCAAAAACTGAAGACAAGCATATCTTTATCGATTTCACGGCCGAATGGTGTGGCTGGTGCAGGAAGATGGAGAAGGAAACGTTTTCCAGACCGGAAGTTATTGAAATGCTCAATACTAACTTTGTGCCGGTAAGGGTAGATGGCGATTCAAAGCACGAGCTCAATATTGACGGCTACAAAGTTACCGAAAAGGATCTTATGCGGTTTGAGTATAGAGTGAGTGGACTCCCTTCCTACTGGTTCCTGAAACCGGACGGCACCAAGCTGGCCGTGATCCGCGGTTACAAGCCAGCCGAATATATGATGGAAGCGTTTGAATACATCAAAGACTACAAGTATGACACCACCCGGACCGAAACACCCGATAAAAAGGAAAAAAAGAAAGACTGAATTGCCAGGAGACTAACGCCCACCGGCCTGGCAGATAGACACACCGGTTGGCGCCAGAGACCGACCTGTATCTTATATGATGAAACCTTTTTCGCAGTTAAGGAACCGTATATGCTGAAGAAACTTGCGCTGTCACTCTCAGTATTCATGTTGTGGACAATTCTTATCTCCTGTGGCGGCAACAGCAAACAGACCGGCCAGGGTTTTGAGATTTTTGATATCAAGGGAACACTTCATCGTTCGGACGAGTGGATTGGAAAACAACCGGTAGTATTAAACTTCTGGGGGACCTGGTGCGGTCCCTGTCGCAAAGAGATGCCAGACCTGGTGAGGCTCTATGATGAGTACTCACCCAAAGGTATCGAGATGCTCGGCATGGCGGTGAATGACCACCCCAATAGAATCGAGAAATTCGTCAGCCAGTACGGGATGCGCTGGGTGATGCTCATGGCAAACAGGGATATTGCCATGAGGTATGGTGTCACTTCCGGAATACCGCAGACAATCTTCCTGGACAAGGACGCCCGGGTAGTGATGCGCTTTAGGGGTAGCAGAACGTATGAGACGCTGAAAACCGGCTTTGAGGCGTTACTGAAAGATCAAGCAAAATAACAGTATGTCCGGTCTCAGAGAGACCTGCCCTGCTTGTCGAATCATCTAAACAGGGTCCTGCAACCACAAAAAAGCGCCCCCTATCAGGAGGCGCTTTGTGTCATGCTGTTTGTGTAACTTAGCTCTTCCCATCAGTCAGCCAACCCCATCAAGGGGAGGCGCTGCCATCGCCACAGTTGTAGACGACTGTCCATCTGGTCGTAGAGTTCTCATAGACCGTGGTTATATAGTCACCCGAGAAGGTCTGGGTAATCGTCCAGCTATCATTGAAAGAGAGCGTTGTGTCACCACAGATGCATTCGATACCGGCTGTGCCAGCAAGATGAATCACTCCAGCGGCCGGACAGTTGTCTTCTTCGTCCATATCGGTCAGGTTGATCTCTACGTTGCTGATTGTCTGCGTCAGGGTTAATGACCCGTGACAGGAACCCAACGAGTCAGTGTCAAAGTCGCCGGCACCGATTACCTGACCATTGCCGTTAATA
>CAYQDB010000021.1:0-2314 GCA_964416195.1 uncultured Ignavibacteriales bacterium
TGCCCAATCCTTTTTATGCAAAGACGGGGCTTAGTCTTCAACAGGTGACCAGTGGATTGGAGTACGCCGGTCGCTTTTTTGGACATTACGGGTTCTACGGTCTGGGTTTTATAATTCCTATATTCTTTTTTCGACGGTTATCGAAGCCGGCCAAATCCATATTGGTTTTTACTATTTCCTACGTAGTGTACATTGTTGTGGTAGGTGGGGACGTCCTAAAGGTGCACCGTTTTTTTCTGCCACTGTTTGGCGCTTGCGGGATACTGATCACTCTGTCGGTATGGGTTTTTCTTAGCAAGCGTGTTTTCCAGACCAAGGTCCTGGTCATGTTCTTAGCCACTATTCCTGCCCTGTTTCTGACATACTATCTGCCGCGAGACTTTGTCCTGCAATATAATTACAATGAGAAGGTTCACACCAGAAGAATGCACTTTTTGGCTTCGCAATTAAGGCAGAGCGATTCAACCAATTTCTCCATAGCCATTTCCACAATAGGCATTTTCGGTTATGAACTGATGGGTCATCATATCATAGACCTTCTCGGTTTGACCGATACGACTATTGCGCGTCACCCCGAGGAGCCTATACCCGGCATGCAAACTACGTGGAAAGAGCAAAGGTACAACTCCCGGTATCTGCTCCGAAAAGCGCCTGACTACATAGCATTCTCGACCGGCATTAAACCATCGGCGCCTGCGGAACAGGCACTGTTGCTTTATCCGCAGTTTCTGAAAAACTATCGGACTATTGGTTGGAGTTACAAGCCAAAGGATACCCGCTTAAAACCTACGATGGACCTTGTATTCAAAAGATTTAGGGAAATCGTAGGTGAGCCAAAACCTACTTATCCCATTGAATATGTTCAGTTTTTCAAAACCGGTTTGGAGCACATGTCCCTAAGAGAATACCGAAAAGCAATAGAATATCTAAACGAAGCCATGCGCGTTTCTCCTCAACCATATTATCCATACTTAATCTATGAAAAAGCTCTTTGCCATATGAAACTTTCTCAGCATGAGATTGTACAGCGATTGTTAGATTCCCTGGTGCAGAAGGATTCGCTGTTTTACGAAGCGCACCGAGATCTGTATTTGTATGCCCGGCTCATGGGCGATTCGGAAAAAGCAGAGGCACACAAAAGATGGGTTCAGAAGCTTGTGCCGTGGCACTGGCCTGAGGTTGAAGCCATCACGGAAAAAGAGTTGGCTGCTCAGCGCAGAGGGCTAAGGTAATGTGCTGTCGCAAGGCTCAAACCAGGTCATACCAGGTGCTAAGCATAACACTTAGTGGGCGGCAGATGTTCACATCTGCCCCGTTTGAGTCGGCGCACGAGTACCTGCGCCAACCATAAAGACGTCATCGCATTTGTGGATTCATATACTTAGCCAGGGTTCGAAAGTCGCCGCCTGAAGGATTCTGGAAGAGGCGCAAATCGAACAACGGGACAACCGCCATGACATGGTCGAAAATGTCGGCCTGGATTGCTTCGTAGTTGGCCCACACCTGATCGTTACTAAAAACATAAATCTCTATCGGCAAACCGTACTCTCCCGGAGGAAGATGCCTGATGAGAAAAGTCATGTTCTGATTAACCTTTGGGTGATAGTGAAGATAGGCGGCTACGTAAGCGCGGAAGGTTCCGACATTGGTCAGGTTGCGGCCATTGATCAATTCGGATGTGTCAATATTGTGCTCTTCATTGTACTGGGCGATTTCTTTTCTCTTGGATTCGATGTACTCGGATATTAGCTGGAACTTCTCAAAGCGGTCAAGCATCTCGTTGGTGCAGAATTTGATACTTGCCATATCAATATAGAGGGCGCGTTTAATCCGCCGCCCGCCAGACTCACTCATACCGCGCCAGTTTTTGAATGAATCTGACACCAGGGCGTAAGCTGGGATGGTCGTAATCGTCTTGTCCCAGTTCTGAACCTTGATCGTGTTGAGGGAAACGTCGACAACATCCCCATCGGTGTCATACTTAGGCATCTCAATCCAGTCACCGATGCGAACCATGTCGTTGGTTGAAAGCTGAATGCCGGCCACCAGGCCGAGGATTGAATCCTTAAACACCAGTATCAGAACCGCAGTCATAGCGCCAAGGCCACTGAGCAGGAACCAGGGCTTCTGACCCATAACCAGTGAGACGGCGATGATGCCGACGAAAACCGAGATGATTATTTGCACAACCTGGATATAACCCTTGATTGGTTTCTGCCGCGAGACGTCGAAGGTATGGTAGATGTCTAGGACGGCCTTGAGAAAAGCGTTGAAAGCAAACAGACCAGCCAGGATCATGTAGACCATGGCAAAG
>CAYQDB010000021.1:2414-4406 GCA_964416195.1 uncultured Ignavibacteriales bacterium
GAGAAAAGCGTTGAAAGCAAACAGACCAGCCAGGATCATGTAGACCATGGCAAAGTGTTGAATGGGCTCCTGAACCGGTGGGAAGAGGTGAGCGGAGAAGTAGATCACCAGCGCCGGGGCCAGGTGCGAGAGGCGGATAAAGACCTTGCGCTCCAGCATGGCGTCATCCCATTTGGCCCTGCTTTTTTTGACAAAAAACGCTATGCCTCTCACCAGAAACTTTTTAGCGATATAATTTGAGAGATACGCCAAGATAATTACCGCCAGCACGGTCCCAACCCAGCCGATGTAACCGGCGAGTCCTTCGGCGACACCGTGAGCGATAAGCCAGTTCTTCAGTACTTCCGTCATATCATCCGTTCTCTCTCAGATCGCAACCTGAGTTTGTCAAACTCCAATAATTATTACACATTCAATCGCAAGGCAAGGCCCAACTCCAGCTATCACGAACCAAGAGAACATCGCTCTTACCTACACTACTGATTGATGATAAGTAGGCAAAGAATAGCCTCCAAAGCAATGGGTAAATGAGGGGTGATAGCCATTCAAGAAAGCCCTTGCTCCAATGCGATGTCTCACCTAACTTTGCGCTCACACTGTCCGCAGCCGAGAGACAACGTACACGCTACCTAGCGGATGGAGAGGAATATAAGTACTTATGCTGACAACCTGGGCAGGTTTCCTGATCTCACTAGCCGTAATCCTTACGGTATCGAAAAAGAACTTGCCCTTGGCTCTCATCAGTGGGGCAATTATTCTCGGTGTTTTCACTCTACCTCTGGCTGTAGTCCTTGACCGCATAACGTACACTCTGACAGACTCCTCGATCATTCTGCTTGCTCTGGCGATGGGTGTTATACCCGTGATTGGCGGGACGATGAAGGAAAGTGGCCAGATCGACGGCTTAGTCAACAACTTGAGGATCGACAAGAAATACCTGCTGGCTTCGTCGGCTGCCCTGATGGGCCTTCTGCCGATGCCTGGCGGCGCTCTCCTGTCAGCACCAATTGTTGAGAAGGGCGGCGTGGGAGTTCCTGGCGACCTAAAGGCAGCGATAAACAACTGGTTCCGTCACCTCTTCATTCTTATCTATCCTTTAAGCCCAGCATTGATCGCGTCAGCCAAGATAGCAGACCTCGATGTGTATCGGGCAGTAACTTATCTTCTACCCTGTTTCCTGCTGGCCTTGATTCTAGGGTATGTTTTTTTTCTGAGTAAGGTACGCGGAAATCTATCCTATCCGGAGAAGTTTTCCTCATCGGGTCTCATTGTGCCCTTAGTTGTTATCCTCAGCGCTCCAGTCCTCGATTTCACTCTCAAGCGCCTCTTTTCGATTGGAACCCTGGCGACCTTGATCGGCGTTACGACAGGTCTGCTTCTTTCTATTGCCTTGAGCCAGAGAAAGCTCAACCTAAAGGGGATCGTAGTCCACATGAAGCCATGGAATTTCGCATTGATAATTGTCGGCATGTTCCTGTATCTGTATATCTTTCAGGCATCGGATGCCCGGAATCTGATCGCCACTCTTCCCCTGCCTCCACTCACCCTGTCGATTACCGCCGGGTTGCTGCTCGGTTTTGTGACAGGAAGAGTCCAGTTGCCGGCCTCGATTATTCTACCGGTTTATCTCGCCACTACCGACCATATAACCCCCTTCGTCTTTGCTCTGATCTATGTCAGCATATTCTTCGGTTACGTAAT
Source organism: uncultured Ignavibacteriales bacterium (assembly GCA_964416195.1). GTDB lineage: Bacteria > Zixibacteria > MSB-5A5 > GN15 > FEB-12 > CAYQDB01. The sequence continues at coordinate 4,116 of CAYQDB010000021.1, forward strand.
GTCACCGGTCCATCCCTGTTTGGTTGTGACCTGCGAGTATTTCCATGTTCCCGTAAAAGACCTGGTTAAGAAGTTGGCGCAACCGACGGCGATTATTTTTGTCGTGGTCTTGCTGGTTTCCATCATGATTGGCCGTTAGCAGAGCCGGTTGGACTCCGGTCCTAATCAGGCAAGCAAGCAACCCGACCTGTTTACCTCTCTCTTATTTGTGAATGCAGTAGCCGGACGCCATGCGTTCTTGAAAAACTCTTGTTGAACAAACGAACAGATTGTATCGTATTACCGTAAAGG
>CAYQDB010000021.1:4506-41580 GCA_964416195.1 uncultured Ignavibacteriales bacterium
TCTTGAAAAACTCTTGTTGAACAAACGAACAGATTGTATCGTATTACCGTAAAGGAAGAAAGTTGAGAGGGAAAGACATTCAGTTTTTATCTATCCACAATCTAACTAAGTGATGAGGAGGTTTTCGCGATGACTGTCCCAGAACGCCATACTATTGTTAGTAACAAGGTCCTCCAGGTGCTGACTATCGCCTTTGTACTATTGCTTTTCGCATCGGTGGCGGCCCAACAGCCGGCAACGCTGGAGCTTGCATATCAAATGCCGCCGAAAGCGATTGCCGATCTGATCGATGCGCCACGCACGCCGGAGGTCTCGATCAGTCCCGACCAGCAGTGGATGCTGCTAATGAAGTACCCGCTGTTAATATCCCTGGAAGATCTCTCACAGCCAGAGCTGCGTCTGGCAGGACTGCGAATTAACCCTCGCACCAATGGCCCAAGTCGAGGGTGGTTTTTCAACGAATTAACGTTTAAGAAAATCTCAGATGGTTCTGAGCACAGAATCACCGGTTTACCTGAGAATCCGCGGATTACCAATGTAAAATGGTCGCCGGACGGAAAGTGGGTAGCCTTTGTGATCTCGCAGAGCGATCATCTTGAACTGTGGGTAGTCAAGACGGAAGATGGTAAAGCGGTATGCCTGTCGCAACTGGCGCTCAACGCCGTCTATGGCAGTCCTTATAACTGGCTTTCTGACAGCAAAACGATTATCGCGCAGACGATTCCAGCTGATCGCGGTACCGCACCTAAGGAGCCGACTGTGCCGTCCGGTCCGATCATCCAGGAGAACACCGGTGGCAAGGCCCCGGCTCGTACCTACCAGGACCTGCTGAAGAATGCATTCGATAAGGCATTGTTCGAATACTATGCCATCACCCAGATGACCAAAGTCACCCTTGATAGCAAGAGCGCACCGATTGGCACTCCCGCTGTCATCAGGAGCGCAAGCTCCTCCCCGGACGGTAAGTACATCTTAATCGAAACAATCCATCGTCCTTTCTCATACACCGTCCCGGTCTATCGTTTCCCCAAGAAAACAGAAGTCTGGGATCTTGAGGGCAACGTGGTGTACGAGGTCACAGACCTACCGCTTGCCGAGAGTATCCCGATCGCCTTTGGCTCAGTACGTACCGGTCGGCGTGAGATTGGCTGGCAGGCGGATGCTAATGCCACTCTACACTGGGTGGAAGCGTTAGATGGAGGCGACGCCGGCGCCGAAGCAGAGAAACGCGATCAGGTATATATGCTTCCAGCTCCTTTCGATGGCAATCCGGTGCCTCTGATGACGCTGGAGTTGCGCTATAGCGACATAATGTGGGGTAATGACAAGCTGGCAATTGTCTCTGAGTGGTGGTGGAAAACTCGCAACATACGAGCCTGGCAGGTCCGGCCGGGTTCTCCAGACACCGAGCCGAGGCTATTGATGGACCGCTCCTGGGAGGATCGGTACAACGACCCCGGTCAACCGCTCATGCACCGGACAGATAGAGGCACCAGCGTGCTCCTTACGGCTGACAAGGGCAAAACCCTGTTTCTCTCCGGTGACGGCGCTTCAGAGGAAGGCGACCGGCCTTTCCTGGATGAGTTTGATCTCAACACGTTGGAATCAAAGCGCTTGTTTCGGTCCCAGGAGCCGTATTTCGAGCGTCCGGTGCGTTTCCTTGATGTGAAGAAGAGAGAGCTGCTGATGCGCCGCGAGTCGGTAAGTGAGCCACCCAACTACTTCCTGCGTGACCTGAAGAAGGATGACCTCAAACAGGTAACATTCTTCCCGCATCCGACACCGCAGTTGAAGGATGTTCAGAAGGAGTTGATCCGGTACAAACGGTCCGACAGCGTGGAGATGACAGCCACCCTTTATCTTCCGGCGGGGTACTCTCCAGATGATGGCCCGTTGCCGATGATCATGTGGGCCTATCCGCAGGAGTATAAAAGCGCTGACGCCGCCGGTCAGGTAACCGATTCTCCGTATCGTTTCATACGGATCGGATGGTGGTCACCCCTGCTATGGCTTATCCACGGATATGCCGTCCTCGATGATCCCACGATGCCGATTGTCGGCGAGGGGGATGAGGAGCCGAACGATACCTATGTGAAACAACTGGTGGCCAGCGCTCAGGCTGCGGTCGATGAGGTAGTTCGGCGTGGTGTGGCCGACCGCGACCGGATAGCCATTGGTGGTCATTCCTACGGAGCGTTCATGGCAGCCAACCTTCTGGCTCATTCCGACCTGTTCCGAGCGGGTATTGCCCGGAGCGGCGCCTACAACCGCACGCTGACGCCATTTGGTTTTCAATCAGAGGAGCGTACGTTATGGGAAGCCCCGGATGTTTATTTTACCATGTCGCCGTTCATGCACGCTGAGAAAGTCAGCGAGCCGATTCTTCTTGTTCACGGCGAGGCCGACAACAACAGCGGCACCTATCCGCTTCAGAGTGAACGGTTCTATGGAGCGCTCAAGGGACAGGGAGCAACGGTGAGGCTGGTGATGTTGCCGCATGAAAGCCACAGCTACCGGGCGCGCGAGTCGGTGATGCATGTCCTTTGGGAAACAACCGAGTGGTTGGACAAATACGTGAAAAACGCCCCGCCACCGGAGGAGACTGCGAAGGAGTCGGGAGAGGCCGGGGAGTAAAGCCGGAGTGTCCGACATATGCCTATTGGTTGCAGGTCTCCTCAAGACCTACCCTAGCAGGCTGTTGAAAAACACAGAACGGAAAGCGATAAAACGATTACCTTGTGCACCCCCATCATTCCTGCCAAAGCCAGCCAGGTCCGACCCCGCCTCAGGCGAGCAAGACCAGGCGGTTTGTCGAGTAGGAATCCAGCAGTGAATGTCGGGTTCCTTGCTCCATCCACCTTGGGTGGATTCCGCCCGGAACCCGACCTACTAACCTACAAGACCGATGGGCATAGCTTGTTCAGAAAGCAATGGGTGCAATCGGGGCGGCGAGCTTTGCATATCGCGCGGCCATGGTCAATCATAAGATAGGCCAAGTTAATCCAGTCCCTTCTCGGAATAATCTGCATCAGGTCCTTTTCGATTTTTACCGGGTCTTTTTGTCTGGTAAATCCCAGCAGGCGGCTGATGCGCACGACGTGGGTATCGACCACGATCCCCTCGGCGACACCAAACCCTGCTCCCAGGATCACAGAGCCGGTCTTACGCCCCACGCCAGCCAGCTTGACCAGTTCACCCAAACGGCGAGGCATCTCTCCATGATAGTTTTCGAGCATTTGCTGCGCGGAGTTTTTGATCGCTTTGGCTTTGTTGTTATGGAAGCCAGTGGAATAAATATCTTTTCCTAACTGAGCCAGATCGGCACCTGCAAAATCCTTTATCGATCGGTACTTCTTGAAAAGCGACTTAGTCACCCGGTTTACACGTTCGTCTGTGCACTGCGCCGAAAGGATAGTCGCTACCATAAGTTGATGTACTGTTTTGAAATCAAGTGAGCATCGGGCGTTGGGATAGTGCTTCTTAAGAAGTTTGATGATCTTCTTCGCCCGTGCTATTGTCTCTTCGGGTTGTTCCATCAGTGCTATCGCTTGTCACAGGAGAGAATGACTACTCTGTCAATGTCGTTAAGATCCTTGATAATTACAATTGATTGATACCGGTCATCAGCCTCGGTCAGGTCGGCTACCAGTTTGGCCTGCCGATAGCCGATTTCAAATATGATCCTCCCGCCTGGGGCCAAGTACTTTGGAGCTTCACGTACGATGACCCTTATTGCGTCCAGCCCGTCCTTACCGGCGAGGAGTGCAGTTTTAGGATCGGCCAGCACTTCCGGAGGAAGCGTCTCATATTCCTTTTCGGAGATATAGGGTGGGTTTGATAGGATCAGGTCAAACTTCTCATTGGCAGCGATGGCCGAAAAGAAATCGGACTGGCGAAACTCGATTGTGTCAACAGTTCCAAGATCAGTGGCGTTGCGCTTGGCTATGGCGAGCGCCTCCTGTGAGCAATCGACGGCAAGGATGACACAATCACCAAGCTCCTTAGCCAGTGTTACAGCAATCACGCCCGAACCGACCCCGAGATCCAATATCCGCGGTTTTGGCAGCGATTTTTCATGCACGAAGCCGATAGTTGTCTCGCACAAAACCTCTGTTTCCGGGGTTGGCACCATCACGGCAGGGGAGACATGGAACTTCCTACCGTAGAACCAAGCTTCCTCGAGGATGTATTGAAGGGGGTAGTGGGTGGCGCGTTGTTTTACTATTTCATCAAGTCGCGATTGGATTGAACCAGTGAGCAGAGAGGGACCATCCAGATAAAGATGAAGACGATCGATCTTCATCAAGTGGCAGAGGATAAGCTCAATCTCCGCCCTGGCCTGGTCAATTCCGGCCTCTTCAAGGATTCCGGCTTTGAGCGAGATAAGCCCAGCGAGCCTGTCCGTCACTTCGCCCTTTTACTTTTTGCTTTTCGGCCGGTTCGTCTCGGAGGGAATCGCATTCGCAGCCTGCCGACAGTGTACAGCAGAACCAGCAGTCCCAGGAAGGAATAACATACGGTGTAGGTCAACTCAGGTGTGAACTGGATGGAGTGGGGAATAAGATATATGGCCAGCATGAGTACAAAGCCTCCAATACCGAACCAACCAAGAGCCCTTGAGGAGTATATGTCGCAGCCGATCTTCCCCTTGGACCAGGAGCCGAAACTCGCTAGAGTGATAAACAGCATGTAGGCAAAAAGCAACTGGGTCTTATTATCGGTGGCATCGGTACCAAAAGGCACTCCTTCCCAGACAGTACCGAAAGCGTAATGGTTCATGGCAAAACCCAGCAGGTAACCTCCCAGAAAGGCACAGGCGGCAGCAAAAGCGAAGTGTAACGTCATCGCCCGTACGTTGCGGCCCCTGTGGATAAGCGGTATAGCATACAGGAAGCCAACCACTAAAAAGAAGACTGTAAGTGTCATCAAGGCGATATGACCAATCAGGACGAGTGTCGGCACATGGCCGATGTACTTGAGAATGAAGGGCTTACCGTCAGGCCGAGATAAACCGGCCCGATAACCGCCGGTATTGTCACGAATCTCGAAGTAGTAGTACAGCTTGCCGCCTTTGGCGTCCGTTGATACCGTGGCATAGTACAGCCCTGATGCGGAATCTTCAATGATCAAGGGGATGTTTCTGTAGTGCCTTAACTCAGTTGTTTCATCTTGCCCGTACTTAGACGGTCTGAAAAGCAGCCGAAGATTGGGCTGGATGTCACCCGTGATCTTAATGGGAATCTTCACCTGACTGAATTCACTGGCCTTGGGAACAGTGGTCATTTCAAAAGTGAAGTCGTTTTCCTTATGGGAGAAAAACTCAGGGCGACCTTCCGAGTTGACTCCGGCGATGTAGAGCAGAATGGCTGCTAATATGATGGCTGCAATAACTCTGACGGTTTTCATTACTCGGTTTGAACCTCGGCTTGGAGTTTCAACTGTGTTTCCTGTTCGTGGCTGCGGAGCGATTCTATCAACAGGTCGAGACGGCCGCTGAGAATCTCATCCAGTTTGTACAACGTAAGGCCGATACGGTGGTCGGTCACTCGGGACTGGGGAAAGTTGTATGTCCTGATCTTGGCAGAGCGATCGCCGGTAGAGACCATCGAGCGCCGTTCGGCGGCGATTTTTGCCTGCTGCTCAGCCATTTTCTGATCATACAGACGAGCCCGCAACACTCTCATGGCTTTGTTCTTATTCTTTAGCTGGGACTTCTCGTCCTGGCAGGTGACAACTATGCCGGTAGCAAGGTGGGTGATGCGGACTGCTGAATCGGTGGTGTTGACCGACTGACCGCCCGGCCCCGAAGAGCGATAGACATCCACCTTGATATCGTTTTCCTTGATCTCCACGTCTACCTCTTCCACTTCGGGCAGCACTGCCACTGAAACGGCCGAGGTATGGATCCGTCCCTGCGTCTCGGTCGCCGGTACCCGCTGCACGCGGTGTACGCCGGATTCGAACTTCATCAGACCATACGCCGAGTCACCATCAACCGAAAGGATGATTTCCTTGAAGCCCCCGACCTCCGACTCGTGAGAGCTCAGTATTTCCAGCTTCCAATCCTTGGAGTCTGCGTACCGCTGATACATGCGAAATATGTCGCTGGCGAAAAGACCGGCCTCGTCACCGCCGGTACCTGCGCGTATCTCGACAATCGCCGCTTTGTCATCTTCCGGATCGTGCGGCAGTAATTTCAGCTTAAGTTCCTTTTCTATACTGTCAAATTCAGCCTCGTAGGCTGCCAGCTCCTCACGCGCCATCGCCACCAGCTCGTCATCATCACCGGTGTTGATAATCTGCCTGGCCTCGTCCATGCCGATCCGCACCTGTCGGTATTTCCGTCCTACCTGCAGAATATCCTCGATGCGCCGCCTTTCGCGATTCAGCTCGATCATCCTTTTCTGGTTGGACAGGACCGCCGGATCGGTCATCTGCTCGTCGATCTCTTTCAGCTTCCGTTCAAGTCTGTCAACTAAATCAAGCATGGCAGTAAACTTTCAATCTGGTCTCAAAGTTAAATGAACTCAATGAACTGTGCAAGAATATACAGCGGGTGAAGGTCGCTAAGAAACGGCAGCCCTTTCCGACGTGATCTTTGATTCTGTGAGGCCAACGGCTGACTCAAGCGCCACTATGGCTACCTCAAGCTGATCGGCCGACGGCTCCTTAGTGGTAATCCTCTGAAGCCATAGACCCGGCTGAATGAGCAGCTTGGTGATTCTGTTGTGGCGGGTTTTACCCGAGAGTTTCAGAAGCTCGTATGATCCACCGGCTACAAGCGGCAACAGTGAAAAATGAATACTGAAGCGGATCGACAGGGTCGGCGGATACCCTAACCAGAGGGCATAGATGGTGTCGGAGACGGCATAGATGAGGATCGCAAAGAGAGCCACGATAATGATAAAAGATGTCCCACAGCGAGGATGAAGACGGGTGTGATGAGCAGCTTGCTCGGGGGTAAGCTCATCGTTCTCTTCGTAGGCATAGATAGACTTGTGCTCAGCACCGTGATACTGGAAAATCCGCTTGAATTCGCCAAACAGCGAAATTATCCAGACATATCCAACGAACATAGTCAATCTTATGCCGCCGGCGGCAAGATTAAACCAGATGGCGTTCTTATCTATGTGGAAAAGGGTGGAGATGGCCAGCGGCAGAAAAAAGAAGATAAAAACGCCGAGACCGAAGGCAAACACGGCGGTTAGTATCAGCCAAAGAGAGTTCGACTGAGAACTACGACTGTCGCTGGTTTTGCCCTTGCTGGCAGCCTCTTGTTTCGCCAGCTCTTTCATTGCAATGTCAGCAGAAAAATTCAACGTTTTGATACCGATAACGAGCATCTCAGCAAATACTATCACCCCTCTGACGATGGGCAGATGGAAAAACTTGTAGCGCGTCGTGAGCGACCGGTAGCCTTCTGTCTTGACCAGAATCCGTCCATCGGGAATACGCACAGCGGTGGCCACCTTGTCTTTGCTACGCATCATCACACCTTCAATAACGGCCTGACCACCTACGTTCAAATCCGGCATGCGGCATCCTATCTGCATGAGATTATATCCGCGCTAAGATCGAGATGATAGGTAACCCTGTGCGGCATAGTTTCCTTCGCAACACGATACAGGAGAAACACCACCGAGGGGAAAGCAGTTGTCCTATTTCGACTTACTCTTTTTTTCGGCCAGCTTATACTTCCGGCGAAACCGTTCGACCCGGCCGGCTGTATCGATGAGCCTCTGTTTGCCGGTGAAGAAAGGATGACAGGCGGAGCAGATTTCAACACTGATGTTCTTTTTAGTTGATCTCGTCGGGTATTTCGCCCCGCAAGCACACGTAATTACCGTCTCATGATATTCTGGGTGAATGCCAGGTTTCACGTCGATTACCTCTTCTGCTTTAATTGTAACTGTTCTAACAGTCAGACAACAAATAGGGTTTCCCAATTATTATCGGGAACCCAAACCAAATAATATAATGCCCTTTCCTCGCTTGGCAAGGAGTATCTTCGATACCTGCGCGGGCGGTTCGTTTCTTGCGAAACTGCGGCTAATCCGACAGCGACTGTTTTTGCCCGAGCAGCTCTTTTTGCCGGGCGATGACCTTGCGTGCCAGCGCCTGTCGGGGACGCACCAGTTGAAAAACAATAAAAGAAAGAAACACAAAAGCAGCCGTTTCTCTAAACCGGCCGGTGAGGAAAAAATACAGGTAGCCGTAGATCGATATGGCGGCTATGACAATAAACACCGGCTTAGTGAGACGCAGAAACCCGGCGGCAATATCCTTCTCGAATGTCTCCACCGTCGTGGTCATTGGCCGGTTCAGACGCTTAGTACGCCACCACAGAGTAAGAGCGCCTTGCAATAGCGCCAGTACACCGAAGATATAGAAAAGCGGGTTGGCCAGGTCGCCAACAATATTGTCGTAGCCATAGTTGTTGTTGACGTAATAACAGACAAAGAGCCCTGCCATAGGAATGAGAACGTTGGCCACGAGGCCGAAATAGAGCGGCCTCACAATGATCTGGTTTAGGTCGTAGTTATCGTTTTTTGCGCCACGCATTATTTTACCTCAATGATCTGATAGAGCCTTTCCCATGCCCGGCGTCGTGGCCAATAGACCACCGACCAGATGATACCCACCGGGTAGAAGTACAGCATTTTGGTCATGTCGCCCGTGATGATGTACACCACCAGTCCGTAGACGTATATTGACTCCACAAGAGCAAACTTGATAAGATTCATACTTGTCAGAAGCTGGCCCGGACTCATGCGGGAGGTGCCTCCGGCACGGTAGCTGTTGACCTGGAACCGTTCAATCAGGGGAAGTACAAGCGGCTCAACTATCGCTATGATCAGGAGAATGTAAAACAACATGTCCATTTCACCGCCGACCTTTTCCTCTATCGGGATTAAGTAAGCGAGGATCAAATAGATAACAGGCGCCGCTACCAGCAGGGCATAAGCGAAGAACATGCTCTTTTTGAATTCCTTGTCGTAGTTGTCGCCTGGCGTGGTCAATTGATACCTGCCTCTTTATTTCGCACACGCTGGAAAAACAGCTTCATCAACTCGGACACCTCGGTTTCCATTACGCCTCCGATGACTTCGATATGGTGGTTCAGTCGCTTTTCCGATGGGATATTCAGAATCGAACCACAAGCTCCAAATTTGGGATCGGCCACACCGTAGACGATAGTCTTTATCCTGGACAGAACCGCCGCCCCAGCACACATCGGGCACGGTTCCAAGGTTGAGAATAACGTACAATTCTCAAGCCGCCAGTCGCCGAAATGGTTGTAGGCAGCCGACAGAGCAATCATCTCGGCATGGGCGGTAGCATCGTGCAGCCCCTGTGTCTGGTTGTGCCCTCTACCGATGACCCTTTCCTCAAAGACAACGACGGCGCCTACGGGGACCTCGTTTTTTTCAAACGCTTGTTGAGCTTCTTCGAAGGCAATTTTCATAAAGTGCTGATACCGCTCCGGATCCATGAGGGCAATATAGAGTCAGTGTTTCAACACAACAATTATTTTTTGTGTCAACAGCCCTCGTACCAGGCGGCGCGGAGGCTGAAAGGGTTGGATCAGCTCGATCAACACGGCGGGGGGGGATTGCCTCCCCTGAACAGGAAGGTAACAAGGTAAGTGAGGTCAGCTACGTCAATCGGACCGCCTATCCCGGTTACGTTGTCAATATTACCTTCTTCCTCGCATGGTGGTGACGGACCGAACCGGAAAAGGTAATTGACAAGATACGTCAGGTCTGCGACGTCAACCGGTCCGCCTATGCCGATTACACCATCAACGTTACCTCGGTTCTGGCAACAACCACCGGTAAAATGGTTCAGATACCATTGACGGCCCATATCTACGGCACTCTGAAGATCGGACAATGTTCCATCTTCAATGGTGACAAGTTCTACATAGTAGATGTGGGTGTCTGTTGGTGTTAGAACAAGGCCGGTATCGAATGTCATAACAGTGTGCAAATCAACGAGCTGAGAATCAGGGTGTGTTGAGTTGTATGCAGTGTAACCGGTGTCGTTCATGCTCGCATATAGCTCTTCCGGAACGAAACCCTGATTGGGGTAAACGAAGGTGGCATTATCGGCGGTGTACGCCCCGTGTGGGGGGCTCGATTCCTGCTCGCTGTTCACAAACCGGTTGAGAAAGGCCATACCACCCAAGCGGCGATCATTGTCCTGACACTCGGTTGAGTCGTCCTGGTTGTACTCGCCGCCGAATTGATAAATCAGGTTGCGCTCAGGATCGGAACCTGAGCCATTGTCCGAACCGGAGTCTGACGGGATATCCCAATCTATCGTTTCCCCAATGCGAACGCCTGTGACGGAAGTATCACGGTTAAGATAGATCATGAAGCGCTCGATTACGAAGTTGCAGCTATCGGGCGATTGGGGGGCATACCAGGTCTTCTCAACGGCGATAAGCGAGTCATGGGTGACGAACTTGCCGCTTGCGAAGACCTCGTAGTCACCCGAATCAGTGAGGGGAGCGTGATCGCCAAACGGGACAAATCCATTGTTATCGGCAAAGGTCGTGTTGAATATAGAGAAGTTGACAATCGTATCTGCACCCTTCACATAACCGATAATAGGAGAACCATCATTCAAATAGACCTCGGCAGAGTTGTCGCAGTCACCATAATCGACATAGTCGAGATTCACCCGTCCGATTCCTTGATGACCGAAGTTTCCCGTGTTGGCAACGGTAAGAGCCAGGCAGGTGGTGTGGATAGTATCCCACACCGGCATGTAGAGGGTATCGGCTACGATGTGACGGATCGGGAAGGTATCCGGAGAGGTTGCGGCATTTGATTCAAAGATCAACCGGCCGACCAGATTGACGGTAGTGCCGGGATCGTTGACTACCCCACCTGAGTTCAAAGAGATCGTACCGGTCTCACTGTTGTCGAGACCAGACATAACCGAGCCGCTGAAACCGCTGTAGGAGAGCCACCCAGCCGGACCACTGTCTTCCTTTACTGTGACGGTATAAATCAGTAGATAGTTTCCGTCATTGGTGATCGTTGCCTCGGTGTCGTGCGGTACACCGTGTTGGCTCCAGGAGGGGTAGCCTATCTTCTCCGGGGATATGCTGAACTGTGGGTTTGGTACCGGTTCGACACATGGCAGGCGAAACCATCGCAGGTCGGCCTTGGCCCAGAACCCTTCATTCTGCACCACGGCTCCAGCGCTGTGGTCGTTGATATACTGAATGTCAAGGTAGTAAGTGCCGGGATCGCTGCTGCCGGTGGGGATAACAATCTCAGCAGCGCCAAAATCGCCATCATTGGTTGTCCCAAACCTTGCCATTGATGGCCACTGATCGTTGTCGCAGGGACTGCCGCCGGTCGAGTCACAACCAGGGGTGCGAGAATTAGTCAGGTTGCGCGCTTTATCCCAGGTCATGCCCCAGTCGCTGGAAATGGTCAGGTAGATATCCCCGTTGGCTGCACCCATTGGGAAACTGGGGCTGCTCTCGGTTGCGCAGTCGGTTTCGACGCTGTTCGGAAGGTCGTTAAACTGCACAAATAGCACGTACAGCTTCCCGTTACACTCGGAAACGGTCATCTTGGAGGCCGTCAACTCCCAGACGCCCCCATTACAGGTAGTCTGATCCCACTCGAAGTTGTGAACTGTCCGGATGTACGGATTGTCCTCCGACCAGTGGAAGATGCAACCCTTCAATAGTCCTACCTGACCGCCCGAATTGGCATCGGCTGGCCATAACCGAGCGCCCCAGACGATATGTAGGTTTCCATCGGAAGTGATCAGAGCCGAGAGGTCGGCATACGGACGGTGTCCTTCCTCACCGTCAAGGTTCCTTGTAACGTTTACTCTCGGCTGCCAACTGACGCCGTAGTCGTATGAAATCTGATAGTAGAGATCATTATCCATTTGACTGAAGCTCCGGCACTCACATCCGGAGCAGGTATCACACGGGTCGCCCGGACAGGGCAGGTTGGCGGTCCATACCAGAGCCACTTTACCGTCATTATCAGCCGCAACATCGTGCGCCGGAGTATATACCGTGTCGACAATATAGGGAGGGTAATCCCATGTTCCAGTGGCGTCCATACCCACTTTGCGGAAACAGTAGAGCGCTTGAGGGTCTCCAGCATCGACACAGGCTTCCAGGGCCAGGATGTGCAGGGCTGTATCGATGTAACCTTCCTGGTAACGGAATTTTGGCCACATCAGTTCCTGCGTGGGGGAACCGCCATACACGGACACGTTCCGTGGAACCTGTGTCTGGGAGCTGAAATCTGAAGAGTCAGGATCGGAAGTCCAGTAGAATTGGCAGTCGGAAAACCCATCATAGTCTTCCCTGTTGTGTCCGCCGATGACGACTCGACCGTCTTCCGTACAATCGAGACCTACGAAACCAGCGAACTCGTCTTGATATTGGATACCGATACCGGTATCAGTACCAAAGTTGCCTGTAGCGGCGTTCCAGTTGTCATACCGATACTGACGTCCGAATATGATGGGGCCCGGCATTGACATCCAGCTGAAATGGACGATCATGGTATCCGGAATGCCATGGAGGCTCCAGTCGACCATACGACCCATCGATCCCCAATGCTGGCAATCATACCAAGTGTTACCAATGATTGTTCCGGGGGACAGTGTCGCAGTGGCCCCGCCCAGAGGGGCTTGTGGCATTTTGCTGGCAGTCTCAGGCGAGCCAGGGTGTTCATCAGGGAAGCCGTACGTTAATGATCTGTTGACGAGGGGGCCATCTGACTGCTTTTTGGCAGGTGACGTGGCAGCCAGGGCCGCCATCTCAAAAAGAGCAAACGACAGCAGGCAGAAAATGATTAGTGAGTTGGCTTTCTGTGGCATGGGCTGCCATTCCTCTGCGGTGTTCAAGCGGTGTGGGCAGTTACACTATCGATGCTGGGAGTTTTGATCGTCGAACTCTTAGCATCGTTGAGAAGATATCCTTCTCAAACGGAGAATGGCCAATATTATGAGCCAACTTCTCGTATACTACTCCATGTTTTGTTATAGGACTGATTATCGTTAACACACACCGGCGTTTAGCCCTACGCTTCCTTCTCCGAATTCGTTGAAAAGATATAGCTATACAGTCTGTGTGTCAAGGAATAAGGGAGGTGGGCTTTCCCCAAAAAATCCATGGGGCTGTTGAAAAACACAGAACGAACGGCGATAATTCGACAGTCCTGTGCAATCCGTCATCTCTGCGAAAGCCGTCCAGGTCCAATCCCACCCCAGGCGGGCCGACCAGGCGGCCTATCGGGCAGGAATCCATACAGATCAACAGGTTACTGGATTCCCGCTTTCGGGGGGGGTTGAAAAAGTCCCATTCTCGTCATTGCGAGTCCGCCGCAGGCGGACGTGGCAATCTCGAATTTTGAATGCCAACGAGATAGCCACGTCGCTTCGCTTCTCGCTTCAAGGGTACGAAAAGGTAGACGGCCAATCTTATTTGGAGGTGATGGGACTCTGGCAGGATTGGCCGAAAGAAACAGGTTAGCTGTGGCAGGATCGCAGGGATCATGCCATACAACCACTGTGCGTGGAACTTTTTTCAATCTCCGCGATTATCATTAATTACCAATGAGAGATTAGCTGTTGACGCAATTTGCTTGATTTCTCGGCAAATAATTAGGATTATACATTAGTTGGTGAGACATTGTATCCTTGCTGGTTTTTCTGGTGGTTTTAGCTTTTGCCGCTTACCAGGATACCTGCGGCCAACTGATCATAAGCGTTATTTGCTTGTGCTTAAATGATTTCGGGTAACGCCCGATAAAAGGTACTGATGAGGCAATTCCAGTTCAACGACCGAACGGCGAGGTCGGGAATCGGTTTCGGACCACGTGGGCTGTCACCTTTCATCAAGGTGATGCTGATTTCGAATACTCTTGTCTTTATTGCGCAATTGCTGTATCCGAAACTGACTTACCAACTTGGCCTGATCCCCGCCAGGTTTTTTGCGGAGTTTCCCAATCTCCTCTATCAGCCGCTGACCTATATGTTTCTGCACGGCAGTATCGGCCACATATTTTTCAACATGTTCGCCCTGTGGATGTTCGGCACCGAGATTGAGCGCCGCTGGGGTAGTAAGGTCTTTGCCCGTTTCTACATCCTGGCCGGGCTGGCCGGCGCCTTTCTTTGTTTGATATTCAATGCCTCTCAGCCCTATCCGATCATCGGCGCCTCGGCCGCTATCTACGGACTGTTGGTGGCTTACTGGGTATTGTTTCCCAACAGGTACCTGTACATCTACTTCCTCTTTCCCATCAAGGTTAAGTGGGCCATTCCGGGGATGATGCTTTTGGGTTTTCTGTTTTCCGCCGGCAACATTGCCCACATGGCTCATTTAGGGGGAGCCGTATTCGGCTTCTTGTACTTGAAAATGGACTGGCGGTGGCTGTATGTCACCAAGTGGCTGAAGAACCGGCGGTATCGACGGCAACAGGATAAATTGCAGGAAAACAGGCAACATGCCGAAGATGTTATGAAGAGGGTTGATTCCATCCTCGACAAAATCAACGAGGTTGGTATCGAGAATATCAGCAAAAGTGACCGCAAGTTCCTTGATGAGGCTTCGTCTCGATTGTCCAAGAAGGATTCGACGAAGAAGAGGTAGAACTTATGCGTAAGAGAGTGTTGCTGGCCGAGCAGTCGGATGCAATTCGCGGTGTAGCGGAAACGTTGTTGCGGCAAAACGGTTTTGAGGTGATCCCCATTACTACTGCTGAAAAGGCTCTGGAGGTACTTAAATTTACCCGTCCCGACCTGATGATTATTGGCAGCGAGCTCGTCACCCTCAATCAGCGCCCGCTGTACGAAAGAATCCAAAACGATCCCAAGGCGGGTACTATTGCCATGCTGCTGTTCAGCGAGTCCGGCGGCGACCTACCGTTTCCTCCGGAGGTCGTCATTCCCAGGCCTTTTGATCCTAAGGAGTTCCTTGAGAAAGTGATGGTGTTTTCCGGTCTGTTGGGTTCGGACACGACAGAAGCAGTGCCCAACCCGCTGGAAAAGGCAAACCTCGACGATGATCTCCTCGACGCCGCCTTGGGTATCGACCATATCAACGTTACTGATTCTGAAGAGATGGACAGAACCGCAGCGAGCGCCAAGAGTGGCCAGCCAAAGTCGTCAGACAAGTATATCGGGCTTAACCATAGCGAGAAGGACCGTGAAGAAACTACCGACAGTAGTAAGGTTGAATCGCTCATGATTAGGGATAGCGAGGACACTGACATACGCCGTCCCGCTCAGCAGAACAAGCACATACCGCCCCTCTCTGGCACTGGAAAACTGGAGATACTGACCGACCAGTACTTACTTGCTGATCCCAACGCCTTGGATGCGGACAGAGAAGGGCAGGTTCATGATTATGAGTGGTTTATCGGCGAGATGCGCAAAGAAGCCGATGGTTCACCTGCTTCCGCGCCGCCGCCTAGTTCCACCGACAATACGCCCTCTCCGGAGTTAAGTATCTCTGAACCGGCATCGATTGTTGACCCGCTTACTCCCCCACCGGCGCCGCCTCAGTCTGAGAGCACGGCAAGTCAGGAAAAGGGGGGTGCTGTCGAGAAGTTTCTTGATGATTTCAAGAAAGAAGTCGAAAAGATTCAGTCGGATGATCCTCAAAGCGTGAATCTTGAGCCGGAGCAAATATCGTCAACGGTGAAACCCGGCCAAGGTGGGCATATCTGGGAGGAATCCACCGAAAATATCACCCCTGAACAGCTCAATCTGTTAACCAAGCAATTCTGCTCTGAATTGGCCGAGAAGATCGCTGAAAAGATCGTAACCAAGATCGATAGCGAGAAGCTGTTCAACTTGTTGAGAAATGAGATTCTCTCGCATTTCCGGAACAAGCCGTAACCATGAGCGGTTTCTTTCTCTTGATTGCATGATTCAACCCTCGAAGGGAAAAGACGGTTTTGTTTGACCGGCCCATGGTTGAAATGCCAACAGTGAGCCTTGGCTCTCTTTTGTCGCTGATTCTATCCCGGCGGTCGCTGTTGATCTGTAGTGGATGAATCTCACGTTAAATGTAGTTGGAATATGGGGGCACGATGCATAAAATACAGCCACTAGTTGGATGATGATGAAGATGTTTAGACAATTTTGGCCATATTCGTGGAAGGTTATGACCGCCGTCCTAGTTCTTTTAATAGGCATGTTTGCCGGTGTTAATCTGCACTCAGAAATTGATCTCTCGATGCCGGCAGCAGAGCAAGAACAAGATCTTGTCGCGGTGATATCAGTTTTCTCTGTCGCCTCTGGCCAACCCGGGGAAATGTACGCTTGCGCAACCGTGGCAACTATCAAGCCGGGTTGGCATATCAACTCTGCCAGACCTTACCAAGACTGGCTGATCCCAGCCGAACTTTCCTTCGACACAGTACCCGGTCTAACTCCCCATGACATTGTCTACCCGGAGGGAACCGATGTATTCCTCGGCGGCGAGAAGATGTCCGTATACAGTGGCCGTACTATTATAAGTTTCCAGATCACCGTGGACGAGGAAACATCAGCGGGAGAATTTGTCCTTCCTGTGCGTTTCACCTATCAACCCTGCAACGACGTAGAATGCCGCCGCCCACAGACTGTGGAAGCCAATCTGCAGATTAGCGTGGGTGGTGAAGGCACCCCCATCAATCCTGACATTTTTGGCGCTGCCGGCATGCAGAGTGGTCGGCAGGTTGATACCGAGAAACCTAACGATACCCCACCGGTTGAGGAAAACGAGCTGCAACGGTTGATAAACAAGTATGGTGTTTGGGGATATTTTCTTGCCTTGGCGATTGCTTTTATCACCGGTCTTTTGCTGTCGTTTTCTCCCTGCACATACCCCATGATTCCTATTACAGTGAGTGTCTTTGCCGGACAGCAGCGCTCCGTTGGTCGGGGTTTCATCCTGTCGTTGGTTTATGTCGGTTCGATGGCTGTTATATACGGCATCATAGGATTGATTGTTTCTCTTGTTGGTGGGGTTTTCGGCGCCTGGCTGGCCAGCCCGCCGGTAGTTGTCGTGATAGCATTGGTCTTTGTCATCTTCTCTCTCTCGATGTTTGGTCTGTATGAACTGCAAGTGCCCCGTTCGCTGCGGCAGAAGCTGGGGACAAAGGCAAAGGGCGGCGGAGTTATGGGTTCAATTGTTCTGGGTGTTATCGCGGCGCTGGTCGTCTCGCCCTGTGTAGGTCCGTTCGTGGCAGGCATCCTTTTGTATGTTGCTACCAACGGTTCGCCAGTTGTCGGTTTTCTGGTCTTATTTGTATTTGCCCTTGGGTTGGGTACGCTCTACGTGATCATAGGGACATTCTCCTCGGCGATGTCCAGACTGCCAGGGTCTGGAGAGTGGATGGACTCGGTCAAGAAGTTCTTTGGGTTTGTTCTGTTGTTAATGGCAATATATTTCCTGCGTACAGTTATTCCGCCCACGCTTACCGCAGTTCTCACGGGGTTGGTTCTGGTGGCTTTTGGTGTCTTCGGTGGAGGTCTGGATCGCCTGACCGCCGAGGCCGGTTTCTTCCTGCGATTGAAGAAATTCCTGGGGGTATTGGGATTTCTCTTGGGCGTCTACTTACTTGTGGGGACGGTTATTTCCCGCGGATTGATTTTGCCCCCGGCGTCTGAATGGCTACCCGCCGCCGGCTCGCTGACACGAACTGAAACGGAGCTGATCGACTGGGAAGCCAATCTCGAGGAAGGACTGGCGCGAGCCAGCAGGGAGGCCAAGCCGGTGTTGATTGACACATGGGCTACATGGTGCGCTAACTGTCGTGTACTCGATAAAAGAACCTTTGGCGATCCCGACGTTGCCAAAGAAGCCGGGCGATTTGTTGCTATCAGGGTCCAGTTGGAGAGCGCTGGGACGCCTATCACCAGGGATTTCATGAATCATTTCGGCTTGAAGCTTTATTCCCTCCCCAGCACGTTACTGCTGGACTCAAAGGGAAAGGTGCGCCGTATCATATCGGGTGTGATTGGCCCAAAAGAAATGATCGCCGAGATGCGCCAGGTCCATTGACATATCTCCTTCCACATACGGCTCATTGGCAACGTACTGCTCCTTGAATAGATTCGGCTCTTCATTCCCCGAGAAACAGAGCCTACCTACAATTGGCTCTTGATTATCATAGGAACGTTGTCATCTTGGACCTGCTGTTGGGCATCTCCAGCTCCCGGTTGCAAACCGCGTCGGCACGGCTGTAGATTGGCACAACATCCTAATTTTATTGGCGACCTTGCTTGACTGCCATTGGGGAGGGGTATATATTGGCCGTCAAACAGTCACGCCTTGCAACGTGAGAGTATGCCGCCGAAGAAACAGAACGACTCGGTCATAGCAATCTGTGTACAGGAGCCATTTGAAGATGGGTCCTGTATGGACTTCGGGATCATCCAGGGTGACAACCTGCGCTTTCTACATCAGGCTTTTATAACTGACACAATAACCCATTCTCTCGACGTAGGGCGTGCCGATGTGCGACTCTACTACATCAACTCGCCGGACCGAAAGCGTTTGGTCGAGATCATCATCGGTTACCTCAAAAATAAGGTCTCCGGCAGACAGGCACAGTCATTTGCCACGAGGTTTAAGACGATGGAACTTGAGAAGGAGCGTTGGGGCATCCGCATCGAGAAGGTCTTCAAGGACTGCTTTACATGTGGATACAAGCACGTTCTCGTCATCGGAAGCCGCACACCGACCATCCGACCGTCCTGGTTCAACACGGCCTTCAAGATGCTGGGAAAATCTGATGCTATCTTCGGGCCGACACCGGAAGGGAGATATTACGTTATCGGGATGTCCGAAGCCTATCGGATCAGTCTCGCTGAATTTGACTGGAAATCACCTACAATCTATTCCGAAGTGGCGGATGCCTTCACCAAGAAACGCCTGGCATGGTCGGAGCTTGAGATCTGGTATGCTGTGGAAACGCCGGATGATTTGGAGCTTATGGTGCGTGACATCAATCAATTCCGATTCGAAGGAGACGAAACCACCGCCCGCGAGACCGAACTGGTCATGGAACGCATCCTGGCCAAATTGGACTAATAAATGGAACGACAGCTATACAGACTGAGCTGGATGAAGGTCCGGGAGCTCGTCCCGGCTGTCTTTGACACGGTCATATTGCCGATAGGAACTATAGAGGCCCACGGCTCAGCCTGTATCGGAACAGACAGCTTCATACCGGAAGCTATATCCCTGAATATCGCGGAGCGCCTCAATGCCCTAGTGGCCCCAACGCTCAACTATGGCATTACGAACTCCCTGTACCGCTACTCAGGCGGTATCACCATCAAACCCGAGACCTTCGGGCTGTTTGTACGCGATGTGCTCGATTCGCTGGCTGACACCGGCTTCAAGAATGTCTTCGTAATGAATGGGCACGGGGGCAACAACGCCATTCTGAAGAGCGTTGCCTCAGAATTCCACCGTGAGCGCAAAACCAACATAGCTGTCATCCACTGGTGGGAGCTATGCGGCGATATGACAGGGGAGTTTTTCGGTCATGTCGGCGGCCATGCAGGAACCGATGAAACTGCCATGGTGATGGCGCTTGATCCCAGTCTTGTCGACGAGCAGGCCTATGATCCTGATCTCGCTTACCAGTTTCGTCACGGTGCCGATATCTACCCTGTCCCCGGCTCTATTCTTCTGTATAAGGAAGGTGAGGGCTACCCGGAATTCGACACCGAGAAGGCTCGGCAATACTTCAAAAAGGTTGTTACCACCGTCGGTGATTTCGCCGAAATGGTGCTTTCACGCTGGCGGAAGTTCGGGTTGTAACCAGCGCAGGCAGGTACTAACAGGGTGTTGAAAAACTGGAATTGTTGTCATTGCGAGCGAAGCGTGGCAATCTTCTGCCTATATAAATCAAGGAGTTAGAGATCGCCACGTCCGCCAAAGGCGGACTCGCGATGACGTTCCTGGCCTTTTTCAACAGCCTACTAAAAATTATCGATATATGTCAACCTGATCTCGCGGGTGATGGTGTCCGCTTCGCGGCGGTTGACCAAAAGGTCTTTCAGCAGCGCCTCAAGCTCAAGATTCTCAGTGAACAACCATTTTATCGACAGGTTCAAGTACCCGCGGCCTTTGCCGGCATACCCGTATGGAGCGCCATCCGGCAGCGCTGACTTATCATCGTTCAGGCCGGCGTTCAGTTCTGCAAGCAGGGCCAGGTTATACTTGAATGTCGCATCAAAACCGAGAAAGAAATCCACGTCTTTGTCTTCATCAACATTGTTCTCCAGCGAGTAGTTGATACCGGCGTGCCAGCCGGAGGTCCACTCGTAGAAATAGAAACTGCGGCTCGCCACAGCATAGAAGCCGCGTGATTTGAACGTATACCGATCATAAGCATCATTCCAGGCGCCTAGCCCCTGTGAGGAGAAACCGATCGAGATCGCCGGGAAGTACTCGAGCTCATCGATGATTCTGAGTTTGAGATTGAACTCGATCCGGGGGTTCCAATTTGGTTCCTGATTGGAAATAATGTCCTCTGCCCCAAACGATATTCCCAACATCAAACGATTTGACAGCCCGATATCAGTGCTGGCAAGGGCGCCCCCGTGGGGATAGAAGCGAAAAGCAATATCGTAATAACCGCGTGGCAGGGTCCCTGCCGTGGGCATGTCCACGAGCCATCGTGGCGGCACATCATACAGACTGCTCTGATGCCACTCTGGGGTATCCTGGGAAGCTGCACTGGGAACAACAGCCACTGCCATGCCTATACATAATAAGATTTTCGATATATCATTCATTTCGCTGCCTCTGCTCAAAAGAAATTACGTTACAACCACACTCCCCATTGAGAGGATAGCTGCCCTGCTAAAACCAAGTCAACAAAAAGGTAGGTAGAAACCACTTCTGTTCCTATCGGGTACAGCATATCAAGTTGCAGCCAGTTATCATGCGCCGTTACGAATCCTTTCGTGACGGCTCTCCATTCGTGCCGTTAGGAAGGGATTCCCGATCGCGCATAATTAAGGTAGGGTAGTGGATTATTTTGAGGAAAAGCTAATGGTGAGATTTCTGAACAGAATCTAACTGAGTACAATCTATTTAGCTTCTTCTGCGAAATCTTTGCCAAATGACGTTGTATAATAGTTAAATCACTTAACAGTGGCTTCAATCATCAGGTCACTCGTTTATGGCTTCCAAAATCTCTCCTCAGAAAAGTCTCGAAGACTATGATTTTTTTGAAATAAAGCTTGATAAAGTCGCACTATCTATTGTACTTCAATGTGTGAAACAGGAAACAAACAACATGGAGTTCGTTGTATGAAGGACAAGCAATGGAGCCACAATGAGTTAGAGGTGCTTCGTAGTATGTTCGCCGAGAAAATCAGTGGCATTGATCAACAAATTGACAAGCTCAAAGGAGATAGACAAGCTTTGGTCTCCATGCTCGAAAAAGTTATTACAGGCGGCCTCAGTTTAACTGAAGGTAGCTCAACTAATGGGTCCGACAAAACGCTGGAACAAATCAAGAAGGTATATGAAAGTACCCGTGGATGGGTAAAAGCTGGAGATTTCCGCCGTAAGTACGAGCTACTTATTGGAAAGCAATTGCCAGCTTCAACGCTACAGGGCTACCACAGGAAATATGAAGGCAAGCTATTTGAGCGGCGTGGTGATAGACGATTCACTGAATGGAGATTGATTAGAGATAGTACCAATTGAAAGAGAGGCTATTCTGTGGTAGCAGAATAGCCTCAAAACCATTTAAGGGCTAAGGTGATGCACTTAAACAGCTATTACATACTGAATTTACCGCGTGGGCCACCAAAAGTCAACAAAAAACAGGACTTAGGTCGACTCCATACGGATCGGCCTAAGCCCTAATCTATTTACACAGGGGCCAGTCGTAAGGACTGCGCTGGGGGTTAGACCCGGCGTAGCCGGTGCGAGTCCGGCTGGCTCCAGATGAAACACCCGTCTGGTGTTCGAATACCAAGACGGGTCAAGATCAAACAGGCGGACAGGCCACCCGCAAGACTCTACTCAAATATAATCGGGCTTTTCGCTAAAAGCAAGAGGAAAAGGTAGGATAGAAACCACTTCTGTTCCTATCGGGTACAGCATATCAAGTTGCAGCCAGTTATCATGCGCCGTCACGAATCCTTTCATAACGGTTGCTTGGTACAGTCAGGAAGGGAGAGGTTGTTACAAAAGTATTGTCATTCGTTGCAAGGTGCTGTCGGGTGTCTCTGCCCGACAGCCATAGGATATTTCACGGACATACTGTTCTATTGAGGAAGCGTCAGGCAGAGACGCCTGACGCCACCTGATTACTGACCGCGCATAACAGGCTCATTATCTTAAATCAACCAGACGCCGGAAATGGTCGGCAATGAGTTCGGTAATTGGTCCTGTTTTCAAGACATAGGTTCTGCGGTTTGTCTTGATGCGCGCCACGCCTATGACAAGTTTCAGAGAGCTGGAGATGAAGACCTCGTTGGCCCTGAGCAAGCCGTCAATGGTGGTGCTGGCCTCTGTAATCTTCAGATTCAGTTTGGCGACCTCCCTGATGACAAGCTTGCGCGTGATTCCCTCAAGGCAGCCGGCGCTGAGCGGCGGCGTGAAGAGTTTTCCCCTTTTCACCCAGTAGATATTGGCTGATGTAACCTCAGCGACCTGGTTCTTCTGATTTAATAGCAGGGCGTCATCGCAGCGCTTCAACCTGGCCTGCTTCAGAGCGGCAGCGTGGATAGCATACGAAAGTGTCTTGATTTGACGAAAGACGGAGTTTTGATCGATGCAAAATCTCGACACCCACAGTTTGAACGGTTCCTGAGGCATCCGGTGCGGAGAAGCGCTCAAAACGACCTGCGGCTCGCCCTGCCGTCCAACCCAACGAGCGGCCTCACCACTGGTGATCGTTAGGCGTAGCTTCGTGAGATGGGACGGATGAGCCCGCACTGTTCTGATCATCCATCGCGATAAGCGGTCAGGGGGGACCGGGACCTTCAGACCGATGACCTTTGCTCCCCGGTAAAGGCGCCGGAGGTGCTCGTTCATAAAAATGACGCGGTCATCAACAGCCAGAAAGGTCTCGAATAAACCCTCGGCATACAGGAGCGCATTGTCGAACACGGAGATTTTGTCCTGTCCACGCGGTACAAAGCGCCCGTTAATGGTAGTTACTACCTTCAATAGCAGGCCCTTTCTTCAAGTACCAGACACTCCTTCGGCCCGTTGCCATGGCTGCATTCTCATTGGACATAGCTGCAAGCTACTTCTCACTCTGCCCCTGTGTCAAGCCCGTTGGTTGACATCTGCCGAAGGCGCCATATACTAACGGCCATGGATGCGCTCAAGTTGATTGCGGTCTTTGCTGTTATAATACTCGCCCTGCGAAAGAAACTCTCCGTGGGCATCACGCTTTTTGGCGCCGGCATAATCACATCGCTGCTGTACCGGGTCGAACTCTCGGCTCTTCTAAACGGATACTGGGAGCTGCTCAAATCGCAACGTTTCATCTCTCTCACCTCGGTAATCGTGTTGATCACGACCCTCGGCCAGTTGCTTAAAGAGATCAAGTCCCTTGAAAAGCTTTCAGGAGCCTGCGCGGGACTACCCGGCGGTAACCGAACCGCCGTGGCTGTCATGCCGCCATTGATTGGCCTGATGCCGATGCCTGGAGGGTCCCTCCTGTCCGCCCCCCTGGTGGGCAACGTCCTGTCCGACAGCAAGTACCGGCCGGAATTCAGAACCGCCAGCAACTACTGGTTTCGTCATATAGTTGAGTTCTCCTGGCCAATTTACCCGGGCATAATCCTAACGGAAGCTATCACCCGTATGCCGATAGGCAGTGTTTCCCTGATGCAGTTTCCCCTAACCCTGATAATGGCAGCTATTGGTATGGTTTTTTTCATCCGCAAGATAGACACCAACAGTACTGCTAAAACTCATGTCTGGCGGCCGCTGGTGGGCGTTTTCAAGAGCGTCTGGCCAATCGGCCTGGCGATAGCAATATATGGAATCTTCAAGGTCGACATTGCCCTGGCCGTGTTGATCTCCTTTATCTCGCTGGTCGCTGTAGCACGGCCTCCTAAACATAATCTCACGGCAGCTCTCAAAGAGGGGCTGTCATTCAAACTTGTCCTCCTGGTTTTCGGCACCCTGTCGTTCCAGACAGCCCTCGAGCTGTCCGGCGCCATTGGATCTATCCCGAAGCTGTCCCTGCACTTCAACTTGCCGGAAGAGCTGTTGATTTTCCTAGTCTGCTTCACCGCGGGGATTCTGACAGGAATGGTAGCTGCTTTTGTAGCCTTAGGGTACACGCTTCTGGCCGGCTTTTTGTACCAGCCGGAGATTATACCTTCCCACATTATGCTGGCCTATCTCTCTGGATATCTTGGTATGATGCTCTCACCAAGCCATCTCTGCCTGATTCTCACAAACGAGTATTTCAAAAGTGACCTGCTCAAGGTTTACAGGCAATTGACCATACCGATCATTCTGCTGGCTCTGTTTGGCGTTTTGCTCTACCTATCCCCATGGACCGCCCTTTTTGTGTCCCCATGATCAGGTAGAGCCGGAATAAACTCTCCTTGCCTTTTGACGATAATAAGGTAACTTGTTATTTGATAAGACATTTGGGCTGACGGCTGGTAGAGAAAATCGGGAACTTTACCGAGCCCGGAGGGTAATAGAGGTAGAATGACGTTAAGCCAGGTAGTTTGAATGCCTAAAGAACCGGAAAAGGACATTGATTACGCTCTTATGCAGGCTGTCCAGAATGGCGATATGGTCGCCTTCAACAAGCTCGTCGATCGCTACAAAGACCGGTTGATGAACGTCATCGGTCGGATGCTGTTATCCCGGGACGATGCCGAAGATGTAGTTCAGGAGACATTTGTTCGGGTCTATCAGCATCGGCAATCGTTCAATTTTCAGCACTGCTTCTCCACCTGGATATATACGATTGGGCTGAACCTGGCTCGAAATGAGCTGCGGAAAAGGAAGAAATTTAAGTTTTATGAGATATCTGAAATGAAGGGAAATGAGACCCAGCTTGCTGTAGAGATGAAGTTACCCAGCCGTCTGCCGCAGGCTTTGAACGCAGCCATCAAGGGGCTCCCGGAGAAATATCGGGTTGCTTTCATTCTGCGGGATGTCCAGGAAATGTCTTATGATGAAGTGGCTAAGGTTCTTTCTATTCCCCTCGGTACAGTAAAATCCCGTGTTAATCGAGCACGAATGATGCTACGTGATAAATTGCAACCTAAGTTGGAGGGTTACAATGCGCTGTCGAAGAGTACGCTCCTGTCTGTCGGCTTACTGCAATGACGAGCTGAGCAGTCGCCTCAAGCTGGCCGTGAGCGAGCATCTCTCGACCTGCTCTGCTTGTCGTCGGGAAGAGGCTGTTTATCGGTCAATGGCTGAGGCGACCAAGGAGTTGAGCAGCCTGGCCGTGGCCGGTGATTTCAATAGCAAGTTGTTCAACTGGATTGCACAAGAGCGGTTCGCCGAAACCCGCACCAGGGCATATCTGCCGAAGCGGGCACCGGTCGTCCTATGGCGCCAGGCCATCCCGGCTTTTGTGACAGTGAGCCTTGTGGTTCTGTTGGCCTTTGTTGCGTTCCGGCCAAGCAATACCTACAAGACTGCCGGCAGCATATCTCCGGAAATAGCACTCGATGATTCCTACCTGACTGTCCAACCGGCGAACGATGCCAGAAGAACGGCAAATCTCAACAAGGGTTGGTCCCTGGGCAACGAGCTTGCACGGGCGGAAAGAATGAACAGGCTTTCGAGCGCTATTGTAGGGCAGGGAGTGTGGAGTCGTATTGATCGTTCGCCTGGACTGAGGATGGCATCGATGCAGAAATCCACAGCGGCTCCTTTCGTGATGGGTTACTACAGGGTACGGCCGGTGAAAAAGATATACATTTCACCGGAATCACCCTCCGATAAGGAGGCTGGAAAGGCATACTAAATGATAATGCGCTTATCTGAGACCGTTGGAAAGATCACTGCGGTGGTTTTTTTGACGGTCTTTTTTTCAAGCGCCGCTCATGGCGCAGATACTTCTCTGTTTCGGCTCGAAAACGGGTTAAGTGAGCTGATTTACCAGCTCTCACGGTCGGTGGTCACGGTGGAATCATCAACGCCTGTACCGCCGGAGACCTATACGGGTCAGGGTGACGAGACGGTTCAGAGCTTGATCTCCTCTGGGGTTATCTATGACCTGCTCGGACATATCTTGGTAGCTGCGCAAGCTGTAACCGGACGAGAGCGGATTATCGTGCGCTATGGCGATGAGGTGTTGCCTGCCCAACTGAGAGGCGTTGATCACCAGACCGGGCTGGCTGTCATTCACATTAACAAGAAAATCGGGGTCCCGGCTGCGTTTGGTAACCGTGACGGCTGTGCCGGGCAGATGGTAATTGCCATGGGCAATGCGTACGGGGTACAGGCCTGTCCTTCGCTCGGGTTCTGCGCCGGGTCCCGACCGGACGGGACCATCCTGTTTTCAGCGCCCATTACATCCGGAACCGTCGGCGGCGGGTTGTTTGATCTCTCAGGAAACCTGGTTGGCTTGGTCACTGGAGGTATTGGTTCTGAAAGACGGCCGGAAGCGGGATTAGCGGTGCCAGCGTACGAAATTCCCGACATTGCCCGCCATCTTCTCATTCAAGGCGACCGTCCGGTTGGATACATAGGCATCGCTACTGCCGACATAGAGATCACACCAGGCATCGAGTTAACCACAGCCAACATGTTTGTCACGGCGGAAGCGAGGCCGAGGCAAGTGATCAGCAGGGGTATAATGGTAACGGCGGTGGTTCCTTCATCACCGGCAGCCAAGGTTGGGCTGAGGAAAGGGGACCTTCTGCTTAGTTTGAACGACAGTCCTCTGCGTTCCGCCCTTGACTTGAGAAACGAAATTCGCCAGACATCTCCGGGAAGCGTTGTCGAGCTTGGTCTCATCAGGGGCAATACTCCGTATCGTGTCCGATTTAAAATCGGTCAACTTCCTTTCGACTCCTTTCAAGAGATCTCTGCGCAACCGAGCGTGCAAATTCCAGACCGTATGTCGCAAGACTCACTGCGCAGCGAGATCGAATCTCTCAAGAGAAGGCTCCGCCAGCTCGAGGAGCGACTCAAAAGCCTGAAGTAGCAAGTTTCCCGTTGCTAATATCTACCTTGCGGGGTTATTTACAGCCGTGAATACAGGCGTTGATCTGAACGAATTACGTCGCCGTCTGGCCAGTTTCCATCCCCGGAAGAATGGTTGTAGTAGAACACTGGCGCTGTACTCAGCCGCTATCGCGGTTGCTGATGAAGTGGCGTTAGACCGAACGGTCGAGATAGGCCGGGAATGCGGTCTGGGATGCAGACAGTTCTACGAAATACTCCTGCAGTCATATCTTTTTCTCGGTTTTCCTCGCATGCTCGGTGCGGCTGAGCATCTCGCTCGCCACTTCCCATCACAGCCGGCCGATTTTGAGCTTCAGAGAATCAGCGAGGAGGAATCGGGCGTTTGGTTCACCAACGGTCTTGAGTTATGTCAAAGGGTCTACTCCACGAATTACCTGCAGCTAAAGCAGAAGGTGGAAACACTGGCTCCGGAGGTGTTCAGATGGATGGTGATTGAGGGTTATGGCAAGGTGCTTTCCCGCCCCGGGCTTGATATAGTTGACCGCGAGCTGGCGATCATTGCCTGCCTGGTGATTGAAAACCGTGAGAAACAATTGTTTTCACACGTAAGAGGGGCCGTCAATGTCGGCGCAGATGCTGAGCTGATTTGCCAGGTCATCCACGACCTGGGTGAAGCGGCGGGCGACGGATATAAGGCGTCTTTGTCCATACTTGACAGGTTGGGTTTGAGCTGATGCGTACTTTCAGGCGTATCATTCTTGCCGCCCTCACAGGCATCGTACTCCTAGTCGGCTCATTGTTCCTGTATATGTTCAAGCTCGGGGGTTTAGAGAGGACCCTGAACGCCCAGATCGACTCGCTGGTAGAACAACGATACAATCTGGATGTAACGATCGGACAGGTAAAAGGGGATTTCTTATCCGGTCTGGTGCTTGAGGACGTAACCGTCTACTATGTTGACTCTACCGGGCACTACCGGCTCCTCGACCTCCCCCGTCTCTCAGCTTCCTATTCCCTATCCAACCTGTGGAATAAAAAATATGTTTTGGACTACCTCTACATCGACTCG
Organism: uncultured Ignavibacteriales bacterium; assembly: GCA_964416195.1. Classification (GTDB taxonomy): domain Bacteria; phylum Zixibacteria; class MSB-5A5; order GN15; family FEB-12; genus CAYQDB01. Next base: position 32,718 of record CAYQDB010000021.1, read on the forward strand.
GCTACTGTCACCCTTGTACGCGACAGTTCCGGACGGTGGATGATTCCCGATTTCTCATCCAAGGGCGAAACAGAGGCGGGCGCTCCACCCCAGTTTTCAATCGGTGACTTCGGACTAAACAAAGTCAGCGTCAATATCTTAAACAACACGGATACCATGAGTTTTGATGACATCGCCCTCTCGGTTGCGTTGCAAGGTCAGGGGAAAACCTATTCGGTCGATGTCGGACAGTTTGAGTTTACATCGAACAAAGAACCATTCTCACTGACTGCCGCAGGGGGCAAACTGACCTATACTGAGAGAATGGTGGTTTTTGAGGATATCGCCGTTGTTGTCGGTAAAACCCGTGCCAAGCTCAGTGGCAATGTCAAGTTCGCAAAACCACCTGAAGGCCAGATAACTTTTGCGCTGGACAATGTTGACGTAAAAAAAATCAGCGCCTTGTTGGGGAAAAAGCTTACCGGTATGCTGGACCTTAACGGCGCCGTCTCTTTTGTCGGGGATAAAATCGGTGGTTCAGTTGATCTGGCCGGAAATTTCATGTCCGCAGATTTTGAGAATCTCTCTGCCAATTTTCGCTTTGACAGGAACCGGCTGGTATTAGATACGCTATATGGATCCGTTTTCGGCGGCTGTACTATCGATGGAAGTGGAGCGCTGGATTTCTCCGGCCCTGTCGAGCAATACCATCTGGATGCAGATATCAAGAACTTCAACCTCAATCAACTTGTTACCAAAGGCTTCGAATCGGATCTAACCGGCCATATCGAGATGTCAGGCGAATCGTTTCGTAAAGACAAGTTACTGCTTCACTTCGATACTGATTTGCACGAATCGTCGTTCGACGAGTACCCACTTCATGAGGCGTGCGGTGAGTTGACAGTTACCAGCGATTCGATCTGTTTTGCCGATTCCTTTCGCATCAACTACTTTGAGAATGTCTTCTACGTGAGCGGCCGGATTGATTACTCAGACGATATCGATCTGGCGGTCGCTGCCGACCTTCATAACCTCGACAGGTACAAAGGAAAGCTATTCATCGACCAGCCGGGCGGTCGGGGACATGCTGACGCTACGATATCAGGTAAGACCCGCGATCCCGATTTGCGCGGTCTGTTTGTCTCTGACTCGGTATGGGTGTACGGCCTGTACACCGGTAACTTCGCTGCTTCTATCGAAATGAAAAGATTCCTGACCGGAAAGAAGGGAACCGTCGAGGTTTCGTATAAAGACGGCGCGGCCTGGAATCTGCCCTACGATTCCGGATACACATTTCTATCGGTTGACTCAAACCTGGTGCAGGTCGACACGTTCAGCATGTGCAATCAGTACGGGGAGTATAGCGGTAGAGGCCTTCTTGACTACGGGGTGAATCCAATGCACATGACTGTCGATTCACTGTCGCTTGCAGTATTCGATCGGGTCTTCTATAATCGTTCTGATATCAAGTTTGATATTGACTCATCAGGTTTCAACTTTCTGCAGGCAGCTATCGGCTCCAATGGCGCCGGGTTGTCGGTTACGGGTCGAGTCGACTACGATGAATCAATGGGCCTGACGCTATTGATTGACCACATTCCGATTGGACCATGGGTAGACTTGTTGGACACGTCGCTGCAGATTGACGGCTACATGTCGTGCCAGGCATCTGTGGAGGGGACCTTCCTTCAGCCGCACTTCAACCTTGGCGGTTCGATTGATTCACTGACCTACCGAGACCTACTGCTTGGCGCAGTCGTGGGCGGGTTACGGTATGAAAACCGCTTGCTAACGCTGGACAGCTTCCTGATTCATTCTGATGAGGGTGAGTACCGTAGTTCCGGTTCGTTTCATGCCGACCTGGCCTTTAGTTCCAGTGTGGAGGAACGCTTCCCCGATCAGCCTCTCGAAATAGGCATTTCCGCCACCGACCGCAGATTCGACCTCGTCAGTTTGATCATGCCTTCGGTTGAGCAGCTTGATGGAGATTTCTTCGTGGATATTACCCTTTCCGGCACTCCGCATGCTCCGCATCTTGCCGGGGAAGCTTACATCAAGAACGCCCGCTTGAAGTATTTTGATCTCGAACAGCCGATCTTTGCTGACTCCGCTGGAGTTACAATGAGGGACAACAAGATCATCATTGATCACATTGATCTCTACACGACCGATAGAAAGCGGAAAGGCAGGAAGGGAAATGCCTACCTGGAGGGTGAAATCACTGTCAAGTCGCTGGACAATTTCTACTATGACCTTGACATTACTTTGCCCAAGGAATTCCCATTTGCATACGAACTGGACGACATCCAGGGGGTAGTGGAGGGAGATTTGCATGTCGAGGGAGATACGCCGCCCCTGGTCACAGGCGACCTGACGATCATATCCATGAAATATCTGGTCAATTTTGCCTCTGAGGAAGAAGGCTCACCGATCATGAATGCCATGACTTCGGAAAACGCATGGGATCTAAACATCAACATCGACATCCTGGCCAACTACTGGATCAGGAACGACGACATCGATGCCGAGTTTGCCGGCCAGGTTAACCTGATTCGGGAAAAGGGTGTCTATCGGTTTATCGGTGAGATGGAGATACTGCGGGGCCGCGGTTTTCTCTTTGATAAGACGTTTCATCTGGAACCCGGCAGTCGCGTCATCTTCGAGGGCAACCCAACGATCAATCCCCGTCTGGACATAACCGGATACACCAGGATTGCCGGTATGAGGCGAGCCGTTGATGAGGAATTGGAAACGACAGAATCCATAGAATTGGGAATCCATGTGACGGGAACACTGGAAGTGCCCGAAATCAACCCCGCTGAAGGTTCAGAGTTTAGCCGGGAGGACATCTTACCGTTGATTGTGGCCAATTACTACAGCTCCGAGACGGTATCCTCCTCCGGTCAGGTTGGACAGCGCCTTTCCGGTCTGATTTCATCGCAGGTTTCCCAGATAGGCTCCAGACAACTGGGACAATTAGGTGTGGAAACGTTTGAGATAGACCCCCTCTATGGTAAGGAGTACGATCCATTGAGAGTAAGGGTCACAGTCGGTTTCTACGCCACTCCTAACCTCTACGTTTACGGTCGCTCTACCCTGTCTGGTCAGACCAGGCAGGAAGTCGGGTTTGAACATCGCTTCAGCAAGGCTTTTCTGTTGGAAGGCTTGCGGGACGAAGAAGAGCTGTATCACCTGGCTCTCAAACTTCACTGGGAGTTTTGATGAACCGACTTGCGGCCGCTTTAGCTACCTGCCTTGTGATTGCCTGTCTGCCTTCGGTAGTGCATGGGATGGACCGCACTGTTTTGCGGTGGATCCGATCCAAACCTCCAATTGATTCCATTGTCATCTCCGGAAACAGCTTCTTCAAGGCGTCCGACATAAGAAAACGGATGTACTCGCACGAGCGCACATCATGGAGGACGATCAAAGGAGATCGTCGGGCGCGGATTCAACGCGAATCCTACGGACGAGATACGCTGGAAATCAAGTACCTGTACCTGACCAACGGCTTCCTTGGAATCCAGGTCAAGGAGCATTTCGAAATCCTTGGAGAAGATTCCTGTGCGCTCATACGCGTTACCGTAGAGGAGGGACGGCAGTTCTTCTATGGACAAAGAAAGATCACCAGCTCATTTGAAAACCGGCTGGCGTTTGACCTCGGAAAGATTGCCGCCAGACGGAAAGAAGGCGAACCGATCAATCTCTTTGATCTCCACGACGCAGTCTTTGACATGAAGACAGTCCTGGCCAACGAGGGGTACCCATATGCGACTGTTACCTTCAATCTAGATACTAACCAAGCCGTACGAGAAACCGATGTGACTTTCAAAGTCGTCACCGATTCACTGGTGCGGTTCGGTGACGTTCGTATCGACGGTATCCGCCGGTATCCCGAGCGGGTTGCCCAACGTGAGCTGAGAATAAAACCGGGTGCAATCTACCGGCGGAACGACATAATTAATTCGCACCAACGTCTGGTTGAATCCGGGTATTTCAGTACCCTTCAGCTAAGACGCGCCGACACGCTGTCCAACCGCTTGAGACCCGATTTCCTGCTGAGAGTACGCGAAAAGAAACCGACCTACCTTACCGTCAAAACCGGTGTCGGACAGTCGGAGGTACGGGACCTCACGTGGGACTTCTCGACCGGCTTTGGCAAACGCAACTTCCTTGGTTCCCGCCACTACAGCCTGTTTGCCCAATTGCAGTTCGGCCTCGGGCATGATACACGACTGTTGAATCACAATTACCGGCTCCGCTTTACCGAACCCTGGTTCCTGGGAATACGCATGCCTCTTTCATTGACAGCTAAGTATGAACCCGGCGTTAAGCACCCGGTGCAGAATTATCGGATAGAAACCTGGTCTGCCACAATGTCGACAAATAAAAATATTGGGCGCGAGATTAAAACAGACCTTGGTTTTGAATACGAGAAGGTCAATATCTATGGTATACCTGAGGATCAGGTAGACCTGTCGGAAGATTTGAAGAAAAAGAACTCCTACAGACGCAAACTATACACAACATTCCGGCGCGACAGCCGCGATGATATCTTTATCCCTTGTAAAGGCTCGGTGATTGATCTTTCGGTTGAATATTTTGGAGGTTTCCTGGGGGGTGATGACAGCTTCTACAGATGGCAGGCGACTTGGTCCAGTTACCAGGTAGTCTGGCCGGGCTGGATTTCCGCCACACGGATCAGAGTGGGACATGCCAAGGCGTTTGGTGAATCGGAGGACGTCCCTGTGGACGACCGCTTTTACCTCGGCGGCGCCAATACAGTAAGAGGATTCAAGGAAAACACCCTCGGGCCGACCCGAGACGACGGCACTCCCCGGGGAGCCAATATAACATTTGTTTTCAACCAGGAGTTTCGCTGGCGGACGCTCCAGATATTCCGTCCTATCCCCGTCCTCAGTGGCTTGTTCCGGTCACTTCCTTTGTGGCAATCTGTGTTCCTCGATGTCGGAAACGGGTTCACCCACACCAGCGAATTTAAGTTTAACTCCCTTGCCTACTGTTATGGCACCGGCGTGCAAATTGTGTCTCCCGCCGGACCTATACGTGTCGACTATGCCCGCCGGATAAAGACCGATAAAATCGATTTTGCCGACCGTTGGCATTTTACTATACTGTATGCTTTCTAATGGTTCTACCGCCAATGAACGTGCTGTGCTGCTTTGCATCTGCGTGTAGTTAAACGCTACCAGTTGACAGGAAGAGGAGATATGAACCCAATTTATCTTGACCACAACGCCACCACACCGGTCGATCCGTCTGTTGTGGAAGCGATGCTGCCCTATTTCAATGGCGCTTTCGGAAACGCCAGCTCAGCCCACCAATTCGGCCGGGACGCAAAGGTAGCTATTGAGAACGCTCGTGAACAGATAGCAGCCTTTATCAACTGTGAACCGTCCGAGCTGTACTTCACCTCCGGCGGCACGGAGTCCGACAATATCGCTGTCTTAGGTACAGCCTATCAACTCCGTGCAAGAAGAAACCACCTCGTGGCCGGAGCGACCGAGCACCACGCCATAATGGAACCTGCCGAGCATCTCCATCACAAAGAGGGCTTTGACCTTGATCTTTTGCCGGTCGACCGTGAGGGCTTCGCCCAGCTTGACCAATTAGAGCAACTGGTTACCGAAAAGACAGCGCTCGTCTCGGTCATGCAGGCCAACAATGAAACCGGTACAGTACAGGATATTGCCCCGCTGGCTAAGATCACCCATGAAAGGGGCGCCCTGTTTCACACTGATGCGGTGCAGGCTGTCGGCAAAATACCTGTTGATGTAAGAAAGCTGGGGGTCGATCTGCTCTCGTTAACAGGTCACAAGATCTATGGACCAAAAGGCGTTGGTGCACTCATCGTGCGACAAGGCGTCAAGATCGCTCCTCTGTTTTATGGCGGATCGCATGAAAAGAAACGTCGCCCCGGGACTGAAAATGTCGCCGGGATAGTTGGACTGGCCAAAACACTTGAGATTGCCACCCAGAGACGCGAGGAAGATTTCAGACGTCTTAATGAACTTGCAAACTACTTCATGGACACCATTACAGCTATGATTCCAGATGTTTATCTTAATGGCCCGCGCACCAACAGGGTACCGCCGACCGTGAATCTTTCATTCAAGGGTGTTGAGGGAGAGTCGGTTGTCATCGCGCTCGATCTGGAGCAGGTGGCTGTCTCGTCCGGTTCGGCTTGTACATCCGGCGCGACGGAGCCGTCGCATGTCCTGATAGCTATGGGGATTCCTGCCGAACTTGCCTTGGGGGCAATTCGTTTTTCCTTAGGACGTTCCACCACCAAGGAGCAACTCGACTATGTGCTGGAAAAACTACCGCCGATAATCGAGCGGTTGCGAGCCTTGTCACCAAAATACGGCAAGTCCATGTGAATGGAATGGTAGGTCGGGTTCCGACTCCGCTGAAGGCGGAAGGGAAGAAACCCGACAACATCATCTAACGAGTTGTATGATGGGTGAAAAAGTACTGGTAGCACTATCCGGTGGCGTTGATTCCTCCGTGGCTGCCCTGCTGTTAAAGGAGCAGGGGTATGACGTCGTCGGCGCACACATGAAGCTGTGGGACTATGTCGACGCTACCACAGACTGCCAGGGAATATGTGACACCATTGAGGTACCGTTCCATTTATTGGACCTCTCTGCACGGTTCGAAGAAAAAGTGATCGACAACTTCGTCTCAGAGTACAGTGCCGGTCGCACACCCAATCCCTGCGTCAGGTGCAATTCCGAGTTCAGATGGCCGGCCTTTCTGGACAAAGCAGTTGAGATCGGTTGTGACTACATTGCCACCGGCCATTATGCCTCTATCGAACGTGGACAGAATCAGCGCTGGTATGTCCGCAAGGGACAGGACCTCACTCGTGATCAGTCTTACGTCCTGTGGGGTTTGTCACAGGAGGAGCTATCAAAAACGCTGATGCCGCTCGGCTGTCTACACAAGTCAGAGGTGCGCGAGATTGCACGCAGCCACAACCTACGCACGGCGGACAAGAAGGAGTCACGTGAGATCTGTTTTGTGGCGGATGATGATCACAAACGCTTTCTCATGGAATATGAGAAGAGACGAGGGCGTACTTATGATCCTGGCGACATCGTGCTTGAGGACGGCACGGTTGTTGGCCGACATGACGGTGCCGCTTTCTACACGGTCGGCCAGCGTCGCGGTCTGGGCGTATCGCATCCGACACCCCTGTATGTCTTACGAATCGACACTGACAACAACCGCGTGATTGTTGGGCAGAATGATGCCTTGTTCAAATCCGAGTTGATTGCTAACGGTATAAACTGGTTAGCAATGGAGCCGACCGACAAGTCTTTCGAGGCGGACGTCAAGATACGCTACCTGCACACACCTGCACTAGCAACTGTGACTCCCTTGACCGACACGCAAGTTCGGGTTATCTTCAAAGAAAAGCAACGCGCCATCACCCCCGGCCAGTCGGTGGTGTTTTACGATGGGGAAATTCTGCTGGGGGGCGGCATTATTTCGTAGGTCGTAGGGGTTCAATATATTGAACCCGTACAACCCGCGTAGGGGGCGGCCTTGCGTCGCCCCTTGAGAAGGCGGGAGACAAGCCCCCACCCTACGCGAAAAATGAAGTGCTGTCATGTGACCCTGCATGACAGCTTATAAAGATGGAGGTGTCAGGCAGTGTCGCCCGACACCACTGAAAGCATAAGGGAACTATGGAAAACAGCGAACAAAAAACCTGCCAGGTTACAATGCACGACGGCAAACCGTGCGGCAGGCCTATCAAGGACGGCAACAAGTGTATCTGCCATTCGGAAAAGGAAAGTAAAGTAATAAGGCTGTTTCAGCAGGAACTTGACAAGATATTTGCGGATGCAAGCAGCATGTATTACGATCTGACAGGTTTCGTTTTCCCCAAAGAGGGCTATAAACTCCCAAAGGAATACAACAAAGAAACCTACTTTAGGGGGGCGAAGTTTTGGGGAGAAGCAGACTTTGACAGTGCCACGTTTTCGGGAGGAGCAGACTTTGTCGGAGCCACGTTTTCGGGAGAGGCAGACTTTTATAAGGCCAAGTTTTCGGGATATGCATTATTTAGCAGGGCCAAGTTTTCGGGATATGCATTATTTAGCAGGGCCACGTTTTCGGGAGAAGCAGGCTTTGTCGGGGCCACGTTTTCAAGAATCACTTGGTTCTATTCAACCCGGTTCGAGAAGCACGCCGATTTATCATATTGTAAGGTAGGCAAGGACGCTGTTGTCACATTTGATGGACAAGAACTTCAAAAGAAGAACAAAGACATGTTTTCGGCCCGGGCTTACTTTATGTCATGTACTTTCGCCGAACCGAAGAACGTCAAGTTCCGCAAGGTGTCGCTCGGGAAATGCGCCTTCCTTGAAACTGATCTGAGTGGCGTGCAGTTCGTAGGTGCCACATGGGCAAAGAAGCCAAAGTTCTTCCGCTGGTTTCCCAGAAATGCTGTTTATGATGAGCTAGCCCAGAATCCAGAGCACAAGCTCATAGAGCAACTCTATCGCCGTCTACAAATCAACTACGTGAACAACTACCGCTACTCCGAGGCCGGTGACTTCTACATCGGTGAGCAGGAGATGATGCGCAAGGCGAAGGGAAGTGGCTGGAAGGTTTGGCGGCGGATTGTCTGCACCAATTTTATTTACAAATGGATCTCCTATTACGGTCAGAGCTTCCTGCTGCCGCTTTTCTGGATGCTGGCTGTCTTGTTTTTGTTTCCGATTTACCTTATTTATGATGGAATCATCAAAAGCGGCTATTGGAATGCCTTCTGGAAAAACCTGTCCTTCGTCACCTTCAATCGTGCCGACATAAGTAAGTACGTCACTGAGCCCTATCAGCAGGGCATCGT
>CAYQDB010000022.1:0-34999 GCA_964416195.1 uncultured Ignavibacteriales bacterium
CCTTGATCGGTCCCGAACCCAGAAGGAACAGCGCTCCGGCCGTTACAAGGGTGGTTACGTGCGAGTCGAAGATGGCCACGAAGGCTCGCGTGTAGCCGGCGTCTATTGAAGCCCGCACGGTCTTGCCGGTGCGAAGCTCCTCGCGAATGCGTTCAAAAATCAGGATATTGGAATCTACCGAGATACCAATGGTGAGAATGATGCCGGCAATGCCGGGCATCGTAAGCGTGGCACCAAGAGCGGCCATCACAGCCAGCAGGAAGAATAGATTAAACAGCAAGCCAATATCGGCAATAACCCCGGAAAGACGGTAGTAAATCCCCACCAACAAAAGCACCAGGCTGAGTCCCACCATGAAGGAGAAGAAACCTTTCTTAATGGAATCAATTCCTAATGTAGCACCGACGACATTCTTCTCAATGATTTCGACCGGCGCCGGCAGAGCGCCTGCTTTGAGGACGATTTCAAGATTTCGAGCGTCTTTTACACCCGCCGATGAGCCCATCGTGATCTGCCCTCTCCTGCGAATCTTAGAGTTGATAAAAGGAGCTGACTCAACCTTGTTGTCGATGACAATCGCCAACGGCTTGTCAATGTTGGCGCCGGTCAACTGCGCGAAGCGGGCGGCACCGTCGCCGGAAAGGGAGAAGTTAACGACGAATCCGCCGTAGGTGCCCTGGCCGAGAGCAATGTTCTCAAGGAATTTGCCCAGGAACTGTACTTTCCGCTTCACCAGATACAGCATGTATACCTCGCGACCATTGCGGATCTCTGAACGAGTGGACCAGCAAAACTGAACATCGATTGGAATCAGGCTCTGTACCTGGGGTAGATTGAGCCACTTGGTGATCAATTCTCGATCCTTTTTCGGGATGGCAAAGCTGGGCCAGTTGGTGCCGGTCCTATTATTGCTCATAGCCAATTGCAAACGGGAGGTCAGCGGATTTATGTTTTCATCCAGGCCAATGTCCTCGTCGAAGGCAAACATATCTGCGGTGTCGACGGCGCTGTCCCCCATCAGTTCCGCCAGGATATCTGTATCCTCACCTTCGGCAGTGGAATCTATGGCCGGTTCGGTTTCCTGTGCTATTACCGCAGTGTCCGGGGCGCCTTCGGCAGTGGTGTCCTTTCTGGCCAATTCGTAGTCATGGATAACGGAATCGATTTTAGTCAACACCAGAGAGGCGTTGTCATAGGTCTCAAGCAACTTGAACTCAAGCAGGGCGGTCTGGCCGATTAGCTCCTCGGCCCGTGCGGCATCGGTATAGCCGGGCAGGTCGACGATAATGCGGTCATTCCCCTGTTTCTGAATGACCGGCTCAGCTACCCCCAGGCCGTCAACGCGGTTGCGGATAATCTGTATCGCCCGTTCGACGGCATCCTCACGGCTGGCTTTGTCCAACTCCTCCATCTTGACTCTCAGGACAACGTGAATACCGCCTTGCAGGTCAAGGCCCAGCCGAATGGCTTTCTGTTGGAGATGTAAGAGCGCTCCGGGGTCACGATCATTCAGAGCTTCCTTGTCGCCCTTGCTCATGGTCCACAGTTTGAAGGTATTCCAGAAGGCGACGCACGCAAGAATGATCAAAATCGCGGTCATGATGATACGCCAATTGTGTTTGGGCATGAAGAGCCCCTTTCCAGTTTTTGAGATTATTGTTAACCAAGCAATTCAACGCTGAAGGCGAACAGAGCAGCTTCAGCATAACTGGCGGTCAGGACAGGCCGGGCTAGCTTGTGCCTGATGGTCTGGCGCCGACAAGAGTGGCACGACAACCCAGATTTGAAGAGACAAGGCTGGTTGAGGTCAGAATAACCAGGCGGGGACAGGGACAAACAGGCAGCGTATTAGTTCCACTACGGAAGACCGCCTGTCTGTCAAGATGGCTGTCAGTGTTGTTAGGCTTGAGAACCGGCGGCAAAACAAGGCTGGCCGGACGTGGGCTGCGCGACTTACCACCCGTGGCGACGTCATCTTGAGCACCGCCCGGCAGACACGATACCGGCATTTGCCCCTGCCAGTCAGTAGATTCCACACCCAACTGACCCGCTGTGCCGTCCAGAATCGGCCCAAAGGGGATGGCTGTACCGGGGGGCGAAGTAGCCAGAGCCAGGGCTATGATCAGAGTCAGCGCCGATGCAGCACGCCGAGTTGTTCTTACAATTACCTCATTCATATCAAGAGGTGCAAATATAGTATCCTTTTGACTCAAGTCAATCCACTTTTTTCCAGTAGAGTTGACAGATAGCGGTGAAAGCACTACTATCAATCATTATCGTAGTCAACAATGATGGATTTAGTAAATTAGGTCACTTTTTTAAGGAGATCATTATCGTGAGCAGCTTCTTTCCACAACAGGCAAGAACGGCAGGGATGCTTTCGGTTCTTATTCTGGCGCTATCACTTACTGTTCTCGGCGCCACTGAGCAGTACCGGCTGGACAACGGGATGCAGGTCATTCTCAAGGAGAATCACAGTTCTCCCATGGTGACCAGTATTGTCTTTGTCAAGTCCGGAAGTAAATACGAATCGAAGTTCGAAAACGGCATAACGCACTTTCTTGAGCATCTGCTCTTTGACGGGACCGCCAACATGAGCAGAGAAGAACTTGACGTCTCGATTCAGGACCTGGGTGGGTATATCAATGCTTTTACCCGCAAGGAACTGACAGCTTTCCTGGTGCTGCTGCCTAAGCAGTATATTGAATATGGTCTTACAGTCCAGGCCGACATGCTTTTCAACTCAACCTTTCCGGAGGATGAACTTGTCAAGGAACGAAAAGTAGTAATTGCAGAAATTAATCGCGATACTGAGGCGCCCAGCACCCCGGCCGAATCCTTTATTACTGAAAAGGCCTATGCAGGGACCGATTACAATCGCCCGGTGCTGGGCTACAGCTCTTTTATAGAAAACATCCCCCGCGAAGCTATTGTTGATTACTGGAAACGATACTACATCCCCCGGAACATGATGGTTCTGGTGATCGGCGATTTCGAGTCGCAGCACATGAAGGCTACGATTGATTCCATCTTCGGTGGTTTTGAAAACGGACCGGCTGAATCGGGTTCCACCGGCACCGAGAATCTTACCCACAAACAACTGGCTGAAGCTGGGAAAACCACTGCCGGCCCGGTAGGACAGCAGGTTTTTGACACGGTTGCCAACGTGACTTCAACCCACATCAACTTCTCCTTTGCAGCCCCTCATCACAGCGATTCAATGTACATGGCGATGGATCTCCTGAGCCGATTTCTCGCCATGGATGAGGTTTCTCCACTGGTAAAGGCTCTCACTGACGGCGCCGACCCTCTGGCGACCGATGTCGGGGTGGACCTTGCAACATACAGTGAGTTTTCACGGCTGGAGATATCGGTGACTACTGATAACTCCGACAACAGTGACAGCATTGTGTCAACTGTTCTGAACCAAGTACAGACGATTGGTCAGTATGTTGCGGATAAAGAAACGATTGATGGGATTAAGATCAGCACCCAGTGCCAGGAAATCTATGATACAGAGAAACTGCACTACTGGGGTTTTATCATTTCATCCCGTATCATGTCTGTTGGATGGGATTTTATCCAAAGCTACGGCAACCGCCTGGCGCAGGTAGAGTGGGCCGACTGCCAGAACGCAGCCAAACAGTGGCTCTCTCAGCCAAACTATGTACTTACGATTGTCAAACCGGTGGGACAGTCCGGCAAGAAACCATACGTTCCGCACGGCCTGTCCGCTGAGGAGATAATCGCTCATTTTGATTCGACCACGTATCCTGAGTATGACCTGGTGCCCGGACACAAGATCAGTTACCCCCAAACCGATACCGTCAGCTTCGAACTGGTCGATAATGCCGTTTATCACCGTGAAGTCCTGGCCAATGGGATGACAGTGATTATCAAGTCCAGTCCCGATAGCCGAGTCTTTGCGATGAACGTACTTGGAAAGAATCGCTCCGCCAACGAGCTGTCCGGCAAGACCGGCATAACCGATTTTGTGAACCGCTGCCTTGAGAAAGGCACCGTCACCCGTAGCGCCCATGAGTTGGCCAGAGATCTGTCTGAAATCGGGGCACAGGTGACCCTCTATGACAACCCGTGGATTCCTTACGACGATCGCTACACAACCCGCCGGTTCTCATTCCTGAAGTTTGAGACTATAGACAAGTTTGCAGAGAAGGGATTCTATCTTTTCTCCGAGATGCTATTGAGTCCCTCCTTCGATTCCGTTGAGGTGGAAAACGTTCGCCGATCGATGCTGGGGATACTGGCGCGCCACAACTCGTCGGCAAGAAGTGTCGCTCGCAATCTCTTCTACCAGACCTTGTTTGACGGGGAGGAGTACGCCAAGCCGATCATGGGAACAAGAGAGTCAATCAGCTCCATCACGATCGCTGATCTCAGACAGCACCACGCGCAGTTCTATTCTCCAGAGAACACGATTGTATCTATTGTAACCGAAAGGAGCATCCCGGAGGTGATGGGGTGGATAAACTCCAGTTTCGGCCATTTGCCGAAAGGAGGCTTCATTTCTCAGCAAGCTCAACGGCCTGAACCCATCCTGGAGACACGCACGGCCCATGCAAACCTTGAAAAGGACCAGGTCAACCTGTACATAGGCTCAATTACGCCCGGCGCCGGAAGCGATGAGGCTGTTCCTCTTGCTATCGCAACATCAATTCTGTCCAACCGACTCTATCTCACACTGAGGGAGAAGCAGGGACTGGCCTACTCAGTGGGTGCGAGTACGGTTCTCGACAGGGATTTCGGCTGGTTCTATGCCGTTATGGGTACCGCCGTGCAAAACTACCAGAATGCACTCGATGGAATACAGCTTCAGATCGAAAAGCTGAAACTGGATGGCCCAACACGGGCAGAACTGAACAGAGCGTGCAACAAGGTCTGGGGACGTCTGATAAGCGCCAAACTGTCGCGTATTAACCAGGCCTATTATCTTGGGGTGGATGAATACCTCGGGCGTCAGTTGGGTTACGATAAGACCCTGTTAAAGCAACTTTCGCAGGTGACGGCTGACTCCGTTCGGAAAATGGCGTCGAAGTATTTCAGAACCGATGTCTACGTCCTTGCGAGCGCTGGCAAGCAACCATAACCGTTTTCATGCGAAAACGGGTCGTGTCGTCAGGTGCTGTCTGAACGTGGCAGTGTGATAGAGGGAGATTCTTCTCAGGTTGCCGGGGTGTTGTTCTCGTTTGTAGTCTCAGGCGAGTCTGCTTCCGGTTCAGGACTTCTCGTCTCGACATGTTTCCTGAGTGGCGTAAACATGAACAGGATCAGCAACAGGGCAGGTAGAAAAATGGGGATATATCGGACTGCGAGGGGAACCTCGACGCTCGGCACGTCCGGTTCAGGAGCTGTGGGGTGGCCATGCCTTGTCCATCCACCGCTGCCGTCAGGTACCCATCGGTCCTCCCCCTGCAGAAAACCGTATGATTGGCCATAAATAGCCTGTAGCATCAGCGATGACACCAGAAACAGGAGTATGATACCTATGAGCAAGAGGACGACGTTACGCATACTGGCAAAGTAGTGAAGCGGGCGCAAAAGTCAACCTACCCTTGATACTAGGAGAGCGGTAGGTCGTTCCAAATGGAGTTCGCCTCAGGCGGACGGTATGAGAACACCAACAACTTACTGCTATACTGTTGCTTGGTTGGGATGCTCAAAATCTCCACCGAAATCCCACGCTCGGCAGAATCCCGGCGTCGTAGATGAATCCATCAGAGGTATTGACGATTGGATTGACGCGACCGGTGACGTTCGCTACTGTAATGAACAACTCCGAGTTCCCAAAGTCGAAATTGATATGGGCATTGAGCACGGCGTTCAACGGAAAGCGTGCCTCGTTCTCAGCGCTGAGAACGCTCTCGTAGTATTGTTCACTAAGGCGATGTTCGTCGTAGTAGAATGAAGCCGAACGTGTGGGTGTATATGGAAACCCGGTTCGGATATTAGCCTCGCTTGAGACTGAGATCACCTGGCTAAGCCGATAGGTAGCTTGCATGAAGAGCTTGTGTGGGGAGTTCAGCTCATATGGTATTGTCATGCCACTGACGATTTTCTCTCCATGTGTATAGCCATAGAAGGCATAGAAGTCTACCCGGGGCGACCACAAGCTGTCCAGGTCAAGTGTGATATCGCCACCATAGAAAGCCAGCCGATCGTTTGGCTGCATGGTAATAAAGCCATCTTTAACGGAGCCGTCGGCATTGACGTGGGCAAAATCAACCGTAGCCGCCGGTAGATTGTCAATCCACTTAGCGAAGAGGCCAAACCCGACTTTTCCAACCGACAGGTTGGCTGAGGCCAGTTGCGTCTGTACCGGCTTGAGACGGTTGTAGTCGACATGTATCAATACCTGGTAGGGTTCGAGTATTTTATTCGCAGGATTCTCGGCAAATGAGCCCAAGAAAAGACTCAGCTCGCTGACTTCACCCGTTTCTATCGTGGCCCGGTTACGAAAGAGAAGGGCGGTGCCGTTGTCCAGGTTCCTGAAGTATTCCGCTCTTACACCTGTCTCGAACCGGATACCAAAGAACGACTGTGTCACAGAAACGTAAGCGGCATTATTCAATTCCCGTCGACTGCCGCTATAGGTTCCGTATAGCTGGTTTAGTTCCGCCTGGTAGATGAACGGGTTGTCACTGTTGGCGTCTGGGGGACGGAAGTTCCAGCTATACTGGGTCATGTTCACCTCGCTGTGTGAGACGTACTCGAGCTGGTTGCCGAGCGTCAAAAGCCCACTTCCGAGCGGAAAGCACATTTCGATATATCCCAGATTAGCCTGGCGATCTGCCGTCAGGTCAAGTTTCACGCCATCAGCTTGCTCTCCCGGCAGCGATGATGCCTGGTACTCCTCGTGGCTCAATTGCACCGCTGCCTTCACCTTTAGAAGCATCTTGTCATAGGCAGCATCCCATCGCAGTCCCACGTAGTGTTCGTTGGTATGCAGGTAGGTATCCACGCCGTATGGATTGCCGGCTGTAGCCTCGATACCATAAGAGAGAAAATCCTGCACGTGGTACTGATCCAGGACCAAGTGGTGGTGACCTGACACTCTCAGACCGGAGGATGCAAAAATGTCCTGAAAATTTGTTGGTGGCATGGTCCGGCGATCGGATTGTATCTCAAACTGCCTGACCAGCTTGTCCAAAATCGATTTCCGCAACGAGCCCAATATGAAATATTGCGGGCTTCCAATCGAGAACGATCCGGTTACCTCAACCATGGAAAGATTTACCTCCCCGTGAGAGTGCTTTTGGAATGGATGTCCGGTACTCAGCTCTATGGCAGAAGGCGACCCGAGATGCGCGCTTGTTCCCTGAGGGTGGAATGTCATCCCTTTTATGACTGAAGCAGGAATAATTGAGAAAACTCCATAGTGATTCGGGTTGCAGCCTATTTCGATTCCATTGATGTAGTACTCCGGTTGAGTTCCGTTGACGTTGATTTTTGAGGAATGGTTCGATCCCTCACGCACAACTTGCGGCTGCTTGATGGCGCTGGTCGGATTAGTGGGGATAAGTGATTGCACTGCGGCCTTGGCGATCCTCCGCTGCCCTAGGGAAACCGTGGACGCCGCCTGTTCCCTTTTGGGCTGCACTTTGATGGTTCCCATGTGTACCGATATCTGCTGGAGTTGGAAGTCCACGATGACAGTGTCACAAGATTCATCTGAGGAGACCACTGCCGCTTGAGGCTCAAATCCGACCGATGAGACCTTTATCATCAGGCTGTTGTCATTGAGGGACATTATGGTCTCAGTGAATCTACCGGCTGAATCAGTCGGGCAGGCAGATAGAACCTCCCCTCCAGCATAGAAAACCACAGTGGCTCCAATGACCGGATCGCCTGCCATATCCATCACTTTACCGGCAATTGGCTGTTTGCTGTTTGAGCTTGCCCCGACTTTTCCTGATGTGAAAAGCGATAAGGTAAAAACAATCAGCAGAAGGCGTATTATGACTATTCTTATCATTGAACTAGCACCCTAACCTCAGCCGCTCAAAAGCCATACCACCCTTCCAAATTTTCAAGCGACAGCTTATTTACCTGTGGTGTAATGAGTTACCGGACGTACGTAGTTTTGCAGAGGGTGCATTTCTGCTCACTATATGCACCGGAAGTCATAATAAATGACTGTGAATTGCTACTGGAGGCCAAGCTGTGGTTTCCCTGACGGCGACCGCTGCATATATTGGCTCTATGGTCTATCTTGGAGAACTGGCGGGACTGGCGACCGCCGTGCTGTGGTCTTTTACATCGATATTTTTTACCCAGGCGGGCAGGTTAGTTGGGTCATTCAATACAAACAATATCAGGCTTTTGATGGCTGTTTTTCTTTACGCCGGATTTTCACTGGTAACAACTGGCAGTCTATATCCCCAGGAGGTGAATAGTCAGCAGTGGTTTTGGTTGGGGCTTTCCGGTATTGTGGGGCTTGTCATCGGAGATGGCTGTGGCTTTCAAGCACTGGTCTTGATTGGGCCTCGACTAACCACGCTCCTTTATGCCAGCGCTCCAGTTATGACTACGATCATTGCCTGGGGCTTCCTCGGCGAGCAGTTGAGCCTCTGGGACCTCCTCGGTATCGTTGTTACGATCGGTGGAGTTAGTTGGGTTGTAATGGAGCGGAAATCTGGGGACGGTAATAGCCATAAGCCAGGCCGTGGCTACCCCGGCAGTCATTCTCTGCTCAAGGGTGTCATGCTTGGTTTTGTTGCCGCTCTGGGGCAGGCAGTCGGACTGGTACTGGCCAAGTATGGGATGCTTTATGCGGGAGGGAGCGTGGAACCCATGCCGGCGGCTTTTATCAGAATGGTCGTCTCGCTGGTAGCGATGGGGGCGATAACAATCGTCCGAGGTGAGACTTCTACCACTCTCAGGGCCATAAAGAACAGACGGGCGCTGGCATTCTGTGCAGCCGGGGCTGTTGTCGGTCCTTTCCTGGGTGTTTGGATGTCCCTGGTAGCAGTTAAATACATTGCCGCCGGCCTGGCCTCGACCCTGAACTCCACTACACCTGTTATGGTTCTACCTCTGGTTATATTATGGTATAAAGAGAAAGTAAGTTTAAGGGCAACTCTTGGCGCGGTCTTGACGGTTTGCGGCGTGGCGCTGATATTTCTTTTCTGATGAAGTACCTGGATTACAGCCGGATGGACGATTTCCTACGACGTTACTTCAACTCGCCTGAGGAGATTGCTGCCAGGATGGTGGGGGGAGATCGGAAATTCGACTCCGGCTACTCCGATATCGTGCGCTTCTTTGGAGACAACGCTGTCGACCCCGGTGATGTGGCGATAGATTACCTACCCGACCAATTTGAGTTCGGCGATCAAACGATAGCCAGGTTTGCCCATCAGATGGCGGAAGCCTTTCGTAAGGAAGGAAAGTTATTCGAAGGACCTGCGGCAATGAAGGTCGCTGAGTGCAATCTCAAAGCCAGGCCATACCGGATCGCCGTTCAGGAGTGCTCCTACGAGGCTCAAGCCGGAAGTTGTTTTGCCCTGGATTACGACCACCAGTTGTTTGAAGGGATGGGTGGATGCCTGAGGAACTACTACAAGAGAGAGTACCCCTCATCAGAATTAAAAGACAACCCCCTGGCCATTTGTCTGGGCATTTGTGGTTATCTCTTAATTGAGGAAAAGCAGAGACTTTGCCGCCTCCAGGTTTTCAGATCGGGGAATCTCGCCTCGCTTGAGCGCTTTGCAGGCCCATCGGCTGCCGGTTCGGTTGATCTTGTGTCAGGATACATAAGTCTGGCGGAGTTGATCGATCAGTCGATGGCCCAGGAAGTAGCAGAGGAATTAAATCTCAACCGTGATGAATATTCAATTGTCCCGCTTGCGTATGCGCGCGAGATTTTTCGAGGTGAAAGGCCGCAGATATTCTGCCTGATACGCACAGAGCTTTCGCGGGAGGCAATAAGTGATCGGTTAGGCAGCATCTCCAAGCGCCGTAAGGAGTTTCAGAGCTTCGTGTTCATCGAATTTGGCTACGATAGCTATCTCCCTACCGGTATCGTGGAAGGTCTTAACCACGAGGCTCGGATGAATTACTATTTGCTGGAGGAGTACCTTCGCTTGGTGGCTTAGTGAGCGGTTTTCAGCTCTAAGTTAAACCACATCCCGCACCAAACCAGTATCAAAATGCCGCGAATATCTACTGGCCAGTGGGGACCGAGCATATAGAGATAACATATAAGGGTAAGGCCAAAGAAAGTCTTGATCATCCCCTCTCTGAAGCGGGCAGTCAGAAGACTGAAGAAGCCAAAACCGAGGTAGAGAGCAATCAAGGCAGGAGCCACGAGCAGAATCAGCCAGCCCCACAGGTTAACGTGAGAAACAGCAAGGTTGATATTTTCCCCGGAGGAAGCGCCATACAGAAGATAGATATGGGCCACGGCGAAAAATATTGCCAGGGCCAGGTACAACAAACCCTCTAAGCAACCCTCTTTGAGCTCCCGAAGGCCGACCATTACAAAGAACAAGCCTGCGGCTACCATCCCGGAGAGGATCAAAAGAGAACCGCCGAAGACTATTTCCTTAATATACTGATCCATAGTTATCACTCCTTGCCTATGGTGGTTGTAATCAGCGTGCCAAAGACACCGAGTACTCTTCAGGAGTAGTAAGTTATTGAATCCGTTGGGGTAAAAACATATCCCAAGCTACTCCGGATCAGCAAGGGATGTCCCTGCCGGCACATAAGTGGAAACGATCTGCAAGGTCTGGGATTCGCTGACTAAAATGTCCTTAAGCTCGTACCGATAGGGTGGTAATCCCAAATTCATTTGGGGTTGGATTTCAATTGGAAGATCACCCCCAAACAAGTTTGAGGGTGCCACCCGTCGTGACCCTTCGACTTCGCTCAGGATGACAGAGATTACCATGTTTGCTGTGGTCGGTGTACGACATCGTATACCGACGCCCACGGAAAACCTGAAAATCCCTTGCTTAATAAGAGATTGTCTAGTACATTGCAGTCATAAGGGTTGTAGACATTCGCCAGACATCCAAAGCAAAGCCCTTCGCAAGTGTGTCTGTGTGTCTGATTGTAAGGTCTCACGCAAGACCTAACGCAACAAAGAAGGTTATATAATGTCAAAACCAACACCCATCTTGTTGACATTGTCTTTGATTCTGGCCCTGGCCGGCAGCGCTTTTGCGTTTGATCCCCTGTTTGATGCCAGGATCGATTACGGGGTCGGGGATGGCCCCGTTTCAGTTTTCAGCGCCGACTTTAACAGTGACGGGAAAGATGACCTGGCGGTAGCGAATTTCTCTTCTAATGATGTTTCGGTTTTGCTGAACGATGGCGATAGGAGCTTTCAGATTGTAACCAGTTATCCGGTAGGTGACGAGCCGATGTCGGTTTTCTCTGCTGACTTAAACGGTGACGGGAAATATGACCTGGCGGTGGCAAATTACACTTCTGAAAATGTTTCGATTTTGCTCAACAATGGCGACGGAACTTTTCAGGCAGCAGTCAACTACGATGCGGGTGAAACCCCTCGTTCGGTTTGCGCGGCTGATTTTGACGGCGACGACGATTATGACCTAGCCGTAGCAAATGATGCTTACGGCTACAATAATGTCTCGGTTCTCTTGAACAACGGTGATGGAACCTTCCAGTCAGCAGTCTCATATTATGCGGAGAACCGTCCATGGTCCATTGTGTCTGCCGATTTTGATGGCGACGGCGATAATGATCTGGCCGTGGCGAATGAATCCTCCAACAGTGTTTCGATTTTGCACAACAACGGCGATGGGACTTTTCAGCCAGAGGTCAGTTATGATGTTGGCGGCCAGCCCTGTTGCACTCAGCCTGTGTCCGTGTTCGCTGCTGATCTTGATGGCGATGGAGACTACGACCTGATTACTGCAAACAAGGGGTCCGATAATATCTCTGTCTTGCTGAACAACGGCAACGGAACCTTTCAACCCACAGTTGACTATGAGGCACCACACTGCCCGGCCTCAGTATCCTCCACCGATTTCGACGGCGACGGGGATTATGACCTGATCGTTGGCAAAGCCTCCGGGACTGACGTATCGATATTTCTGAATAATGGAGATGGAACGTTGCAGCCACCGGTCGAATATGTAGTGGGGATCTATGTGTATTCCCTCTTCTTAACTGATTTCGACGGCGACGGCGATGACGATCTGGCCGTGCCGAGTGGTGGTGGTGACTGTGTTTCAATTCTGGTGAACAAGGGCCAGGGGGTGTTTCGGTCGATAATGGATTATGAAGCGGGTGAGGGCTTGCATTCGCTCTTCTCAGCGGATTTTGACGGCGATGGTGATAATGACCTGGCCGTGGCAAATAATAGTTCTCGAAATCTTTCAATCCTGCTGAACAACGGTTATGGAATGTTTCAGTCGGCAGTCGATTATCCTGCAGGTACTGTTCCCCAGGCCCTTTTCTCTGCCGATTTTGACGGCGATGACGATTACGACCTCGCTGTGGGGGATCGATCGTCAGATGAGGTTTCAATTCTGCTGAACAACGGGGATGGAACATTTCAAGCGCCGGTAGCTTATGCATCAGGCGCCGAGCCCGCCTCGATTTATTCTGTCGATTTTGACGGTGACGGGGATTATGATTTGGCCGTGGCGGGCGGCTGGTTGCAAACGGTTTCGATCCTGCTCAACAATGGAGATGCGACATTTCAGGCGCCGGTTACTTATGCCACCACCGGCGATGCTACTTCGGTTTTCTCCGCCGATTTTGACGGCGATAAGGATAATGATCTGGCTGTTACAAGCACCTATCCCAATTATGTTTCGATCTGGCTGAACGATGGTGCCGGGATGTTTCAGGTGGGGGACGATTACGAGGTAGGCAGTCAGCCCTGGTCAGTCTTCTCAGCCGATTTTGACGGTGATGAGGATTATGATCTGGCCGTAGCCAACAGGGCTTCTAATGATGTGTCTGTTTTGTTGAACGTCGGGGATGGGACGTTTCAGGCTGCGGCTAATTATGAGGTGGTTAGCATGCCCCAGTCGGTATACTGCGCCGATTTTGACCTGGATGGGGATAATGATATAGCCGTAGCCAACAGGGGTTCTCACAATGTATCTGTCCTGCTTAACAATGGGGACGGAATGTATCAGCCGGGGCCCCATTATGGGTCAAGTGGCCGCTCGGCATCGCTTTTCTCCGCCGATTTTGACAGTGATAGGGATTACGATCTGGTTGTAGGAAACGATCTCAGTTACCACAACATCTCGGTTCTGTTCAATCTGACCAATGTCAGTTGCTGCATCGGTCTTCGCGGCAACATTGATGGTCTCACTGGTCCCGGCGGAGAGATTGACGTAGCCGACCTGACTTACCTAGTTAACTATCTTTTCAAGAGCGGCCCGGCGCCGCCATGTATAGAAGAAGGCAACATTGACGGCATTATTGGTGTTGGCGGGCTGATTGATGTGGCTGATCTGACGTACCTGGTCGCCTACCTGTTCAAGAGCGGCCCAGCGCCGCCGTCGTGTCCGTAGGCAAAGGTGAAGGGATTTGATGTGCTATCGGGTGGCTCTGCACGACAGCCCTGAAGCATTGCCCGAAACGCCTATGTATGGAGAGACCGTGAGGCTGTCTCAAAAGGTAACTGTCTTGTCTCGCGTAGGGTGGGAGCCTGTCTCCCACCGATTAACGGCGGATATAAAGCCCGCCGCTACGCAGAGTTAGAGAATGGCGACCTCATTTGGTGTGGACCTGATTCAACTGGAACCAACTTTTGGGACAACCTCGAGTCGCCTGTCGGCACCTTAAAGCCCCAAGTTTGAGAGTACCACCCGCCGTCAGGGTGGCAACCCCAAATTCATTTGGGGTTGGATTTCAATTAGAAGGTCACGCCCAAACAAGTTTGAGGGTGCCACCCGTCGGAATCCGACCTACTGGTCCACTTCATCAACGTCCGTGCTGGGACGGGTCAGAACATCTTTAACTCCGGTTATCTCTTCCGGCTTTTTCTGTTTGAGCTTCGACTTGTATTTCTTGAGTTGTCCCTTGACTTTGTCGACGGCAACGGCGATGGAATTATACATGTCATCAGTGTCGCCGGTGCCGGAAATGGTGTTGTTGTACACGTTGACCTTTAGTTCAGCGGTACGGCGGTGTCGCTCGGTATCAAGCACCAGTTCTGCAGAGACGATATTGTCAAAATAGCGAGTAAGTCTATCAATTTCCTCCTCTGCCCGCTCTTTCATCTCGGAGGTGAGGTCAAAATGGCGAGCCGTGATCGTTTTCAGCATAGTCGAACATCTCCTTTCAATGCGACCTTACTATCGCGGTTTGCCGTGAAGGTAATGGTCTGCTGCTATGCATCTTTTTGTTTCCGTTGATTGCTGCGCTACCAAGGAGCAGGCAGTGAGTGCGATGTCGTCGCCGTGGGCCGGATTGTGTCTCCCGTGGATTTCGCCGCAACCAACTCTCTCACCAGGATAGAACACCGTCATATGATCCTGTTCACTCTTGCTTTGTACAACCGTTGGATCAAAGTAGACTAAGGGAAAAACAGACCGCATCGCCTTGATAGCGACCTCGGTTGCTTCATACCCCCCTCTGCCTGTCCGGTGTGCTGATACCGGGTCGGCAGTTTCAGTTACCCTCGCTTTTTGAAGGGCCAAATCTCGGTCCATGCGTGGGTGCCATCCCATGGTTAAGAGATTGCTTGTCGTGGTTTTTTAGCTCACGTAAGCTTCTATGTAACCCGTTTACGCAAACGGGCAGGCTGTATTTTCAGTTCCTCTCTGTACTTGGTCACCGTTCGCCTTGCCAGACGGATACCCTCCTCGTTAAGGAGCCGGTAAATCTCCTGGTCCGACAGCGGCTTGTCGGGCGGCTCTGCCTTGACGATTTCCTGGATACGCAGTTTGACCGACCGTTTCGACATGTCTCCCCCATCGGCCTTGGCAATACCAGCATTGAAGAAATACTTTATTTCGTACACCCCGAATGGAGTCTGAACATACTTGCCGTTGGACACCCGGCTGATAGTGGCCACGTTCATGTCAACCTTCTGTGCTATCTCTTCCATGATGAGTGGCTTGAGAAAAGCCGGACCTTTGTCGAAAAAATCATGTTGTTTATCGATGATTGCCTCCATCACCCGAACCATGGTGGTTCGGCGCTGGTTGATGGAGTTTAACAGCCACCGTGCCTGTTCAAGCTTCTGCCTTATGTACTGCCGGGTGTCCTTCGAGGAATCGCTGCCGCGTTTCATCAGCGCCCTGTAACCAGAGTTTATGCGCAGACGAGGAACATGATGATCGTTGTGAATTACAACGTATTCGTTGCCAAACCTTTCCACGATCAGATCCGGGACAACGGGAAGCGCCGCTTCGGCAAAGCGGCCGTAAGCCGGGGTTGGAGAGAGTCCCTTGATGACCTTCATTGCCTGTTGAGCTTTCTCGACCGACACCCCCATCAACTTGGAGATTTGAAGCATCGATTTCCTATCCAGCTCGTTTATGTGCTGCTCCGCGATCCTGTAGGGTAAAGAACCTTCCAGCCCTTTTTCCCTCAACTGTATCAACAGAGACTCGCGAAGGTCGCGAGAGCCGACCCCTATCGGATCAAAACGCTGGATCATCTCCAGGACTTTTTCAATCTTGGAGCTTTCGATTGAAAGCTCCTTGGCCATTTCAGGAACGCTTATGGTGAGATACCCGTCAGGGGAGATATTGCCGATGATGTATTCGCCGATAAGATGCTCTTCCTCGGAGAGTTTCAAAAACGACAACTGCTCCTGCAGGTGCCTATACAGATTGGTCGTCTGAGAACCAGAGCCTTCGAAACTATCTTCCTTGGTCTCGCGCGGCTCGCGAACTTTATACCCCTCCTCATCGTCAAAGAGGTACTCATCCCAATCAACGCTGTCGTCGCTGTCTTCCTTGCTTTCGGTCTCCGTTTCGTCGAGCTCGTCGTCCGGTTCCGTTTCTTCTATTTCTTCAAGAAGGGGATTGGTGGACAGCTCGTGCCGGATAGTTTGCTCAAGCTTCAGAATCGGCATCTGCAGCATCTTCAACGACTGAATCAACTGCGGTGCCAGGGTTTGCTGAAGTCGTAACTGAAGTCCTAGTTTCATAGCAGTTCAACCTGCTGCTTTACACCCTTTCACGGTGGGATCGTACAAAGCTTTATCTACTTACTTTATCGGAACGACACCTACCTGTTTGACATACCTAAAAAACTTCGTTCACTTATTAAACACCGCCTGGGAGAAATCAATCAAGTCTGAACTTCTCTCCTAAATAGATCTTTCTTGCCTCTGGGTCGTTGGCTAGAAAATCCGACGTCCCCGATTTCAATATCTTGCCATCACACATAATATAAGCCCGGTCGCAGATGGATAGTGTCTCGCGTACATTGTGATCAGTGATCAACACCCCGAGTCCTCGCTGAACCAGCCGGCGGATGATCTTCTGAATGTCTTCAACGGCGATTGGATCAATGCCTGCGAATGGCTCATCCAGAAGCATGAATCCCGGGTCGTTGACCAGGGCGCGCGTGATTTCGACCCGTCGTCGCTCCCCACCTGACAACGTGAACGCCTTGTTCCTGCGAAGATGAGCAATGTCCAGTTCCTGCAATAGTTCGTCCAGTCTGGCCTTCATCTGTTTTCGGCTCATCTTGCGGAATTGCAGGATAGCAAGGATGTTTTCCTCAACCGTCATCTTCCTAAAAACCGAGGCCTCCTGAGCCAGATACCCGATTCCCAACGTCGCCCGCCTGTACATTGGCTGGCGGCTGATGTTTTTGCCGTCCAGGAAGACCTTTCCCCCGTCAGGTCTCACGAAACCAATAATCATGTAAAACGTAGTCGTCTTGCCGGCCCCGTTCGGTCCCAGCAAACCAACCACCTCTCCCGGATTTACAACGATCGAGACCCCATCGACAACGGCCCGCCTGCGGTAGTATTTACTCAGCGAATCTGCCTCAAGAACTACCATAAGTAAATATAACTCAATCTGGTATAAAATCCACTATAATCTGATTCGACTACCAGCCCCTTCCTGTCAAGCGGTCCCACGGAAAAGCCGATCGGGTCGGAAGTTCGTATTTGTAGACTGTCGTTGTCCTGCATCAGTAGCCGTTGACGATCTCTATTCAAGACACCACTACAAGCTGGTCCAGACGATATACTGCTCCCATCCTCATAGCGAACGAGAGGCGATTGAGGGGAGACTTACAGAGCGTAGATATATGCGATAATTGTCATGGCGCCGCCCAATTTCAGTAACAAGCCCAGCAGGAAATAGAGGAGATAGGGCATCGAGAATTTGAGGCGCATGGCAAGTCCCATCAAGGCTGGCACTATCCCCAGTGTAAAAGCAAACAGCGCCCCAGCCATGCCGGCACGGATACCCGACAGAGGCAGGATCAAGTAGAAGGAGCTGTAAGCTAGAGTTGGAATAAAAACGAAGAAAAGAAACTCCATGCTATAGTTGAGCGCAAACCAGGGCCAGCCTACGTTCTCCAGCAGATCGGTTGGGATACCGCGCGAGATTCGCAATCCTCGGCCAATCACCTCAAGCAGGAAACTGATGAGCAGCAGGTAGGCGCCGCCTGCAACGAGACAGTACAGCGTCAATTTCATTGAGATCATTTCAACCATCCCTTCTGCCGGTACCACTGATACGTCTCTCGAGCGCCCTGCTCAAACGGAATCTGCGATTCAAAGCCAAAGTCCTGTTTGGCCTTGGCAGTCGACAATTCCCAGGATGCCAGTAGCTCATTCGCTTTCTCGCAAGTCAGCATCGGCGTCGCTCCGACCAGTTTGAAAGCAAGCTCTGAAATGAAGGCAATTGCTTTGAACGCTATCGAAGGTACTCGCACCGGAAATGCCTTTTTACCGCATCCCTTTTCCAGCAGGGCAATCAACTCACGCATGGAATACGGCCTATTCTCGGCCACGAAATAGACTTCGCCTGACTTGGTCTCAGCCGTTACAGCAAGAAAAACAGCACGACACAAATCATCAACATGAACAAGCTGCAACCTGCGTTCCGGACTACCCACGAACGGTTTAATCCGCCTGTTGACAATATCAAAGAAAGAGAAAATCTCTTTGTCACCCGGTCCGTATACCCCCGACGGTCGCAGGGAAAGGACATTGAATTTATTAGAAAAAGATAAGGCTACTCTTTCACCGGCTAGTTTGGAGCGGCCATAGGCGGTAAGGGGGTGCGGTTCATCTTTTTCTGTTAGCTGTCTCCCGACCGGTGAAGGCCCGGCTACGGCTCCCGACGATATGTAGACTACTTTTTTGACCTGTAGGTTGTGCTTTTCAATTGCTTCAAACAGGGACTTTGTTCCCCCTGCATTCACCCTGAAGAAGGCACCTTTTCTTTTGGCTTTGACCACGCCTGCGTTGTGGATGACATAATTAATCCCTACCACCATATCCGCCAGGGTCTCGGGTTGTGTGACATCGCCATAGCGATACTCAAGGTCCAGCCCTTTCAACAGAGAGAGATCGGCAGTCTTTCGCACACCGGCGATGGCATGAAATCCCTTATCCAAGAAATTCCGGCACAGCTGTGACCCGACAAACCCGTTGGCGCCAGTTATGAGCACGCTTGGCGCTAAAGACACTCCCTTAGACATGGAAAGAAACTACTTAATTCGAGCTGTGCAGACAAGCTAACAATGTCACATAGGATGTGTGGCTGGTGAAAAACACGAACATAGCTACCGGTGTCACAAGCAGTGCAGAGGTTGCACGTGAGAAAGTTGAGTTTTCCGTGTGGCCGGAATCCCTTGAACAGTAAACAATGGTGGGTCTGTTGGCGAAGAGCAGGTACTGAGATGATTAGTGAAGGATTAGTCAAACAACAGCCTTGCGTAAATTCTTTTGTGCAAGTTTCGGATTTCTTGATAAAGAATTAGAGCATATCCATTTAAGGGATCTGCGAAAGGAGGATATGCCCGATGCAAGCCCGTCAGGGCCGGGCCGAGACCGGAAATGGATTTCTCGGAGAAGAACATAATGAACCGTTGGTATGGTATCAAGGGGATGTGGGACTTAATGCAGGGAGAGACAAAGCAATTTGTGAAGCGGCAGTTGGAGAGTTTCATACGGCTTGAGGTGAGCCACCGGCTGTGATGTGACTGCTACCAGCGCAGCTCCGCCCGTCGGGGGCATCGAAATGGCAGCTATGCTCGTGACTTGTTGAGCAGTTACGGGTGGATCGTGGGTTTGGAGGTACTACGTATTCACCAGGGAGATTTTCTGCCGTCGTGTTTGGTGTGTCATCGTCGTCATCAGCGAGCGGTGGATCGAGTGCTGCTGGAGGCGTTTTTGTTGGGTTATGCAACCCGGAATGTGCGTCGGTTGTGTCGGAGCTTGTTTGGAGCCGAGATCAGTCCGCAGACGGTATCGAATATTGTCCTATAGTTTGATCATGGGGTACAGCAGTTTTATCACCGGTAGTCTGGTGATAAGTGCCGTTTTGTGTATTTGGATGGGCTGTGGCTGTCCTTACTCAAGTAGGGGCGGCCATTGCCTTAGGACAACTTTCTGTTGAAGAACCTACCACTGAGCGGAGCATCGCCAGCCACAGTTTGCCATCGATGTTGCTTTTGTGTACATTCGGGTTACCTGTTAAAGCTATTAAGAGGGATGATGTCATGAACTATCGAAGAGTTGGAAAAACAGGCCTGAAAATATCGGAGATTGCGCTGGGGGCCTGGCTGACGTATGGTGGCTCGGTTAAACCGAGAGAGGCAGAGCAGATTATCCACGCCGCCCTTGATTTGGGGATCAATTACCTGGACCTGGCTGATATCTATTCACAGGGCAAGGCCGAAGAGATTGTGGGGCAGGCCATCAAAGATTATCAAAGGACCGATCTGGTAATTTCCAGTAAGCTGTTCTGGCCGATGTCCAAGAATGTCAACGATCGCGGTCTCAGCCGCAAGCATATTATGGAGTCGGTTGAGAAATCTCTCAAACGGATCGGCACTGATTACCTCGACATCTATTTCTGCCATCGCTTTGACCCGGAGACCAAAGTTGAAGAGACGGTACGGGCTATGGATGATCTGGTCAGGCAGGGCAAAATCCTGTACTGGGGCACATCGGTCTGGTCGGCTGCCGAGATAGAACAGGCCATAAACGACGCTCATGTCTGGCGCGCACATGCTCCGGTCGTTGAGCAGCCACGTTACAACATGCTCGACCGGCACATTGAGACTGACATTATATCGGCCTGCGTCCGACATGGTATCGGGCTGACGGTCTTTTCACCGCTGGCTCAGGGATTGTTAACCGGCAAGTACGTCAATGGTGCTCCTCCTTCCAGCCGGGGGGCGACTACTCCATGGCTCAAGGAAGATTTGACAGCGGAGAACATCGAGAAGACAAAACAGTTATCTGAGATAGCGCGGTCACTCGATATTACTCTGTCGCAGCTTGCTCTGGCTTGGATCCTGCATCGTTCCGAGATAAGCTGTGCCATTATCGGAGCTACGAGCGTGGAGCATGTGAAGGAGAACATGGGGGCCGTGGAATTGGAACTGTCACAAGAGACGTTATCTGCGATAGAAAAGGTTCTGGACAACAAACCAGTTTTGTAGGGCAGTCCGCCTTTGGTGGATCTCGGAGGGACCTGCCCTACAAGCCCCTCACAACCACAGCTTGCGGTCGAGGGTACGGTAGTGGATCGCTTCGGCTATGTGTCCCATCTCAATCTTGTCCGCACCGGCCAGATCGGCAATTGTGCGAGCCACCTTTAGAATCCTGTCGTAAGCCCGTGCTGACAGCCCTTGTCTGCTGATTGCCAGCGCCAGCAGCGACTGTGACTTGTCGTCGATTCTGCAGTAATTCCGTATGTCACGCGACTCCATGTGGGCGTTACAGAAAATCCGTTTCTCGTTCTTGAAGCGTTCCATCTGCCGCTTGCGAGCCTCATTGACGCGTTGCCTGACGGTGTTCGATTTTTCTCCACAGGTCTCCGACGACAACTCCTTGAATTTCACTGAGGGTACGGTGATGTGTATGTCAATGCGATCCATCAGCGGCCCGGAGATGCGCGACATGTAACGCTGGATTTCGCTCGTGGAGCAGGTGCATTCATGTTTCGGGTCGCCATAGTAACCGCACGGGCAGGGGTTCATAGCGGCGATAAGCATGAAGCCAGCGGGGTAGGTGAGGGCGGTTGCCGCCCGGACAATCGTGACTTCGTTGTCCTCCATCGGTTGCCTAAGCATTTCCAGTATATCTTTTTTGAACTCCGGCAGCTCGTCAAGGAACAAAACCCCGTGATGAGCCAGCGACACTTCGCCCGGCTTTGGAATAGACCCGCCACCTATCAGGCCGGCATACGAGATGGAATGATGCGGTGACCGAAAGGGTCGCGTAGCTACCAGCGCTGAGTCAGCCGGTAGCCGGCCTGCCACCGAGTGAATCTTGGTTGTTTCGAGCGCTTCTTCGATGCTCATATCCGGCAGGATGGTCGGCATGCGACGCGCCAGCATGGTTTTCCCCGACCCCGGCGGGCCGATCATCACGATATTATGTCCCCCGGCAGCAGCAACTTCAAGAGCCCGCTTGGCCGATTCCTGCCCCTTCACATCTGCAAAATCAACGCTGTAGTTGCGGGCTTCGTTAAAGACGGAGCGAATGTCCACGCTGAAAGGCCGGACACTTGACTCATCCTCCAGGAAGTGAACTGTCTCTTTCAGGGAGCCGACAGGGTAGACCGGAATCGTCCCGGCCATGGCGGCCTCCCTGGCATTTTGTTTGGGGACAACAATTCCTTTAATACCATTATTCTGTTCGATATTCATGGTCATCGGCAAAACTCCAGGCACCGGCCGGATAGCACCATCCAGCGAGAGTTCCCCCAGCATGACGAATTCGTCGCAACGGTCCCTCAGTATCTGCCCCGTGGCCGCCAGAATTCCAACGGCTATAGGAAGGTCAAAAGCTGACCCTTCCTTCTTGATGTCAGCTGGCGCCAGGTTTATCGTCACCCTCTTGGAGGGGAAAACGAAATCAGAGTTCTTTATTGCCGCTGTCACCCGCTCTTTTGACTCCCGCACTGCCCCTTCCGGCAGACCGACCGTGACAAATGCCGGAAGCTGTTGTTGGATGTCAGCTTCAACCTCAACTGTGTAAGCATCGACGCCTAAGGTGGCTGAAGAAGTGATCTTGGATAGCATAAACATCCCGTCCTATACGTTTAAGGGCAAATCTTATTCGTCTCACGCACCTATTGTATGGGGAGACCGCTATCATAAACGGCCTCCCACCCCCGCTCTGTCATGGCGGATTCAGGCCGGTGTCTGTATCCCTGTTTGGCTCACTGCTATCTCCACTGTAAATTAATACATACCCCTGACAGACTGTGTCAGTGGAATTGGCTCTTCGGGTGGTTTTTTTCGTGCCCAGGTGAGTGCCCTCCCATACTCACGGGCAAAGAAAAACGACATGGCCTCAGCCGTGTCGTTATGGAAACTGTAATGGGGGGAAATAAATCAGGTTTTCAACGCAATGTCCCTACATAAAGCCATTAGAGCGGGAACTTACGGACCGGATGCCGGAAGCAGCTTAATCTCTATCAATATATTTGGATCTGTGTAGGAGCGCGTTAGCTTGAGAGTATCTGTTGATCGGTCCAAATCAAAAGCTCCCTGCGGGCTCCAGTCGTCACGGCAGGTGCTGCACCCGGCATGGGGGACACCCTGTTGGGCCTGTGTCAACTCGACCCTATTCTCCAACTTATACTCGCCGTAAACCTTACAAATGCAGAAGTCCGGATCCCAGTTTGGGTCGTCCTCATCAATGCTCATGTTGTAGTTTAGGTCGGTGAACTTCCAGTCAATTCTCTGCTTGTATTCTACGGGCTGCTCTCCAAGTTCCGTGACAATATATAATCCTTTATATAGCCCTTTCAGTGATGGCGGTTCCTTAAGGAATATATCTGAGGCACAACTCATGATAATCACAACTACTGCTATAAGAGCAACTGAACCAGCTATTTTTCTCATCTTTATGTCTCCTCTTCCGGCTTTTGCCACATAACCTAAAATATAAGCAAGCATACCGGACAGCACAACCCCAAAAAATGCCTTTTCTATTTTGTTAGACGTTTAAGGCGGCCTTCCGTTCAATCCTGCTGCGGTCGCTTCCTGACGTTTGCACTTAGCAGCACAGGCGCGCGAGGCATGTTTGTTGACTCCGTCGGAATCGTGGCCCGCCTGTTATGGCTGGACTCGGCTCGCCAGACGGCCGTGGGAGAGTGTGTTCGGCGTGTCGGCGGAGCTTGTCCCCGCCAGTATCCAAGCGGTTGGGGCTGTGTCACGAAACCTCGCGCAGGCAGTTTTTTTGTGATTGGGCGCCGAGTAGTATTGTCTGAAAATACCGCATACTCTATTGTACCACAATTAGATAGCGGAGCCTATGTGTGTTGAAGGTAGGACTAATCTTGATTTGCAGAGCGTCTGAAGCCTCAGGATGCGAAAGAGGAGTAGAAATATCCTGATACGGCTCAATTGCAGCAATCCCGCTCTTGTTTCGTTTGACAATCTCCCGCTGAAATAGTATACTGCTGATGAGAAGTTTGCTGGCGGAGATTCTATCGGGGATTTCCCCCTCTATCTCTGATGCGAAGGCCGTTGGTAAGCTTCTCTTTTTGTGAACAGCTTGGAATGCAGGTCTCTCAGCCCCCTGATTCATGGTAGTGGAAACAAGCGGGGGGTTGCTCTCAACCGCCGCTTCGCACAGTCTTAAAGCTGTATATTTTCCACTTCCCGTTTACAACGTGCAGGCCGAACTTGGTGAGGTATCCCCTTGATTGCTCTTTGTCAACAAATGTCACTTCTACTGTAGCCGTCTCACCCAGCACTTCGACATCGTTGATTATCCTCTGGAGGGAAAACCAGCGACGTTTGGTAAGGCCGTCTCCTGTCAGATCGTCAAGGATCTGCTCCGGGCTTGTAAAGACGCGGGGGCTGTCTGTCTGAAGTGCATAATCCTCACCATAAGTGCGCATCAGTTCCGCCAGATCCAAAACGTGAGCCAAAGTGGCTTTGTCATTTTTTTCCATCGCCCCGAACATCGTCACCACGGCCGATTTCGGGTCTGACACGTTCGAGGAGGAACATGCCGCCAGCACTGACAAACAGCACACTGCCAAAGACAACCAGAATTGCGTACGAGTTCTTTTTCTCATTCTAAATCCCACCGGTTAGAGTGACACGATGGCTCTCACCCAGATCGGCGCAGGGTGAGAAAGAGTACGAAATGTGAAGTCTTTTAACGTCGAAGCCTGCCCCAAGGGAGAGGCCGGCCCAGGTATCGTCAGAATCAGCCCCACGGTAGTTTGACCCGAAGCTGTTCCAGCCTATTCTGGCATAGAATGGTTTAAACTCATAGTAGTCTGCGCCAAAAGCTACAACTACGTCATTGTCCACGGGGATAATCAAATCACCGGCCAGGATAAGCGGGAACTCTCGCGGTCGGACGGAAACACCCCCACGCACAGTCAAGGGCAGACGATACTTATCAACGTCCAGGGCAGAAAGTTGCTTACCCAGGTTTTGAATCATCAGTCCGACTCCAAAACGATCTCTGTCACTGGAGTACTTGACTCCCAAATCAACAGCAAAACCGGAGGCGGAGTAATCGTGAACGCGTTCATAAATGACCTTGATAGTACCACCCAGCGTGAGATTGTAGTTCCGCCTTACAGCTACTGTTACTGCCGCCAGGAGGTCTCCACCGGAAAAATCGCCCAGAATGGCGCCTGTACTGTCGGTCTCAACAAATTCACCGTAATTGAGGTAACTGATCCAGCCACCGAAAGAGAAGTGCTCGTTGAACCGGTTTACGTAGCCGAGGAACCCTGATTGTATGTCCACAAAATAATTGTGATAACCGGCGATAAAGCGCTTTCCCCCAAGAGACGAGATGCCGGCAGGGTTATAGTACAGCGCCGATTCATCATCAGCCAACCCGGTAAACGCACCGCCCATGCTGACCGCTCGCGCACCCAGGTTTATCTTCAAGAAAGGAAAAGCGCTGGTTCCGGCCTTGGAGTGTATGTCCTTAGCCCAGCTGGATGAAATAGACAGGACAAGCCAGATGCTGGCCACTATGAAAATGACTTTCGGGAAGTAGCGTTTCATAAGCGTTTCCAGTAGAAAAGGATACTATCATTGATACAGACTGTCAACGAAAATTGTTCCCGAACGTAAGCTCTTGTGGTTACGTAGGCGCGGTCTCCCCCCAGGGGACATGAGGGAGACAATCTGAACTTTATCTGATATGAATTCCTAATTGTCATACGGTATTGGTAAGGAGGGTCTGCCTAAGATATACCATAAAAGAATAGAGAATAAAGAAAGGCCGGAGCAAAAACCCCGGCCCTTCACACAAGAAAGGAGGGTGTTATTTCTGCGCGTCTACAACCGCAATCGCGGCCATGTCAACGATCTCATTGACGTCAAGGGTAGGGTGCAGCACGTGTACTGGTTTCGATAGTCCCATGAGAATAGGTCCCACGGCGACCAGACCACCGAGACGCTGGGCCAGCTTATATGCGATGTTCCCTGAGTTCAAATCGGGGAATATAAACACATTGGCCGTTTCTTTCAGTTGCGAAAACGGGTAGCGTTTTTTCATGTATTCAGGCATTAGGGCCGTATCGGCCTGTATTTCGCCTTCGACAATCAGGTCTGGAGCCTTTTCTTTTACGATTTGGGTTGCCTTTGCCACCCTATCTGACTCTGGAGATCGAGCTGATCCGAAATTGGAGAAGGAAAGCATGGCAATACGCGGCTCGATATTAAATTGTCTGCTCACCTTTGCAGCACACAAGGCAATCTCAGCCAGTTCCTCGGCAGAAGGATTGATATTCACTGTGGTGTCGGCGAACATGTAAACCTTGTCCTTCTGGATCATGGCAAAAAGCCCCGAAACTCGGGTGATTCCTTCCTCAAGATCAATGATCTGCAAGGCGGGGCGAATTGCTGAGGGATAATCTAAGAGAACTCCCGACAGGACGGCATCGCAGTCTCCCATTTCAAGCATCATCATACCAAAGTAAGTGCGCTCGCGCATCAGCCAAAGCGCCTTCTCGGTGGTCATGCCGCGACGCTGGCGCTTTTCGAAAAACCTCTGGGCATAGCTTGGGCGCTTTTCCGACGTAATTGGGTAAATGATTTCGATGCCATTCAGATCGATCTCGTGCTCCTTGGCCATATTTCTAATGATGTCTGGATTGCCGAGCAAGATTGGCTTGCCTATGCCATCATCAACAATAATACGTGCGGCTCGCTGGATACGGCTGGAATCGCCCTCAGGGAAAACAATTCGTTTTGGATTCATCTTAGCCTTCTCGGTAACCACCGTCATAACCTTGTGACCATGCCCGATCCGCTCTGCCAGTTCCCGTTTGTATTCCTTGATGTCAACCGGATTCTGTGCCACTCCGGTCTCTATTGCTGCCTGTGCCACGGCGGACGCTTCCCACTCGAGTATTCGCGGATCGAACGGCTTGGGTATCAAGTATTCCCTTCCGAAGGCAAAGTGATCGGCGCTGTAAGCCTTTGCCACTTCGTCCGGAACGTTCTGCTTGGCCAGGTCGGCCAGGGCATGAGCCGCTGCGATCTTCATTTCCTCATTGATGGCGGTGGCATGGACATCCAGCGCACCTCGGAAAATGAATGGGAATCCGAGCACGTTGTTGACCTGGTTGGGATAGTCGCTACGGCCGGTTGCTATGATGACGTCTTTGCGGGCGGCAATCGCGTCAGGGTACGTTATCTCCGGATCAGGGTTGGCCATGGCGAATATGATGGGGTCCTTAGCCATTGTCTTTACCATGTCCTGTGTGACCAGGTTTGCGACTGACACACCCATAAACAGGTCAACACCTTCGAGGGCTTCAGCCAGCGTGTGGCGATCGGTCTTGCGGACGAACTCCTGTTTGTACTTGTTGAACTTATCCCCACGGCCCTCGTACATGACGCCCTTGGAGTCAACCATCAACAGGTTCTCGTGCTTCACGCCCAGCGAGCAATACAGCTTGGCACAGGCGATGCCGGCGGCGCCGGCACCGGAGAAGACCACCTTGATTTTGTCAATGTCTTTCTCCACGATTTCCAGGGCGTTCAGCAAGGCGGCAGACGAAATAATAGCTGTACCGTGTTGATCATCATGGAAAATCGGGATTTTCATTGTTTGCTTCAGAGTTTCTTCGATGTAAAAACACTCTGGCGCTTTGATATCCTCGAGGTTGATACCGCCAAAGGTCGGCTCGAGCAGTTGGCAGCATTTGATGACCTCATCGGGGTCTTCAGTGTCCAGGTCGATGTCAAAGACGTCTATATCGGCAAACCGTTTGAACAGAACACCCTTTCCTTCCATCACCGGTTTCCCGGCAAGTGCCCCGATATTGCCCAGACCAAGTACGGCTGTGCCATTGGTCACTACCCCTACCAGATTCCCCTTGGCAGTGTATTTATAAACGTCAGCCGGATTCTTTTTGATTTCAAGACATGGCTCAGCCACACCGGGAGTATAAGCCAAAGATAGGTCAAGCTGCGTCCGGCAAGGCTTCGTGGAAGTTACCTCTATTTTGCCTCTTCTTCCCCGGCTGTGATAGTCGAGGGCTTGCTGCTTAGTAATCATTGCAGATACTCCTAACTTTAACCCAATGGAAGTTGGTTGTTTTGTTTCACAGCCAGCGAATATAGTGCAATAGGCCGAACAGTCAAGACATTGCCGGGAAAATTCGGCGGAAGTAAGGCTCTAAAGCAGCGAAATATCTCATCCTCATAACTCGGCTCCAGAATTTCTCGATGGCTTAAGAGCCTTGTTGAGAACCGCTTTTTTTCTTCATACCAGTGTTGGCCAAGTAAGAATACGGGTAGGCATACCTTGTCTCCGGGTAGGGTCGGTTCCTTATCATAGACTCACAGCCCGGGGAAATGAGGATATAACTTGGGTCTTTTCTGGTTGCCAGAAGTGATTTCTGGTGTTATTTTATTCCAGTAGAAGCAAAACTACCGATATCACCAGTTACCTGCGCAGTAGGAGAGTCATATCATGAAAACCACAGCACTTAGCGTTGTCTTAGGGTTAGCATTGATGGCAGCAGCCGCTCTTTCAGCAATGCCGCCACCGCCCAACTATCAGATTTCATCGCCGTCATCCCAGCTTCAAAACGAGGAAATGATCTGGGTCTGCCCGACTGACAGCAACATTGTTATTGCCGATTGGCGGGATTTTCGCCTCGGCTACCGTCGGATCGGCCTGGGTCGCTCGACCGACGGTGGTAATACCTGGATCGATTCACTGGTCACTGTCCTCAAATATGATCTACAGTCCGATCCTTGTCTCGATGTCGACCGCAACGGCAATTTCTACCTCGGGATGTTAGACTATTCATCGGATGACTTGGGCTCCGGGATCAGCATAGTCAAGTCAACTGACAAGGGACTGTCTTGGTCGTCGCTGGTCACCGTTGAAGGGCCCCCGGGGCTTTATTTCGAAGACAAGGAGTTCATTACAATAAATCGAACAGCCGGGATATATGATGGCTATTTATACATAGCCTGGGCCCGCTTTCCCAATCCTACGCGAATAATGTTCTGCCGCTCTATCGACGGTGCGGCCAGCTTTGAAGATACGGTAATCGTAGGTCCGATCCAGTACGACAGTACCTGTCCTTGGGGAGATTATGATGCCGGACAGTTTGCTTTCCCCCTGGTGGGAAGTGATGGCTCTGTGTATGTATTCTGGGTAGGTGCCGATTTGGATACTATCACCTGCTCATACCCCTCTTCGCTAAAAAAAGTCAAGTCGACTGACGGCGGTGTTACTTTTAGCGATCCGGAAGTCATCCGCCATACCTTGGGCAATTGGAGTCAAGTTGACGGTGGCGTTGACGTCTATAATGCTCCCATTTGTGCCGCCGATATCAGCGGCGGACCTTTTGATGGCAACCTCTATATTTCTTATACCAATGTAGACGACTACTGGTGGTCCTACAATATTGAGTTCATTCGTTCCACCGACGGTGGCGCTGCCTGGTCGGAGCCGATCTACATCAACGACGACTACACCGGCGACGGAGCTGTCTTCGACCAGTTCCATCCCTGGCTCTTTTGCAATGAAGAGGGGACATTGATTGCCATCTGGTATGACCAGCGTACCGACCCGATCAATCACTACAAGTTTGATGCTTTTGTAGCATATTCCTTTGACGGGGGCGAGTCTTTCACCACTAATCACCGGATTTCGGAAGTGTCGATCGATCCCAATCAACTAGAAAAATCGTTCTCACAGAAACCAACGTTTTCTCCTCTTGCTCTGAGTCCAACAGAGAGCATGGAACCGGTGGCCGGTAAGATTGCCGAATACATCGGCGTAACGGCGTTCAAGGATCATGTAAACGCTATATGGACAGATACCCGCAACGGCAACCAGGACGTCTTCGGAGCTAACTGGGAGATACCATTTATGGAGCCGCGACTGATCACACCAGTCGACGGGGACACGTTAATTAATGACACCACCACTAAGTTTAAGTGGGCAACTTGTTGGAAAATCAATGACGATCATTACCGGCTCGAGGCTGCTTACGATTCAGAGTTCACAATCCCTTTCTTAGTCCAGGAGACCGATGACAATATTATTCCACAACCGGAAGTTATTCCTTATATGACCCCTATCTACTGGCGAGTGAAGGCGTTCCGGCTGTCAACCGGCGATTCCACAGAATACTCCGATACCCATGTTTTCTGGGTAGGGATATGCTTCGACTCGGACTTCGACGGGTATGGCGACCCCGGACACCCGGAAAACGTCTGCCCGGATGACAATTGCCCGACGGTTTACAACCCCGATCAGGAGGATTTTGACGCTGACAGCGTTGGCGACAGTTGCGATAATTGTATCGAGGTTTACAACCCCGATCAGGCCGACACTGACGGCGACAATGTAGGGGATGCCTGCTGCTGTACTGCTCGCGGGAATGTGGATGACATTGTTGGCGTGGGTGGACCGATCGATGTGGCCGATCTCACTTATCTTGTACGTTACCTGTTCCAGTCGGGTGATGTCCCTCCATGTCCGGAACAGGGCAATGTCGATGGGATTGAAGGCGTGGGCGGACCTATTGATGTGGCCGATCTGACATACCTGGTAGCTTACCTCTTTAAGGCTGGGTCAGCTCCGCCGGAATGTTAGGGCTGAAGCCGAAGAGCTTCTGCTGCATTCAATCTATGATGGCGAATTGGTATCAGTCTTGAAAGGGATCAACAACCCTCACCCGGGGTGAAAGAAATATGATCGGTCGGATTTTGACATAGGCGTTATCCCGCCAGGCAGCTTTCGGATCCACAGTATTCTTCGTGCCGCCGCCGGCGCCTATCTGGAAGTAATCATCGAGGCAAATCGCGACATGAGTAGCTTTACCGTTTCGATTGATCGTGAACAGCAGCGCACCACGCCTCGGCGCACTTCTAAATTCACACGGTCTGTTGATAACATTGGAACTGAGATGATGCATGAGACCATCTGCCGTGTAGTCTTCCTTTTCCCCGATGAGCCCGGCGGTCTTCAGGCATTCGACCACGAACCCGGAGCAGTCAAAGCCGGAGGGATCATCACCGCCCCAGATGTACGGTGTACCGAGATAAGACAGGGCAGTCTTGAGAAACCACTTTTGGGCTTGGGCTTCCCTGTTCATGGTATACAGGCCCGCGCCGTAGTTTCCGCACCTATGGTAGGGTATGTGTCAGCGGGCTATCGATCGAGAGAGGATTTGTGATGTCGCTTCACGGAGCCTGAGGTTTTGACCTAAGCTTCTCACTTACATACACCCCAAGACTGATCAGGATCGCTCCGATTGCCAGCCAGAGGGTGACCGACTCTCCCAGCAGAATCGCCGCTGCAACGACGGTGAAAAGCGGCTCGACATACAGCCATACGCCTACCTCGGCGGCGTTTGCCCGAGCCAGCCCTTCCGACCACAGCCAGAAAGCAATCGCCAGGCAGAAGACACCGAGAAAGACCAGGCTCAGTATCGTTACCGGATTCAGATGCAGGAACTTCTCATATCCGCTCGTTAGCAGGGTGTAGGGAATAAAAACAAGTCCCGCTATGGCGGTCATCCAGAAAGTTGCCACCAATGGATTGACTTTAGCCGTGATCTCCCTGGCGCCGACGGTGTAGAAGGCCCAGGTAACGCACGATCCCAACACGATCACGTCGCCGCGAGAGTTGATCCATCGCAGATTGGCCAAATCTCCATTGTAGGTCAGAAACACAACCCCGCCGGCAGCCAGAAGCAACCCGCCCCACTGTGAAGCCGTGAACGGCTCTTTTAGATATGCCCATGACAGCAAAGCTATGAAGATCGGCGCAGTGGTGAGAATCCAGGCTGTGTTGGAGGCCGAGGTCTCTTTCATGCCGGTCGCCATAACCCAGAAATGCAAGAATATGACACCTGCTGCAATCACCAGTTTGACATGCATCGCCTTTGGCCAGACGGCAAGCCGCTTCTTCTTGATAATGACATACAGCACCGGAACTGCCAGTAGAAACCTTACCGAGATCATCTCCACGGGCTCAAGCTCGGTCAGCACCACCTTGATGGCGATATACGACACCCCCCAGAACAACACGGGGAGCAAAAGAAATACTGACGACCAGCGCATGGTGTCAGTAAATAGTTGAGATAGGAAAAATACAACTGGAAAAAATATGTGATATAAACATAAAAAAATTGTTGAAATTCTGAAGTATAGCAGATAGATTTTAGTGAGTGTGAGCCTGGGTAGCTCGTGGGTAGATCGCAGTTGCTTTTATAAGGGTATCATATGAAACTGACCGGCAAACGGTTTCTGGTTATGCTTCTTTATTCCCCCACAGAGGGCACACAAGCTAATGCGCCCATCTCTGGTAGAACAAGGTTGATGAAAATGGGTTTCTTGTTTAGGGAGGAATTGCTGAAGGATTTTATAAAGGATACCAGCTTTGACGATAAACCATTTCCAGAATATTTCGCGTGGAAATTTGGGCCATTTTCCAAAGTCCTCTTGAACGATTTAGAGTTTCTGATTAACCAAGAATATGTTGATGTCTCATATAGTAAGAACCAGCCTCTGCCAGAAGAGTTAGCAGAATACGATCATTGGATAGGGGACCTGAATGATTTTGACTCTAGTGAATATAGTGAAGAGGTTTTTAGATTAGCTAAGCCAAAAGGCCTTTCAAAAGGTAAAGAATTGTGGGGAAATCTATCCGAGAACCAAAGAAATTTGCTGAAGGAATTCAAACAATCGCTGGTAGAAGTTTCGCTTGACAGAATCTTGCTTTACGTCTACAGAAAGTACAAAAAGGAATATACCGATAAGTCCCTAATCCGAGAGCGATACATTCCGTAATGGATTATCTTAACTATATTTTCGTAATAAATGGTGTTGGCCTCCTTACGTTTCGATTATCTGGCAACGTGGTCCGTAGGTGTAGAGACTTAAGACAGGATGTGAGACAAAAGTACCCCAATACATATTGGTATTTTGGCAACACAATTTCGGCAGCGAATGAGGGCGACCCCCAATTTGCAGTACATACGGATAAACTGTACCGTCTCCAAAACGCATTGTGCAAGCTTTCTGTGGTAGAGTATCAGATGAGAACGATCAATTCGGCTGCACTTCTTGCACTGGTCCTTGTTGCTCTCTCGGTAGTTTGTGGGTTAGTTGTGCCCAGAACTGAGCTTGCACTGCTCAAACCCTACCTATTGATATATGTTCCGGTCTTATTGTTTGCGTTTCAGTTGTTTCTTCTTTGGAGAAGCCACACCAGTGATGGGTTTCTTTCGTCTCTCGAAGAAGACTCGATAGGAGATCTACCAAGCTACATAAGCCAGGAATAGTACTGTGGACGAATCAAACATAGTAGATGCCATAGTGAATGTGTTAAGAAGCAGGGGCTACAGGGTTGCAACAGAGGTGGCAAATTTTAATCGAAGTGCGGATATCGCAGCTATCGATCCTGATGGCAACATATGGGTTATAGAATGTAAAGTATCTAATATCAAAAAAGCCGTTGAACAGTTGCGCACCCATAAGCTATCAGCGGACAGAGTGTGCATTGGCACGTTTTATCGGAATACGAAAAAGACTACCTTGGAGACGATAAGAAAGGCGGGCATCGGTCTAATTTACGTAATGCCTGATGGTACAATTGTGAAAAAGATAGAAGAACGAAGCGATAATGACCCTTGGCGACCTGCGAAGAATCGGTTGCAGCGTAGGGTAATGGATATGGCGTGATGGCAAAACACATTTATCATTACAATGTCAATTCTGAGCAGAGATTTTTCTTAGGGCGCCGCCACCGACCTCTTTTTGATATAATTGCCCTCAGCGGAAATATCGTGTCGCACACACCGGCGGGTGTCGCTGCTTTTGTGGCCACGTCGGGCAAACCGTTTTTCATAGACCCACAAACTCACGCATTTCAACATGATACAATTAATCTCAAGAGGGACGTAAGCGATAAGGATAAAGACGAAGAACCTGACTACCAATTCAAACCTTCCGTAGTCAAACTCGCCAAAGAAAGACTGAAATCACCTTTCACAAGAGTTATTGAAAGGGATGAGCCTCTTTCACCATCTGACTTTCTAGATGAAAAAGGTGATCCGGATTCAGAAAAGATCGGGGAAGTCTGTAATAATGTTGTCGCATATCAACGAGATACCTTGTATGAGTCTATTAGCGAAGACGATAAAGAGTTTCTAGGTGACGACAAGCCGTTCAAACCCGAATTCATAATCGCACCTTACTTCTACTTATCTTCTCGAGACTTCGTTCGGTGGCTCAAAATAAATGACGCGTGTTACCGCAAAACGTGCGAGCTTGTTAAGGATCTACCTGTTTTTCTTGCTGCTA
This sequence comes from uncultured Ignavibacteriales bacterium, assembly GCA_964416195.1. Lineage (GTDB taxonomy): Bacteria > Zixibacteria > MSB-5A5 > GN15 > FEB-12 > CAYQDB01. The sequence continues at coordinate 33,946 of CAYQDB010000022.1, forward strand.
TCTTATCGAAGCAATTCTTGGATCTGGGTCGCGAACATCTTGTTGAGAAAGTGTCTGAACTCAAACCGCAAGGTATTCTACTTTGGATAGATGAACATACTGAGGAACAGCTTCATAGGGATCAAATTCGTTCCTACATAGAGCTGTTGCAGGAGTTAAGAGGTCATACTGGGACAATATTGAACTCTCATGGAGGTTACTTGTCGACTCTCCTCTGCCATCCAGATGCGGGTGAAATTCTTTCGGGTGTAGGACATGCAATCAATTATGGTGAGCACAGAAGCGTAATTCCCGTCGGAGGCGGGATTCCAATGGCCTGGTTCTACTATCCGTCAATTCATTCAAGACTCAGATATGGTGATGCCCTTGAAATAATTAGAGCAAAAGGTTGGCTGGATTCGCGTGAAGCGTATAAATCGAACGTTTGCAAGTGTGAGCAGTGTCTTGAACTACTGAACAACCGCAACACCGTGGACGAAGCATTCTTTACGTATGGAGATAGTACACCCATTACCTTTGAAAGAAGGTCGCGTAGAAACGTTCGCCAAATCGTGCGGCTTGACTATCCGACCGCTGAGGCAAAACAGGTAGCGGCACGCCACTATCTTTTCACGAAATACTCGGAGTTTGATTGTCTCGAAAAGGCTTCATTAAGGGAGTTAATTCAAGAATTAAAGCAAACTTACGATGACCTAAGCAAATACGTCGATGACCGAGCCTTTTCCCATCTCTCTTATTGGCATTCTGTGTTGTCAGAGAAGTTCTCATAGACCAGCCTCCGTTTTTTGGTTGTAGGCAAGTATAAGGCTAGCCCAGAACCGTAGCATGATAATAACAAAAACCACTGGTCTACTGCCAGCGAGTTTTGAAGTCAGAGTAGGTCAGGATGTTTGTCCTCCTGACAGCCGAGACAGGCGATGTCTGCTAAGCTGTCACGGGTGTTCAATCCCGGCATAGTAGGTCCCAGGCCGCAGCTTCTCCCTGTCAAAACAACACGCATTTTGACCCGTCCAACTTGCATTTATGGCCTGATGATATATATTATCTTAGAGCA